>NZ_JBITMA010000006.1:0-388802 GCF_044465765.1 Nocardia sp. NPDC049526 | reverse complement strand
CCGTGGTGGGAGTATCGGCTTCCGTACTGGGCAGGTCGCCTTCTGTGCTGGGTGCGTTGCTTTCCGTGGTGGGAGTATCGGCTTCCGTACTGGGCAGGTCGCCTTCTGTGCTGGGTGCGTTGCTTTCCGTGGTGGGAGTATCGGCTTCCGTACTGGGCACGTCGCCTTCTGCGCTGGGTGCGTTGCTTTCCGTGGTGGGAGTATCGGCTTCCGCGCTTGGCGTATCGCCTTCTGCGCTGGGCGTATCCTCCACGCTCGGCTCGCCGACTCGGGCTTCGGAGCGGGTCGACATGTGCACGAGGATGAGTCCCACGGCCGCGAGGAGGAAGTTCTGCAGCGCCGCCGACGTGGCGTTCACTTGTTTGTTCGCCCACATCCGGAACCACTCGCCGCCGATGGTGAGGAAACCGCCCGCGAACAGCAGCACCGCCATGGTCCAGCCGAGGCTCGACAACTTCGCGGCCAGCGCGGTCCTGGCGGAGTTCCAGCCGAACAGTGCCCACCAGCCGGTCGCTGCACCCGCGAGCAGCACGAAGCCGGTCAGATACTCCCAGGTCACGATAAGGATGTAGGCGATAAGGATGACCGTGCTGTTGGTGATGGCATGCCAGTCGGTACCGGAGTGGTGGATCGTGGCCTGCATCGACAGCACCGCCTGCACGCCGCGCCGGTTGGTATCGGTGTCGATACAGTTGGTGACCGCGACGATCAGGTAGTACAACGCGGTGATCGATGCCAGCACCGTCACGGCCGCATCCCTGCTCCCGGCCACATCCAGGAACCGCTTACCACTCAGACCCATATCCGCCACCTCGGTCGATTGGCACAAGATTCGAGACAGCCACTCGGTACCCCAAGCAACAGCCCGAGCCATCATACTTCAATTTGCGTGATTCGAAATGTCTTGTTTCGCAATGCATTCAGCCCTGATCAAGATCAGGTGGAATCTATGGCGGCATCGGTCGAGTAGCTACCGCCCTCACTTCCACCTGATCTTGATCAGGGGCTGCCGCTGCGGATGCGGCGGTGGATTGTCGAGTCCACCGCCGCGCGGTCGTTTATCGGGATGTGTTGGGCTGCAATGGGTTACTGACCGGGCTGGCACTGCGGCGGCGGGCCCTGCGGGTGGTCGCCGGGCGGCGGGCCGTCCGGGTGGTCGCCCGGCGGCGGCCCCTGGTGGTCGCCGGGCGGCGGACCATCCGGGTGGTCACCGGGCGGCGGGCCCTGCGGGTGATCGCCAGGAGGCTGGCACTGCTGTCCGGGCACCGGTCCCTGGGGTCCGTCGGCGCTCGCCGCACCGGCTCCGATGCCGAGCATGCCGAGCGCGACGGCACCGGCCGCCGCGGTCACTGCCAGCTTCGATGTGAAACTCATCTGCGTTCCTCCTGTTGTCGGATCAGATCCGAAACCGTCGGCCGCTTCTCCGGGCCGACCCTGAGAATCGTTGAGCCCCAACATTTGTTCCTCGTTGGCGGAAGTTAAGTGCCAGCTATGAACCGATCAGTTGCCGGTTCGGCTCTGCCCACCGCCCCTGCCGGCCCCGGACGTGCCGTCGCCCAGCTGGCCGGGGCCGCCGCCCGCCTGGCCGGGTCCGCCGCTCATCTGCCCCGGCCCGCCGTTCATCGCACCCGGACCGCCACCCATACCGCCCGGTGCGGTCGCATTGCCTGCGGTGATCGAGGTCACGGTGGCGGTGCCGTCGGTCTTGGTAGCGCGAATGCTCACCGTATCCCCGGCTTTCACTGTCGACGCACTGGTCGTGCCGGCGATGGTGTAGCTCTGGGTGTAGTTGTCGCTGCTGGTGGCCGTGATGGAGGTCGCGCTCACGGCGGTGACGGTGCCGGTCTGGGTGAGCTCGGTGGTATAACCGCCATTGCCGTCCGCGACGACGAACTCCCCGTGGAGCGCCGCGGGAATCATGGTGCCGGAACCGGGGCCGCCCGTTTGACCGGACCGCCCCGATGCGCCGTTCATCGACATCCCGACGCCACCGGGACCACCCGGACCATGGTTGCTGTTCGAATCGGACGACGATGCCGCATAGATGGCACCGCCGCCCGCCGCGGCGATCGCTCCGGCGATCCCGACCGCGGCCAGGGTCTTCTTGGTGGACCAGGTGCCCGCCTGGGCGGGCTGTGGTGCGCCCCAGACCGTGTCGGGTTCCGATGGCGGCTGCTGAGTGGGGTGGCTCATGGTGCTCCTTGCGGTGCGGACCGGATAAGTGCTCGGATCCGACCTTGGACCGCCTACCTTGGCGTCGGCTGTGCGCTAGTTCTGGATCGGCTGGGTGTGCGTTCACAGCTGACACATAGATTCGGCACAGCTACCCCCCAGCGTTCGCAGTCAGGGTAGGACGATGTCCGCGATGAGCGCCGGGAACGGCCCGGCCGAACGAGTTGTCATGCGCCGCGCCGACGGCAGCGCCATCACCGTGCTGGTCGTCGACGACGAGCCCGTGCTGGCCGACATGATGTCGATGGCCCTGCGGTACGAGGGGTGGGAAGTCAGCACCGCGGGCGATGGCCGAACTGCCGTCGCGAAGGCGCGCGAGGTCCGCCCGGATGTGGTGGTGCTCGATGTGATGCTGCCGGATATGACCGGGCTCGAGGTGCTGCGCAAGCTGCGCGCACAGCTGCCGTACCTGCCGGTGCTCTTGCTGACCGCAAAGGATTCGGTCGAGGACCGCATCGCCGGACTGACCGCGGGCGGCGACGACTATGTCACCAAACCCTTCAGCATCGAAGAGGTGGTGCTGCGGCTGCGTTCCCTGCTGCGCCGCACCGGCGTTGCCACCGAGGACAGCGGCGCGCAGCTGGTGGTCGGCGATCTGGTGCTCGACGAGGACAGTCACGAGGTCACCCGGGCCGGTGAGCTGATCGTGCTGACCTCCACCGAATTCGAATTGCTGCGGTTCTTCATGCGCAATCCCAAGCGGGTGCTGAGCAAGGCGCAGATCCTGGATCGGGTGTGGAGTTACGACTTCGGCGGCCGTTCCAACATCGTCGAGCTGTATGTCTCGTATCTGCGCAAGAAGATCGACAGTGGACGGGCACCGATGATCCACACCCTGCGCGGCGCCGGATATGTCCTCAAGCCCGCAAACTGAGGTGGCGCGCCGGGTGCTGAAGCCGCGGCGCTGGTCGCTGCGAGCTCGCCTGTTGGTCGGGCAGGTGCTGTTGCTGGTGATCGTCGTCGTCGGTATCGGCGCCGCGACCGAATTCGCATTGCAGCAGTTCCTGGTGCATCAGCTCGATACCGAACTGGTCGATGTGCAGAAACGTTCACTCGGTGATGTCGGCGGTGGTCCGAGCCTCGGGCCACGACCCAGCGGCCAGCCGTCGATGCCGCCCCCGCCACCTCCGCCGCCATCGGGTTCCGGTCCGGGACCGGATTTCCTGGACCGGCGTGGCATCCAGCCCGACACGATCGGCGCCATCGTCCACGAGGGGAGCGTCACCAAGGCGGGCCGAATCGCTGGCGACGGCACGCAGCGTTCGCTCTCCCATGCCGCACAACAGCAGCTCGCCGCGGTACCGGCCAACGGTAAGCCGGTCACTGTCGCGCTCGACGGTCAGGGCCGCTATCGAGTGGTCGCGGATACGACATGGTCGGGCGAGATCGTGGTCACCGGTATGCCGTTGACCACCGTCGACGCCACGCTGCTGCGTGTCCTGCTGATCTTGGGGATCGTCACCGCGATCGTGTCGATTATCGCGATAACGGTTGGCATCTGGCTCATCCGGCAGGCGCTCGCACCCTTGGATCGAGTCGCGGCGACGGCCGCGCGGGTGGCCGATCTGGAACTCGATCGCGGCGAAGTCGTACTGCCCGTTCGGGTTCCGGCAGCTGACGCCGATCCGCGCACCGAGGTCGGGCAGCTCGGTTCGGCGGTGAACCGGATGCTCGATCACATCACCAGCGCGTTGTCGGCGCGCCACGACAGCGAGACCCGGGTCCGGCAATTCCTCGCCGATGCCAGTCACGAACTGCGCACCCCGCTGGCCGCCATTCGCGGCTATGCCGAACTGGCGCAACGCAAACGGGCCGAGGTGCCCGGCGAGGTGGCCTATGCGATGGGCCGGGTGGACTCCGAATCCCGGCGGATGACGGGTTTGGTCGAGGACATGCTGTTGCTCGCGCGGTTGGATTCCGGACGTGGACTCGAGCACGAGCCGGTGGATCTGACCCAGCTGACGGTGGACGCGGTGAGCGACGCGCATATCGCCGGTCCCGAACACCGCTGGGATCTGGAGCTGCCCGACGAGCCGGTGGTGACCACCGGTGACGCGGCCCGGCTGCATCAGGTGCTCGCCAATCTGCTCACCAACGCGCGTGTCCACACCAGTCCCGGCACCACGGTGCTCACGTCGCTGGAAGTCGACAGCGACGGGGGAGCGGTGTGGCGGGTGACCGACGACGGTCCCGGCATCCCGGAAGGCTTGCAGCCGATGGTTTTTCAGCGTTTTGCGCGCGGTGACTCGTCGCGCTCGCGGCGGGCGGGCAGCACCGGTCTCGGGCTGGCGATCGTCGCGGCCGTCGTCAAGGCGCACGGCGGCGATATCTCCGTGGACAGTGCGCCCGGCCGAACCGAATTCACTGTGCGTCTGCCCGGTGCCACCGCCGGGAACTGAGCGCCGCGCCACACAGCGAACTCACAGTTACGGCAGAGCTTGCAACTACGTCGGGCCGCGACGATCGAAGCATGACGACAACATTGCTGGGAGCTCCTGCCGCCGCGGCGGTCGAGCCATCGGATGCGCGGCCGTCCGGGCGCGGCCCGCTGTGGCGGCGGGTATCGCTCGCGGTGCTGCTCATCGCGACAGCACTGCTGTATCTGTGGAATCTCGGTGCCAGCGGCTGGGCCAACGACTTCTACGCCGCCGCGGTGCAGGCTGGATCGCAGAGCTGGAAGGCGATGCTGTTCGGTTCCAGCGATGCGGCCAATGCGATCACCGTCGACAAGACCCCCGCGGCGCTTTGGGTGACGGATATTTCGGCGCGGCTGTTCGGCTTCAACTCCTGGAGTCTGCTTGTGCCGCAGGCGCTCGAGGGCGTTGCGGCGGTCGCGGTGCTGTACGCGGCGGTGCGCCGCGTCAGCGGTCACTGGGCCGGGATGCTGGCCGGCGCGGTGCTGGCGCTGACACCGGCGGCGACGCTGATGTTCCGGTTCGACAATCCGGACGCACTGCTGGTGCTGCTGCTATCCGCCGCGGCCTACTGCGTGCTGCGGGCGATCGAAAAGGACAGTGGCGCTTGGTGGTTGCCGTTGGCCGGTGTCGCGGTCGGCTTCGGCTTCCTGGCGAAGATGATGCAGGCGTTCCTGGTGCTGCCCGCCTTCGCGCTGGTGTATCTGCTCGCCGCGCATGCGCCGCTGCGCACCCGGATCGTTCGATCGGTCGCGGCGGTACTCGCGCTGGTGGTGTCCGCGGGCTGGTATCTCGCGCTTGTCACGCTGTGGCCCGCGTCGTCGCGGCCGTATATCGGCGGATCCCAGCACAACAGCGTGCTCGAACTCGCATTGGGCTATAACGGTTTCGGCCGGTTGACCGGTAACGAGACCGGCGGCCTCGGGAACCTGAATTTCGATGTCGGCTGGGCCCGTTTGTTCGGCTCGGAAATGGGCGGCCAGATCGCCTGGTTGCTGCCCGCCGCATTGATACTCGGCGTTGCCGGACTGTGGCTCACCCGTCGGGCCCCGCGCACCGATCCGACCAGGGCGGCATTATTGCTGTGGCTGGGCTGGCTGATCGTCACCGCGGTGGTGTTCAGCTACGCCAACGGCATCCTGCACCCCTACTACACGGTGGCGCTGGCGCCGGCGATCGCGGGCGCAATCGGGGTCGGCGCGAGCCTGTTGTGGCAGCGCCGCAACGATATTCGGGCGACGGCAGTACTGTCCGGTGCGCTGGTGGTGACCGTCGTGCTGGCCTGTGTCCTGCTCGCGCGGACGCGCGACTGGCTGCCGTGGCTGGGACCGGTGGTCGCGATCGCCGGTGTCGGAGCGGCGGCATTGCTGCTGGTAGTCGGTCGGTTGCCGAAGGCCGTTGCGACTGGTGTCCTGGCGGTCGCTGTGGCCGTCGGCTCGGCCGCACCCGGTGCTTATTCACTTGCCACTGCGGCGACTACACACAGCGGTGCGATTCCGTCCGCAGGACCAGCCGGTGCGGGCCGGTCCTTCCCGGGCGGCGGACGACCAACCGGCACAGACGGTGGTCCGGGTGCGTCGGGTGGCGCCAACGGCGGCGTGGCTGCGCCGGGCGGCATCGGCGGCAGCGCGGGTGCGTCGGGCGGCACTGCGGGTGCGCAAGGCGGTGGCGCGGGTGCGTCGACTGGCACTGGCGCGGGTGCGTCGGGCGGCACCCGCGGTGGAGTTGGTGGCGGCGCACCGATGGGTGGGATGTTCGGCGGTATCACGCCCGGCGCGAATCTCGCCGCGGCACTGAGCGCCGACGCCGGCAACTACACCTGGGCCGCCGCGGTCGTCGGCTCCAGCAATGCCGCCGGATACCAACTGGCCACCGGTGATCCGGTCATGGCCCTCGGCGGCTTCAACGGCACCGACCCGGCACCCACGCTGTCGGAGTTCGAAGACTATGTGGCCCAACACAAGATCCACTACTTCATCAGCGCCCAGATCATGGGCGGGATGCGCGGATCCGGGAGCGGCGGCAGCCAGGCCGCCAGCGAAATCGCGGCTTGGGTCGAGGCCAACTTCACCGCCCAGACGATCGACGGCGTCACGGTCTACGACCTCACCGCCACCCACTGACCACCTTGAATACACGAGAGGGACTCGATATGACCATGACCGAAGCACCGCCCGTGCGGCACGCCGAACCGGCGGGTCCGCGGCACGCGGACGCGCACCGGAAACGATCGACTCGCTGGGTGTTCGGCCCGCCCGATCAGCCGCGGTGGGCGCGCCCCGGATTGTGGACCTTGCTCGCGGCCACCGCCGTCCTCTACCTGTGGGGACTCAGTAAATCCGGTTGGGCCAACGACTTCTATGCGGCCGCGGTCCAGGCGGGCACGCAGAGCTGGAAGGCGCTGCTGTTCGGTTCGCTGGATTCGGGTAACGCCATCACCGTGGACAAGCCGCCCGCATCGCTGTGGGTGATGGGCTTGTCCGGCAGGCTGCTCGGTTTCAGTTCGTTCTCCATGCTGCTGCCGCAGGCACTGATGGGGGTGGCTTCGGTCGGTTTGGTGTATGCCGCGGTGCGCCGGTGCAGCGGCCCAGCGGCCGGATTGCTTGCGGGTGTGGCTCTGGCCGTGACTCCCGTTGCGGCACTGATGTTCCGGTTCAACAACCCGGACGCACTGCTGGTGCTGCTGCTCGTCGTCGCGGCCTACTGCACCGTCCGCGCCACCGAGCGCGGCAGCGGCCGCTGGCTCGCATTGGCCGGTGTGGCAGTGGGATTCGGCTTCCTCACCAAGATGATGCAGGCCTTCCTGGTCCTGCCCGCGCTCGGACTGGTGTTCCTGGTCGCCGCACCGATCGGTTTCTGGCGTCGCATCGCCAAGCTGCTCGGCGCTTTCGTCGCAATGGTGATCTCGGGCGGCTGGTTCGTTGCGCTGGTCAGCCTGTGGCCCGCTGATTCGCGCCCGTACATCGGCGGCTCGACCGACAACAGCCTGCTCGACCTCGCGCTCGGCTACAACGGTCTCGGCCGTGTCCTCGGCGGCGAAGGCAACGGCGGCGGTGGTGGCGGCGGTGGCAACACCGGCTTCGGCGGCAGCACCGGGATCACCCGGTTGTTCGGCGATTCGATGGGCACCGAAATCTCCTGGCTGCTGCCTGCGGCATTGATCGGCCTGGTGGCTGGTCTGTGGTTCACCCGGCGCACACCGCGGACCGGACGCACTCGCGCGGGGCTGCTGCTGTGGGGCGGTTGGCTACTCGTCACCGGTGTCGTATTCAGCTACATGCAGGGCACCATGCACCCGTACTACACCGTCGCCCTCGCCCCGGCGATCGCGGCGCTGATCGGTATCGCGGTGGTCGAATTGTGGCGCGGCCGCCAATTCGGCACGGCGCGTATCGCACTCGCGGCCATGTCCGCCTCGACTGGTATCTGGAACTTCATCCTGCTCGATCGCACACCCGACTGGTACCCGGCGCTGCGCTGGATCGTGCTGATCGGTTCGATCGTGGTCGCGGCCGTCGTCGCCGTCGGCGCGCACCAGCTCGGCAGGTTCACCGCCGTCGTCGCCATCGCCGGACTACTGTTCGGCCTCGCGGGAACCACCGCGTACGCGATCGAGACTGCGGCGACCGCGCATTCCGGTCCCATTCCGACCTCCGGCCCGGCTGTCGCGGGGAAGGGCATGGGCATGGGCGGACCGGGTGGCGGCGGGGGAGCGGCCCCCGATGGTTCCGGCGAATCAGGAACCGGCGCACCGTCGTTCGACGGCGCGGCACCCGGACAAGCGAACGCCGGACCGACCGGAACCGACGCGACCGCCAACCGTGACGGCGGCGGACCGGGCGGCTCGAATTCGTCCAACACCGAACTGCAGCAGTTGGTGCGCAACACCGACACCCGTTGGGCCGCAGCGGCGGTGGGCTCGCAGTCGGTGAGCGGCCTCGAATTGTCCACCGGTGCTTCGATTATGGCGATCGGCGGTTTCACGGGCAGCGACAATTCACCGACGCTGACGCAATTCCAGCAGTACGTCGCCGACGGCGATATCGCCTACTTCATCGCGGGCGGTGGCATGGGCGGTGGACCCGGCGGCGGATCCGACAGCAGCGCAAGCGAAATCACCGCATGGGTCAAGGCGCACTACACCGCCATCACGGTCGGCGGCACGACGGTCTACGACCTGAGCCGGCCCACCTCCTGACTCGCCCCGACCGAAGGCGCGCCTGCCCTGAGCAGGCGCGCCTTCCGGCTTCCCGCACTCTGGCGGGCGACCGCGCAAGCCGCAGCTGCGTTCTCGATCACGCATAAGTCGTGGCCTGCCGCCCACCCTTCGCTGAACCGGCTGTATGGAGCCCAGCGAACACTGGGCGTGTATAATACACGCTACGTGTAATATGCATGGATGGGGTGTACGCCCTGTGTGATACACAATGCGTCATCGGCGACGCGCGCATCGGCAGAAGGGTCGGGATGGACAAGCCCACGCATTTGATCGAATTCGAGACCATGCTGCTCGGGCGGTACAGCCTCGCGTCTCGGCGTGGTGCAAGTCGCATGGACCGCAGCGCGTACACCCTGCTCAACCGACTGCACGGGGAAGGGCCGATGTCCATCGGTCAGCTCAGCGACGCACTGGGATTGGAGGCGTCCACGCTGCGTCGGCAAACCGCCGCGATGATGCGTGCGGGGCTGATCGAACGGATTCCGGACCCCGAGGGCGGCATGGCTCGACTCTTCCGCATCACCCCCGAGGGAAGTAGCCGACTCGAATCCGACCGCATGCAGAGCGTTCGCGATCTGGACACCATCATGGCCGACTGGACGCCCGACGATGTCGCCGCCTTCGCCGCCTATCTCGAACGCTTCAACACCGATATCGAGCGCTACCACGGCCGTCCGTGGCCGCGGCATTCCACCATCAGCCACTGATCACGCCTCGCGCAGGCTCTGCCGGATCCGGTACTTCTGCACCTTGCCGCTCGGGGTGCGCGGAAAGTCCTCGACCACCACGAGCTGCTCCGGCCATTTCTGCTTGGTCAGGCCCGCCTCCGCGAAATGCGCTTGCAGATCCGCGAGCGTCGGGGCATCCGAACCCGGGTGCAGTCGCACCACCGCGGCCACATGCTCGCCGAGTCGAGCATCGGGCGCGGCGACGGCAACGGCCTCGGCGACCGCCGACATGGTCAGCAGAACCTCCTCGACCTCCAGCGCGCTGATGTTCTCGCCGCCGCGGATGATCAGGTCGGAGGTGCGGTCGGTAATGGTGAGGAACCCGTCCTCGTCGAGTACGCCGATATCGCCGGTGTGATACCAGCCCTCGTCGTCGAAAACCTTCGCGGTGAGCGCCTCGTCGGTGTAGCCGAGACACAGATCCGGTCCGCGGCTGAGGATTTCGCCGTCCTCGCTGAGCCGGATTTCGATGCCGGGCTGCGGATCGCCGTCGGTATAGAGCCGTTTGCCCTCCGGGGCGGTGCAGTCGGAGGCGGTGATCGAGGGGTGTTCGGTGCTGCCGTAGGACCGGTAGACGATGAGGCCGAGTTCGGTCAGCCGCTCGGTGACCGAACTCGGCACCGAGGCGCCGCCCATGCCCGCGTACTTCATATGCAGCAGATGTTCGGCGGTGAAGTCGGGATGGTCGACCAGGCTGGTCAGGTAGTAGGGCACGCCGCCCGCGACGGTGATGCCGTAGTCGGTCATCAGGGTCAGGATCTGTGCCGGATTCCAGGTGTCGACGAGATTGACCGCGATGCCGTCGCGGATCGGGATGAGGAAGGCGTTGAGCATGCCGATGAAATGGCCGACCGGCGCGGCGGTGATCTGCGGACCGAGGTCGGCCGGGTAGTGCTCGGCCAACTGGCGGGTCTCGCAGCCGAGGGTCTGATGGCTGTGGATCACGCCCTTGGGTGCGCGGGTGGTGCCCGAGGTGAAGGCGATCAGCGCGGGTCCGGTCGGGTCGACCTCGACGACCCCGGTGAACGGCTCGGCATCGAGCAGATCGTCGAAGGTGCGGCCGACGACGCCGACGATCGGCACATCCGCGTAGGCGGCCGGGTCGTACTCGATCGAACCGAATCGGTCGGTGGTGACGAAGACGCGCGGACGCACCGCGCCCAGAATGTAGCCGACCTCCCGAGGACCGTAGATGTGCACGATCGGAACCACGGTCGCACCGAGAAAGGTTGCGGCCCAGAAGGTCGCGGCGGCCTCCATCCAGTTGGGCAGTTGGAAGGCCACCGCATCACCGGGACCGACACCCCGCTTGTGCAAGCCCTCGGCCAATCGGCGGGCGACCAGTTCGACGTCACGGAAGGTTCCGGTATAGGGCCGGACGGCCGAGTGCACGCGGAACCGGGCATCGGGTGCGGCGGCCAGACCGCGGGCCAGCAGATCGCCGAGCGAATCGCGGGTCCACCATCCTTCGTCTTCGTACCGTTTGACCAGTTCGGCGGGGATTGTGCGCATATGGACTCCAAGTACCCGGCGCGCGGGCACGAGTCGGCCACACCCGCGGCGCGGTCGGGTGGTTATGGGATGAGTGTCGGTGGCTGCCGCTCCGAATATAATATTCTCCTGAAAGTAGAATGCCAATATCTTGATCGGAGAACTGACATGGTGGAACTCGAGCTGAGCGACGGGCTTGCGGTCGTCACCATCGATCGCCCGCAGGCGCGCAATGCCATCGCGCCGGAGACGATGGACCAGCTCGAGAAGGCGCTCGATGCGGCCGAGGGGGCTCGGGCGCTGGTGATCCGTGGCGCGGGGGACAAGGCGTTCGTCTCGGGGGGAGATCTCAAGCAGCTCAGCGCGATTCGTACCCTCGAGGCCGCCGAGGAGATGGCTTGGCGGATGCGTGGCATCTGCGATCGCCTCGCGGAATTTCCCGCTCCGGTGATCGCCGCGATGAACGGCCACGCCTTCGGTGGTGGCGCCGAAGTCGCGGTCGCCGCGGACATCCGAGTCGCCGCCGACGACATCAAGATCGCGTTCAATCAGGTCGCGCTGGCGATCATGCCGGCCTGGGGCGGTGCCGAGCGGCTCGGCGCGCTGGTCGGTCGAAGCCGAGCACTGCTGCTCGCGGGTTCGGGAACCGTGCTCGACGCCGCCGAGGCCGAACGCGTCGGCCTGGTGGACCGGGTGCTGCCCCGTGCGTCGTTCGAGGAAGGTTGGCTGGCACTGGCTCGCTCGCTGGCCAACGCGTCCGCCGGTGAGATCAAGCGGGTGCTGTCCGGGGTTTCCCCGGCGGAAGCGGTGAACGCCTTTGCGCAGCTTTGGGTTTCGGACGAGCACTGGGCCGCGGCGGATAAGGTGCTCAGTCGGCCGCGATGATCGGCGGCAAAGCCTAGGATCCGGGCGCGATCAGGTAGGTCGCGCCGAATTCCGAGATGAAGTCGAAGATCGCCCCGGGCTCGCGTGTGCGACAGGAGACGACGATCCAGTCGACACCGGCCTTTTCCAACGCGGCGAAGGCTTCGCGATGCCGGTCGGCATCCACCGCCGGGGTGATGATGCTCGTGTCCGGGTAGGAGTACACCAGGTCGATATGTTCGGTGCGGTCCGCGTCCTGGGACGCCGATCGCACCTCGGCCATCTTCGCGGCGAGCTGGTCGAGCGTGCCGAGTTCGGGTGTGCGGGCGGAGGTGCTCAGCTCGGCGCCGCCGGTCATCGGGATCCAGCCCTGTGCCCGCGCGGCGACCCGGCGGCGGCTGAGTTTCGAATTGCCGCCGATCCAGATCGGGATCGGATTCTGCACCGGCCGCGGCCGGGCGATCACATCGCGAGCGCTGAAATGGCGGCCCTGATAGCTGAAGGGCTCGCCGCTCCAATGCAGCGGCAGCACCTCCAGCGCCTCGTCGAACAGTTCGTTGCGCTCATCGAAATCGACTCCGAGAGCGTGGAATTCGCTCTTCTGATAACCCGTGCCCAGGCCGACGATCGCGCGCCCACCCGACAGTTTGTCCAGCGTTGCCGCCGCCTTCGCCAGCAGGAACGGATTTCGGTAGGGCAGGACCGCGAGATAGGTGATCAGCCGCAGACGTTCGGTCACACCGGCGACATAGCCGAGTGCGACGAACGGATCGAGCGTCTGATGTCCACCGGAGGCCAGCCATCGGGCGCCCGGAACGGGGTGCTCGCTCAGTGACAGTCCGTCGAATCCGGATCGTTCGGCCGCGATCGCCACGTCGTGCAGTGCGCCGACATCGAGCATGTCACCGTCGTAGCCGGTGGTCTCGGGGTAATGCAGGATAAATCGCATCGGGTCCTCCCTGTGCCTGGGTCGGCAGGCCTCTCAAGAATGCCATTCTCGAATGTGTAAGTTATATTATCGCGATGCTGAAGGCTCGATTCCGTGGGATCCGGACACGGATTCTTGTCATTGCGCTGGTACCCAGCCTGCTACTGATCTGCGTCGGGGTGGGTACGTCGATCTACCTGTTCAACGACGGCCGCCACGCTGAGGACTACGCGCGCACGCTGGACAGTCACCTCGCCCCCACTCGCGAATTGGTGCTGGCTGTGCAACAGGAGCGGTTGCTGTCGGTTTCCCGGCTTGCGGGCGAGGCCATCGATCCCGGTGCGCTGGTCGCCGCGCGGATGCGGTTCGACACCGTGCTGAAGTCGCTGGCCGCCACCGAGGCCGAGTTCCAGCGCGTGGGCGGCAGCGCGATGGGGAACACGGTGGCGGCCTTCGACCAGTTGAAGGCCCGGTTACCGGAGTTGCGCAGTGCGATCGATGCCGGTCGGCTGCCGATCGCCGACGCCTACGACTTCTACAGCCGACTATTGGACGGCATGGACCAGGGTTCGGCAACGATCGGACAGTCTGCCCCGGACGCGTCCTCCGGCTCCGAACTGACCCGCAATCTCGGGCTGATGCGTGTGCTCGAATCCATGGCGCGCGCCAGCGCGCTGACCATGGCGGTAGTCAACTCACCGAGTGGGTCGCCGACCCTGTTCGTCGAATACCGCAACCTGGTCAGCTACTACCACGTCGAGATCGCCCGATTGGCAACCGAACTCGACACCGCCAACGCACAGCGCATAAAGGATCTCACCGCTTCCGCGGCCTGGCAGCAGGTCAGCGCCATGGAGAGCGCCATCATGCAGGTGCGGCCCGCAAGTGCGCCGCAGTTGCCGATGAGTGTTGCGCAGTGGCGGGTGGCCGCGGACGAGGTGGGCCAGCAGTTGGTGGCATTGTGGGTGGGGCATATGCAGCAGGGCGAACGGCACTCCGCCGATGCGGGTGCCCGGCACGCGCGCAACTCGCTGCTGGCCGCGGGTGTTTTGGGTGCGGTTGCCGTGCTGGCGTTCCTGTTGTCGCTGTGGCTGGCCAACCAATTGATCGGACGGCTGAAACGGTTGCGCTCGGAAACGCTTGCGGTGGCCGAGGTTCGGTTGCCGCAGACGTTGCGGCGCCTGAACGAAGGGGTGCGGATCGACCCGGAAACCGAAGCCGCACAATTGGATTTCGGCACCGACGAGATAGGTCAGGTCGCCCAGGCTTTCAATCGGGCGCACGGCGCGGCGGTCGCGGCCGCGGTCACCGAGGCGAATACCCGCGAGGGTGTGCGCGCGGTATTCAGCAATATCGCCCACCGCAGCCAGATCGTCGTGCACCGGCAGTTGGAGATTCTCGACGCGGCCGAACGGCGACAGGAGGATCCGGCACTGCTGGAAACGCTGTTCCAGCTCGACCATCTCGCCACCCGCGGGCGCCGCAATGCCGAGAATCTGATCATCCTCGGCGGGGGCCGCCCGGGTCGACAGTGGCGACGTCCGGTTCCGCTCGGGGAGCTCGTCCGGGGTGCGATCGCGGAAACCGTTCAATACGCGCGGGTGTTCACCGGCGCCGGACTGCCGTCGGTATTCGTCAACGGTGCGGTGGTGGCCGATCTCATCCATCTACTTGCCGAACTGGTCGACAATGCGACCGCGTTCTCGCCACCGCAGTCGCGCGTGGACGTCACCGGCAATCCGGTCGGCACGGGAGTTGTGGTGGTGATCAGCGATCAGGGCATGGGCATGTCGGATTCGGAACTGGAGCGGGCCAACGAAGTGCTCGCCGACCCACCGGATTTCAGCGTCGCGACACTATCGTCGGATTCGCGGCTCGGGCTCTTTGTGGTGGCCCGGTTGGGGACTCGGCACGGCATCTCGGTGCGCCTGACCGAATCCGACTACGGCGGAGTTCGCGCCACCGTCGTGATCCCGACGGCGGTGCTGGCCGTGGAGAACGCGGGCATTGCCGCGCCGACCGCCGTATGACGGTGGTGAATCCGAGTCAATCGGACCGGGCGTCGGTCATCGTGGTCAGCGCGACCGGGCCGCTCCACCCGCACGGCTGCCCGCAGGTGGCGACGAGTTGTGATTCGCTGGCGCCGTCGGCGAAGGTCCGGATCATCGCCGCGGCGGTGGCGGAATAACCGCAGCGCGGGCACTTGCCGAAGTAATGGAGCACGTCGACGACCGAGAATCGGATGGGCGTATTCATGGTGTTGGCCTCAATGTTCTGCGGACTGCGCGTCCGCCCAGCGCGCGATATCGGTTTGGTCGGCGCTCGGACCGAGGTCGGCCGCGGCGCGCGTCCACAGCTCGACGGCGCGTTCGCCGAGTGCGGCCGGAATGCCGAGCGAGGCCGCCAGGTCGGTGGCGATGCGCATGTCCTTGAGCATGAGTGCGAGCGCGAATCCGGAGTCGAAGGTTTCCGGCAGAATCGCCTGCGGGAACTTGAGTTCGGTTGCGGCACTGCGGCCGCTGGCGGCATTGATGGTCTCGACGATCACGGCGGGGTCCAGGCCGAACCGGCGTCCGGCCGCGACCCCTTCGGCGGCGGCGAGCAGGTTGACCGCGGCGAGCAGATTATTGATCGCCTTGACGGCATGACCGGCACCCGATGCACCTATACGCCGTACCTTGCCCAGCGGCGCCAGCACCGAATCAATTTGGGCGACAGTGTCTTCCGGGCCCCCGACCATGATCGTCAGGGTACCGTCCGCCGCCCCGCGCACGCCGCCGGACACCGGTGCGTCGACCAGCGTGATCCGACGCTCGGCCAATGCCGTGGCCAGCCGTCGCGTCGACTCCGGTTCCGATGAGCTCATATCGACCACGATCGCGTCCGAGCCCAAGGCGGCCAGGACCTGCTCGTCACCGAGTACCGATTCGACGACGGCGGAACTGGGCAGCATGAGAATCAGGTGGGTGGCTCCGGCGGCGGCTGCGGCTGCGCTGGTCGCGACTCGTCCGCCGACCGCGGCCAAGTCTGCGCGGGCGTTCTCGGACGGGTCGAATCCGACGACGTCGAAACCGGCCGCCACCAACCGCCGCGACATGCGCGCGCCCATGGTGCCGAGGCCGAGGAAGGCGATGTGCTCGGTGGGGCGTTCAGGCATCGGCGTGCTCCTGCAGGATCGGTCCGGCGATTCGGAAGGCTTCGACTCCGGCCGGGACACCGGCGTAGACCGTCGCGTGCAACAGCACCTCCCGGATCTCGTCCGGGGTGACGCCATTGGTCAATGCGGCGCGCACGTGCGTGGCGAATTCCGCGGAGCGGTTGAGCGAAGTCAGCATTGCCAGGGTGATCATCGACCGGGCCCGGCGGTCCAGGCCGGGGCGGGTCCACACCGCACCCCAACAGTATTCGGTGACCAGATCCTGCAGCGGCTCGGAGAAGTCGGTGGCGGCGGCCAGCGCCCGGTCGACGTAGTCGGCGCCGACGACCTCGCGGCGGACCTGTAATCCGGCCTCGTAGCGCGCCCGTTGGTCGGGATCGATTGTCATATCCGGCAATCCTTTCGGCGATCAGTCGAGGAACAGGTCCGGTGTCGGGTGCGCGCCGCCGCCGTAGCGGGACAGGTCCTCGACGCCGCCGAATCGCGCCAACGCCTCGGCATCGATGAAGCAGTTGCCGGTGACCTCCCGCGTGGGCTGGGACACGATCTCGATCGCGGCATCGGCCATGATCTCCGGACTGCGCGCGGCCGCGAGCTGATTCGTGCCGTCGTCGAGGTTGGCCACCGCGGAGGTGGCGATGAAGGTCTCGGGCCACAGGCAGTTGAATGCAATTGCGGCCTCGGCGTATTCGACGGCCCAGCCCTGCGACAGCAGTGTCATTCCGTACTTCGAGAGCGTGTAGACCGGATGCGCGCCGAGCCAGCGCGGGTTCATATTCACCGGCGGTGCGATGGTCAGCACATGCGGGTTGGCCGAATTGCGTAGGTGTGGCACGCAGGACTGGGTCAGTAGGAAGGCGCCGCGGATATTGATGTCCATCATCAGATCGAACTTCTTGGGCGACAACCGCTCGGTCGGCTCGGTCGCGATGGCGCTGGCATTGTTGACGCAGATATCGATGCCGCCGAAGCGTTCCAGCGCGGTGCCCACGACCCGCTGCACATCCTCCTCGCGGCGCACATCACCCACCACAGCGGCCGCCTTGCCGCCCGCGGCCTCGATTTCGGCGGCCGCGGTGTAAACGGTGCCGGGCAGCCGTGGATGCGGTTCGGCCGTCTTGGCCAGCAGCACCACGTTGGCGCCCCGGCGGGCGGCGGCGACCGCGATGGCCAGTCCGATACCGCGGCTGGCGCCGGAAATAACCATCGTGCGGTCGGTCAACGGTCGGTGCTGCTCGGGCATCGTGCTCCTCGGGGAAACGGATTGTGAGAACTCACTCGCTTCAGATGGTATTGGCATTCTCTTTTTTGGCAAGTAGCGTATTCACTGATGAACGACCAAGTGCAGACCTCGTCCGGTATCCCGCTCGAGCCGGTCTACGGACCGGAAGACCGGCGTGCCGATCCGCCCCAGCCGGGCGCGTATCCGTTCACGCGTGGCAACTTCGCCTCCGGCTACCGGGGTCGGTTGTGGACGTTCCGGCAGTACTCGGGCTTCGGCACCGCGGAGGAATCCAACCGGCGCTACCGGTATCTGCTCGACCAGGGCGGCACCGGATTGTCGGTGGCATTGGATCTGCCGACGCAGTGCGGCTACGACTCCGACGATCCCGAGGTGAGCGAGGAAGTCGGCCGGGTCGGCGTCGCCGTCGACACGCTCGCCGACGCCGAGGTGCTCTTCGACGGCATCCCGCTCGACAAGATCAGCACCAGCTTCACCATCAACGGCACCGCCGCGATCCTGTTGGCGTTCTATGTGGCCGCCGCCGAGAAAAAGGGCGTGCCGCGGGAAAAGCTCACGGGCACCATCCAGAACGACATCCTCAAGGAATACGCCTCGCGTGGCACCTGGATCTGGCCGCCGGAACCGTCGCTGCGGTTGATCGCCGACACCATCGAGTTCTGCGCGGCCGAGGTGCCGCGGTTCAATGCGATCTCGGTGGCGGGTGCGCACTTCCGCGACGCCGGGGCGACGGCGGTGCAGGAGATGGCCTTCACCCTCGCCGACGGCGTGACCTACTGCGACACCGTGGTGGAACGCGGCCGGATGACGATCGATCAATTCGCGCCGCAGATCTCGTTTTTCTTCTACACCCACGGCGACTTTTTCGAGGAGATCGCGAAATACCGTGCGGGTCGGCGTCGTTGGGCCACCCTGGTGCGCGAGCGCTACGGCGCGAGCACGGATAAGGCGGCGATGTTCCGGTTCGGCTGTGTCGCCGGCGGCGCGTCGCTCTACGCGCCGCAGGCCCAGAACAATCTGGTGCGAGTCGCCTACGAATCGATGGCTTCGGTGCTCGGCGGGGTGCAGTCGATGTTCACCGCGGCGTGGGACGAACCGTTCGCGCTGCCGAGCGAGGAGTCGGCGACGCTGGCGCTGCGCACCCAGCAGATCCTCGCCTACGAGACCGGTGTGACGCGGGTGGCCGATCCGCTCGGCGGGTCCTACTTCGTCGAGGCGCTCACCGACGCCACCGAGGCCCGCATCGTCGAGATCATGACCGATCTGGAACAGCACGGCGGCATGGTGCGCTGCATCGAGGACGGATATCTGCAGGGGCTGATCGCCGACGAGGCCTATCGGCTGCATCAGGAGGTGGAGTCGGGTTCGCGTCCGGTGGTCGGGGTGAATCGATTCGTCTCCGACGAGCCCGCACCCGATATCGGCACCTACGAACTCGATGCCACGGGGCGGGAATTGCAGCTCGAGCGCCTGGCTCGGGTGAAGGCCGAACGAGATCCCGCTGCGGTGCGTGCCTGTCTCACCGCTTTGTCGCATGCCGCCGAAGGAGACGAAAACCTGATGCACAATCTGATCGACTGCGCCAACGCGTACTGCACGGTCGGCGAGATGACCGCCGCACTGAAATCGGTGTGGGGCGAATTCCAGCAGCCGGTGGTGTTCTGATGCCGGCACGCGTACTCGTCGCCAAGCCGGGGTTGGACGGTCACGACCGCGGCGCCAAGATCGTCGCCCGCACCCTGCGCGATGCCGGGTTCGAGGTCATCTACACCGGCATCCGTCAGCGCGTGGAGGACATCGTGTCGATCGCGTTGCAGGAAGACGTCGCCGTGGTCGGTTTGAGCATCCTGTCCGGCGCACACGTGTCGATGACGACGCGCGTCGTGGACGCGCTACGGGCCGCCGGCGCCGGGGATATCGCGGTGGTGGTCGGCGGCACCATCCCGCAGGCGGATGTGCCGCGACTGCTGGAAGCCGGTGCGGCGGCGGTCTTTCCGACCGGTACCGCGCTGGAGACGCTGGTCACCGAGATCCGCGCGCTGACCACACCCACCCCGTCGGCTCCGCCGCCTGCCGTCCCCGAGACCGAAACCTCGACGCCGTCGTGATCCTGAGCGGCCGCAGTCATCTGAAAGAGCTTGGAAACTGGAGGAATTCGTGCGAATCGGAGTGATGATCGGGCCGGAGAAGGGGGACTCCGCGCGCAAGCTCAGCAGGATGCTCGACGATATCGAATGGGCCGAATCCGCGGGACTGGACACCGCCTGGATTCCACAGATACCCACCGATTTCGACGCGCTGATCACCATCGCGCTGATGGGTATGAAGACCACCCGCATCGAATTGGGCACCGCGGTCGTGCCATTGCAGGCACAGCATCCGATCGCCCTTGCCCGCCAAGCGCTTTCGGCGCAGGCTGCGGCCGGTGGGCGGCTCGCACTCGGTGTCGGCCCCTCGCATCACTGGATCGTGCAGGACATGCTCGGGCTGCCCTATACGAAACCGGCGGCCTACACCCGCGACTACCTGGACGTATTGAATGCCGGTCTGCGCGGGCCCGGCCAGGTCGATATCGAAAACGACACCTTCACCGTGCACAATCCGCTCGACCTCGGCCCGGTAGCGCCGGTGCCGGTGCTGATCGCCGCACTCGGACCGGTCATGTTGCGCATCGCCGGGGAACAGGCCGACGGCACCATTTTGTGGATGGCCGACGAGCGCGCGGTGGCCGACCATGTCGTCCCGAAAATCACCAAGGCCGCCGCCGCTGCCGGGCGGCCCGCACCACGCATCATCGCCGGGCTACCGGTGTGCCTGTGCTCGCCGTCGGAGGTCGACGAGGCCAAGGCGCGGGCCAACCGGATTCTGGGCGAGGCCGAGGTCTCGCCCAACTATCAGCGACTGCTGGAACAGGGTTCGGCCCGCGATATCGGGGATATCTGCGTCGCGGGCGACGAGCGGGCGATCGCGGCGGGACTGCGCCGCTTCGCCGACGCCGGCGCCACGGATCTGTCGGTGCGGCTGCTGCCCATCGGCGACACTCGCGACGAACTCATCGCCTCCAAGCGCCGCACCCGGGAGATGATCGCCGAACTGGCGAAGGAATTGCGGTGAGCGAGTGAACCATCAATACAGCGCGCAATGGCGCATGACGGAGCCGGGTGTCAGCGAGGCGCAGTCGTGAGCGAGCGTCAGCGAGTGAACCATCAACACAGCGCGCAATGGCGCATGACGGAGCCGGGTGTCAGCGAGGCGCAGTCGTGAGCGAGCGTCAGCGAGTGAACCATCAACACAGCGCGCAATCGCGCACGACGAAGCCGAGTGTCAGCGAGGCGCAGTCGTGAGCCGACCGGTTTCCGGCGGGTCCGCGGGGCCGCTGGCGGGGATCCGGGTACTCGAGGTCGGCACCATGCTCGCCGGTCCCTACGCCACGATGATGCTCGCCGATCTCGGTGCCGAGGTGACCAAGATCGAACCGTCGAACGGGGAGATCTCGCGGCAGGTCGGCGACTCCTATTTCGCCAGCCTCAATCGCGGCAAGCGCAGTATCCGACTCGAATTGACCAGCCCCGCCGGACAGCGTCGGCTGGCCGAACTCGTCGCGGAATCGCATGCGCTGCTGGTGAATTTGAAGCCGTCGGCGATCCGGCGGCTCGGCCTGACCTACGAGTCGCTGCGGCAATTCAACGAGCGGATCGTGTGTGTGGCGATCACGGGCTTCGGCTTGGACGGCGGTGACGACCCCGCCTTCGACTATGTGATCCAGGCGGCGACGGGCATCGCCGCGATGACGGGCGATCCGCTGGGGCCGCCCACCTTGCCGGGATATTCGTCGGCGGACAACTCGACCGGCCTCACCGCCGCGCTCGGCCTGCTCGCCCAGATCGTCTCCGGCCGCGGCGGGCAGGTGGACGTCTCGCTGTACGAGGTGATGCTCTCGCAGCTGAACTACCATGCGTCGGCCTATCTCAACGACGGCAAACAGCCGCAACGCCGAAAGTTCGGCGCACATTCGTATTACGTTCCAGCACAGCTCTTTCCGACGGCGGATGGCCATCTGGCACTGTTCATCACCCACGACGGATTCTGGAAGGTTTTCGCCGCCGAGGCCGGTGTCGACGGATTCCAGACGATGGCCGAGCGGGCCGCGCACCGCGACGACGTACTCGCCGCGGTAACCGCCGCCCTGGCCACCGATACCGCTGCCGGCTGGGAATCTCGCCTGCGCCCACTCGGCATCCCGGCGGCCGCAGTCCGCACTCTGCCCGAGGCGCTTGCCGCCACCCCCGAAACCATCGTCACCGTAGGCGATTACCGGCTGATCGGCAGTCCGATCCGGATCGCCGGATACCAGCCGCAATACGGTCCGCCGCCGGTGCTCGGCGAGCACGAGGTGTAGGCGTGCCGCTGGGCTGGCGGTGCCGGAGTTGGCACGCAGAGTTTGTACGGTTTCCGCAGGACGAGTCAGGTTCGAAATATTGCTCACAGGTGCGGCAGCCTGGTGTGAGTTCCGTGAAATATATTGGCCACGAAAGGAAAACGGGCTGCGACAGCCGACTAACGGGACGGAAACCGACCGGTGCTGTCCTGAATGCATGGATATCAAGTCATGGTTCAAGTCCAAGTCCGGGGCGGCCACGGTCGCCGAGCCCGACACGATCTACGAGCAGATCGGGGGACAGGAGGCGCTCGAGGCGGTAGTCGAGGACTTCTACGTCCGCGTCCTTGCCGACGACCAGTTGGCGCCGTTCTTCACCGGTACGAACATGTCTCGGTTGCAGGGGCGTCAGGTCGAGTTCTTCTCCGCTGCGCTCGGTGGCCCCGGCCCCTACACCGGCGCCCCGATGAAGCAGGTCCATCAGGGCCGTGGCATCGCGATGCACCATTTCAACCTCGTCGCCGGACATCTGACCGATGCGCTGACCGCAGCCGGGGTGCCGACGGCGCTGGTGGAACAGATCATCGGGGCTATTGCCCCGCTGGCCGACGACATCGCCTCCGGCTCGGCCGCCGAGTCATCGCGCTGACCCTGCCGCCGTTGACCGCAGCCCGGGCTCGGCGAGCACGAGAGGTAGGCGCTCGGGATCGCAATGCTCGTACCTGGCCGGGAACACTTCGACTCCTTCGCCGCCGAACTCATCAGCCCGCAACCCAAACGCTAGGGTCTTGTCCTGTGCGAACTGGCAGCGGCGCTTTCGTCATTCCGGTGGCCGTCTGCATCGTTCGTTGAGTGCCGCCGCGATCAACTTTCGTGCGGCCTCACCGGTAACAGACTGTCCGGCAAGGGTTTTGAATGCGCGGCCGTAGGTCGCTATCTCGCGCGGCTGCGTGATGGTCAGCTCTGCGGCTGTCCCTTCCACCATGACCATTCGGTTGTCGAACATGGCGAAGTTGGTGGAAACCACCAGGGCCTCGGCCGTGGCCGGAACGATGCCGATAATGACCCTGGGCATTCCGAGGATGGAGGCTAGCCGGTCGAGTTGGCCGATCATGACGGTATCGGTGCCGACGGTGGTGTAGAGCGCTTGCTCAGCAATCAGGAAGTGGAACAGGTGGTTGCGCTGGTACAGGATCCGTTGCCGTTCCATTCGCTTCGATACAGCTTCGTCGACGTCATCGGGTACCTGGTGGAACTCGATACCCCGGCGTAGCTTGGCCTCGGCGTACCCGGCCGTCTGCAAAAGGCCGGGAATGATCTGCGGTTGATAGTCGCGGATGTGAGTTGTTTCCGCTTCGAGCTTCAGCGACTTCTGTTGCCGACGCTTCAGCCCGGTTCCGAGGATCTTCCGCCATTCGAGGTATGCAACCTCGATGTTGTGCAGCGTGGCCAACAGGTCGGGAAGTTGGTCACTGGCATTGGCGTGCTGGCAGTAGGCCCGTAGGTCCTCATCGGACGGTTTGATCCGGCCGTATTCGATCTTGGACACCTTCGACTCGTGCCAGCCGGACAACTGGGCGAGCTTCCGATTGGTGAGTCCAGCTGTGCGGCGAAGCTCCCGAAGACGTGCCCCGAGAGCTTCCCGCGCGTCGTGAACGCTGCTCGTCACTGGTTGACATACTCCGCGTACGGGGTCGCCAGCCCCCACAGTCGTTCTTTCACACTTCGGGAGTAGCCGACGATTCCCGGATCGGTGGTCACAGCCAAACCCGCTGGCTTCCCTTGCTCGTTTACGAGGTTGTAGACAACCCGCTCGTTGTCGATAAGCCACCAGTCATCCGGGGGTACTTCCGCGGCGAGATGCCGAGGCACGTAACGGATATCCTCGCCCGCTTCGGTGTTGGTGTCGGTCACCGAGAGCAGCCAACGGTGATAATCAGTGTGTGGGACCGTGACCACACGTACCCGGCTCACCGTCACACCCCGGCCAATCGTCTCCCGAATGAGATCGTTCCATCGGTCCTTGTGCTCATCCGGCAACGCGGGCTCTCCGGCGAGGAACCGGCGAAACCGATCCGACTCGGTCGGCACGGCGTAGGCGTCCCGTACTTCGAGATGGAACGCTTCGGCCTTGCAACCGCGAAACAGGGTTACCCAATCCGGCGGATCATGCGGAAGGTAGATCACCGTAGAACGTCCTCCTGATCTTCGGAACTTCGATCGCCATCTCATTGGGGGCAAAGTCGAGCTGAGCCAGCGTCTCCGGGTCGGTGACCGGTCGACCGGTGAGGGTGAAGGTACCCCTGCCCGTGTCCGTCATGGTGGCACCGATGAATGTATCGGCTTGAGCGAAACCCGTTAGCAGGTGCGGGATTTCGATGGTTTCCGGTGTGGCTGTCTCCCACCCCTGGACGAGATACGAGTCTTGGTCGGTGGCATACAGCGTCGGGCACCCTCCAACGTCCGAACCACCTTTGCCGAGGAACTGCAAGCGCATCGTCCTGCCCCCTTCCTGGTTTATAAGCACGAGGTTTCCCGTGCTATGTACATAATTCCGTGGCTCAGTCCAGTTTGTGGGCTGGTAGATGAATCTGAGCACAGTTGTGCTCACTCGTCGCAGTCCACCCGGGGGCTCTCTAACGTCCTTGTACAGGCACGCGGCATCGGGTGAAGCACCCCGGTGTCGGGTGCTTGCCAACGACGACCAGGGGGTAACGGGTGCCGCTTACCGAACCGCAAGCCAAGGTGCTCGGGGTACTCGCAGGGTTGAAGCCCGCAGAGGCACTGACCGTGCGAGAGCTGTGCAGCGCAACGGGTCTCAATCCTTCCCGGGCACGCGCGATCGTGACCCGGCTGTCCTACGACGGTCTGTTGTCCGGCACCAGCAGGACCCCGGCCGCGTACTGGATCACGACTCACGGCCGCGCGATTATCCAGAAGCCTGCTTACCGGGATTACGTACGCAGGCACGACATCACTGTGAGCGGGGTGATCCGATGAGGCAACGACCAACCGCGATCGGATACCTGCGGACGGACGTTTCCGGTGTCTCGCAAGCGTGGGACGAAATCCAGATCCGCAGTCGCGCAAAGCGACTCGGCTACGAACTCGCCAAGACCGTGACGTTCGGCGCGCACACCGACTTCCCGGTGAGCCGGTTGCTCGATGTCGTGCGGCGGATGGACGTAGACGCGGTGATCACACCCAGCCTGGAACATCTCGGCGGAGATGTTCCAGGCGAACTGGTCCGGGTGTGCGAGATCAACACCGTGACACCACCGGAAACGTACGCGCCACCTGCACCGTTCCGGTTTGTCGATGTAGGCGAGGCAGAAACCTGCTAGCAGCAATGACGCTGAGAAGGAGGCGACACCAAACGATGACGGTTCGCGTAGAGGGACCAGGTCTGGACGGGAAGAACTGGTGGACTGTGCGGCTGGAGATGGGCAAGGGTTCGCGCCGCTTCGTCGGCAAGCCGATGTATGCGACGAGGGAGATCTCTAGGAGTGACCACGATGCGGCAACTGGATGATCGCGAATCTCGGAATCTGACTGCCGCGCCTAGGCGCTCGGCCCTGGGGCTCGTCGCGACCGCGCTCTGCTGCCGCTTCCAGCTGACTAGGGTGTCGATATGGAGTGCAACGTTGACGGTGTTTCCGTGTATTACGTCGAACACGGCAACGGGACTCCGATCTTGATGATGCACGGTTCCGGGGTGGATCATCGCGAGATGGTCGCGGCGATGGAGCCGATCTTCGGTGACATGCCTGACTATCGGCGCATTTATCTGGATCTCCCGGGTATGGGGCGCACTCCGGCGCCGGAAACGATCAACAGCTCCGACGATGTGGTCGAGCTCGTCCTCGGGTTGATCGACGTGGTGATCGGTGATCGGGACTTGCTGGTTATCGGTCATTCCGCAGGCGGCTATTTCGCCAGGGCGGTCGCGAACAGGCGCCGTGATCAGGTGAGCGGGCTGGCCGTCATCTGCCCCCTGATCGAGGACCCGCGTGACATCCCCGCCCACCGGGTAGTGCACGCCGCAGGTGACCTCGGCGAAGTTCTGGGCGTGGACGATCGCACCGAATTCGAGGACTACTTTGTCGTGCACACACCCGCCATGCAGGAGCGGTACCAGCGTTATGTGGCCCCCGCCGTCCCCCTGGCCGACCAGGGCGCGATGGCGCGGATCGGCGAACGCTGGCGGCTGAGCCCTGGTCCCGAGGACGGACCCCCGTACCCCAGGCCAACCCTCATCATCGCCGGGCGCCAGGATTCCTCAATGGGATACGCAGGCCAATGGGATCTCGTCGAGCACTATCCCCGCGCCACGTTCGCGGTGCTGGACCGCGCCGGGCACGCGCTGCCACACGAGCAGGGCGACCTCGTCGAGGCACTCGTCACCGAATGGCTTCGCCGCGTCCAGGAGCATCGCTCGGCATAGAACGAGACGGCCGAAACCGAGTCTGCACACCGTGTATCGGCGGGGGATCGGGCATTCAGGTGAGCGCTCGGGCGAGTTGGTCGGTGGCGTCGACGAGCCATTCGGGGTCGCCGTGCCGCCGCCCCCACATCGCTTCCCGAACTGCTCCGACCTGAGTCCAGCGAAGTACCCGGTCGGTGTCGATTTGGGCTGCATCGCAATAGATATCGAGGAGACGGAGCACCGTCGGCCGCATATTCGAGGAGCGGAGCAGGTCGTCGAAGCGGGGGCTGCGGATCACATTGAGGGCGTCGTGCGCCGGGTCTCCGACGAAGGTCTTGGGGTCGATCGCGAGCCAGGGTTCGCGATCGGAGGCCAAGATGTTGGCGTCGTGCAGGTCTCCGTGCACGAGGATGTCGGGTTGGTCGGGACCGAGCTCGCGCAGGGTAGCAACGGCGGCGTCGAGGACCGTGCGCGGCAGCGGATGACCGAAGGTCGTTGCGGTGGAAAGGATCTCGTGTTCCCAGCGATCGACCTGGTCGGACAGTTTCGGTAGTCCGGGTGGTGCGGCGATAGCCAGCCGGTGGGACAGTCCGCCCTGGATGGTGAGGGCTTGCTCGTGGTCGGTGACGGTGGCAAGTGTGCAGTGCGACGCCCTTTCCAGCAGCATCGCGAAGTTGTCGTCGTCACGCGCGAATAGATGTGCTGCGCCTTGACCGTTCCAGGTCGCGTACGCATCCGGTTCGTGGACATTGCCGGGGTGCGGGAACGACACCTTGATGACCGCGGGCGGCAGTTCACGGCACCGCACCGGCACAACGATCCCGACTTGGCCATGCATCACCGGTCCCGTCGGTGTACACGACCAGCGTTGCAGCAGCTCGTCCACCAGGCCGGGCAGGGCGGCGATCCAAGCGCGCCCGCGTTCCCCTTCGCCGGCGGACTTGATCCGAGCGAAGGCCTCCGGGATCTCGATCATGAGACGACTCTATTTACGCCGAGGCAGCCGGGACGCACTGTAAGCCTGGATATTCCGTAACGCCGCGATCCAGTAATTCGAGCGAGCAAAGCCGATGGCCCGACTGCGGGCGGTCGCCCTCACTACGTCTGATCGAGCAGGGCGAGGTACGCGTCGAGCTGGGCCGCGCCGGCGAGAAGGTTGCGGCTGCGCGTGGTGAGCCGGTCCTGCCAGGAGTCGAGGAAGGCGCTCAGCGCGTCCGCCCCGCCCGCCTCGCGCAGCGACTCGATGAACTGCGCGACCTGGTGCAGCAGGTACCCGCCTCGGCGCAGTTGTCGTGCGATCTCGGCGTCGCGCACGCAACCCGGTCCGTATTCGCGGTAGCCCGTTGCCCGGTCGCGTTCGGGGCGCAGGATGCCCTCGGTCTCCCAGGTGCGCAGCGTCGCAGGGTGCACGCCGAGCCGGCGCGCGAGTTCGCCCACGGTCAGCGGTCGGCCGTTGACAGGCGGCGGTGTCATAGTGGACAGGCTGTCGAGTGCCGTCGCGACCTCGGTGCGGGTGTTGCGTTCGGCGAGCAGCCCGACGTGCGTGGCATCGATGAGCCGGTAGGCGGACTGGGTGTCGCCCCGGTTGGTCGCGCGCATGATCTCCATTGCCTGTTGGTGTCCGTGGCCGCCGCGTAACGCGAGGAAGGCGCGCAGGGCTTGCGCGTGCAGGGGCGTGTAGCGCCGGTAGCCGGTCTCGCTGCGCTCGGTCGGCGGGAGGATGCCGGCGTCGTCGTAGTTGCGGATCGCCTGTGCGGACAACCCGTGTTCCCGGGCGAGGTCGATCGGGCGCAGCTTGTACCTCCGATTGAGGCTTTTATCTATGGACTCCAGGTAGAAGTTTCGGAAGTTTCACCCGAATCTTCAACGATACCGTCGAGGGTAGTTCCTTCAGGAAGGGGTGTTCATGTCTACTGCCGCATCACTGCGTGGGATCGGCCGCCAACTCGACGACCCGGCCGGCCTGGGCCGTGCCCTCGACGAGTTGATCGCCGCGCGGACCGAGCCGCCGACCCTGCTCGCCCTCGGCGAGCCGACACACGGGATCGAGGCGTTCCCGTTGCTGCGCAACGAAATCCTCGGCCACCTCGTCGAACGGGGGTACCGGTCGATCGTGTTGGAGACCGATGTCTTTGCCGCGTCCGTGGTCGATGACTACGTGGCCGGAGCCGCGGCGGAGATCGACACGGTGCTCGCGACCGGGTTCAGCCACGGGTTCGGTGCCGTGCCGGGCAACCGCGAACTCGTCGAATGGCTCCGCGCGCACAATGCCGGCCGCGCGCCGCAGGATCGGGTTCGCTTCCACGGCTTCGATGCGCCGACGGAGTACTCCGGTGCGCCGAGCCCGCGACTTGCGTTGTCCTCGGTCAACGACTACCTCCCCGCGGTACAGCGGCCCGAATCAGTACGCGACCTCGACACGCTGCTCGGCGAGGACACGGACTGGACGAACCCGGCGGCCATGTTCGACCCGGCAGCCTCCATCGGCGACTCCGACCGCGCCCGTGCCCTGCGCATCGTCGCCGATGACCTCGCCAGCGCACTCCGCCGCGCGGCACCCGGCCTGCACCGTGCCGACCCGAGTGGCTACGCCCACGTCGTCGCGCACGCGCGCACCGCCAAGGGCTTGCTGCGCTATCACGCGGCCATGGCCGACCCCGCACCCGATCGCATCGCGACCCTGCTCAGCGTGCGCGCCGAGATGATGGCCGAGAACCTGCTCGCGATCGTTGCCCAGGAGCAGCGACGCGGGCCGAGCCTGGTGTTCGCGCACAATGCCCTCCTGCAACCCACGCAGTCGGTTGGCGAGGACAAGGTGAGCTGGGGAAACGCTGGAGCGCTCGTAGCGCTCACCCTCGGCGAGCGCTACGCGTTCCTGGCAACCGACGCCAACCCCGACAGCGATCCCGGCACCCTCCAGGGCATGTTGGCCGAGGCGACCACCGGCCGCACCCTGTTCCCGGCACCGGCCCTGCGTGCCGCGCTCCCCCCAGCGATCCGCACCGGCGAACCGATCCTGCCCGGCCACATCCCGCTCGCCCCCGCAGATATAGACGGCGCCGACGCGGTCATCTTCATCACCGCCACCGACGGTAAACGGCATCAGTACTGGTAGCAGCACTCGACGCGGGTCTGGGCATCGCCTGTGTTCGAGCCGCTCGATCAAGGCGAGCAGTTCGCGGGCGTCGCTCCGCAAGCGGACCACGCCGCCGGACCCCTGCCTGACCGGCCACCGCTGTTGCCGCCTATGGGGCGGTCGATCCCGACGAGATCCGCTGCGGCACAGGAGGTCCGAGTCTGTCGCATATGGTGCTGTCCGAAGCGGCACCCGGAACACCCGAAGTTCAACGCGCCGAGAACACTTCGGCCTCCACAACGCGCTGAAATGCAACTGTGCGCGTTCGGGAACGAAACTATATTGCCGAGTTCAGGGTGTTCGCAGGAGCGTGGACACGATCTCGGCTGCACCGATGAATTCTGGGTGGATCCGTCGTCGATACCGCTGAATACACCGACAGCGGTGGGCCTGTGCTGGGACCGTTCCAGCGCGGGAAGAAACACATGGAGGCAACGATGAGCGTCGACAACCCCGCGCACGAGCAAACGGTCCGGACAGGTGAGCAAGTGGGCGCAGTGCGCGGTCCCAGGGTGTTGGTGTCGGGAGCGAGCATCGCGGGGCCCGCACTGGCCCACTGGCTGCACCGGCGAGGGGCCGAGGTGACCGTGGTGGAGCGGGCCCCCGAGCTGCGTCCCGGTGGGCAGGCGGTGGACGCGCGCGGGGTGACCAAGGAGGTCATCCGGCGGATGGGGCTGGACGCGGCGGTGCGCGCGGCCCGCACCGAGACCGCCGGCGCACACACCGTGGACGTGGACGGGAACGTGCTGGAGACCTTCCGCGTGGACGACGACGGCGGCGACGGGTACATCGCGGATATCGAGATCCTGCGCGGGGACCTGTCCCAGGTGCTCTACGACGACACCCGCGACGGTGTCGAGTACATCTTCGGCGATCGGATCGCCGCGCTCACCCAGGACGCGGACGGGGTCGACGTGGCCTTCGAAGGCGGCGACCGGCGGCGCTTCGACCTGGTGATCGGGGCGGACGGGCTGCACTCGGCGCTGCGAGCGATGGTCTTCGGGCCGCGCGAGCGGTTCGTCCGCCATCTCGGGCTCGTGCTCGCCTTCTACAGTGTGCCCAACGAGTTCGGGCTGGACCGCTGGCTGATCGATTACCAGGAGTCCGGGCGCTCGGCCGGGCTGCGGCCCATCCAGGATGCCACCCGGGCGATGGCCATGTTCTCCTTCGCCTCGGGGGACTTCGACGTCGACTACCGCGACGTCGCGGCCCAGAAGCGCCTGCTGCGCGAGCGGATGGCCGGGATGGGTTGGTTGACCCCGAGCATCCTCGCGCACCTGGACGACACCCCTGACTTCTACCTCGACCAGGTCGCCCAGGTGGTGATGGACCGCTGGTCGAGCGGACGGGTGGGGCTGCTCGGGGACGCGGCGTTCAGCTCGTCACCGATGTCCGGGCAGGGCACCGGGCTGGCCCTGGTCGGCGCCTACCTGCTGGCCGGAGAGCTGGCCGCCGCCGGATGGGACCCGGAGGCGGGATTCGCCGGCTACGAGCGGCGGATGCGCTCGTTCGTCGAGGCCAACCAGGAGATCGGCCGGTTGCACGCGCATAGCCTCACCGTCCCCGCGCCGGAGGCCGAGCCGGGCACCGAGCCCGACGTCGAGTGGGACCTCGAGCTGATCGAGCGTGCGATCAACGGCGTCGAGCTGCCCGACTACGCAGGGGTGCCGGACTCCGGGGCCCCGGCCGGACCGCCGATCACCTCCTCGGCCAAGCCATAGGTGTCACATAGCGTGTCGAGAGGGACGACGCTTCGGTAGGCCACCGCCGGACTACGTCCGCTCGTAGCCGCGTAGTGCGCTGTCGCACCTGGCCACGACATTCCCGCCGACCAGGCTACGGGTGGACCTGCACCGCATGATTTCCCGCGAGCACGGCGAGTTCAGCGGGCGCAGCGCAATTTTCGATGCGAGATAGATAAGGGGCCTCTTCGCATGGCACGGCTGCTGGCCGGTGCGCGGTGAAACCGACTGCGGCTCAGGGCAATCGCGGTGGCAGGTCGGACGGTCGGAATACCTCGGCCTGCGCCCGCGCTGCCGAACTTTTCTACTCCGCGAGCGATGAATTGGGCACGGCCCGCCGGTAGGTACTTGCGAGCCGCCTACCGCGGCCATGATCTGAGGAGGAAACCATGACCGACACCGCAGTGCACACCGACCGCGAGGCCGTCCTCGACGTCCTGAACAACCTCTACCGCGCCTGGGCCGCCAACGACGCCGACGCCTTCGTCGCCGACTACGATCCCGACGCCACCTCCATCCTGCGCGGCGTCTTCAACTCCGGTCGCGACGCCGTCCGAGACCGGATGGCAGCCGGCTTCGAAGGCCCGCTGCGCGGCTCGAAAACTCTGGACGAACCCCAACTCGTCCGTTTCCCCGCCCCCGACACCGCCATTGTGGTCAGCCGCGGTGCCGTCCTCATGGCAGGCGAAACCGAACCGCCCGCCGACCGCTGGGTCATCGCCACCTGGACCCTGATCCGCCGAAACAACCGCTGGCTGCTCACCGCCTACCACAACTGCCCGGCCTAGTGCCGCAAAGGCATTCGGCGGTCCGGTGAGTCTGTGGGCTCGGCGGCGGCTCCAACGAGCAGACCCGCAGGTCATACCAAGGGAGGCATGGCGGGATCTTAGAGATAGGGGGCATTCCTGCCACTTTCGGTGATCTGCGCCAGCAGCCATGCTCTTAGTGTTCGCAGGAAACGTACAAAGCAAAAGGAACGTACTCCATGATCGTCCGTTCACTGAGAGAGATCATCGGCACCGAGCGCGAAGTGAAGGGCCCCACGTGGACCAGCCGTCGCCTGGTGCTCGCCAAGGAGAAGGTCGGCTTCTCCTTGAACGACACCGTGGTGGGCGCGCGCACCGAGATCAAGATGTGGTACGCCAACCACGTCGAGGCCGTCTACGTCATCGAGGGCCGGGGCGAACTGGTCGACGACGAGACCGGTGAAAAGCGCCGCCTCGAGCCCGGCATGATGTACCTGGTCGACGCACACCAGCATCACACCCTGCGCGCACACACCGAGTTCCGCGCGGTCTGCGTGTTCAACCCGCCCCTCACCGGCCGCGAGGTCCACGACGAGAACGGCGCCTTCCCACTGCTGACAGAAGAGGATCAGTGAGCGACACCTCTGACCACGAGGGCGAGCCGCTACGCGGTTTCGCCAGTGACAACAACGCTTCCGTGCACCCGGACGTCATGGGGGCGCTGGCCGCCGCCAACGAGGGCCACCAACCGGCCTATGGCGAGGACGTCCATACCGCCCGGCTGCGCGAGCTGATCAAGGACCATTTCGGCGACCGTGCCGATGTCTATCCGGTCTTCAACGGCAGCGGTGCCAATGTGGTTGGGCTGCAGGCGATGTGCGACCGGTGGAGCGCAGTGGTCTGCCCGGAGTCCGCGCACATCAATCTGGACGAGTGCGGCGCACCCGAGAAGGTGGCCGGGCTCAAGCTGATCCCGGTGCCCACCCCGGATGGCAAGCTGACACCGGAACTGCTCGACCGGTACGCGTGGGGCTTCGGCGATCAGCACCACGCCCAGCCCAAGGTTGTCTCCATCACCCAGAGCACCGAGCTCGGCACGCTCTACACACCCGACGAGATCGCGGCCATCGGCGCGCTGGCGCGCGAGCGCCACATGCTGCTGCATGTGGACGGCGCCCGGCTGGCCAACGCGGCCGCCGCGCTCGATCTGCCGCTGCGCGCGTTCACCGCTGACGTCGGGGTGGATGTGCTGTCGTTCGGCGGTACCAAGAACGGCCTGATGCTCGGCGAGGCGATCGTGGTGCTCAACCCGGACGCGGTGCGCGGCGTGACGTACCTGCGTAAGGCCGGGCTGCAGCTGGCTTCCAAGATGCGGTACGTGTCAGCGCAGTTCGTCGCACTGCTGGAGGGCGACCTGTGGCTGCGCAACGCCCGGCACGCCAATGCGATGGCGGCCCGGCTGGCCACGGCCGTCGCCCGAGTGCCCGGCATCGAGATCGTACGGCCGGTCCAGGCCAACGCTGTCTTCGCCGTACTGCCTCGGGAGGTCACCGAGCGGCTGCAGAAACTGTTCCGCTTCCACACCTGGGACGAACGCACCGGCGAGGTCCGTTGGATGTGCTCGTTCGATACCACCGAGGCCGACGTGGACGCCTTCGCAGCCGCCATCGCCCAGGAGATGACCGCTTGAACACGAGGCCTTTGCGCGAACCTCAGCGCTTTGCGGTGAGCCTGGCGATGTTGGCTCGGAAGTCCGCGCTCTGGAATGTCAGATCCTCGGCTGCCAGGGCGTAGTCGAGTGTGGCCAGGACGGCATGCTCGAGTTGCAGGTTGAGCACGCGCTTGGTGCTCTCCACCGCCTGCTGTGGAAGTTCGAGCATCCGTTGGGCACAGGCCAGCGCCTCGGCGACCGGATCTTCGACGACGTGGTTGGCCAGACCCATCTCGCGTGCCCTGGCGGCGGGGATCCGCGCGCCGGTGATCGCGTATTCCTTGGCCAGCAGCATGCTGGTGTGCAGGGGCCAGGTGAGCGGCCCGCCGTCGGCGGCGACCAAACCGACCTGCACGTGCGGATCGGCCAGATACGCGGTTTCGGCGATGTAGACCATGTCGCTCAACGCGACCAGGCTGCAGCCGAGACCGACTGCCGGACCGTTGACCGCGGCTATCACCGGGATCCGGCAGCGGGCCATGCCGAGCACGATGTCACGGCCGTCAGCAATTGTCTTGGCGCGCAGATCGCTATCGCGGCTGAGTTCTTCGAGGTAGGTGAAATCGCCGCCCGCGGAGAAGGCCCGGCCCGCGCCGGTCAGCACAGCTACCCGTGCCCCACTGTCCGCACTGAGCCGGGGCCACAGCCGGGCGAGCCCGGCATGCAGCGGATCGTTGACGGCGTTGAGAGCATCGGGTCGGTTCAGCGTGATGATCCGGACCGGTCCCTCGGCGCGGACGTCGATTTCGGCTGGCATGTCATACATTTCAAACTCCCAATCCCAGAATGCGGGCGGCGATGATGTTCTTCTGTATCTGCGAGGTACCGCCCATGACGCTCTGTGCACGGCTGTAGAAGTAGGACCCGAGCAGTTCCGGATCGCGGGTGCCGCCGACAGCCAGCGCCGCATGGCCGACCGCCTGGTCGACCCAGGTCATGAGCAGCTTGTCCAGCGACCCGTCGGGCCCGTGGGTGACGCCGTCGAGCTGTTCGGAGAGCCGTCGCCGCACGTGCAGGCGCAGCATCTCGGTCTGCACCGCCGCCCAGGCGAGTTCCTCGGGCGCCTTGCCCTCGACGCGAGCGGCCAACTGGCGCACCAGTTTTCCGTATCGAGCCGCGAATCCCAGGGTGGACGGCTCGCGTTCGTGTCCGACGACGGTCATCGCCAGCTTCCAGCCCTCCCCGGGTACACCGACCAGCTGATCCGCGGGCACGATCGCACCGTCGAATTCCACCTGACCGAATTCCCGGGTCACTCCGCTGATCATTCGCAGTGGCCGCTGCTGCACACCCGGCTGCTTCATCGAGATGATGAATGCCGAAATACCTTTGTGCCGTGGCGCATCCGGATCGGTGCGCGCCAAGAGCAGGCACCAGTCGGCGACATCGGAATAGCTGGTCCAGATCTTGTGGCCATTGATGACGTAGTGGTCGCCCTCGCGCGTCGCGGTGGTCGTCAGCGCGGCCAGATCCGAACCGGCCCCCGGCTCGCTGAAACCCTGACACCAGCGCTCGGTGCCGTTGATCATGCCGGGCAGGAACCGCTGCTGCAGTTCCTTGCTCGCGTGCCGCCCCAGACCTGCGACCAGGTAGCCGAGACTGGGGCGTGGCGGCGCACCTGCGATCGCCAACTCCTCGTCCAGGATGACGTCGTAGACCGGTGAAAGGTCGTGGCCACCGAATTCTCGTGGCCACGACAGACCGAAGAATCCCGCCGCGTAGAGCGCCTGATGCCATTCGCCCTGCCGCGCCCAGTATTCGTCGCCCGAGGTCGGAAATGTAGCGGCCACCTCGGCCAGCCAGGCGCGCAGCCGGTCCCGGAATTCGGCCTCCTGCGGTGCATCACGAAAGTCCAAGGTCGATCTCCTCCAGGCTGACGGGGAACAATTCGGTCGAGGTCAGGGCACGGCGCAGGTACACGTGCGCGAGGCACTCCCAGGTATTGCCGATGCCGCCGTGCACTTGAATCGCGGTCTCGCATACCGTCCGCGCGGCCCGCGCGCAGTACAGCTTCGCGATCCGCGCCGCCCGCATCGACTCGGCATGCGGCAATTCGTCGACCGACCAGGCCGCGTGGCGCGCGACGCTGATCGATCCCTCGATCAGGGCCTGGCTCTCGGCGAGCAGGTGCGCGACCGCTTGATACGAGCCGATCGTATTGCCGTACTGCGCACGGACTTTCGCGTATTCGACGGCGAGGGACTGCGCGCCGCGGGCGACACCGACCAGATCGGCGGTGGTGGCCACCAGCGCCAAGGCCTGCCATTGGGCCACCTGATCGGCGGACAGTTCGCCGAGGAAGTCGGGTCGACCGGTGAGCTCCGCATCGACCCTGGTGAGATCCGCACCGGGGAGTTCGGCTCCGACCCCGCCGACGAGCAGCCGGCCATCGTCGATCACCAGCGCTCGATCGGCGCCCTGCGCGTCGATCGCCCGGGCCGCCACAGCGACGGTCCAGCGCTGGTCATCATCGGCCGGACCGCGCAGATCGTCGGCCAGCACCGGTCCCAGGAACGGCACATCGACCAGTCCGCGCCCGAACTCCTCGGCCACGATCGCCACCTCGACTCCGGTAGCGCCGTCCGAACGCAGTGCCCGCCAGCCGGTCTGGTCGACCGCCTTCGCCAGCCGGGTCACCCGGGCCGTGTCGTCGAGGTCGAGCACCGAGCCGGGGCCGAGGTCGTCGGCCAGTTTCGCGGCGGCGTCCCGCAATTGTCGCTGTTCACCGGTGAGACGAACGTCCATACTGCTCCTTGAGAATTCGGCGCAACACCTTGCCGGAGGGCAGGCGCGGGATTTCGGGGACGAACACCACGCGGCGCGGCCGCTTTTGACATCCTCTCCCGTCTGACGGCGGGGGATTCCGGTCTGTGCGGGCTATGCCGCGCTTCCGGTGGGTTCCTGCTTCAATGCCGGTCGCTCGGCCGAGGCCAAGTCTGACACCAGCTCCACAGGCGTTGGGCTGTCCGCACGTCCTGCGGCCAGAATGTTCTTCGCGGCGTTCGCATCCCGATCGTGGATGGTGCCGCACGTGCACGTCCACTGGCGGACATGCAGCGGTTTGCGGCCGGTCAGTGCACCGCAGGATGAGCACAGCTGCGTGGATGCGAACCAGCGGTCCACCTTGCCGAAGCGTCGCCCATACCGCGCGGCCTTGGCTTCGAGCACGCGGGTGAACATGCCCCACCCGGCATCGTGAACCGACTTCGCCAACCTCGTGCGCGCCAAACCTTTGACGCACAGGTCCTCGACGTACACCGCTTGGTTGTCGCGGATGATCGTCGTGGACTGTTTGTGCGCCCAGTCCCGACGCGTGTCGGAGACCTTGGCGTGCGCCTTCGCGACCTTCAGTCGCGCCTTGGCTCGGTTGTTGGAGCCCTTCTGCTTGCGTGACAATGACTGTTGCGCTTTGCGGAGCTTGCGTTCGGCACGGCGCAGGAATCTCGGGTTCTCGATCACGATGCCGTTGGACAACACCGCGAACGACGTCAACCCCAAGTCGATACCGACCTCGGAATCCGACAGCGGCAGCGGCCCGGACTCGACTTCCACCACGAACGACGCGAAATACCTGCCCGCAGCATCTTTCACGACCGTCACGCTCGACGGTGCCGAGGGCAGCTCTCGTGACCAGCGAACCGATACGTCCCCGATCTTCGGCAACCGCAGCTTCCAGCCGGGGGTGAGCGCGAACCGGGAGTTCTTTGTGAACCGAATCGACTGTCTGCTGTCTCTGCGAGACCGGTACCTCGGCGCAGCGACCTCGGCACCTGTGCGCTTGCCCGTTACCGAGGTGAAGAAGTTGCGGTAGGCGGTGTTCAGATCGGCGAGCGCCTGTTGCAGAACGACCGACGACACTTCGGTCAGCCACTCCCGTTCCGGCGTGCGTTTGGCCTCGGTGAGTCGCCTCGATAATTGGCCGTCGCTGATCCGCTGCCCGGCTTCGAACGCTTCGCGCCGCGCGCGTAACGCGTCGTTGAACACCACGCGGGCACACCCGAACGCCTTCGCCAACGACCGCTGTTGCCCCACAGTGGGATACAGGCGGAAGTTGTACCGAAGCTGCACACCCCGACCCTACCAACGGTTCATAGACGACCATGGGAACATTCGCACCGGCAGACACCGCGTTTTCATCGTGCACGCACACGTGGTCTTCCTCACCAACCGGTTCGGCGCGCACGGTCGCGGCAGGGGCGGCACCGCGGCGGCTGTCGTTAGACCCCATATGAGAAGATCCCGTCTCGTCGGAGAGAATACAATTCTCCTTGTACTAGAATCTTAATACCAGGAGGAGGCAGTTCATGGCGAGACCCCCGTTATTCCAGCGCGCGACCGTAACGCGGATCGTTAAAGAGAGCGCCGACGCGCGCACCTATGTGCTCGCCCCGCACGACGGGCCGATCGCATATCGATCCGGGCAGTTCTGCACGTTCCGAGTCCACGTCGACGGCAAGGACCTGTTCCGCTCCTACTCGATGTCGAGTGCGCCGGAAACCGACCGCGAACTGATGACCACGGTCAAGCGTGTGCCCGGCGGACAGGTCTCGAACTGGCTGCACGACAACGTGGTCGAGGGCGACGAACTGGAGCTGACCAGGGCTGCGGGCCGATTCTGTCTGCGCCCGACCGAGGCACCGCTGCTCGGTTTCAGCGGCGGCAGCGGCATCACGCCGATCCTGTCGCTGGCCAAGAGCGCGCTGGCGAGCACCGCCCGGCAAGTGCGGCTGCTGTGCGCGGACCGCGATCGGGAGTCGGTGATCTTCGAGGCGGTACTCGCGGAACTGGTCGGCCGCTACCCGGGGCGGCTCCAGGTGATCCGCCACCTCGATGCCGACGGCGGCTTCCTGACACCCGGCGCGATCCGCGATTTCGTCGGAGCGGACGGCGGCGCCGACAGTTATATCTGCGGACCCGAGGCCTTCATGGAGATGGTCGAGAACGCCCTGCCCGGACCGGGGCTGGTGTTCAGCGAACGATTCGGCGCGCCGGCCCCGTCGCTGCCCACTACCCCCGCGGCCGTCGTAACCGCTACGGACACCAGTTCGGTCGCGATCGTCGAAACCCCCACGGCCACACCCCCGGTCGCGATCACCGACAACACCGTCACGATCATCCTGAACGGCAAGAAGAAGTCGGTCCCGCGCAAGGATGGCGAAACACTGCTCGACAGCGCCCGCCGCGCCGGCCTCACACCCCCGTTCTCCTGCGAGGCAGGCAATTGCGCCACCTGCATGGCCAGGGTGACGAAGGGGCACGCCACCCTGCGCCGCAACGACGCACTGACCGACGACGAACTCGCCGAAGGCTACGTCCTCACCTGCCAGGCGGTACCGGATACGGATTCCATCACCGTCGACTACGAGTGAGCGATACCGCGCGCCGTGCCGCGACGTCTGCCGGCCGAAGAACCCCTACCAGGCGATGTCGCCGGGCTTGCGGGATCGTCGCAACGCTCGAACGGAATCCATGGTGCCAATTGGGCGACCCGTACGTATCACCTGCGCCAGTGTGTGCTGAACGCACGGGCCGGGTTCGTGGTGAAAACAGCTGTGGCGATCTCGAGGCCGAGTTCGCGTTCGATGCGGGGGCGCAGTGTGTGCAGCAGGTAGGCCATCCCGGGCCCGTCGGCGGTCGAGCGCGCCGAGGCGGTGACGGTGTCGCCGCCGAGCAGGATCCGATCGGTGTGCCCGCTTTCGACCAAGGCCGCGATGTTGTCGAACAGGCGCCAGTCGACAGTGTGGTGTGCTCGCGACGGCCCTTCGAACCCGACGAACGCGCCGGCGGCGGCGACCTGCCGGTGAATGGAACTGTCCGGGAACCGGTGCAGATGGCCGAGGATCACGCGCTGGGGCGGCACGCCGTGGGTTCCGGCGAGCTCGTCGAGCACCGCCGAGGCCGCCGTACCGCCCTCGAGGTGCACCCCGATCGGTGCGCCGGTGGCGTGGTGAGCGGCGGCCGCGGCGGCCAGTACGTGTCGGGTGTGCTCGTCGATGTGGTGAAAAGCACTGGCTACCTTGATAAGTCCCGCCCGCACCGGCGCCGCGGTCAGCTGGTGAACGAACAGCTCGGCAAGATCGTCGCGGATGCCGGCGAATTCGGCCGCCGCGTAGTGCTTGGCCTGATGTAGGCCGGTCGCAGCGACAAGATGCACACCGGATCGCCGCGACAGCTCGGGCAGGTCCAGGAGCCGCTGCCCCATTCCGTACGGCGTCCACTGCACCACCGCCTGCCCACCCAGCGCCGCAAAGGAATTCAACTCGAGCAGGGCGGCCTCGGCGTCGTCGAGTTCTTGACCAGGCAGCTGCGGAGAGCTGATGAACAGATGGTCATGCGCATTGCAGACCCCCAGGCTCTCGGGCTCGATATCGCCGAGCACGGTGCGTATCGTGCCGGTCACTGGGAGTCCTCCACGGCCTCGGCGAGCGCGGCGGCGGCCACCCGCAGGCCGGCTAGCGCCTTGGGTACTCCGATGTAGGGCGCCAGGTGTACGAAGGCCTCGAGGATCTCCGCCCGAGACAGTCCCACCCGCAGCGACGTTTTCACATGTCCGGTCAATTGTGGATCGACGCCGCCGATCGCGGTCAGCGCAGCCAGGTTCACCAATTGCCGATCCCGTAGCGACAGTTGTCCGCGCAGGTAGGTTCCGCCGAACAACGCGGTGACCACCCAGTCGGCGAAGCCGGGCACCAGCTGTTCCAGACCGGGCAGCGCAGCTTGCTGAGTGGCGTCGTCCTGGAGCAGGTCGAGCATCCGGTATCCCTCCGCGCGGTCGAACCGGGCTGGAGTCAGCTGTTGGGATAGCGAAAGGGGGTTTGTCACGATCGGACACCTCGAATAGTTGTAACGGGCGAAGCGTTACGACCGTAGCATGCGTAACGAGTAGGGCGTTACAATCTTCTCGTGGTGACAGAGGACAAATACGCGTTCCGGTTCGACTGCGGCGCCACCTGGCTGAATCTGCTGGCCACCAAGGGCCGCAGTTTCAGCGCACACCCGGTAGAGCGGCTCGACACGCCCACGCGGTTCGCCGAATGGCTCGACCGCAGTGAGTTGCTGCCTGCTCGACAGCCCACTGTCCTGGAGCTAGCCCAGGCGATCCAGCTGCGCGAGACACTGCGCGTCCTGGTACTGGCCACCATCGACGGCAATCCACCGCCGGCTGATGCGGCCACCGAACTGAGCGCACTCCTCGCCGCACACGATGACCCAGTGCACCTGATCGCTACTGATCGATTGCGCCGCGAACCCCCGGCTACCGCCGCCGATGCGCTCATCCGCATCGCCAGGGAGGCAGTCGATTACCTGACCGGCGCCCAACGCGCCGCGCTGAAGGCCTGCCCGGAACACGATTGCCGGGGTGTGTTCATCGATCCTGTCGGCCGGCGCCGCTGGTGCCCCTCCCCATCGTGTGCAAGCCGCGGGCGCGTCCGAGCGATGCGTGCCCGCCGCGCCGTCGATCAGATCTCCAGCACCGCTGGTGGTGTAGCCGGTCGACGAGTTGAGCCGCCCGGCTGAGTCCCTTTGGCCCCCAAGCCCAGGCGGTCAGTCGCCAATCTGTGCTAGCGGTGAAGACCGTCATCCTGGTGACGAACAATCGTTTCCGGTCGAATCGGTCACAGGTAGTTGCGCGTATGCGACAGGGGGAGTGGCCTGAGCGCCCATTCCTCGATGGGCGCTCAGGCCGATCCGTTCCGAGCGATCATCCCCTCGGAATCAACACTTCCGAACGCTGGACCGTGCCGGTGATACCGGTGGCATCCTGGCCCGCCAACAGCACCGCGGCGCGGGCGATCGTTTCCGGCGGCTCGACCATATTCGGCGGAATTTCCTGGCCACCGCCACCGGCCTGCCAGCCTTCGGTCAATACGACCCGGGTCGGGCTCAGGCAGTTGACCGCGATGTTGTCGTCCTTCAGTTCCGCGGCCAGACCGAGGTAGAGGCGTTCGACGGCGGCCTTGGACACCCAGTACGCGTTGGCGCCGCGGATCATATCCACACCGGTGGTGGTGATCGCGATGAGCGAGCCGCCGCCGCGGGCTTTCAGATGCGGGATGACGGCCTTGGTCGCGAGGAAGACGCCGGTCAGGTTGACGTTCATGCACAGCTGCCAGCGCTTGAGTGGTGTGGTCTCGATCGGGCCCAACCACATCACGCCCGCATTGGCGACCAGGATATCGATACCGCCGAATTCCGAAACCGTTGTGGCCACGGCATTTTCGACCGACTCCTCGCTGGTGACATCGCACGCCACCGGCAATGCCCTTCCGCCCGCGGCGGTGATCCGGTCGGCGACCGAACCGATGGTGCCCGGCAGCTTGCCCTCGGTTTCCGAGCGCGCGGCGACGGCCACTGCCGCACCCGCTCCGGCCAACCCGGCGGCTATCGCCGCACCGATGCCGCGACTGGCGCCGGCGACGAATGCGACCTTGCCGCCGAGTGTTTCGACCGACCCGGGGTATGGTTGCCCGTTCATTTCGGTGGGAAGCGCAGCGCGCCGTCGAGCCGGATGATCTCGCCGTTGAGGTAGTCGTTCTCGATGATGGACTGGGCCAACTGCGCGTATTCGATCGAGCGGCCCATCCGCTTGGGGAAGGGCACCTGCGGTCCCCAGTAGCCCTCCAGCTGGTCGGCGGCCTTGCCGTAAGCGGGCGTGTTGACCGTGCCCGGCGCGATGGTGACCACCCGGATGCCGAGCGGGGACAGGTCGCGGGCCGCCACCAGGGTCATGCCGATGACGCCGCCCTTGGCCGCCGAATAGGGGAGTTGGCCGATCTGGCCCTCGTATCCCGCGATCGAGGCGGTGTTGACGATCACACCGCGGGCGCCCTCATCCAATGCCTCGGTCTTGGCGATGGCCGCGGCCGACAGGCGCAGCACATTGAATACGGCGGTCAGATAGAACTCGATGGTGGTGCGGAAACCGTCGAGTGTCAGTGGCGAGCCGTCCTTGCCGACGAGGCGGCCGCCGGTGGCCGGGCCGCCATGGGTGTCGACCGAAATGCGCAGCGGTCCAAGGGATTCCGCCTCGGCAATGGCCGCGAGCACCGACTCCTCACTGGTCGCGTCGGTGTGCACGTAGCGGATGCCGAGTTCCTTCTCGAGTTCCTTGCCCTTGTCGTCGGCGACATCGGCGACCACCACCTTTGCCCCGGCGGCGTGCAGGCGACGCACGGTGGCCTCGCCGAGTCCGCCGGTGCCGCCGACGACGATGGCAGCGCTCCCACTGATCTGCATATCGCAATCCTCTCTTGCAACTAACACTCTCCTATGGAGAGAATAATGTTCTCATGAATATCAGCATGATCCTAGACATGGCCGCATCGGCGGGCGATCGGACCGTGATCACGGTCGGCGATCGCTCGCTGACCGCCGCCGCCCTGCTCGGCAATGCGCGTCGCGCGGCCGTCCGCTTCCAGCGGCATCCCGCCGTGCTGTATCTGGGCGCGAATCACCTGGCGTATCCGGTCGCGCTCTTCGGGGCGGCGCTGGCGGGGGCGCCATTCGTGCCGCTGAACTATCGGCTCGGCGAACAGCAGTTGGCCACGCTCCTGGATCGCCATCCAGGGGCGCTGGTGCTGCGGCCCGAGGATCTCGACGCCCTGGTCGAAGCGGGCGCCGATGCGCCCGAACTCGAGGTGCCGTGGGATGGCGATGCGGTCGCCGCGATCATCTACACCAGCGGCACCACCTCCGAACCCAAGGCGGCGTTGCTGCGGCATCGGCATCTGATGGCCTACTTGCTGAACACCGTGGAGTTCGGCGGTGCGGCCGAGGCCGACGCGGCGCTGGTGTCGGTGCCGCCCTATCACATCGCGGGTCTGACGAATCTGCTGTCGAATCTCTACTCCGGCCGCCGGGTGGTTTACCTGGCGGCGTTCGACGCGTCCGGCTGGCTGGAAACCGTTCGGCGCGAACGGATCACCCACGCCATGCTGGTGCCGACCATGTTGGCGCGCATCGTCGCGGCCGTCGACGGCTTCGACGCAGGAGTGCCGACGCTCGCCAGTCTCGCCTATGGCGGCTCCCGCACGCCGCGCCCGGTGCTGGAGCACGCGCTGCGGGTGTTCCCGGACACCGGCTTCGTCAATGCGTACGGACTCACCGAGACCGCGTCCTCGATCGCGGTACTCGGACCCGAGGATCACCGTGCCGCATTCGCCTCCGGCGATCCGGCCGTCCGCGATCGACTCGGCTCCGTGGGGCAGCCACTGCCCGGGATCGAGATCCAGATCCGTGCCGAGTCCGGCGAGCCCACCGGGGTGGGGGAGGTCGGGCTGGTATTCGTGCGCGGCGAGCAGATCTCCGGTGAATACGGCGGCCGTAGCGCCCTGGATGCCGAAGGCTGGTTCCCCACCCGGGATCTGGGGCGGCTGGACGCCGACGGCTATCTGTTCGTCGAGGGGCGCGCCGACGACACCATCATCCGCGGCGGCGAGAACATCGCGCCCGCCGAGATCGAGGACGTGCTGCTGGAATATCCGGGCATCACCGAGGCCGCGGTGATCGGGGTACCGGATCCGGAGTGGGGGCAGCGACTGGTCGCGGTGCTCGTCGGCGCAGGCGCGCCGGACGAGATCAAACAGTGGGTCCGCACGCGGCTGCGGTCGTCGAAGACGCCCGACACCATCGTGTTCCGCCGCGAACTGCCCAAGACCGAAACCGGAAAACTGCTGCGCCGCAACCTTGTCACCGAAATGGAGAACACCAATGCCTGAAGCTGTCATCGTGTCCGCCCTGCGCGCTCCGATCGGAACCGCCCGCAAGGGCACGCTGCGCGATACCAATGCTTTCGACCTGGCCAAGCATGTGGTGGCCGCGGCCGCCGAGGGGCTCGACCCGGCCCGTATCGACGATGTCGTCCTCGGCGAGGGCCGCTACGGCGGCGGCGTGCTGGCCCGGCATGCGGCGATCACCGCCGGACTGACCAATGTCGCCGGTGTGGCGCACAACCGGCACTGTGCCGCGGGCATGGCCGCCGTGCAGACCGCGGCCGCCGGCATCCGGGCGGGAATGGACGAACTCGTCATCGCCGGTGGCGTGAATTCCGAATCCACCGCGCCGCGTGTGCGTTTCCGGGTCGGCGCGGACGAATGGATCGACCCGTGGGTCGCGCCGAGCCATCCGGACCGGCCGGACGCGCCCTGCCTGGACATGTCGATAACGGTCGGCTGGAACACCGCGGTGGCGTCCGGCATCTCGCGCGCGGAGATGGATGCGTGGGCGTTGCGTTCGCACCGCAATGCCATTGCCGCCATCGACGAGGGCCGGTTCAAGGAGGAGATCGTGCCGATCGAGACTCCGCACGGACTGTTCGCGGTCGACGAGCATCCGCGCCGGGACACCAGTCTGGAAAAGCTGGCCGGATTGAAGGTGCTGCACCCGGAGATCGAGGGCTTCAGCATCACCGCGGGCAATGCCTCGGGCTCCAACGACGGCGCCGCGGCCTTGGCCATCGCGAGCGACCGGCTCGGATTGCCCGCCCTCGGCATCATCCGCGGGTGGGCCTCGGTCGGCGTCGATCCGCACGACACCGGGCTGGCGCCGATCGACGCGATCACCAAGGCCGTTGCCAGGGCTGGTATTTCGCTGTCGGAGGTGAGTCTGTTCGAGATCAACGAGGCATTCGCCTCGGTGCCGATCGCGGCGACCGAGGCACTCGATATCGATCCCGATCGGGTCAATTTCAGCGGCAGCGGTTGCTCGCTGGGCCATCCGGTCGCCGCCACCGGAGCCAGGATGATCGTCACGCTGGTGCACGAATTGCGGCGTCGCGGTGGCGGTTTCGGAATCGCGGCGCTGTGCGCGGGTGGCGGGATGGGTTCGGCCACCGTCATCGAGGTCCCGGCTCCGTAGCGCGTGGGTACCATCGCGGAGCTCATCGCCGCCGCGCGGGCCGGATCGGTGCGGGCCGCGGGGCGGTTGCTGAGCGCAGTCGAGGGGCCGCAGCGCGACGAGGTGCTCGCGCTGCTCGACGTGGTCCCGGTTCGGGTCATCGGAGTCACCGGCCCGCCGGGCGCGGGTAAGTCGACCACGATCGCGGCACTGGTCGCCGCCTACCGCGAGCAGGGCCTGCGGGTGGCGGTGCTGGCGGTCGATCCGTCCTCGCCGTACAGCGGTGGCGCGCTGCTGGGTGATCGAATTCGGATGGCGCAGCACATCACTGATCCCGATGTGCTGATCCGGTCGGTGGCCACGCGCGGTCATCTGGGTGGTCTCGCGGCCGCGGTGCCCGCCGCCATCCGATTGCTCGGCGCGCTCGGCCACGAGCTGATCCTGCTCGAAACCGTCGGCGTCGGACAGTCCGAGATCGAGATCGCCGCGATTGCCGACCCCGCCCTGGTGATTCTGAATCCCGGTGCGGGAGACGCGATTCAGGCCGCGAAGGCGGGTCTGCTCGAGGTCGCCGACATCCTGGTGGTCAATAAGGCCGACCGGGAGGGCGCCGACCAGACCGTGCGGGATCTGCATCAGGAGTCCGCCGCCCCGATCCTCACCCTGGTCGCGGCCAAGGGCGTCGGGATCGCCGAGCTGGTGGCCGCGATCGACGCGCACCACCGCACCGACACCCTCGACCGGCGCACCGCGCGGGCGCGCGCGCAGATCTTGTCCCTGGCCCAGACCCGATTGCGGACCGATCCGGCATTGACGGCATTGGCGGACTCGGTCGCGGCGGGACAGTTGGACGCGTACACCGCCGCGGAGCAACTCTTCACTGTTCGCATTTCGCCGGAAATAGCGTATACAGTTTATGAGAATGACATTTCCACCTGATGGAGGACGGCATGGCAAAGGCCCTCGCGCCCGATGTCTCGACGTGGCCGGCGGAGAATCCGCAGTTGATCGGCAGTCGCTGCGCCGCGTGCAGCGCGGTCACCTGGCCCAAACAACCACGCTGCCCGCGCTGCAGCGGTCCGGACATGTCCGAACGGTTGCTGCCCCGACACGGCACGCTCGTGGCCTGGACCACCCAGGGCTTCGTCCCCAAACTGCCGTACGCGGGCAAGGAGACGGCCGAAAGTTTCGAGCCGTTCGGGATCGGATTGATCCAGCTGGGCGATGACGTGCGGGTGGAGGCCCGGTTGACCGTGGCCGAACCATCCGAGCTGCGCTTCGGGATGGATGTCGAACTGGCCTTCGTCCCCCTATACGTCGACGACGACGGGAACGAAGTCGTCACGGTCGCTTTCGCACCGGCCTGAACAGCGGCTACGGCTACCGAGGAGATTTGAATGAACGACGTTGCCATCATCGGCGTGGGCCTGCACCCGTTCGGCCGCTTCGCCAAGTCGGCCATCGAAATGGGCGCCGACGCAATCCAGTTGGCGCTGACCGACGCCGGTGTCGAGTGGAAGGACATCCAGTTCGGTTTCGGCGGCAGTTATGAGGTCAGTAATCCCGATGCCGTGACCCGGCTGGTCGGGCTGACCGGAATCCCGTTCACCAATGTGTTCAATGCCTGTGCCACCGCCGCGAGTTCGATCGAACAGACCGCGGAGGCGATCCGGTCCGGACGATACGACATCGGCATCGCGGTCGGCATGGACAAACATCCCCGCGGCGCGTTCACCGACGATCCGGCCAAGCTCGGGCTGCCCGCGTGGTACGCGGAGAACGGACAGTTCGTCACCACCCAGTTCTTCGGAATCAAGGCGAACCGCTACATCCACGAGCACGGCATCTCCCAGCGCACCCTGGCCAAGGTCGCCGCCAAGAACTTCCGCAATGGCGCACTAAATCCGAATGCCCTCCGGCGCAAGCCGATTCCGGAAGACGAGATCCTGAACTCGACGATGCTGAACTATCCGTTGACGCAGTACATGTTCTGCTCGCCCGACGAGGGTGCCGCGGCCGTGATCATGTGCCGCGGGGATATCGCGCACCGCTACACCAGCAATCCGGTCTACCTGCGCTCGACCGCGATCCGTACGCGTCGCTACGGCGCGTACGAGGTGCACAGCACCTGGGCCGCCATCGACGAGGACGTCTCGCCGACGGTGTACGCCTCTCGGGCCGCATACGAGGCGGCTGGGATCGGACCCGAGGATGTCGACGTGATCCAGCTCCAGGACACCGACGCGGGCGCCGAGGTTATCCATATGGCCGAGAACGGTTTCTGCGCCGACGGCGACCAGGAGAAGCTGCTCGCCGAGGGGGCGACCGAAATCGGCGGCCGCCTGCCGGTGAACACCGATGGCGGGCTCATCGCCAACGGCGAACCCATCGGCGCCTCCGGTATCCGGCAGGTCTACGAACTGGTGCTGCAGTTGCGCGGCCAGGCGGGCGAGCGTCAAGTGCCGGGTAATCCCCGCGTCGGCTATGCCCAGGTCTATGGGGCACCCGGTACCGCGGCGGCCTCGGTTCTCAGCCTCTGACGGCGTTTCGACCCACCACCCGGTAAGTAGGAGCCGCCGATGCTGATACGTGAGGGACAGGTCGCCGTGATCACCGGCGGTGCGAGCGGCATCGGCTACGGCCTGGCCGAGGCGCTCGCCGCGCGCGGGGTACGGCTGGTCATCTCCGATATCCGGGAGGACGGCCTGATCGCGGCGGCGGCAGCACTGCAGGGCGCCGAGGTCACGGCCGTGGTGGCCGATGTGAGCGATGAGACATCGGTGCGCGCGCTGGCCGAGCGCACCATCGCTGCCTACGGCCGGGTGGATCTGGTCTGCAACAACGCCGGTGTGGTGTGCCCGGCCGCGCCGCTGTGGGATCAGGACGCGCGCACCTGGCAGCGGATGATCGGGGTCAAGATTCTCGGTGTTGTGCACGGCGTCAAGGCCTTTGCGCCGTTGCTCATCGAGCAGGGCACCGGCTATTTCCTCAACACCGCCTCCTCCGGCGGCCTCGCCCCGCTGCCGGGCCGCACGCCTTACACGGGCACTATGCACGCGGTGGTCGGTCTCACCGAGACGCTCGACTTGGAGCTGAAGCAGGTAGCGCCCGCGCTGGGCGCAACCGTGCTCTGCCCCGGCCTGGTCGATACCCCGCTCGGGCAGAACTCGGCGGCGTTGGGCGCGATCGAACTGCCCTCCGGTGACGGCGCGACACCCTCGATGCGCAGCCTCGCTGCCGCTCGCGGTGGAATCCTGTCCCCGCGTGAGGTCGCCGAGTCCGCACTCGCCGCAATCGAAGCGGGCCGCGTGCACGTGGCTCCCGGCAATGGAGTAGCCACGCGAGCGCGAGCCCGGGTAGACACGCTGCTCGCCGATATCACCATCGCCGGACCGTGAATTAACCACTGCGGCAACAGATATCGCGTGGGGTTGACAATTGCTCAGCCGAATTACGGCCGCGATGTGCAGGTATCACCGTCACTTGACGCGAATTGGCCACTGCGGCAATAGATACCGAGGCGATGGGCCACCGGGGTCGACAACGCTCAGTCGAGTACGGTGGTGATGCGCGCCGCCGAGCACGACCGTGATGCGCGCCGCTGGTTACGGTCGCGGTGCGCGCCGCCGAGTACGGCCGCGAGGTACGGCCGTGATGTGCGCCGCCGAGCACGGCTACGATGCGCTCAGCCGAGGACGGCCGCGATGTGCGGCAAGTCGAGCGTCGACCGAATCCCGGGATCAGCAGCACATACCGCCGGAATCGCATTGACCGCCCGATTGGCGGTATAGGCGGGGGATACAGCGGCCATTTGTTCCAGGGGAATCGGGAAGCGCAGGTCGATCTCCAGTGGCGCGTCGCCGACCACGGATATATGCCATCCGGTATCGCGCAGGTCCCAATCGGCCTCGATATCGGTGGTGCAATACCAATTGGCGCGAAAGCTCAGCACCGGTTCGCCTGCCACCAGACCGGAGACCGTAGTGCGTTGGGCCGCAACGGTTCCCTGTTCGATCGTGCCCGCCGCGATCCGGGTGGTCGCACGCGCGGTTGCCACCGAACCGTGTGCCTCGATCGAATCCAGCGGGCAGCCGAGCGCGTCGCCGACCAACCGCAGTGACGGACCGAAACTCGCGGCCAGATGCTCCGCACGGGCCGCGTTGGAGTCACCCGGTGGCCGCCCGAAACCCATGACGTCGAACAACATCGCGGGCGAATCGCGTTGCGACAGATCCGCGTACTCGTCGATCATCAGCCGGTCCAGTCGGCGCTGGATCGAGGACAGCACCAACGGCACCGCCTCGGTGATGAAACCCGGACTGCTGCCGGTGCTGTGGATCGAGGTGCCCCCGAGCGCACAGGCCTGTTGAATGCGCTGTCGGAGTGCCGGATCCATACTCGGCGGGTGGTGGAATAGGCCGCATGTCGTCACCACGTTGGTGCCCGATGCCAGCAGGCGGATCACCACCTCCGCGTCGAACACGAGCGGCATATAGAGCACGCAGTCGGCGTCGAGTTCGACGATCCGCTCGATGTCATCGGTGGCCAGCACGCCGGTGGCCGGGATATCGCAGAACTCGCCCGCGTCGCGCCCCACCTTGTCCGCGCTGTGCACGAACAGGCCGACCAACTCCATCTTCGGATGCTCGACGACACCGCGCAGTGCCCGCGCGCCGATGGTGCCGGTGGCCCATTGCACCACCCGGTGCGGCCGGTTCTCGGGTGCGTCGGAGGATCGCTTGATCACCATTCGATTCACGACCACGGGTTCACCCGACCTCGGATGGGAAGCGCACCATGGCTTCTTGCGCGTACGAGGCGACCAAAAGGCCGTTCTCGGTCAGCACATCGCCGCGGCCGAAACAGCGGCTGCCCGCCATGAGCGGGCTGTGCTGGCGCAGTAACAGCCACTCGTCGGTGCGCAACGGTCGGTGGAACCACACGCTGTGCGAGGTCACCGCCGAATGGAATGCGGTGCCGTTGCCGCGCTGACACACACCGTCGATCGGCCGCAGTGCGGTCCCGATGAGGTTGAGATCGGTGGCGTAGGCGATGATCGCCGGAGCCAGCCGCGGATCGACGTCCGGTGTGCGCATCCAGAACTCGAATTCCGGTGGGGCGGAAGCGGTGTCGTCGAGATCGACGGCGGATCGGGTTTCCCAGGGCAGCAGGTCCCACGTCACCTTGTGCTCGGCGCTCAGTAGTGGGGGAGCGGCGGGCACGCTCTGGTGCTCCGGTCCCTGCGCCTGCGCGTGCAGTGACACCGATGCGGTGGCCACGACCCCGTAGCTCTGCTCGGCGACGATGGTCACTGTGGCGAAGGAGCGGCCTTCGTGATGTCGGCGCACCCGATAGCGGATCGGCTCATCGGTCCTGCCCTCGCGGGCGAACAGTGCGTGCATCGACTTGACCGATTTCTCCGGACAGGTCAGATCGGCCGCGCGGATGAACTGGCCCAGCAATTGCCCGCCGAAGACGCGGTAGTACTCGAGCTGCTGGTTGCGTCCCTCGAAGACGGATTCGTCGTCGAGGGACGGCCGAGCGGTCAGGTCGAGACAGCCGAGAAGATCATTCCAGAGGTCGGGCATACCCCCGAGTGTAAGTGAAACTCTCCCTGATTGAGAATAATATTCTCAATCCTTGGTGAAGCCGTGGGCGCAGAAGTTCCAGACCTCGGTCGCGGTGATCGGGTGCACGGTCTCCTCGTCGGTGCCGCCGGTGGACTGGGCGATGAACATGACCGTCTGCATGACCATCGCCGCGGTCCGTCGCGGGTTCGCGTCCGAGCGCAGCTGATCGGCCTGTTTGGCCTGCTCCATGAGCTCGGTGAACAGTGCGAGCAGCGGTGCGTGCGCGACCTTGACCTGCGCCGGATGTGTGACGAGCAGCTGCGGTGCGAAGTCGGTGAACAGCGGGCGCTGTGCGGCCGGATCGGGCCGGGACAACTCGAACAACAGTTCGACGGTGACCTGCAGTCGCTCCAGCGGATCGGCCTTGGCATCGGCGGCGGCGTGCAGCTGGTCGGCGGTGCGCACGAGTGCGTCCTCGAAGAGGGCGAGCAGCAGCTCATGCTTGCCGTCGAACTGCAGATAGAAACTCCGCAGCGACTGGCGTGAACGGTCGACGACTTCCTGAACGGTGAAGTCGGTGCTGCCCTTCTCGGTGATGATGGCCTGCGCTGCGTCGAGGAAGCGCTGAACGCGCTGTTCGGCGCGCAGTTTCGCGGTCCGTAACGAGCGCTCGACGGCGCGCTGCTTCCAGGCTGGCTCTTCGCTCGGGCTGGTCACCGGCGCTCCGGTCCTCGGTCATGTAGAGAGAACATGGATGCACTGTACCGGAGAATGTGGCGTCCCCGTGTTGGCTGGACGCCGTGTCAGTGAACAAATGCGAGACTCTTACTTTCCGAACTGGAGAATGTTATTCTCGTCCTGGAGTGTGTTCGGAGTGGCAAGGAGGCAGGCCGGATGCTTTTGGAGTTCGACTCCGATCAACTGCTGTGGCAGCAAACCGTGCGCGAGGTGGTCGCCAAGCAGTGCCCACCGACCCTGATCCGCGAGGTTGCCGATAAGGGCGCGGATCCGGCGGGGTTGTGGCGCACCTATGCGGAGCTGGGGTGGATGGAGCTGACCGACCCGGCCGATGCGGTGGAGCTGGCGATCGTGCTGGAGGAGTTGGGGCGGGCGACCGACCCCACCCCGTATCTGGCCACTATGACCCAATTCGCCCCGCTCGCACCGGATTTCGTGCGCACAGGTGAACCGGGCGCCGCGGTGTACGACGGTGTGTCGGCGGTGCGCGACCGGGATGGCTGGCTGCTGAGCGGCACCGCGCGTCATGTGCTCGACGGCGACCGGGCGCGGCAACTGGCGGTCGTGACCGAGGCCGGTGTCTTCGTGGTGCCCGCCGACGACGTCGCCGTGCGGCGTGCGGCAGTGTTCGATCCGGTGCTGCATATCGCCGAAGTGAGCTTTTTCGAGGTGCGGGTTCCGGACGATCGCTACCTGCGCGTCGATCCGCAACCCGCGCGCCACCTGGCCACGACCGGACTGGCGCTGACCATGGTCGGCGCGTGTCGACGGGTATTGGACATGGTGCTCGAGCATGTACGCAGTCGACAGCAGTTCGGGGTGCCGATCGGCTCGTTCCAGGCGGTCAAACACAAGGCCGCCGATATGCACATCGCGATCGAAAGAGCCCGCGCCCTGGCGTATTTCGCGGCGATGACGATCCGGGAGAACGATCCGCGGCGGCGCCTGGCCGCCTCGATGGCCAAGGCCGCGGCCGGCGAATGCCAGTCGCAGGTGTTCGGCCGCGGCATGCAGTTGTTCGGCGCCATGAGCTTCACCTGGGAAAACGACCTGCAGTTCGCGCTCAAGCGAGCCAAAGCCGGAGAGCTGTTGCTCGGCGGCGCGGCCGAGCATCGGGCGCTGATCGCCGAGGAGTACCGTGCGACTGACTTTTGATACCGAGGTCGAGGAGTTCCGGGCCGAATTCATTGCCTTCCTCACCGAATTCATGCCCGATGAGGCGGTGGCCGCCTGCGATCGCCCGATCTCCAGTGCGGAGGTCCCGCCGTGGGCGCGGGAATGGCAGCGGCTGCAGTTCGACCACGGCTGGTTGCTGCCGGGCAACCCACCGGAATTCGGCGGCCGCAATGCCGGAATCCTGCAGCAGTATGTGCATTTGGAGGAGCTGTCCAAGCGGCGCATCTATCACAGTTTCAATCCGCAGGGGCTCGGCATCATCGCCGCCTCGCTGCTGTCGTTCGGCAGCGAGGAGCAGAAGAAGCATTGGGCGGCAAGGATTTTGCGTGCCGAGATCACCGCGGCGCTCGGGATGAGCGAACCGGGGGCGGGGTCGGATCTGGCCGGGCTGCGCACCCGGGCCGTGCGCGACGGCGATCATTTCGTGGTCAACGGGCAGAAGGTATGGACCTCCGGCGCACACGACGCCGACGTACTGCTCACCTTCGTACGCACCGATCCGGATGCCCCCAAGCACAAGGGCATCAGCGTGCTGCTGATCCCCACCGATTCTCCCGGCGTGACCCGGCGACCGTTCGCCTCCATCTGTGGACCGCACGATCTGGACTTCAACGAGGTGTTCTTCGAGGACGTCCGAGTGCCCGCGGAAAATCTGGTCGGTCCGCTGCACGGTGGCTGGGGCGTGGCCAACGGTTCGCTCGGGCATGAGCGCACGCTGCTGTGGCTCAGTTTCGCCGACCGGCTGCAGGAGTTGATCGAGGACTTCCACCCGCGCACCGTCCTCGATCGCGACCGGTACGCGACACTGGTCATGGATGCTCAGGCGCTGCGGTTGCTCGGGTCGGCGGCGCTGGCGCGCGAGGCGCGGGGCCAACAGGACGTGGCCGCGCTGTCGGTGCTGAAACTGCTCGGCTCGGAGGCGGTGCAGAACGGTTCGGAACAGGCGCTGTCGGCGCAGGGCCCCGACGGCCTGATCCATCCGGCGATGACCGCGCCGTTCAACCCGCTGAACAACGACAATTTCATCAGCAGTTGGTTCGAACGGTATGTCCGCAGCTTCGCCGGAACCATTGCCGGCGGCACCTCCGAAATTCAGCGCAATATCGTCGCCGAGCGGGTGCTCGGACTGCCCAGGTAGCGGGGTTCGCAATGCATATTCTGTACGCCGTCGCCGACAAGATCGCGACCATCACTTTGAACCGTCCCGAGGTCGCGAACGCTCAGAACGGTGAACTGCTGGACGAACTCGATGCGGCATGGGCCCGAGCGGCGGCCGACGACGACGTATCGGTGATCGTCCTGCGGGCCGAAGGCAAGCATTTCTCCTCCGGTCATGATCTGCGCTCGGGCGGTCCGCTACCGGACAAGATCACCCTGGACATGATCTACAACGTCGAATCGCGCCGGTATCTGGAGTATTCGCTGCACTGGCGGAATGTGCCGAAACCATCCATCGCCGCGGTGCAGGGGCGCTGTATTTCCGGTGGTCTGCTGCTGTGTTGGCCGTGCGATCTGATCGTCGCCGCCGAGGACGCGCTCTTCTCCGATCCGGTCGTGCTTATGGGTATCGGCGGCGTCGAATATCACGGGCACACTTGGGAATTGGGCCCGCGCAAGGCCAAGGAGATCCTGTTCACCGGACGTCCGGTGACCGCGCGCGAGGCCGAGCAGGTCGGCATGGTGAACAAGGTGGTGCCGCGGGCCGAGTTGGACGCGCAGACCACCGCGCTGGCCACACAGATCGCCGAAATGCCGCCGTTCGGGCTGCGTCAGGCCAAGCGCGCGGTGAATCAAACGCTGGACATACAGGGCTTCTACGCCGCCATCCAATCGGTCTTCGATGTGCACCAGACCGGGCACGGCAATGCGCTCAGCCACGCCGGGCTGCCGATTCTGGCGCATCTGGACGAGATGAAACAAAAGATGCGGTAGGTCGACTGCGGCGTGTGCGGGTGACGGCGACCTGGGAGCTGATTCTGGTTGTGGCGGAATGACTTTTCGCCGAATGCGGATGGTGGCGGTGTCGAATCGGCAGATAGGCGAGGCGGTGAGCACTCGGCGGCGAGAACGATCTCTCGCTTGCCGATCTGGTGGCGTTGCTACCAGGCGCTTGCGATCAGATCGAGCAAGAGCGGAGCAATGGCCGGGCTTGCCGCGATGGCATGTGCCGCAGTCAGGCTGAACGGGCTGCCATCGGAATCGGTTACGACAGCGCCACATTCGCGTGCGATGAGAACGCCAGCGGCTTTGCCGGCCGGGACCTGTTGCGGGAGTTGGCCTCCAGTCACAACCACTGAAATCAGCCGGATTCCGAGGAGATCGGTTCTACTTATTGTCATGTCTTCCACCTCCACAGTCAGCGGCCTGCCCCCGATGGTCGCCGGCCGCCTCCGGAATACCAAACATTTTGTCGTCGACCCGATCTCGTTCCTCTCCGACTCCATGACCCACCACGGCGATGTCTTTCGGTTCCAACTGATCAACGGGAGCATGGTGGGGATCACCCATCCTCACCACATCAAGTACGTCTTGCAGGAGCGCATGGCGAACTTCACCCGCGAGACCCAGATGTACGACATCATCGAGCCGTTCGTGGGGCGAGGGCTGGCGACCATCGCCGACCACAACCGGTGGAGACGCAACCGGCGCCTCGTCCAACCGGCCTTCCACCACAAGAAGATCAGTGCGCTGAGCGAGATCATGGTGGCCGAGATCGACTCCATGTGTGACGAATGGGCCGAACACGCCCGCGCCGGACGGACGGTCGATATCGGTGAGCAGATGAGCCACCTCACGCTGCGGATCGTGGTGCGGGCGCTGTTCGGATTGGATCCCAACGGCCCGGAGGTCACCGGCTTCGCCCGCGCGACGCAGAAGGTGAACGCCGAGTTGGGGAAGTTCGTGCGAATGCCCCTGGTTCCCTTGAAGTTTCCGACGCCCAGCCATCGCCGTTTCTGGCGCGGGATCGCCGAAATGGATGCCATCGTCTACAAGGTGATCGACGACTTGCGCGACTCCGGCAGCGGTGGGCTGCTGTCTATGCTCATCAACTCCACGGACGCCGATACCAACGAGAAACTCACGGACCTGGAACTGCGTGACGAGGTCGTCACCATGCTCTTCGCCGGTCACGAGACCAGCTCCTCGGCATTGACCTCGGCCATACTGCTGTTGCAACTGCATCCGGATGTGCACCAGCGGCTGCGCGATGACGTTGACAGCGCCTTGACCGGCAGGCATGCCACCCTGGCCGACCTGCCCACGCTGCCTTACAGCAAGCATGTACTCGAGGAGGTGTTGCGGCTCAAACCGCCGGCATGGATGGGGCAGCGGCGCGCCGCCGAGGACGATGAGATCGGGGGCTACCACATCCCGGCAGGCACTCCGCTGATGTACAGCTTCTACCACGCGCACCGAAACCCCGAGTGTTGGGACCGGCCCGATACCTTCGACCCGGACCGCTTCGCCGCCGACGCGGTCGCCGGCCGTGACCGGAACTTGTGGCTGCCCTTCGGCGCGGGCGGACACCTCTGCATCGGCAATGCATTCGCGATGATGGAGATGCAGCTGGCGCTCTCGACCATAGTCAGCCGGTTCGAGCTGACCATCGACAACCCGGACCTCACACCGATCTCCGCGCTGACCCTCAACACCAAGTTCCCGGTTATCGCGACGGTGACCGAACGGCAATAGCCTTGTGAAGAGTTGGTTGGAAGCAGCCGAATCACCAAGGAAGGAAATGGGTTACACGGCAGGCGGGAGAAAAGGATTACGGCTGCGTGCTCCTCAACGGCGCCGACCAGGCCGAGGCCGCCAACCATCTCCTCACCGCAATCGGCATGATCGAACTTGTCCGTGTCGAGAAAGCCCGGACCACTTACCGCCACCCCCACCGCGACGACATCGTGTCAGCGTCGACACAGTCACCAAAGCCGGAACCTTCGTCGAAACCGAGGTCACCGCAACGGAAACCGTCGCAGCAACCACCCATCTCGAACAGGTCGAGATCGAACTCGGAATCGTATGCGACCTGGTACTCCTTCGTATCTGGTTCAGATTGTTTCCGAGACGACGGTGATCACGGCCGTGATCTGGTCCAGTTCGCGCGGTATCGCACCGCCGAAATGGATCAGGCCGGGCGCGATCACCGCGTCCGCGTTCATCTTCCGAGTCAGGGCGACCAGTTGTGCCACCGGATTGTCGGTCTTGGCGCTGAAGGCAACGGTTTTGGTGAGGTTGTAGCCGAGACGCCCGGCTAGGCTCCGGATCTGGGTTTCGTCCCACCCCTGCCGTATTCCGGATACATCGCTGCGGAGATAGCCGATCGCGGTTGGAGCGAATTTCATGGCGGGCGCCTCGGAGTTTGCGGTTTGGATCTACAGGTGAACCAGGCGCGGTGCCGCGCCCGCGGTGCGGATACGGGTGCCGGCCTCGCGGGTGAGTTCCCTTGTGCTGCCCAGCAATCCGTCCAGGATCAGGACGCGACGGATGTGCCGCTGTAGGTCGTGTTCGGCGGTGAAGCCGATACCGCCGAGTGTCTGCTGACAGTGTCGAGCCGCGATCAGTGCCGCGCGTCCGGCGGCGGCCTTGGCCAGCAGCGCGCCGAACTCGTCGTCGGCGGCCGTGAGGGTGGCCTCGGCGCCTTCGATGGCGACCAGCGTCTCGGCGAGGCGGTGCCGGATCGCCTGGAACGACGCGACGGGACGGCCGAATTGCTTGCGGTCCAAGGCATGTCGGCGGGCCAGCGACAGCATGACGCGGCTGCTGCCGAGCAGCCACCAGGCCAGGGCACGACGACCGGCCGCCACCCTGATAGTGGTTCCGGTCCGCACCGGGTGCAGGGGGAGTTCCTCGTCGACCGTGGTGCCGGGCCGATCGGCACGCTCCCAGACGACCCACGACCCGCCCGCGAACGGCAGTGGGTGCGTGGCCCCGAGGGACGTACCGGCGGCGTGGGCGATGACATCGTTGAGCAGTGGCGCGTGCGCACCGGTTTCGCCGAGCAGTCGGAACACCAGAGGTATTGCCACGTCCGGCATTTCGGTGAGCAGATCGGGCCAGCCGAGGTCGGTCAGCGCCTGATCGAGTTGCTGACCCGACGTCGCCAGCATCGTCTTGCGCAGCGTGTCGGTGAGCAGTTCGAGCTCGGCGGTATCGGTATCGATGCTGGTCACGACTTACTCCTTGCCCAAGTCGAGCAGACGGCGCGCGATGATATTGCGCTGGATCTCGGCCGTGCCGCCGTAGATGGTGGCCGCGCGCGAATAGAGGAATTCGGTACGCAATTCCGGATCGGTCAGCTCCACCGCACCGGGCAGCACATCGCGCATGGTGTCGAACAGTTGCTGTTCGGCACCGGCCAGCAGCACCTTGTCGATCGAAGTTTCCGGTCCGAGATGCTCACCGGCGGCCAACCGCTGCTGGGTCAGCCGGGAGCGGCAGCGCAACGTATGCAGTGCCAGATACGCGGCGCCGAGGTCGGCGTCGTCGGCCACCGTGGCCGCGGTCGCCAAGCGATCGAGCCGGGTGAACAGATAGGCGCCGCGGTGCCAGAAGCAGGTGGAGCGCTCGTGCGGGAGCAGATCCATCGCGACCTGCCAGCCGTCGCCGGGCCGCCCGAGCATGCGGTCGCCGGGCACCACGACATCGTCGAAATACACCTCGGCGAATTCGTCGACGCCGTGCATCGTGCGCAGCGGGCGCACCGTTATGCCGGGGGAGTTCATATCGAGGAAGAATGCGGTGATCCCGTCGTGTCCGGGGGCCGTGCGGGTCAGCAGGACGCAGCGCGCCGAGTACTGGGCCAGACTGGTCCACACCTTCTGGCCGTTGACCACCCAATCATTCCCGTGCGCAACGGCTTTCGTTGTCAGCGAGGCGAGATCGCTGCCCGAACCCGGCTCCGAGAAGCCCTGGCACCACTGCTCGCGGCCCGACAGCAGCAACGGCACCATTTCCGCCGCCAGCTCCGGGCGCGCATACGAAATCATCGTGGGCGCAAGCACTTCGACCATCGAATAGAGTCCGGGCTCGGCCAGGTCGCGGGTGGCGACCTCCTCACCGAGAATCGCGCGGAGTATTGCGGGACCGCCGAGCCCGCCGATCTCGGCGGGCCAGCCGTAGCGCATCCAGTCCGCGTCGTAGAGGGCACGGCGCACGCGGGCCAACTGCGCGACCTGACCGTCCAGCGAATGATCCGGACCGGGGGACAGATCGTGCTCGTCCAGCCAGGTCCGCACACCGGACCGGAATTCGGACAGGTCCATGGTCATCCGCGGGTGTTCTCGAAGGCGTGTGGGATGCCCGAATCGTGCACGCCGCTGCGGCGGATGAAGGTCATCCGGCGCGTCTTCAGCCGCCATCCCGCTTCGGTTCGCACGATGCTGTCGGTGTAGTAGCCGATGCGCATATCGTGGGTGCTGTGGTCGATGAAGCACAGCGGCTGGGTACCCGCGGCGGTGTCTCCATCGATATCGAGAACCGGTGTGCCCGTGAGGAATAGCCCCGTCGGCGCGGCCGCGACCAGCTCCGGGAACAGGTCGAGGGTGTAGGTGTCACCGAATGCGCTGTAGGTGCCGTCGGGGGTGAATACCGCGAGCAGGCCATCGATATCGCCCTTGGTGATCGTCACCGCGTAGCGGGCCAGCAGCTGCTGGATCTCCAGCAGATCATCATTTCTGGACATGGACCTTGCCGCCTTTCATGACGAACCGCACGTTCTGGGTGACGGTGATGTCGCGCAACGGATCTCCCGGCACGCCGATGATGTCGGCCAGCTGTCCCTCGGCCAGCCGCCCGCGGTCGGTGACATCGATCAGTTCGGCCGCGCGCACGGTCGCCGCGCGCAGGACATCGATCGGGCTCATGCCGCGATCGACCAGTGCCACCAATTCGTCGGCGTTGCGGCCGTGCGGGATCGCCGGTGCGTCGGTGCCGACCGCGATCTTCACTCCGGCCTCGTAGGCCGCCCGGACCGAGGTGCGGGCCTTCGGGAACATCTCGGCGGCCTTGGCCTGCAATGCCGGATCCGCCTTGGACACATCCATCGCATCGGCGAGCCGGGTGGTCGGCACCAACCAGGTGCCTGCCGCCACCATCATCTTGATCGCCTCGTCGTCGATCAGGAAGCCGTGCTCGATGCAGTCGATCCCGGCCTCGACGGCATGTTTGACCGCCTCCGCCCCGTGCGTGTGGGCGGCGACCTTGAGCCCGCGCCGGTGCGCCTCGTCGACGATCGCGCGCAGCTCCTCGTCCGAATAGTGTTGCGCCCCAGGTGCTCCGGTGAGCGACATGACGCCACCGGAGACGCAGATCTTGATCAGCTGCGCACCGTGCTTGATCTGGTACCGCACCGCCTTGCGCACCTCGTCGACGCCGTTGGCGATGCCCTCCTCGAGGGTCAGCTTCAGCACGTCGGGAGCGAAGGCGGAGAACATGGTCGGATCCAGGTGGCCACCGGTGGGTGTGATCGCGTGGCCCGCCGGGACGATCCGCGGGCCCTCGATCCAGCCCGCGTCGATCGCCTTGCCGAGCGCCACATCCAGCAGGTAGCCGCCGGTCTTCACGAACAGTCCGAGGTTGCGCACGGTGGTGAAACCGGCTCGCAGCGTGCGGCGGGCATTGCCCACCGCACGCAGCATGCGCAGTGCCGGATCGTCTTTCACACTGGAGGCCAGGCCGGTCTCGCCGCGACCGCCCATGAGGAGGTTGACCTCCATATCCATCAGGCCGGGCAGCAGCACCACCTCACCCAGATCGATGACCTCGTCGGCGTCGTCCGCGCTCGCGCCGACGGCGACGATCCGATCGCCGTCGATGCGAACGATGCCGGGTCGGATTATCTCGCCGGTGTCGATATCGAGTAGACCGGCCGCCTTCAGTGTCAGCATGGGTCAGACCACCGGCTCCTTGATGACATCGAGGTAGGCTGCGCCGGAGTCGGGTACCCGCGGCTGCTTCCACACCTCGATCGGGAACGACACCATCACCAGCGACTGCAACAGGTGGAACAGATGCCGGGCGTCGTCGGGCAGCTCGGACCACTCGAACTTGTCGCAGTAGTCCAGCGCCGACTGCAGGCGCGGGAAGACGGTGTCGTACAGGTCCTGCATCTCCTCCATCGGGGAGGCAAGCCGCTTGGCGTAACGCTCGGGCTCGGTGGCCAGGATCCAGTCCGAAAACCGGTCCAGGTCGGCGAATTCGGCGGGCAGCGCCTTCTCAGTTGTTTCGGGCATCGCGGTACTCCTTGACGATCTTCTGAACGGTGAGGTGCAGGTGGCGCAGCAGCACTTCCTGGTCGTTGAGCGGGAATTCGGTGATCACACCGGTCTCGAGCATGGTCTGGGTCGCTTCGAGGGTGTTGGCATCCTGCAGCGCGTATTCCTTGAAAGTGACCGCCGCCAGTTCCTTGCCGAGACGTTCATGCGCGCTCTTCGACGGCACGAAGTACAGATTCGCCTCGAAGATGTGCTTGTTCACCGCGGTCGGCCAGTAGTGGTAGGTCAGGTACCAACCCGGCGCCCAGATGAGGATGCCGAAGTTGGGGAAGACCTCGAATTCGTCGATGCCCCAGGCCTTGTGGCCGGCGGGGTTGACACCGGACGGCAGCGGATCCAGGCCCTCGATATCGGGCCGATCCCACGGACCGAACAGGCCGCTGCGCAGCTCCCGCTCGATCGGCTTGACCATATTGATGTCCTTGGGTGGGGCCATACCGCCCCACGAGGACACCATCGAATGCGGGGTCCAGCACTCGTAGTGCAGTGCCTCGAAGCCGACATTGAGCAGCTTGTCGGCCTCGTCCTTGACCGCCTGCTTCATATGCAGCACCGGCGCGTGGTAGAACTCGGCGAAGGCATCGATGAACAGCTTCCAGTTGCTGCCGATCTCGGCCTTGTAGCTGTAGACCTCGGTCATCTCGTGGAAGGGATAGCCCTCCAGGCCCTTCGCCCATGCCCCGAGGTACCCCTCCAGCGGCTGAGCGTCGTCGTCGAGGTTGATGAAGATGAAGCCTTCCCACACCTCGCAGCGCACGGCCTTGAGCCCGAACTTGCTCTTGTCGAGGTCGAAGAATTCCTTCTCCTGCTGGACGAAGGTGGCCTCGCCCTCGAGGCTGTAGCGCCAGGCGTGGTATTTGCAGGTGAACTGTCGGCAGCTACCGGCGGTCTCCTCGCCCGGGAAGTCGTCCCAGACCAGTTTGTTGCCGCGGTGCCTGCAGATGTTGTAATAGGCCCGCACCTGCTGATCGTGGTCCTTGACGATGATCATCGAGGCGTTGACGCAGGCCAGCTCCCTGGTGAAATAGCTACCGACACGGGGCAGCCGCTCCACCCGGCCGACATTGAGCCAGCTCTTCTTGAAGATGGCTTCCTGCTCGTCCTTGTAGAACTGGGGATCGGTCGAGTCGGTGAAGTCGACCATCTCGGTGCCGAGCTCGGGATAGTTCTCCGTCCAGCTGCCCGCCGTCGGTTTGGTGAAGTGTGGCAAGGGATTTACCTTTCAGGGTCGGGCTGTACGCCGAAGGTGTTGAGCGCGATGGCCAGCAGGATGTAGCCGCCGACCGTGAAAACCAGATCCATGCGCTGCTTTTCATCGAGTCGTTCGGCAAGTGCCGCCCAGGTCTGGTCGGACAGTTCGGATTTGTCGTCGAGTTCGTCGACGGCGGTGAGGACGAGGCGGTCGAAATCGTCGGCGGCCTCGCCGCGGGTGACGGCCTCGATTTCGTCGAGCGTGAGTCCGGCATCCTGGCCGAACCGCAGATGATGGGCCCACTCGTAGGCACAGCCGCGCCGGTGGGCGACCCGCAGGATCGTCAACTCGCGCACCCGGGGCGGCAGCGTGGACCGGAACAGCAGGTAGACGCTGAATCCGAGATAGGCCTCGGTCAGGTCCGGGTGCCGGGCCAGCGGTCCCATGGCGGGGCCTGCTCCTTCCGCATTGCGGATCGCGCGCGGCAGTAGCGCCTTGAAGGCGTCGCGGGTCCGGTCGTCCCATTGCTCCGCGGGCAACGGCGGCAGACGCATTCCTGTCCTCCTCTCGTGAGAATTAGATTCTCTAAAACTGAAGACTAGATTTCCATGTACGGATGCGATAGTCAACGTCGGCGTTGTAACCGGGCGAAATCCCAGCTGATGACGTGGTCCGGCGTCAGCCGCAGCCAGCCGTGGCGGCCGTCGTACCGAAACGGCTGCCCGCCCATGTACTTGTCGGCGAACAGCCGCTCCGGTTCGTCGAGTTCCTCGACCGGTGTGCCGGTGCGCGGCGTTTCGCCGACCACTTCGACGCGTCCGCGCAGTTCGACGCCGCGCAGCTGCAGAAAGTCGGTCCCGCCGTCGTCGACGATCGCGCTGATCCGTGGATCGCGGGTGATATCGGTCCATCGCTGGCTGCGCACCAGCGAATTCAGCCACAGGGCCGTGCCGTCCCAGGCGAACCACAGTGGGCTCGTATGCGGGTGTCCGCCGGGGCCGACGGTGGCGATCCGGCAGATCGGCTGGCTCTGCAGGAAGGTGTCGCGTTCGGTGGCGGTCATCGCGATCGCCCGTGCTCGTCGCTGCTCAGTCATGCTCATCTTCCGATCAGATGTTGATTCTCCTAGAATGAGAATATAATTTTCTGATAGCGAGAGCGTAATGACTGGCGAGGCCAGCCCGAGTGGAAAGGAGATTCACCATGACGGCGCCGATTCGTCCCGGTGAACAGTTCGCCAGCACCGTATGCGGCACGCGGGTGGTGGTGGTCCGGGCGCCCGCCGACGCTCGGCCGGAAATCGCGTGCGGTGGCGCGCCCATGGTGCCCGCGGCCTCGGCCCCGCCCGGGAAATCGGCTGGGGCGGATGCGGTCACGTTGATCGGGAAACGCTATGTCGACGCCGCGGAGACCGTCGAGCTGCTGTGCACCAGTTCGGGCACCGGCGAGCTGACCTGCAACGGGACCGCGATGACCCTCAAGGCCGCCAAAGCGCTGCCTGCCTCCGACTGAAAGGGGTTGCCGGTGCGCGACGACACGAACGTCGGAGGCATGAATTTCGAACTCACCGAGGATCAGCGGCTGATCCGCAGCACGGTCGCCGAACTCTGCCGCAAGTTCGACGACCAGTACTGGATGGAAAAGGATCAGGCGCACGAATTCCCGACCGAGTTCTACAACGCCATCGCCGAGGGTGGCTGGCTCGGCATCACCATCCCGGAGGAATACGGCGGACACGGGTTGGGCATCACCGAGGCCACACTGCTGGCCGAGGAGGTGTCCCGATCGGGTGGCGGCATGAACGCGGCCAGCTCGATCCACATGTCGATCTTCGGCATGCATCCGGTGGTCGTACACGGGTCAGCGGAATTGAAACAGCGGACGCTGCCGCGCATCGCTACCGGTGATCTGCACGTGTGCTTCGGTGTCACCGAACCCGGCGCGGGCCTGGACACCACCCACATCACCACCTTCGCGCGCCGCGATGGCGACCACTATGTCGTCAACGGTCGCAAGGTATGGATCTCCAAGGCGATGGAGTCGGAGAAGATCCTGCTGCTGACCCGCACCCAGCGCTACGACGAGGTCACCAAGAAGACCGACGGCATGACGCTGTTCCTCACCGACCTCGATCGCGCGCACGTCGATATCCGGCCGATCGCGAAGATGGGCCGCAATGCCGTCACCTCCAACGAGGTGTTCATCGACGGGCTGCGCATCCCGGTCGAGGACAGAGTGGGGGAGGAGGGCAAAGGATTCAGCTATCTGCTCGACGGCCTGAATCCCGAGCGCATGCTGATCGCCGCCGAGGCACTCGGGCTGGGACGGGTCGCACTCGACCGGGCCACCAAATATGCCAAGGAGCGAGTGGTATTCGGCAGGCCGATCGGCATGAACCAGGGCATCCAATTCCCGCTGGCCGATTCGCTGGCCCACCTGGATGCCGCGGAATTGGTGCTGCGCAAGGCAACCTGGCTCTACGACAACGGGAAATCGTGCGGACGTGAGGCGAACACCGCCAAATATCTGTGCGCCGACGCGGGATTCACCGCCGCCGACCGGGCGCTGCAGACCCATGGCGGCATGGGTTACGCCGAGGAATACAACGTATCCCGCTATTTCCGGGAGGCCCGCGTCATGCGGATCGCCCCGATCAGCCAGGAAATGATTCTGAACTACCTGGGCTCCCACACGCTGGGCCTACCCAGAAGCTATTAGCAGAGGCAGGAAATTACCGAATGGCAGCCAAGAACGGACTTTTCGAGCTGATCGGGCGGGCCGCAATGGTCACCGGCGCGGCCGGCGGTATCGGCTCCGCGGTGGCGCAGGCCCTCGCTGTGCAGGGCGCGGCGGTGCTGGTCACCGATGTCGATGCGGACGCGGCCGCGGCCGTCGCCGAGAAGATCACCGGAAACGGTGGCAGCGCGGCGAGTTTCGCCCTCGACGTGTCCGACCGGGCGGCCGCCGACGCCGCTGCGGCCAAGGCGGCCGAATTGGCCGGCGGCACACTGCATATCGTGGTGAACAACGCCGGGGTCACCGATCCGCACATGTTCGCCGATACCAGTGCCGACTCGATGCGGCGCCTGTTCGAGATCCACACGCTGGGCACCTTCAACTGCTCGCAGGCGGCCTTGCCGTATCTGCCGACCGACGGTACCGGGCGCATCATCAACGTCACATCATCGGCTGGGCTGGTCGGCACGCTGGGGCAGGTCAATTACTCCGCGGCCAAGGCGGCGATCATCGGCATCACCAAATCCCTTGCTCGCGAATTGGCGCGCAAGAACATCCTGGTGAACGCCCTGGCGCCGCTGGCGGCCACGCCGATGACCGAGACCATACGCACCGGCGACAAGTTCGCGGCGCAGATGCTGAACCGAATTCCGTTGCGGCGCTGGGCCGATCCGGCGGAGGTGGCCGGCGCCTTCGTCTTCCTCGCCTCCGACGCCGCCTCCTTCGTCACCGGGCAGGTGCTGCCGGTGGACGGCGGCATGGTGATGTGATGCCGGATACGGCGCAAGCGGGACCGTTGGCGGGTATTACCGTCGTCGCCCTGGAACAGGCGGTGTCGGCGCCGATGTGCACCCGCACACTCGCCGATTTCGGCGCCCGCGTGATCAAGATCGAAAATCCGGACGGTGGCGACTTCGCCCGGTATTACGACGATGTGGTCGAGGGGCAGGCGGCGCATTTCGTCTGGGTCAACCGCGGCAAGGAATCGGTGACGCTGGATCTGAAAACGCCTGCGGGCGTGGCCATTCTGCATCGCCTGCTGGATCGGGCCGAGGTACTGGTATCGAATCTGGCGCCGGGTGCGACCGACCGGCTCGGACTCGCACCGGCGGATCTGGCCGAGCGGCATCCGGATCTCATCGCGGTATCGATCGACGGATTCGGCTCGGGTGGGCCGCTGTCGCACAAGCGCGCCTACGACCTGCTGGTACAGGCCGAATCGGGGGTGTGTGCGGTCACCGGATATCCGGATGCCCCGGCGAAACCGGGCCCGCCGATGGCCGATGTCATCACGGGACAGTATGCGGCGCTGTCGATTCTGGCATCGCTGTGCGGACGGCAGCGTCGGGGATCCGATGCGGGCGCGACGATCGCGGTCAGCCTGTTCGACACCATGGCCGATGTGATGGGCTATCACCTCACCTATGCCAGGCACTCCGGAATCGATATGCAACCGCTGGGCATGAGCTCGGCGGCGGTCGCGCCCTACGGCGCCTACCGCACCGCGGACGGGCAGACTGTGGTGATTGGCACCACCAACGATCGGGAGTGGCAGCGGCTGGCCCGCGACATCATCGACCGCCCCGACCTGGCCGACGATGAGGACTTGCGCACCAATCCGGACCGCTGTAAGCGGCGCGACCTTCTCGACGAAGCCATCGGATCCTGGTGCGCCCGACACGATCTCGCGCGGATTCAGGAGCTCGCCGACGCCGCCGGGATCGGCAACTCCCGTTACAACCTGCCCAGCGAGGTCATCGCCCACCCGCAACTGTCGGCCCGCGATCGCTGGCGCAGCATCGACACCCCGTCCGGCCCGATCCCGTCGCTGCTGCCACCGGCCATTGTCGACGGATTCGATCCGCCCATGGGCGCGGTTCCGGGTCTCGGTGAGCACACCGACGCCGTGTTGTCCGAAATCGGTTGCGGTGGTTCGGAAATCGCCGAACTTCGCGCGGCGGGTGCAATCGGTCCGGCATATCGGCAACCCGCGGAGCGGGCATGCTGAGGTCGCTGCTGACCGAGGACCGTGACGGCGTACGAACCTTGACCCTGAATCGGCCTGATCGCAAGAACGCGATCGATGCCGAACTGTGGCAGGCGCTGGCGGATGCGCTGCGGGCCGCCGCGGCCGATCGTAGCGTGCGAGCACTGGTGCTCACCGGAGCCGGTGGCGCGTTCTGTTCCGGCGCCGACATTTCGGTGCCCGATAACGGGCATCCGATCTATCGCATGCGGGCATTGACCGATGTGGCGTTGCTGCTGCACGAACTGCCGATGCCGACGGTCGCCAAGGTCAGCGGCGTTGCCGTCGGCGCCGGATGGAATCTGGCGCTCGGCTGCGATCTGGTGGTCGCCACGCCCGAATCCCGTTTCTCGCAGATCTTCGCCCGCCGCGGCCTTTCGCTGGACCTGGGCGGCTCTTGGCTGCTACCGAAACTGATCGGGCTGCAACAGGCCAAGCGGTTGGCATTGCTGGGCGAGATGATCGACGCCGAACAGGCGCGGGAACTGAACCTGGTGACGTGGGTGGTTCCCGCAGACGAAATCGACGCCTACGTCACAGATCTCGGCGCGCGGCTGGCGGCAGGTCCGCCGGTGGCGCTGGCGCAGACCAAGGCACTGCTCAACGCGGGCGCTGACCACACCTTGCGCGAAGCACTCGTCGGCGAGGCCGCCGCGCAGGGCCTCAATTTCGCCACCTCGGACGCCCCGGAGGCATTCGCGGCCTTTGCCGAGAAACGAGAACCGCAGTTCGACGGTCGCTGGACCGTGCACAGACCACCGGTCCGCGGCGCGGACCGATCCGAACAGGGGAGTACAGCAGATGCGTGAGGTAGTCATCGCCGCAGCGGTGCGGACCGCGATCGGCAAACGCAATGGCAGACTGTCGGGTACGCATCCCGCCGATCTGTCGGCGATCGTGCTCAATGCGCTGGCGGGCCGCACGGGCATCGACCCGGCGGTCATCGACGACGTCATCTGGGGTTGTGTCTCCCAGGTCGGCGACCAGTCCAGCAATATCGGGCGCTACGCGGTGCTCGCCGCGGGCTGGCCGGAAACCATCCCGGGCACCACGGTGAACCGGGCCTGCGGATCCAGCCAGCAGGCCCTGGATTTCGCCGCGCAGGCGGTGGCATCCGGTGCGCAGGAGGTCGTGGTCGCGGGCGGGGTCGAGGTGATGAGCCGGGTGCCGCTGGGCTCCGCGCGCGCCGACGGCATGCCTTACGGCCCGAAAGCTCTTGCCCGCTACGACAATTTCGCGTTCAACCAGGGCATCTCCGCCGAATTGATCGCGCAGAAATGGGGTTTCGACCGCACCCGGCTCGATGAGTTCTCGGTGCTGTCGCACGAACGGGCCGCCGCCGCCCAGGATCGCGGCGCGTTCGAGGAGCAGATCGTCGCCGTCGCAACCGATTCCGGGACGGTGATCGCCGACGAGGGCATCCGGCCCGGCAGCACGGTCGAGAAACTGGCCGGGCTGAAACCCGCCTTCCAGGCCGATGGCGTCATCCATGCGGGTAACTCGTCGCAGATCTCCGACGGCGCCGCGGCGCTGTTGGTGACGACCCCGGAAAAGGCGCGCGAGTTGGGGCTTACGCCGTTGGTGCGGTATCGGGCCGGTGCGGTCACCGGCGCCGATCCGGTACTCATGCTGACCGGTCCGATTCCGGCCACCGAGAAGGTATTGCGCAAGGCCGGTGTCGGACTGTCGGAGGTCGGCGTCTTCGAGGTGAACGAGGCATTCGCCCCGATCCCGCTGGCCTGGCTGGCCGAAACCGGCGCCGACCCGGACCTGCTCAATCCGCTGGGCGGCGCGATCGCCCTCGGCCACCCGCTCGGCGGCTCCGGCGCCGTACTGATGACCCGGATGATCCACCACATGCGCGACAACGGAATTCGCTACGGCCTGCAGACCATGTGCGAGGGCGGCGGCACCGCCAACGCCACCGTCGTCGAACTCGTGCACTGAAGGAGCCGACCGTGCGCCGAGACATTTTCACCGAAGACCACGAGGCATTCCGGCAGCTGGCCCGCGAATTCATCGATAAGGAGGTGGTGCCGCACTACCCGGACTGGGAGCGGGCCGGGCAGATGCCGCGCGAAATCTTCGGGCGGATGGGCGAACTCGGCTTGCTCGGTACCGCGATCCCCGAGGAATACGGGGGCGGTGGCATGCGGGACTACCGGTTCAACGCCGTGCTGCAGGAGGAGGCCTACCGCGCACTCGTCACGCTCAGTACCGTCCGCACCCAGATCGACGTGATCCTGCCCTACTTCTTGGAATACGCCGACGCCGAGCAGCGCGAGCGCTGGTTTCCGGGTCTGGCCTGCGGCAAGCTGCTGACGGCGATCGCCATGACCGAGCCTGGCACCGGCTCCGATCTGGCCGGTGTGCGTACCACCGCGGTTCGCGACGGCGAGGAGTACATACTCAACGGCGCCAAGACATTCATCACCGGTGGTCTGCTCGCGGATCTGGTGATCGTGGTGGCCCGCACATCGTCCGATCCGGACAACCGGCGCGCGGGCCTGAGCTTGATCGTGGTGGAAAGCGGCCGAACCGGATTCACCAAGGGACGGGTCTTGGACAAGCTGGGCTGCAAGGTGCAGGACACGGTGGAGCTGGCATTCGACAATGTGCGCGTCCCGGTGGCGAACCGGCTCGGGGCCGAGGGGCAGGCGTTCGCCTATCTCGGCCACAACCTCGCCCAGGAACGGATAACGGTCGCCGTCGGATCGGTGGCGCAGGCCAGGTCCGCGATCACCGCCACGATCGAATATGTGCAGCAGCGCAAGGTTTTCGGCCAGCCGGTGGCGGCCTACCAGAACACGAAATTCGAGCTGGCCGCGCTGTCGACGGAAGTGGAGGCGGCCCAGACCATGGTCGATCGGGCGGTGCTGGAATTGGTCGACGGGCAGCTCTCGGGCGCCGATGCCGCGCGGGTCAAGCTGTTCTGCACCGAGGTACAGGCGCGGGTGGTTGACCGCTGCTTACAGCTGTTCGGCGGCTACGGCTACATGACGGAATATCCCATCGCGCGGCTCTATGCCGATGCACGTGTCGCCCGCATCTACGCCGGTACGAGTGAGGTTATGAAAATGATCATAGCCAAATCGCTCGGACTGTGACCCAACGCAAAAATTGGACCATCTGAGACCCTTGTCACAGTCGTGAAACCAACCTACTGTGTCTTCAGTAGGTTGATCGAACGAAGGAGTTCGGTGTCCGATCCCGAAGCCGGTACCCCGCGGCCATATGAGACGTTGCTAGCCAAAGGTGAGTACCGCAAGCTGCAGATTCTCGCCGTCGCACAGCGACTGCTCACGCGCAACGGCTGGCGTAATACGACGCTGGCGCAGATCGCGCGGGAGGCCGGGGTCAGTACGGCCGGGGTGCTGCATCACTTCGAGTCCAAGGAGCAACTGCTGCATGCGGTACTCGAGGCTCGCGATACCGACGACGAACTTCATTCCGACCGCCGAGGCGATCTGATCGAGCAGGTCGAACACGTCGCCGAGCGGTTCCGGCGTTCGCCGGATCTGGTCGGCATGTTCACAGTGCTGCTCGTCGAGAATCTCGACCCGGATGCGCCGCTGCACGATCGCCTGCTCGGTCGGTACCGAAACGCCGTCGCCACCGTCGCCGGCGGTATCCGCCGCGGCCAGCGCGCAGGCCGCTACCGCACCGATCTGGACCCTGCCGTCAAGGCTGTGGAGATAGTCGCATTTCTCAACGGGATGGAAACCTCATGGCTGCTCGACCCCTCGATACCACTGAACCGGGTATTCACGGAGTACGTCCGCTCGCTCGAGCGCGAGCTCATGCCCGCAAGCACCCTCTGAGATATCGGCTGGCGGTCATCGCCCCCGATATCGCCGATGTGGTGCGGTACTCGGGAGGTTGGCTATTCGACCGCGCGATGGCCGGGTGGGAGGTGACGGTCTGCGTGGGCGACGTCGCCGATATCCGACCGCTGCGGATCCTCGGGGCAACCGTGCTGGATCTGGAGACCTCGATGGCATCGCTATCGGATGCCGGTGTGTGGCCGAACGGAATGGCAATCGCCGCAGAGCTTTTCGAATCCGATCCGCGGGTCCGCCAAGGGGTGCTGAAGAATATCGAGGACCGGTCATTCGAGGTGACGGTGTGGGGCGCTGCCTGTCCGAGTGAACTCGATTGCCGGACCGCGGGAGTACAGCACCGGCTGAGCGTGGCCGCGCGAGCGTTCAAGGCACGGGCACTGGCGGCATTGGCGCAACCGGTCGACGTGCTCGACGATGTGGAGATGTTCCGCTGCAGTGAAACCCAGGATCACCTGGCGGCTGATCTGCTTCCGGTGGGGTGAGCTGAAAACGGAAAGCCCGGTGCCCGAGCACCGGGCTCTCGGCTCGTTCGGACGGCTTACGCCGAGAGGTCGAGCAGGATTTTCCCGACTGCCCGGCCATCGGCGACCAGGCGTAGTGCGGTGGCGGCCTCGGTGAGCGGATACACCGCGCTGATATGCGGAAGTACCCGGCCGGTGGTCAGCAGATCCCGCAATTCGTCCTCGTTGCGGCGGAATTCGACCAGGTCCAGGTCTTGGAATTGGAAGCCGAGGACGTGTATTCCCTTGACCAGCACGAGATTCAGCGGGATCCGCGGAATCTCGCCGGAGGCGAAGCCGACGGTGACGAACCGCCCGCCGCGGCGCAGCGACCGCAGCGCGGGCTCGGATAGTCGGCCGCCGACCGGGTCGATGACGGCGTGGGCGCCGCCGGGCGATGCTTCCTTCAGCGCAGCACGCAGGTCACCGCTGGTGTGATCGATCAGCCTGCTGGCACCGTGCGCGGCTGCGGCGCTGAGCTTTTCGGCGGAGGACGCGACCGCGGTGACCTCGGCCCCCAACTGCACCCCGAGTTGCACCGCCGCCAGCCCGACTCCGCCACCGGCCCCGAGTACGAGCAGCCGGTCCCCGGGCTGCACTCGAGCCACCGAACGCAGTGTGTGATACGCCGTCCGGTATGCGACGCCGAACGCAGCCGCACAGTGGTCGTCGACTCCGTCGGGGATGCGGCCGAGTCCCACGGCGGGGACGGTGACCTCTTCCGCGAACGCCCCGACGATCCCGGTGCCGGTGACCCGGTCACCGATGGCGAATTCGGTGACGTCGTCGGCGGTTTCGGTGACCGCACCGGCGAATTCGCTGCCGGGCACGAACGGTGTCGGCACCTTGATCTGATATTCGCCCGCGATCACCAGAACATCCGGGAAATTGACCGCGGCCGCGCCGACCCGCACTCGAACCTGTCCCGATTCGAGTGCGGGCGCCGCACGGTCTTCGATGCGCACGACCTCCGGTGGCCCGTAGGCCGGGCAGATCACCGCGCGCATCTACCGGCCTCGCCAGTTCGGCGTGCGCTTCTCGGCGAAGGCGCGGGCGCCCTCCTTGGCGTCTTCGCTGCCGAATACCAACGCCTGCCACTTGCCGAGTCGATCGGTGGCCGCGGCCGCATCCGAAACCGCAAGGCGGGCCAGCTCTTTCGAAGCGGCCAGCCCGAGTGGCGCGTTGGCGGCGATCCGCTCGGCTATGGCCAGTGCGGTCGAGAACACGGCATCCGGTTCGGCCACCGCGTTCACCAGACCGATCCGCTCGGCGCGCTCGGCGTCGACGAGATCACCGGTCAGCAGCAGTTCGAGTGCGATGCCGAGCGGGATCCGGGTGCCGATGAAGGTTCCGCCACCACCGGCGAAGAGTCCCCGCTTGACCTCGGGGAAGCCGAATTTCGCCGCCGCGGAAGCCACGATCAGATCGCAGCCGAGCAGTAGTTCCAGTCCGCCGCCGACGGCGCTGCCATTGGCCGCGCCGATCACCGGCACGCTCACCTGCCCCTTGGCCAGCCGGCCGTAGGCCTCGGCTTCCGCGCCGCTGCCGAAGTCTTCGCCGCCGGCGAAAGCGCGCAGATCCATTCCGGAGCAGAAGGCGCGATCACCGGTGCCGGTGAGCACGACGGCCCGCACCAGCGGATCGGCCTCGGCCGCGATGATCGCCGCGCCGATTCCGCGCATCATGGTGCCGGTCAACGCATTTCGCGCATCCGGACGGTTGAGCCGGACGACCATGACCGGGCCGTGCCGGTCGAGTACGAACTCCGCGTCGCTCATGACTCCGCCTCGCTGGCGCTCGGCTCCGTCACGACCGACAGGTCGGCTGTGTTGATTGTTCGCTCGCTGCGCTCGCTCATGACTCCGCCTCGCCGGCGCTCGGCTCCGTCACGACCGACAGGTCCGCTGTGTTGATTGTTCGCTCGCTCATGCCTTGTACTCCGTACTCTCGGCCAATTCGGCGGCGGCGCGCATGGTGTCGACCACGATCGGGCCGAACGCCGCCAGCTTGACGTCGCCCTTGGCGCGTTGGAAACCGCGCTCGAGCACGATGGCCAGCTTCCACTTGGCCAGGATCAGGTAGTAGTCGATATCGTCGACCTGGCGTCCGGACACCTGTGCGTAGTGCGCGAGCATCTGGTCACGCGAGGGCATGTACTGCATATTGGCGTAGCCCTTGGTGGCAACGGCCGGATCGCTGGTGTCCTCCGGCCACCCCTGCAGCATCCAGCCCAGATCGAGCTTCGGATCACCGACCGTCCCCATCTCCCAGTCCACCAGCGCCGCGAGCCGCGCCGGTCCGCCGTGCTGGAACATCACATTGGCGAACTGGTAGTCGCCGTGCATCAGGCCGGGGATGTAGTCCAGCGGGCGGTGGGTGCGCAGCCATTCGGTGGCCACGTCCATACCGTCGAGCGTGCGCGCGCCATCGATCTTGTCGTAGAAGCTCAGCCACCGCGACACCTGTCGCTCGTGGTAGCCGTCCGGGCGGCCCAGATCCTGCAGGCCCTTCGCCTGCCAATCCACCTTGGACAGCAACGCGATTCCCTCGGCCAGTTGATAGCCGAGTCCGGCCCGCGCCTGGAGGTCGGAGTCGAACGGCTCCGGCCAGACACCGCGATGGTCCATCGGCGACCAGCCGTCGACGAAGCCCATCAGGTAGAAGGTGCGGCCGAGCACGTCGGAGTCGGTGCAGACGCCGACGGCGGCGGTATGCGGGACATCGGTGCCGTCGAGGGCCTCGATGATCCGCCACTCGCGCAGAATGCCCGCATCCCGATCGGCGGGCGCCTCGGCAGGTGGGATGCGCAGAACGCTGACGTGTTCGCCGCGGCGGATCTGATAGATCTCGTTCTGGGTTCCGCCGGACAGGAAGCGGGTTTCGAGGGGTTCGCCCTTACCGGGCAGGCCCTGGCCGTCCATCCAATCGGCGAGCCGGGCGGTATCGATGCTCACTGGTTCCCTACTTCGTGCTCGAGATATTCGGCGAACTTCGCCCGGGCGGCTTCCTGCTTTCCGGGAATCCATTCCGTGGGCCACATGCCGTCGGTGGGCTCGTAGTCGCGCAGCACCTGCTTGGCCACCGTGGTCTTGTGCACCTCGGTCGGCCCGTCGGCCAGCCCCATGACACCGGCTCCGTGGATCATCCGGAAGAACGGCATCTCGTTGGTGGTGCCCAAGGCACCGTGCACTTGCATTGCGCGCCAGGCGATATCGTGCAGCACCGTCGGCATGACGATCTTGGCCGCGGCAATGTCTTTGCGGACCTTCTTGTAGTCGTTGTACTTGTCGATCTTCCAAGCGGTATGCAGTACGAAAAGCCGGAACTGGGCCAGCTGGGCGTAGGAATCGGCGATGTAGCCCTGTACGAACTGCTTATCGGCCAACCTGCTGCCCGCGGTGGTACGCGACAGGGCTCGCTCGCACATCATGTCGATGGCCTTCTGCGCGAGCCCGATGGTGCGCATCGCATGATGGATGCGGCCGCCGCCGAGGCGGGTCTGCGCGATGACGAAGGCCTGGCCCTCGCCGCCGAGCAGGGATTCGGCGGGCACGCGCACGTTCTGGTAATGGATGAGTGCGTGGCTGCCGTCGTTCATCGGCTCGCCGTAGAGGCCGACGTTGCGCACGATATCGATGCCCGGGGTGTCCGTCGGCACCAGGAACATCGACATGCCCTGGTAGGGGCTGACGTCCGTATTCGTCACGGCCATCACGATGAGGAATGAGGCGGTTCTGGCGTTGGAGGAGAAGTACTTCCAGCCGTTGATGATCCAATCGTCGCCGTCGCGCACCGCCCGGGTCTGGAACTGGGTCGGATCGGCGCCGGCCTGCGGTTCGGTCATCGAATAGCTGGAGAACAGCTCACCGTCCAGCAGTGGCTGCAGGTAGCGCTGCTTCTGGTCGGCCGTCCCGTAGTGGGCGATGATTTCAGCGTTGCCGGTATCGGGCGCCTGACAGCCGAAGACGATCGGCGCCCAGGACGAGCGGCCCAGAATCTCGTTCAGCAGGGCCAGTTTCAGCTGTCCATAACCTTGGCCGCCGAGGTCCGGGCCCAGATGCGTGGCCCACAGACCCTGACGCCGCACCTCCTCTTTGAGGGGCTGGATCGCCTTGCGCCGTGTCCCGTCGAGGGGCACGAACTGCTCGTGCTCCCAGACCAGATCGAGTGGTTCGACTTCCGCGCGCACGAACTCGTCGGCCCAGTCCAGCTTCTTCTGATAGTCCGGGTCAGTCTCGAAATCCCATGCCATTGCATCTCCTCTCGCTTGATGAGAATACGCTTCTCGTGAAGCGGAATGCAATTCTTCCAGGAATTTCGAGCCGAATGGAGGTCGTCGCGTGAGAGCCGAGGATCAGTTCCATATCGGGATCGTCGCGGCGGACTTCGAGGCCACCGCGGCGACGCTGTCGGCGGTACTCGGATACGAGTGGGGGCCTGAGGTCGGCGGGCCGGTCTCGGTGGACCTGCCCGACACCCGGACGGCGGTCCTGGAGTTGAAATGCCGATACTCCACGACCGTGCCGCGGCTCGAGATTGTGCGTAGTGTCGCGGGCACGCTGTGGGAACCCGCGGGGGCAGCCGGACTCCACCACGTCGGGTACTGGTCCGACGACGTGGCCGCCGATGCTGCCGACCTGGTCCGGCACGGCTATGTCACCGAGGCCACCCGGCCCGGCGTCGACGGGCGGCTGTTCTTCGCATTTCTGCGCGGGGCCGACGGCTTTCGGGTGGAACTGGTCGACCGGGCCGCGGAATCGAGCCTGGCCCAATGCTGGGCCACGCCCACAACCGATAGGAGCGACACGTGACAACAGTGGGTATTGCGACGGGCGCGGGTCGCGGTATGGGCTACGCCTGTGCACAACGACTGGCCGAGATGGTCGACATACTGCTCCTGGTGGATCGGGACGCGGCTGCCGCGGCCGCCGCGCGGGAACATTTGGCCGAAAAAGGCGGTGCCACAGTCGAAGCGGTGGAGCTCGACGTCACCGACGTCGAAGGGCTGGCGCGGCTCGCCGAGCGGGTGGATCGGCACGGCACACTGCGCGCCGTCGCCCATGCCGCTGGTATCTCTCCGACGATGGGTGACTGGCGCCGGATCTTCACCGTCGATCTGATCGGGACGGCGCTGCTCGCGCAGGCGCTGCGCCCGTTGGCCGTAACCGGCACGGCCATGGTGTGTTTCGCTTCGATGGCACCGCTGCTCGATCCTGTCGCGCCGGACCCGGCCGGCCTCGCGGTTGTGGACGATCCGCTCGATGAGAAGTTTCTCGAGCGCATCCACGATGCGCTCGGCCCCGCCGTCGAGGATCCCGGTCTCGCCTACAGCTGGGCGAAACGGGGCGTGCACCGCTTCGTGGCATATGAGGCGGTGCGCCTCGGCCCAGCCGGCGCGCGCATCTGCTCGGTCTCACCCGGCATCATCGACACTCCGCAGGGGCTCCAGGAAGCCGACAATCATCCGAGCATGGCGGCGCTTGTGCAGCGAACACCATTGCGGCGCAGGGGTTCCGCGGACGAAGTCGCCGCCGCCGTCGCATTCGCGCTGTCGGACCAGGCGAGCTTTCTCAACGGTGTCGACCTGCTCGTGGACGGCGGCGCTATGGCGGCGGTGCGGACAGGCGGTTAGGCCCTGGTGCCCGCGCCGCAAACAGCAACGCGGGCAACGGGATTGCTACACCTTAAGCAGCCGGGCGAGGTTGCCGCCCATGATCTTCGCCTGGTCGTGGCCGCAACCGCGATCGTGGCGCTGGTGATCGCGGTGCTGATGCGCCACGGCCGCAAACCCGCCACCGGCGGCGTGTAGTCGACCGGCGCGGTCAGCCGCTGATCCGTGCTCCCGAGTCGAAGCCCCACAGCGCCAGCGTCATCAGCAGATTGACGCAGATCATGACGGTGATGCTGGCGCGCATCGCACGACCGGCGGCAATGCCGACGCCCACCGGACCGCCCGCGGAGTAGTAGCCGAAGTAGCACTGGATGGTCGTGGTGATGACGACGAAGACGACAGCTTTCGCCAGTGAATACCCGACATCGGTCGCGCTGAGCACCATGCGGAAGTAGTGGTCGTACGTGCCGGGCGATTGGCTGCCCGCGACGCCGATGGCTACCTCGGCCGCGACGAAATTCATTGCCAGACAGACGAGATAGAGCGGAACGATGGCGGCCACCGAGGCCATGAGCCGCGTGGTCACCAGGTAGGGGATGGACCGGATGGCGAGTGTTTCCATCGCGTCGATCTCCTCGGCAATGCGCATGGCGCCGAGTTGGGCGGTGAATCGACAGCCCGCCTGTGACGCGAAGGCGATGGAAGCCATGATCGGGGCCAGTTCGCGCGTCGACGCGGTCGCCGAGACCAGACCTGTCGCCGGGCCGATGCCCAGCAATTTCAGCGCGCTGTAGCCCTCGATCCCCACCAGCGCCCCGCCGCTCGCGCCGAGCACGACAATAATGCCCGCCGTACCGCCGCCGACGATGAGAGACCCGTTGCCCCAGGTGATGTCGGAGATCAGGCGCAGTAGTTCCCTGCGGTAGTGGCGCAGGACGATCGGAATGGAGGCGAGCGCGCGCAGGAAGAATATGGCCATATGCCCGAGGCGCATGGCCCCGTGCAGTGGTGCGTCGGCAACGCGGAGCACCTGCCTGATGTGCAGTGGATAGTACGGCGCGGCCATCTCAGAGCGCCTGCCGCGGGAAGAGCATGGTGTACATCTGGGTGAAGCCCACGTTCACCACCATGAGCAGCACGATCGAGGCCACCACGGTGGCGTTGACCGAATTCGCGACCCCGCCGGGACCGCCCTTGGTGCTCAGTCCCTTCTGGCACGCGACGACGGTCACGATGAGCCCGAACACCACGGCCTTGACCACCGCCAGATACATATCGCCGATGCGGGCGAACGAGGAGAAGGTGGCGATGAAGCTGCCGGGTGTACCGCCCTGGACATAGACATTGAACATATATCCGGCGAGGAATCCGACGAAGGCACTCAGCCCGGTCAGCCCGACGGCGACCAGCACTCCGGCGGCCACCCGCGGCACCACCAGCTTGCGCAGCACCGAAACGCCCATCACCTCGAGTGCGGCGATCTCTTCGCGGATGGTGCGCGAACCGAGATCGGCGCAGATCGCCGAGCCGACCGCCGCCGCGAGCAGCATCGCCGTGACCACCGGCGCCGCCTGGCGGATGACGGCGAGACCACTGGCCGCCCCGGCCAGCGAGGTCGCGCCGACCTGACCCGCGATCAGCCCGAATTGAATCGAGAGGGTCGCGCTGATCGGCAACGCGACCGCGACGGTCGGCAGGTAGGAGGTTTTGATCATGAAAGCGGCCTGCTGTACGAACTCCTTGAACGCGAATTGGCCTGTCGCTATATCGATTACGAGATACTGCACGGCTCGCACACCCAGAATGAACTGGGCGCCTACGGTATCGAGCGATGCGACGGGATGTCGGTGCAGATAACCGCGTCCCCAGTTCCTTATCCGCGTGACCGACGGTGCGGAGGATTGATCGATCACATCACACCAACTCCACTTTGCCGGCCAGCCAGCTGTCGCCGACCCGTTCCATGGTCATGACCATGCGGCTGCGATCGATCCGCGGATCGGGGCTCACCGAGTTGGTGACCTCCTGATCGATGAACAGCATCACCTCGACGCGGTCCTTCGTCGCCGACTTGATACTGGAGCCCACCACCTTTCCCTTGCTCACCGCGTTGTTCTGGACCAGCAGCGTCTTCAGTTGGTTACTGGACTGGGTGTAGGTGTCCTTGAATTCACCGGTCGCACCACTGAGGACGGCGGCGAAATTCTGATCGATGTGCTGGGAATCGATGCTGGTCAGCGTGATCGCGTAGTTCTGCGCGGTGGTTGCGGCCTGCCGGGCCGCGGCATCGACCTCGTCGCGGTCGTGCAGTTTCCAGCCGAGAATGCCCGCAAGCACCGATGCCGATACCGCGACGACAGCGATGGCGCCGACGGCGGCGCGAGGTACCCAGCGACGCCGCCGAAACGGCGGTGCGGCCTCCTCGTCCACGACCGAGTCCTCGGCCACTGAATCCGAATCGGATGTCTCGGTAGCGGTTTCCGTCTCCAGCACTGGTTGCTTCATCGAAACTCCTGGCCTTCGTTGTTATTTGCTACTTCGGCGGCACATATGCCGGAACGGGTGCGCCGCCATAGGGTGTCGGGATCGACAGCGGGCCCTGCGGTGTCGGATCGGCGGTCGCCAGCGGATCGACTCCGGCCGGTGGGTGTGCGGTGTCGTCGCCGGGGGGCCGCGGTGCGTTGCGCGCGCCGCGCGGCACGAGCGTCGGATCCGGGTCGGTGCAGTAGGCGTACAAGTAGGGTTCGGGATGGTTCGCGACGGTGATGGGCAGGCGCGGCAGGTTGTAGTCGCACTGCTTTCGCGGATAGATGCTCGCGATCGCCCACACCGCGCCGTCGTGGAATGCGGTGCTCAACGCGTCCGCCGCGGACCCGGGCCGATGCGTGGGGAAGAACAGATTGTTTATGGCCGGCACGTGTACGTACGACATCTGGGCCACGGTCGCGAGATTCCCGAGCAGTTGGACCATGGTCGGGGAGTTGTCGGCGATGATCTGGTCCATGGTCCGCAGCATCTCCGGCGCGGTGTCGACCAGGGTTTCGAACCCGCCCGTCATCGAATTCACCCCGGCGAGAGTGCGTTCGAGATCGGCCGCGGTAATCGCGAGGCCCGGTCCGAGGTCGCGCGCGGTGCCGAGCATCACCTCGCTATTGCGCAGCAGGCTGACGGTCTGCGGGAGTACCGCACCGAGTGTGGTGATCATGAAGGTGCCGCCATCGATGATCGCCGCCAGCTTCTCCGGCGCCGCCGAACTCGCGCCCAACTCGTGCACGATCGCCTCGAGCTTTTCGGGATCGAGTTGTGCGATGGTGCCGGTGAGGTCGCCGAGCAACTGGGACAATTGCACCGGCACCGTGGTCCGGTCGGCGCCGATGACCGCACCGGCGGCCAGATACGGGCCGCTGGAGGTGGCGGGGACGAAATCCAGGTATTGCTCGCCGGCCGGTGAGAGTCCGGCCACCCGGACCGTGCTGTCGGTCGGGATCCTGGCGCCTGCCTCGATCGATGCGAGCGCGACCACTTGACCGTCCACGAAATCGACCGAAGTCACCCGGCCGACGCGGACACCGCGCACCGTGACATCCCGGTCTTGTAGCAGACCACCGGATTGGGCCAGGTGGACCTGGATCTGATAGGTCGAGGCGAGCGGGTTCAGCTCGAGCGATCCGAACACGACATACGTTGCGCCCGCAATCAGCGTGGCCACCAGGGCGATCAAGGACACGACGAGCCGATGACGGACCAACCGGTCGGTGACCGCGAGGGCCGCGCTTGCCGCCGACTCCACGCGCACCTCGAAGGACCGATTCGGTTCCGGGCGCTTCATCGTCCCGGCCCGATCACTCGGCCGTACAACCGGCCCAAGGTGTATGCCAACGAACCGGCGAAGTTGGCCCAGTCGGTCTGGTCGGGTACCCGGGCTTCCGGGTTGCCCGGGAAGTTCGGGTCGGGCACCGCGCCGAGCGCAATCTGATAGATATCGGCGTCGGCGCCGGCGGCGGTGGAGTTCGCTACCTTGCCACCGACCAGGGCCAGGGTGTAATTCAACCCGTCGAGGTTGGCTCCGGGGTCCGTCGCGGCGGTGTTGAGTCCGGCGGCGAGATTGTTGAGATCGCTTACCAGGCTGCGCTTTCCGGTGCCGTTGATCGACGGAAACGTGGTGAGCTGGCCGGCGATCCGATTCAACTGGGCGGCGATATCCACGATGTCCTGGGTGCTGGCGGCCACGACATCCAGCGCCGGGCCCGCAGCGGCGACTACGTCGTTCACCACCGACTGTTGCGCCGCCACGGTGGCGGTCAGTGCAGCGGTATCGTGCACCACCGCCCGGATCTGGTCCGATCGTGCCGAGAGGGTCTGGACCAATGTGGTCGTCTGGGCGATCAGTTCACCCATGCGATCACCCCGCCCGCCGAATTCGGCGCCGAGACCGTTGATCACCTTCGTCAGATCACGGATCACGCCGCCGTTGACCAGCAATGCCGCCCGCGTGAGCACTTCCTCGATGGTGGCCGCCGCAGACGTCGACGATTGCGGAATGCGGTCCCCATCGCGCAGCGCCGGGGCCCCGGGAGTCGGATCGGGTGGCGGGTCGAGTGCGACGAATACATCGCCGAGCGGTGTGGCCGAGCGCAATTCGGCGGTCGTGCCCGCCGGTAGCACGACCTCGGATCGGATCCGCAGGGTGACGACGGCGGCATAATCGCGTGCCGTCATGGATTCGACCTCCCCGACATCGGCGCCGTCGACCTTCACCTTGGCCTCGGTCGGGAGATTGAGCGCGTTGGCGAAGGTGGCCGTCAGCGTGAAGCTGTGCGATCCGACCGAAGGCGCGGGCAGCGGCATCCGGTCCAGCCCCACCGAACACCCGCTCGCCGGAGCCGCGGCCAGGAGTACGACGGCGGCAGCGGTGAATGTTATTTTCCTGGTAGTCATTTCGGCAATCCCGCGATTCCGGCCAGCATGGCCACGATGCCGAAGTCCGGCCCCATATCGGACATCTTCCCGGTGTTGCAGCCGAGCCGTTTCAGGTCGAGTAGGTTGCACACCTGCTTCACCATCTGCCCGTCCAATGCGACCTTGTCCACATTCACGTGCACCCGGCCCGCGCCCACATTCGGGTCGATCACGGCATAGGCGTTGTCGACGACCAGCGGGAACAGGTCCATGAATTCCGCGACGTTGCGGTTGTAATCCGACAGACTCTGGAAGATGACGTTGGCTCCGCTCGCCGTACCGGCCAGCGTGCCGCGATTGCGCTGCATGAGATCATTTGTCCGGGTGAGGATTTCGTTCAGTTTCGCGCCGGTGTCGCCGGTGCCGAGGTTTTGTTCGGCGAGCAGGTCGCTCAGCTGACGGACCCCGGCGCCGAAGTCGCGAATCGTCTGGTCGTTGCTCGCGGCCGCGGCGGTGAGCGAGTCCAGGTTGTGCACCAGGGTGGTTATCGCGTTTTTGGTGGCGACACCGTGATCGTCGCCCATGCGCAGTGCTCGGGACAGTTGATCCAGCGCGGCCCTGATCTGCTCGCCGTTGTCGGTCGCCACCGCCGCGCCGACATCGACCGCGTCGGCGATCGGGCCGCGTCCCTGCCCGTCGCCCTGCAGTGACGTCGACAGCTTGTCCGCCATCGCGAGCAGACTGTCGAATTCGACCGGGGTCTTCGTCCGATCGGTACCCAGCGTCGCCCCCTCCGAGAGGGTCGGCCCGCCGCGGTACACCGGAGTGAGTTCGATGTGCCGGTCGGTCAGCACCGAATCCGACACGGTCACCGCCGTGACGTCGGCCGGAATCCGCACCGAGGCATCGACATTCATCGTCACTTCGACATAGGAGCCGCGTTGCGCGACGCTCGCCACCTTGCCGATCCGCATGCCGAGCACATCCACCGGATTTCCGGCGAAGACACCGGCGGCACTGTCGAAATGCGCTGTCACGGTGATGGTTTCGCGATTCAACTGGGCGAGTGGGGCGCTGGCCGCGCCCGCGATCAGCGCGGTAACCGCGAGTCCGAGAATCAGCTTCACCGGGCGGGGTGACGATCTCATCGACAGTCCTCCGAATACGGCGGCAGCTGGACCTGCGCGCGGCCGACCAGCGCGCACATGAAGGAGTCGACGAACGCTCCCGAGGACGCGTTGGCGTCCAGTTCCGTGCCGGAGCCGGTCACGTCCGCCCAGCTGCGCCAGGGGACCGGAAGGATCTGCAATATGTTGCGCAGCAGGTCGTCGTGCCGACCGAGCATCTGCACCAGCTGGCTCAGATTGTCGAGCAGGGATTGAATTTCAGGTTGATCGTCCACGACGATCGGCTGCAGCGTCCGCACCACATTGCTGGTGGCGGCGATGAGGGCCGCGATGGCCTGCCGTTTCGCCGCGACCTCCCGCAGCAGGTCGCGGCCCTGGTCGACCAGTACGCCGAGGCCGGCCCGCTGGTTCTCGATGACCGTGGTGAGCTGGCTCGTGCTGGTCAGCAGTGTGCCGATCTGCCCGCGACGTTCGGCGATCACACCGGACAGCGTCGTAATGTTCTGCATCACCGACGGAATCAGCTGCGGCAAACCGTGCAGCTGGGTGGACAGCTCGGTGAGCGCCTGCCCGACCTTGTCGGCATCGACCTGATCGAAGGTGGTCGTCGCGTCGGCGAGGGCCGACTGCAGATCGTAGGGAACACTGGTCTGTGCCAAGGGAATTCGGCCATCAGGCAGTGCACCGGATCCGGCCGGTGCGAGTTCCACGTACCGATTGCCCAGCAAGGTGGTGAGTTTGATCGCCGCGGTCGTGGCGGGGCCGAGCGCCACATGGTCGGCGATGCTCAGCGTTGCCGTCACGTGGTCGCCGGCCAAGCGCAGCCCGACCACATGGCCCACCGGCACCCCCGCCACGGTCACCTGATCGCCTGCGCCGAGCTGCGCGGCCTGTGCGAAGTCGGCTTCCAGGCGGCGCTCACCGATATCGAGCGAATTGACGGCCAGCGCGGCGACGACCGCGACGACCAGGAGGGCAATCGCGGTGAATCCGAGCCACGGCCTGCTGAGGTCTTCGAGTTGCCGGCGCCCGATTCGCGTGCGGCCCTCGAGATTCCACGGTATGCGCATGTGCTCACCTGCACTTGGAGGTGTGTTGGGCCACCCCGCCGGGGGTCACCGCGTCGACTATTTGCGGAATCAGCGGTGTCAGACCCGGGACGAGCGACAGGGTCACATCGCAGACGTAGGCGTCGATGTAACCGCCTTCCTGCGATATGCGGGCCAGCCCTTTGAGGACCATCGGCAGGTTGTAGCCGAGATACTCGAACTTCGCCTTGTTGTCCAGGAAGTGCTGGGCGAATCCCGGTTCCCGATTCAGGAAGTCGACGAGGGTGGGCTGGTCGGCGGCCACGATCTGCGAGGCCCGGCCGACCACCACCGCGATCTGGTCCACGGAATCGAACAATGCCTGCCGATTCTGTTGCAGGCCTTCGAAAATCGATCGCGTCCGGTCGATCACCGTGGTCAGATTCCCGCTCTGCTGGGCGAGGTTGCCCACGATGGTGGCGAGATTCGAGATGACCTGGCCGAGCACCTCGTCCGGCCCGGCGAAGGATTCCGCCAGCCGGGTCGTCTCGGCGATCAGTGTGGTGACCGAGCCGTTGTCGCCCTGCAACGCCTTGATCAGGGCGCCGGTGATGTTGTCGACCGCGGTCCGGTCCAGGGTGCCGAACAGCGGCTCGAAACCGTTGAGCAGCTTGGAGATATCGAACGACGGCTCGGTGTGGTCGACGGGAATTTCGGCGCCGGGTTTCAGTACGGTGGGGTCGCCGTGGTTACCCATGGCCACACCGAGATAGCGCTGACCGATCAGGTTCTGATACGTCACCGATACGGTGGTGTTCCCGGTCAGCACCTGATCGCTGTGGATGCGGAAACCGACGCGCGCGAGCGTGCCCGCCAACTCGACCGATTCCACCCGGCCGACCCGCACCCCGGCCATCCGGACGTCATCGCCGACGCGCAGCCCGGATACGTTGGTGAACAGTGCTGAGTACCTGGTGGTCTGGCCGCTGATGCCGCGCTCGAGGGTGACGGCGACCGACCAGCTGAGCAGCGCCGAACTGATGAGGAAGGCGACTAGGACGACCAGTGATCCGCGGTAGCTCATCGGGTGCCCCCGTTCGGGTCCGATGTGATCGCGACGGTGGCGCCGCGGGCCAGTGGAGCGAACAGGATATCCGCGGCGGCATTGGGTTCGCCGCCGAGGATTTCGGCGATCCGTTCCTGTTCGGCGGCGCTGCCGACCGGCCCGATATCGTTGGTCAGCAGGGAGTCCGGCGGTTGGAAGCGGCGCGGATCGAAGCCGGGCGGCAAGCCCTCGGCCGGGGCGGGTGTCGCCGGACCGCTCGCGCAGTTGGGACCGGCCAGTTCGCCGTACCGAGGGCAGTCCGCCGAGGTGTACTGCCGGTTGGGTGTCAGCTGCAGAATGACGCGCGCGTTGAGCCGTTGGGTCTGCGGATTCCACAACTCGTTGAACCGGGCCGTCATTCGCGTGAGCGAAACGCTGATCTGCGGAAACTTGCTCGCGCCGTCACCGATTGCGCCGAGCGCGGGTGACATATGCGTGGTGACATCGATGATTTTGTCGGTGTTGTGGTCGAGTGCGGTGGCCACGGTGCCGAGCGTGTGCAGGCCGCCGGACAGCAGCGCGGCGAGCTTCGCCCGCTGCTCTGCCAGCGTCTGCAGCGGGACTATCGCATGGTGCATGGCGTCGAGCAGATATGGTGCCGTCGACTGGAGTTCACGCATCGCGGCCGAGAGCGAGTCGAGCGTGGACGGCGCCGCGTCCACGGAGACGACCTTGTCCAGTTCGACGACGATATCGCGCAGCCGTGCCGCCGCATTCTCGATGCCGGCGCCGCGCCCCTCGGTGGCTTCGGCGAGGGTCGCCAACATGCCCACCGCGTTGTCGGTGTCCTCCCGACCGACCGCGGCGATGATCCGCCGCAGCTGATCGAGCGAGGTCTGCAAGCGCACGGTCGCCAGGCTGTGATCCTGGCTGATCCGGGCACCTGAACTCAGCGGCGCCGCCGCCGCACCGTTGTAGACGAGTTGTACCGAGGGCACCGCGAATACGTTGCTCGGCACCACCCGCGCGGTCACCGTGCCCGGAATCGCCTGCGCGAAGTGCGGACTCAGCTCGATTCGGACATCGTTCATGCCGGTGACGGCGGCTGGCGTCACCGCCGTCACAAACCCGACCCGAACCCCTTGGAATTTCACATCCGACTTGGTGGGCAGCCCATCGCCCACATTGGCCATGACGGCGGTCACCGTCACGGTCTTGCGAAGTGCCCCACGGGAAATCGCGACCATCACGGTGGCGGCGACCGCTATGACGACGATGCAGCAGACACCGGTCACCAGCAGGCGAACCGAGGAGGGGCCTCGGCCGTCGGGTTCGAACATGATCGACACGAAATTCAACTCACTGTCGTGGCGCGGATGCGTCTCGTGGCGTGAATCGGATATGTAGATCGGTGAGCCCACGCAGGATGTAGGTGGGTTCGTAGCGGTAGCTGCGGTCGTCCGCGGGACCGTGCTCGTCGGCATCGATCGTGATGTCCAGCATCCGATCCAGGATGCGTTCGAGCGATACCCGCCCCTCCACTCGCGCCAGCGGACCGCCGGGGCAGGAGTGCACGCCACGGCCGAAGGCCATGTGCTCGCGGAAGTTCGCGCGATCCATGCGGAACTCGTGAGGGTTCTCGAACCGGTTCGGGTCGCGGTTCGCCGCACCGGGGCAGACCATGAGCGTGGATCCGGCCGGTACGTCGACCCCGCCGACCTCGGTGTTGCGGCGGGCGAGCCGGAAGCCGCTCTTGACCGGTGCGTGCATGCGCAGCGTTTCCTCGATGAATACCGGGATGCGGCTGCGATCGGCACGCAGCGTCTGTTGCAGCTCCGGATCGTCACCGAGTACGCGCACGGCGGCGGCGAGCAGCTTGGCGGTCGTCTCCTGGCCCGCACCGAATACGAAGGTCGCCGAACGGACCACATCGATGACTTCGGGGGTCGACCCATCCGGATATTTCGCCAGCGCCAGCGAGGTCAGCACGTCGTCGCGCGGCTCGCGTCGCCGATCGCTGATATAGCCGCTGAACTTTTCGTCGAGCCACTCCAAGGGATTCGTGCCGACCGACACCTTGTCCAGCGCACCGACCTGACTGCCGGGCCGGTCGGCGCCGAGCACGACCCGGAACTCCTGGTGGTCCTGCTCGGGAACGCCGAGCAGATCGGCGATCACCAAGAGCGAGAACGGTTTCGCGTACTCGGCGACGAATTCGGAGCGGCCGTTGGCCAGGAATTCGTCGAGCTGGCGGTCGGCCAGCCGCCACATGAACTCCTCGTTCTCCTTCAGCCGCGCGGGTGTCAACAGCCGGTTCAGCACCGACCGCGCATAGGTGTGCTCCGGGGGATCCATCGTGACCATGTGCTCGTACATGGGCAGCTCGGTGCGGTGTTGCTCGATCTGCGCGCTGATATCCTCACCCTCCGGCTCGAACGGCAGTGGTGGGAACGGGCCACCTACCGCGATGCACGAGGAGAACGTGTCGGCGTCGCGCATGACCTGGGAAACTTCCTCGTATCCCGTCACCGCGAGGACGTTGTAGTGCGGTTCCCGCGTCACCGGGCACTTGGCGCGTAAGTGGTCGTAATACGGATAGGGATCGGGCACGAGTGCCGGATCGGTGAAGTAGTCGATGGTGTCGAAATCGGTCATCGTCGGCTCCTGGGTCGGGAGGTCACGGGTATTCCACGGTGATCGAGGTGGTCTGGGGAACGGCCTGGCAGGTGAGGATGTAGCCGGCCGCGACGTCGTCGTCGGTCAGCGCGTCGTTCACCTTCATCACGACCCGCCCGTCGACGAGGGTGGCCATACATGTTCCGCAGTTGCCTGCCTCGCAGGAAAACGGTGGTGTCAGCCCGGCCCGGCGCGCGGTTTCGAGCACCGTATCGCCGGCTCGGCCGGGCTGGGACGTCGTGGCACCATCCAAGTGAATTGTCACAATTCCATTTGCCACCGCATTGTGAGGTAGCCCGGATTCGGCGGGCGTGGGAGTGTGCGGGATCAACATCGATCGCGAAATCACTTTCGTTGGATTATGGCGGCAGCGCATGCGGAGAAAAGCTGCTCCGAAATCGAATCCGAGTTCCTGATCCGATTTGCTACGCCGATGATTGTGCGCGCGGTCACAGGTCGGGTCAATAGGTGCGAGCAAATATTTTCTCGGCTGCCGATTCCTTTTTTTCGGCGCGCTGAAATGCACCTTCACCGCATGATAATCGGAGGGTGCCTCGAATCAAGGAACCGAAAATTTCGGTCACTCGTACAACTTAATTCTATTTCTGTTGAACGATCGGATTTCCGATCAGAAATACCACCTCCCGTTGCTGCCGGGCCGCGGTGTCGCGGCGACCCGGCGGACGGTGTGGCTGTGTTCGAGACCTGCTAGCCCGCGTTCGGTCGATGCGCGGCGTCGTCCTGCGCCGACGCGTCGGTGTCGTGGGGGCGTTCCCGTACGAAAGGCGCGGTGACCGATGGATCCAGCACCAATGGCTGCCGCTGGTCGGTGGCGCCGCGCCGCTCGCGAACTGCCCGGTCCTGGTCCGTGTTGTCCGCGGTGAGGCGCCGCACGGCACGTTCGAGTATCGGCAGGATCTCGTCGATGTCGAGGGTCTTGTCGGCGACCCGCGCGATCAGGGCGTAGATCACGTTGGTCAGTATCAGCCCGATGTCCTCGAGGTACTCGGGATCGGCGCCGTCGAGGATCTGTCCGGCCACCGGCAGGACGGCGGCGAACCCGTCGACGCTCAGGCGCGCGCCGCCCGGGGCCGAGTGGGCCCGGTGGAATGCTTCGAGCATCGTTGGATTGCGCTCCCATGGTTCGAACACATGTCGCAGCACGCGTATCACGCCGTCGGCGATCGATTCCTCGGGTGTGGGAGGTGCGATGTCGGGATAGGTGTTGGTGGCCATCCACTCGTGGACCGCGGCGATGATCAACGCATCCCGGGTCGGGAACAGCTTGTACACCGTCGCGAGTGATACGTGGGCGCGCCGCGCTACCTCGCGCAGTTGGACCGCGTCGTAGCCGTCGGTCTGTAGCAGTGCGAGCACGGTTTTGATGATCTTCTTCGACGGAATCCGTGCTGCTGTCCGACTCACGCGAGAACTGTAACACGGTTACCATAGTAACCGCGTTACTGACTCGATGGAACGCTTTCGGCGGGATGGATCGGCCGATCGGTGGCATGCAGCGGTCGGGTCGATCCGCCGTGCCGGACCGCGACGATTTCGGCTCCGATGGCGACGGCGGCCTCGGCCGCGGTCCGACCGCCCAGATCCAGGCCGATTGGAGAGTGCAGGCGAGCCAGCTCGACATCGGTGAGGCCGGCCGCGCGCAACCGGGTGCGGCGCTCGGCGTCGGCGCGGCGCGAACCCATGGCGCCCACGTAGGCGATCGGCAGGCGCAGTGCGATCTCCAGCAGCGGGATATCGAATTTCGGGTCGTGGGTCAGGACGCACACCACGGTTCTGGCGTCGATCGGGGTGTCCGCGAGGTATCGGTGCGGCCAGCCGACGACGACCTCGTCGGCATCCGGAAAACGATCTCGGGTCGCGAATACCGCGCGGGCATCGCACAGTGTGACCCGATAGCCGAGCAGGCCGCCCACCCGGCACACTGCCGCAGCGAAATCGGTTGCCCCGCAGACGATCATCCGTGGCGGGGGCGCGAAGGACTCGACGAAGATCATCGATTCGCCCGCGTCGCAGCCGATCGTGCGGACACCGGTTGCGCCGATGTCCAGCATGGCGCGGACCTCGGCGACGACGGCGTCGTCCAAATGCGCTCCGACCGTGCGGCTCGGATCGACCGTGGTCAGGGCCCCGTTGTCCAGATCGCGGACCAGCGCCACCGGGCCGGGGGGAAGCAGCGCCGCTTCGACGATCGGATAGTCGGCCGGGCGCACCCGATGGACGAAAACATCGATGGTGCCGCCGCAGGTCAGGCCGACCGCGAAGGCGTCGGAGTCGTGGTAACCGAAGCTCGCCCGCATCGGCGAGCCCGATCGCAGCACTTGTCGGCACAGCTCGTATGCGGCGGCCTCGGCGCAGCCGCCCGAGATGCTGCCGAGGACGGTTCCGGTGGCATCGACGGCGAGCGCGGCGCCGACCGGTCGGGGAGCGCTTCCGGTCACCCCGACGACGGTCGCGATCGCGTATTGCGTATCGGTCGCATGCCAGCGCAGTAATGACGCGGTCAGTTCCCGCATGATCGACCCTCTCGACGACATTGCGCGACGGCAGGTGCAGGTGTAAGAATCATAAGTGCCCGAGATGAGATCATAATTCTCAGTCAAGACATATTACACTCTTGACACCGTTGTGGATGCGGTGCTAGACAATTCCTCAGCAGCGATGAGCGGCTCCGAGGGGTGCCGGATCGCGTTGATTCGAACGGATTGCGATGCCATTTTTCCCTGCTCCCAGATTTTCATCGCCGTAGTGCATATTTCTTCCGGCGGAGCGTTTCCGGACACCATTTACCCGGTGGTGGCGGAAACGCTCCGCACAGTGAATGGGAGGCCCGCCTGATGACAGATATCGGGATTCGTCAGGTGACGGAAGCGGCGCCGACCGGGTTCGTCGGCACCCGGGTGCCCAGGGTCGAAGACCTCCGGTTGGTGACCGGTGCGGGCAGTTTTGTCGACGATGTGCATCGGCCGGGCATGCTGCACGCGTGCTTCGTGCGAAGTCCGGTCCCGCGTGGTCGCATCGTCGGCATCGATACCGCGGAGGCCGCGGCGCTCGACGGAGTGTATGCCGTGTTCACGGCGGCCGACCTGAATCCGGAAGTGCATCAGTTCTCGTACTCGCTGGACGCCCCCGGACTGCCGCCGGTGCCTCGGCCGCCGCTGGCCGAGGGCGAGGTGCGTTTCGTCGGTGATCCGGTCGCCCTAGTGGTCGCCATCGATCGGTATGTGGCCGAGGATGCGGTCGAGTTGGTGGTCGTCGACTACGAACCGCTCGAGCCGGTCGTCGATTACCGCACGGCGCATGAAACCACCGAACTTGTGCATGCGCAGTGCCCGGGCAACCTGGCCGGCGCACTGAGCGGGCGCCCCGCGGCAGAGCTCGACCCGATCTTCGATTCGGCCGCATATGTGGTGCGGCAGCAGATCTTTCAGCAGGCGTACGCGCCGGTGCCGATAGAGACGCGGGGCTTGATCGCGGAATGGTCGGCTCCCAGCGGGGAGTTGACGGTCTGGGCATCCACTCAGGTGCCGCACGAGATCCGCGGCTTCTGCGCGCGACTGCTCGGCATCGCCGAACATTCGGTGCGGGTCATCATGCGCGATACCGGCGGCGGCTTCGGGCTGAAGGCCGCGCCGTTGCGGGAGGACGTCTGCATCGTGCTGGCCGCGCGCAAGCTGCCGGTGGCGCTGAAATGGATCGAGGACCGGCAGGAAAATCTGATGGCGGGCGGGATGGCCCGGCACGAGCACGGTGATGCCCGCATGGCCTTCGATGCGGACGGCACCATTCTCGCCGCCGCCATCGACTACGTGCAGAACGTCGGCGCGTATCCGACCCCATCACCGCTGACGGCCGCCATCCCGGTCGGGATGCTGTTCCCAGGACCGTACCGGGTGCCTGCCGCGACATTCGATGTGCGGCTTATGTATTCGAACACCGTTGGACGTGTCGCCTATCGCGGTCCCTGGCAGTTCGAGTCGGTGGCCCGCGAAGTGCTGCTGGATACCGCGGCGCGCCGGATGGGGATGGATCCGGTGGCGCTGAGACGACGAAATATGTTGCGAAGGGACGAGTTTCCGACGTTCAACCCCAACGGCATGCCGTATTCCGATGTGTCGCCGTCCGAGACGTTCGAGCAGGCACTGGCCATGCTCGACTACGACGCCTTCCGTGACCAGCAGCGGCGCGCCCGGGCCGATGGCCGCTACCTCGGGGTCGGCACCTGCACCTACCTCGAACCGACCACCGGCGGCACGCCGCTGCACAGCACCGAAGGCGCGACCATTCGGATCGAACCCTCCGGGAAGGTCAATGTGTATGTGTCGGGCGGATCGTCGGGAAACAGTTTGGAGACCACCGTCGTCCAGCTGACCGCCGATGCGCTCGGTGTGGACATCGCCGATGTCCACACGATTCAAGGTGATACCGCACTGACTCCGTTCGGCGGCGGTACCGGCGGCAGCCGGTCGGGTTCCATGCTGGCCGGCGCGATCGCGGAGACGGCCGCCGTACTGCGTGAGCGGATGGTGGCGATCGCCGCGCACAAACTGGGTGCGCCCATCGAGGATGTGGAGTTGACGCGCGGACAGGCGCGGGTCCGTGGCGTGCCCGATGCGACGATGACGCTGGCCGAGATAGCCGATATCGCCTATTTCAACGGATACGACCTGCCGCCGGGCGTGCCCGCGGGCCTGGAGGCCAGCGGCCGATATCGGACGCCGCACATGATGATCTGGGCCAACGCGACCCATGTGTGCACCTGCGAGGTCGACATAGAAACGGGTGCGGTGACATTGCTGCGCTACATCGTCAGCGAGGACTGCGGGCCGATGATCAACCCGGATGTGGTGGAGGGCCAGATCTTCGGCGGCACCGTCCAGGGCATCGGTGGCGCGCTGTACGAGCACCTCGCCTATGACGACAGCGGGAATCCGATCAGCACAACCTTCATGGACTACCTGCTGCCCACCGCGACCGAGGTGCCGGTTATCGAGGTCGGACATGTCGAGACACCGAGCCCCGGCCCCGGCGGTTTCAAGGGTGTCGGCGAGGGCGGCGCCATCGGGTCCGCGCCTGCGGTGATCAATGCCGTGGTCGATGCCCTCGCACCGTTCGGCGTGGAGGCCGGCCACCTGCCGCTGTCGCCCGCGGCGATCGTGGCACTGGTGGACCAGGCGCGCGCCGATCTAACCGGGACGGTGCCGGCATGAAACCCGCGCCGTTCGAATATCACGCGCCGATCTCCACCATGGCGGCCGTCGAGCTGCTCGCCGAACTCGGTGACGAGGCGAAGCTCATCGCCGGTGGGCAGAGTCTGGTGCCGATGCTGGCACTGCGGTTGGCGGTCCCCGAGCATCTGGTCGACGTGCGCCGCATCGATCAACTGTGTGGTATCGAGTCGCGCGTGGACTCGGTGTGGATCGGCGCGGGGACCACCCACACCACGGTCGGCCGGTCCGCCGAAGTCAACCGAGCGGTGCCACTGCTGGCGCGGGCCACCCCGCTGATCGGTCATCCCCAGATCCGCAACCGCGGCACGATAGGCGGCTCGATCGCCCACGCCGATGCCGCGGCCGAATATCCGGCGGTGGCCATGGTTCTCGACGCGCGAATCGAGGCTGAGTCGCCGCGCGGGCGCCGCACCCTGTCCGCGTCGGACTTCTTCACCGGGATGTGGAGCACCGAACTGGCCGCCGACGAACTGTTGACCGGGATCGTCTTTCCGGCGCGGCGCGGCCGGTGCGGTTTCGCGATCGAGGAATTCGCCCGCCGCAGTGGCGATTTCGCGTTGGCGGGTGCTGTCGTGGCCATCGGCCTCGACGCCGACTCCCGCATAGACCGGTGCGGTATCGGTCTTTTCGGGCTCGGCCCCGCCCCGAGCAGGGCCACTGCCCTCGAGGCGGAACTGATCGGCCGCGACATCGCCGAAGTCGCTCCCGACGAGGTCGGTCCTGCGGCGACGGAACCGTTGGGCGCGGTGCCGTCCGATCTGCACGGCACGGCCGACTACCGCAAACGGGTCGGGGCGGTCATGGTGGCGCGCGCTTGGCGCCGCGCCGTTGAGGAGGCGAGCAATGACTGACATCGATATCGAGGTGCGGGTCAATGGGCGGGTCCGGCGCCATCGGGTGGCACCTCGGCTGACGCTGGCCGACTACCTGCGCGAAATATGCGGGCTGACCGGGACCCACCTGGGCTGCGAGCACGGGGTGTGCGGTGCGTGCACGGTATTGCTGGACGGGCAGGCGGTGCGTGGCTGCCTGGTCCTGGCCGTGCAGGCCGACGGTGCGCAGGTGACGACCGTGGAGGGGATCGCATCGCCGGACGGCCGATTATCCCCGGTGCAGGCCGCTTTCCGAGACTGTCACGGGCTCCAATGTGGTTTCTGCACACCGGGTTTCATCACCAGCGTGACCGCATTCCTGCAGGAAAGCCCGGATCCGTCCGACGACGAGATTCGAGAGGCGCTGTCCGGCAATGTCTGCCGGTGCACGGGATATCAGGGAATTGTGAAAGCCGTTCGTGCGGCCGCGGAATCGATCGCGAAGGAGTCCGCATGAAGTTCGAGAACACCTTCAGCATTCCCGCCCCCGCCGCACAAGCCTGGCGGGTGCTGCTCGACCTCGAGCGGATCGCCCCCTGCGTCCCCGGAGCCACCATCACCGGGCGCGACGGCGACGACTACCGCGGCAAGATCAAGGTCAAACTCGGTCCGGTCACCCTGTCCTATACCGGCACCATCAAGATCGCCTCGCAGGACGAGGCGGCCGGGATCGCGGTGCTCGAGGGCGGCGGGCGGGAGGCGCGCGGCAACGGCACCGCGAAGGCGACGATCACCTGCCGACTCGCCGAATCAGCAGGCGTGACAGATGTTTTCGTCGAAACCGACCTGGCTGTCACGGGTAAACCGGCCCAATTCGGCCGAGGCGCGCTCGCCGAGGTCGCCGGCACGCTCATCGGAACGTTCGCCACCAATCTCGCGGCCGAGATCACCGCCGGGGCACCCGGCGAGCCCGAATCCGCTTCGGCTGATGGGCAAGTCGAGCACCATGCCGAATCGGGCGTGGTCGCCGAGCCGCGCGTCTCTGCCGCCCCGATCGATCTGCTCGCCGCCAGCGGCATGAGCGGTGCCGCGCGCTACGGCGCGATCGCCGTTGCTGTCCTGCTGACAGTTCTGTTGTTGCTTCGCCGTCGGCACCGGGCCGGTGGCGGCCACGAATCCAGGGAGTGAGTGATACCGATGACCGGACGAGTAGAAGGCAAGGTCGCCTTCATCACGGGTGCAGCGCGCGGTCAGGGGCGTAGCCACGCCGTGAAACTGGCGCAGCAGGGCGCCGACATCATCGCCGTCGATGTCTGTAAACAGCTCGACGGTGTCACCATTCCGATGTCGACACCGGACGACCTGGCCGAAACGGTCGCGCTGGTCGAGGCGACCGGCAGGCGCATCATCGCCGTCGAGGCCGATGTGCGCGATCTGGAGACCATGCGGGCCGTGGTCGACGACGGCGTCGCACAACTCGGCCGGCTCGACATCGTGGTGGCCAATGCCGGGTTGGCCAGCGATGGCGATGCGATGGACAAGATGAGCGAACAGACCTGGCGCGACATGATCGATGTCAATATGACCGGTGTCTGGATGACCACCCGGGTCTCGGTGCCGCATATCGTCGCGGGCGGTCGCGGCGGGTCGATCGTGCTCACCAGCTCGATCGGCGGCCTGCGCGCCGTTCCGAATATCGGCCACTACGCCGCCGCCAAGCACGGTGTCATCGGCATCATGCGCTCGCTGGCAATGGAGTTGGGGGACAAGAGCATTCGCGTGAACGCGATCTGCCCTACGAACGTGGCGACGCCGATGCTGCTGAACGAGCCCACCTTCCGCATGTTCCGACCGGATCTGGAGAATCCGACCGTCGACGACTTCATCCCTGTCGCGCAGATGTTCCACGTGCTGCCGATCGCCTGGGTGGAGCCGGAAGATATCAGCAATGCGGTGCTGTTCCTTGCTTCCGACGACGCCCGTTATATCACCGGGGTGGCATTACCGGTCGACGGCGGCATGATGCTCAAGTAGGGCAGGACATGAACTCCACCGCGACACGGTTGTCCGTCACGCAGCGGTGGGCGCTGATGCTGTCCTGTGCCGCGGTGGCGCTGGTCGTCGCTTCGATGGCCGCGCTCTACACCGCGTTGCCCGAGATCGCCGCGGCCACCGGCGCCACCCAGCAGCAGCTGACCTGGATCGTGGACGGCTACACCCTTGCGCTGGCCTGTCTGGTGTTGCCCGGCGGCGCGTTGGGGGACCGGTACGGACGCCGCAGGATGCTGCTTATCGGTCTCGGAGTGTTCGCGCTGTTTTCCGCGGTGCCGCTGCTGTTCGACGGTCCGATATGGCTGATCGCGGCTCGTTCGGCGGCCGGGGTCGGCGCCGCCCTGGTGATGCCGTCGACGCTGTCGCTACTCACCGCCGGATTGCCGGAGGGCAGGCGCGGCGTCGCCGTCGGAATGTGGGCCGGTTCTGTGGGCATGGGCGCGGTGGGCGGGATCCTCGTCTCTGGCCTGCTGTTGCAGTTCTGGACCTGGCTTTCGATCATGGCGGCGATGAGCGCATGTAGCGCGCTGCTCGCCGCCACCGGATGCGTCATCCCCGATTCGATCGCATCGGCGCGGCCCGGTTTCGACCCGTGGGGCACGGTGACCTCGGCAATCGGCGTCGGCATGATCGTGGCGGCGGCAACCGAGACGCCGCAGCTCGGCTGGTCACATCCGCTGGTAATCGGTGCCGCCATCGGTGGCATCGTGTCGCTCGGAATATTCGCACTGATCGAATTGCGGGTGGCGCATCCGCTACTCGACGTCCGGTTGTTCGCCGATCGTCGATTCGGCACCGGGACCGCCTCCGTCGCGATTCAGTTCCTGGTTTCCTTCGGCATGTTCATGCTTGTCGTGCAGTTCCTGCAGTTGATCCTCGGCTACCGTCCGCTGATCTCGGCCTTGGCCATGGCACCAATGACGATTCCCTTCGTGACCATCTCGCCGATCTCGCCGTGGCTCGCCGAGCGATTCGGACTGCGGCTGCAGACCCTATGCGGTCTCGCGCTGTTGGGCGTCGGGCTCTTGGCGGTCGCCCGCTTGTCGGTCGATGGCACCTATTTCGATGTCGTCTGGCCGCTGCTGATCGTCAGCCTCGGCATCAGCCTGTCAGCGGCGCCTGCCACCACCGCGATCATGGCGGGCGTGCCAGCCGACCAGCACGGCATCGCGGCGGCCGTGAACGACGTATCGCGCGAGGTCGGCGCCGCGATCGGAATAGCCTTGGCCGGAAGCATTCTCGCGGGGGGCTACAGTCACCGGATCGCGACGATTCTGCCGATGCTCCCGCAACAGCTACGCGGTCCGGTCTCCGGCTCACTGGTCGGCGCACTGGCCGTGGCTGAGCATCTGGGCCCGCAAGCGCAACCGCTCGCCGACGCGGCCAAGGCCGCATTCGTCCACGGCGTCCGCCAAGCAGCGGCGATCCTCGGCGCAATGACCTTGGTCGCCGCCCTCGCCATCGGCGCATTGGCACCCGGGCGGCGCCGGGGCCGGACTCCGCCCGCTGCCGCACCGACCGCCACTCGGGTGGCCGAGCCCGACTGACCAAGCCTGAATCCGTGGATGCGATCAGCGCTCCGGGAGTTCCGGTCGCTCGAGGCGCGGGGTGGAGATGCATGAAAGCTAGCCGTTGGCACGAATACCGGGCGCCGCTATTTCCCCGGACCCGCGAACGAGAAGACGAGTCGGGATCACTTCGTGACGTGGTGCGGAGATGTCGCCGTCGAGGCGGGTGAACAGGATTTCGGCGGCGGTGCGGCCGATGCTCGATGGGTCCTGGGTGACCGCGGTCAGGGCGGGGGAGAGGAGTTCGGCCAGGGGGAGGTCGTCGAAGCCGACGAGCGCGATTTCGGTTTGCAGGCCGCGTTTTTGGATCGCGCGCAGCGCGCCGACGGTGACCAGGTTCTGCGCGCTGAACAATGCGGTAGGGCGATCAGGGCGAGACAGCAGGGCATCCGCGGCGGCCTCGGCTACTTCCGGTGAGTGCAGGTCGGCGCAGATCAGGGTGGGGTCGAGCGGGATTCCCGTGCGGGCCAGACCCTCGACGTAGCCGCCGTAGCGTTCGGCGGCGGTCCAGATCGTCTGCAGGTCACCGAGATACGCGATCCGCCGGTGTCCGTGGGCGGCCAGATGCTCGATCGCGCGACGTGCGCCGTCGTGGTTGTCGACGGTGACACTGTCGATTTCAGCGGTGGCCGGCGCGCGGTCGACGAAAACGATGGGCGTGCCGCGCCTTTGCTCGTGGAGCAGCGCGCCGTGGTCGGCGCCTACCGGCATCACGATCAGTCCGTCCACGCGCCGGGACAGCAGGGCGTCGAGGACTTCCCGCTGCCGGTGGGGATCCTCGTCGCTGCTGACCGCGAACACCAAAGTGCCACGGCCGTGCGCGAAATCCTCGACCGCGCGATGCAGTGCCGACGCGTAGGGGTTGGCGACATCCATCAGCACGAGGCCGATCGCGGCCGTCTTCTGGCCGTGGCCGCGTAGCGTGCTGGCGGCGAGATTGTGCCGATAGTCGAGCATTGCGGCGGCATCGGTCACCCGTGCGGCCAGTTCCGGCGAAACGCCGCCCTCGCCGCGCACCACCCGCGACACTGTCTTGATACTGACCCCCGCCAGCGCGGCGACCTCGCGCATGGTGGCGCCCCGGCGCGGCAACCGGTCTGACAACGCTGACATTGCCACCTTCTCCTATGTGTCGCGGAACGCTGCTGTTCTCGGCCAATATCTTAAAAGATTCCCCTAGACGTGAGCTCGATCACGTTCTATCGTCATGACAACGTTGTCATACCAGTATCGCAGGAGCACATCGATGTCCTCTCGTGCCGTCCGCCTCGCCGCCGCCTGTCTGGCCGTCAGCGCCCTCGCCCTCTCGGCCGCCGCCTGTGGCAATGGCTCCAGTTCCGGGCAGATCACGGTCGGCCTGATCACCAAGACCGACACCAACCCCTTCTTCGTCAAGATGAAGGAGGGCGCCCAGAAGGAGGCCGATGCCGCGGGCGTAAAACTGCTGACCGCCGCCGGCAAATTCGACGGCGACAACGCCAGCCAGGTGACGGCGATCGAGAACATGGTCAACGCCGGCGCCAAGGGCATTCTCATCACCGCCAGCGACACCAAGGCGATCGTGCCCGCCGTCGAGAAGGCGCGCGCCAAGGGGGTGCAGGTGATCGCGCTGGACACCCCGACCGACCCGCAGAGCGCCGTCGATGCCCTGTTCGCAACCAACAACTTCACTGCGGGGCAGCTGATCGGCAAGTACGCAAAGGCCGCCGAAGGTGACAAGCCGGTGAAGATCGCGATGATCGACCTCAACCCCGGCGTCACCGTCGGTGTGTTGCGGCACAACGGTTTCCTGTCCGGCTACGGCACCGCCCAGGCCACCCAGGACATGACCCAGGACGTCACCGCGCCGAATGTGGTGTGCGCGCAGCCCGCCCAGGGCGACCAGGCCAAGGCACAGACCGCCATGGAAACCTGCCTGCAGAAGGATCCCGACATCAACCTCGTCTACACCATCAACGAGCCGTCCGCGCTGGGTGCGTACACCGCGCTGAAGACCGCGGGCAAGGAGAACACCGCCCTTATCGTGTCGGTGGACGGCGGCTGCAGCGGTGTGCAGGCGGTCAAGGACGGCAAGATCGCGGCGACCTCGCAGCAGTACCCGCTGAAGATGGCCAGCGAGGGCGTGAAGGCGGTCGTCGATTACGCCAAGAACGGCAAGAAGGTCAGTGGCTACACCGATACCGGCGTCACGTTGATCACCGCGAAACCGCAAGCGGGCGTGGACTCCAAGGACGTGCAGTACGGCCTGGACAACTGCTGGGGGTGAGCGCCGCGGCCCGCTGAGCCCGTGCCGGGATGACGAGTTGGGCCTTGTCGCCCCGGCACAACGACGGGGCCGGGCGCCGGCGTCCCGGCTTGACGAGGGGCGGGACGCCGACGCCCAGCACGTCCCAGGTGCGGGCATCACCCGGCACGGCGGAGGCACCGTCATCCCCGCCACGCTGTCGGCTGGGGGCACCTGTCCGCCGTCGTAACCGCAAGGAGCAGCAAGGATTCACATGAGCACCGCCACCAGCTCGCAGGCACCGCCGCAGCCGAAACCGTCGGCCCTCACTCGCCTGCTCGCCATCCCCAACTTCGGACCGATCGCGGCGATCATCATCGCCGTCGTCTTCTTCGCCGCCCAGTCCGAGCGATTCCTCACCGGCGGCAACTTCTCGCTGATCGTGCAACAGGTGATGGTGGTCGGCACGCTGGCGATCGGCCAGACGCTGATCATCCTCACCGCGGGCATCGACCTGTCCAACGGCGCGGTGATGGCGCTGGGCAATATCGCCATCACCAAATTGGCCGTCGACTCCGGGCTGCCGCCACTGGTGGCGATCGTGCTCGGGCTCGCGCTCACGGCCGGGTTCGGTTTGCTCAACGGCTCTTTGGTGAGTCTGGTGAAGCTGCCGCCGTTCATCGTGACCCTCGGCACCTACGGCATCGCGTTCGCCCTCACCCACATCTACTCCGAAGAGCAGACGATTTCCGGTCTGCCCAGGACGCTCACCTACTTCGACAAGACGTTCCCGCTGGGCGACACCGATATCACCTACGGTTCCGTGGCGATGCTGGTGCTGTTCGCGTTCGCCTGGTATGTGTTGCGCCAGACCGCGGCCGGGCGGCACGTCTACGCCGTCGGTAACAATCCGGAGGCGGCACGGCTGAGCGGAATCGACACGCGGCGAGTGCTGCTGGGCGTATATACCGCGGCGGGGCTGATCTACGGCCTCGCGGCGCTGCTGCTGGTGGCGCGCACCGGTGTCGGCGACCCGAATGCGGGGCAGACCGACAACCTCGACTCGATCACCGCGGTCGTGCTGGGCGGCACCAGCTTGTTCGGCGGGCGCGGTAGCGTCATCGGCACACTGCTGGGCGCGCTGATCGTCGGCATCATCCGAAACGGGCTGCAGCTCATGGGAGTTCCGTCGATCTATCAGACCCTGATCACCGGCATCCTGGTTATCGCGGCGGTGGCCGTGGACCAGTTCAACCGCGGGAGGCAGAAGTGAGCGAACAGCAGGCTCCACTGTTGCATGCGAAGGGATTGGTGAAGCGCTATGGCCACGTCACTGCCCTCGACGGGGCGGATTTCGACCTGTATCCGAACGAGATTCTCGCGGTGATAGGCGACAATGGCGCCGGGAAATCCACGCTGATCAAGGCGCTGTCGGGTGCGCTGATCCCGGACGAGGGCGAGATCTACCTCGACGGCAAGCGGGTGCGTTTCCGGCGACCCGTCGACGCTCGCCGTGCCGGCATCGAAACCGTCTACCAGGATCTGGCGGTCGCGCCCGCGCTCGACATCGCCGACAATCTGTTCCTGGGCCGGGAAGTGCGCCGCCGCGGCATTCTCGGATCGGTGTTTCGGATGATCGACAAGGACCGCATGGTGCGAGAATCCCAGCAGCACATGGCGAATCTGAAGATCGGCATCCGGTCCATGAAGCAGGCCGTGGAAACGCTGTCCGGTGGACAGCGGCAAGGTGTGGCGGTCGCGCGCAGTGCGGCGTTCGCCCGGCATGTCGTGATCATGGACGAGCCGACCGCGGCGCTGGGGGTCAAGGAGACCGGTATGGTGCTGGACCTGATTCACGAGGTCCGAGACCGCGGCCTGGCCGTGATCGTGATCAGCCACAATATGCCCAATGTGTTCGAGATCGCCGACCGCGTGCACATTCAGCGACTCGGCCGCCGGGTGGCGGTGATCGAGCCACACGAATTCTCCATGTCCGACGCGGTCGCGATCATGACCGGGGCGATGGCCGGCACCGAGGTGGACACGCACCGTGTCCGCAGCTGAGCGGATCGTCGCGGTCGCCGGTGAGGCGCTCGTCGACCTGATGCCGACGGGGGTGCCGGGGCAATTCCAGGCGGTGCCGGGCGGCAGTCCGGCCAATGTCGCGGTGGGTCTGGCGCGGTTGCGCACGCCGGTCCGCATGCTGGCTCGCCTCGGCACGGATCCGCTCGGGGGGCGGATTCGAAAACACCTGCAGAACAACGACATCAGCCTGGACCATGTCGTGTCCGCGGCCGAACCGACCTCCCTGGCAGTGGTCGACGTGGATGCGATGGGTATGGCGCACTACGACTTCCGCATCGACGCCACCGCGGACTGGCAGTGGACCGACGCCGAATTGGCGCACGCCGTCGACGATGCGGTAGTTGCGCTGCACACCGGTTCGCTGGCACTGATGCTCCCGCCCGGTGCGGCGGCGCTGCTGCGCCTGGTGGAACGGGCCCGGCGGACGGCGACGATCTCCTACGATCCGAACTTCCGGCCGCGCTTGATGGCTCGCACGACCGCCCGCGAGCGTATCGAGGTGCTGCTGCAGCTCGCCGACGTGATCAAGGTCAGCGCCGAGGATCTCGCGTGGCTGTATCCGCACACTGCGCCGGAGGACATCTTGGTGGACTGGGCCGCGCGCGGACCCGCCCTGGTCGTCGTGACCCTTGGCCCCGACGGCTGCCTCGCCGCGACCGGCGCGGACCCGACGCCGATGTACCGGTCGGCCGAACAAGTTCCGGTAGTCGACACCGTGGGCGCCGGTGACGCCTTCTCGGCCGGGTTGCTGGCCGGCCTGTACCGGCGCGATCTGCTCGGTGCTGATCGGCGGAATGCCTTGCGCGACATCGCGAAATCGGAGCTGACCGATGTCCTCGATCACGCCACCACCGTCGCGGCGATGACCTGCGCACGCCGCGGGGCCGACCCGCCCACGGCGTCGGAGGTCTGCCGGAAGCTGCCCTGAGCGGACACTTCGGATGCGCTCACCTACCCCGCCGAGCTGATCGACAGTTATCCGTGGCGGACCTCCCTCGGCGATGCCTTTGTGGCGGTCACGGGTGTGAACACGACCAGGCAGGTCTGGCGTGAACCCGTTGGCGTTGTCGGCGTAATCGTGCCGTGGAACTTTCCCTTCGAGGTGACCATCCACAAGGTCGGTCAAGCATTGGCGACCGGCAACACCGTCGTCCTGAAGCCAGCACCGGACACCCCGTTCAATGCCACCCGGCTCGGCCGGTTGATCGCCGAAAAGACCGACATCCCACCGGGTGTGGTGAATGTCGTCACCGCATCGGATCATCTGGTCGGTGAGGAACTCACACTGTCCGGGAAGGTCGACATGATCTCCTTCACCGGTTCCACCGCCGTCGGTAAACGGATCATGGCGAAGGGCGCGGCGACGATGAAGCGCCTGTTCCTCGAACTCGGCGGTAAGTCGGCGACCATCGTCCTGGAGGATGCCGATCTGGCCTTGGGCTGCATGATGGGAATAGCGCCGTGCATGCATGCCGGCCAGGCCTGCGCCAATCCCACTCGACTGTTGTTGCCGCGGTCGAAGTACGACGAGGGGGTCGCGATCCTGAAGGCGATGTACGAGGGCATCGCACCGGGCGACCCGCAGGATCCCGCCACGCTGTGTGGTCCGGTGATATCCGACAAGCAACGAAGTCGCATTCGCGGCTACATCCGGACCGGGATCGACGAGGGCGCGAAGCTCCTCGTCGGCGGTGCCGAGCAACCGGAAGGTCTCGACAGGGGATTCTTTGTCGAGCCAACGCTTTTCGTCGATGTGGACAACTCGATGACCATCGCCCAGGAAGAGATCTTCGGTCCGGTGCTGGTCGTCATTCCCTACGACAACGAGGACGATGCGGTTCGCATCGCCAACGACAGCCCGTACGGCCTCGCGGGCAACGTGATGTCGGGATCCGTGGAGCACGCACTGGCCGTAGCCGCGCGGTTGCGCGCTGGTTTCATCGGCATCAACGGCACCGCGGGCTACGGCGCGGACACGCCCTTCGACGGATACAAGGCCAGCGGTGTGGGCCGCCAGAACGGCATCGCCGGATTCGACCAGTACACCGAGCTCAAATCCATCGCCTACCCCGCGGTGTGATCGAGTGCAGCAACCAGCGGTGGCGCTAGGCTTGCGGCATGAGTGAGGCTGTCGACTGGTCGTGGCTACGTAAACCGATCCCGGTTGTCGATATGGCCATGTACCTGGACATGCCCGAAGACATAGCGCGGACGGTGGAAATCCGTGACGGCATGATCGTGCACTGTGAATCCCCGTCGCCGAACCACGTCGCGATCAGCGACAACATCAAGGGGGCATTGCGCGAGGCGGTATCCAAGCGTTCCAGCGACGCGCCGTGTATGCGGGCGAGCGGCGAACTCGACATGCTGGTTTCCGAGGTGCCCTTCCATTACAAGCGGCCCGACGCGATCGTGTACCGCTGTATCGACGAGCCGCGTGGCAGATGGAAGACCAAGCCGATGGCATCGGACACGCTGTTGGTCGTCGAGGTCGTGTCTCCCAACACAGTGACGGCTGATCTGGTGGAGAAACGGGCGGAGTATGCCCGTCTGGGCATCGCACACTACTGGATTGTGCGCATGGTGCAGGACGACGGCCCCGTGACATCGATCGAGATGCTCCGGCTCATGGCCGATGGCAGCTATGTCCGGGAGAACATGTCACTGCGCGCCCGCGGCGACGCGGTAGCAGTCGACGTAGCCGACCCACTCGACGTGACCATCAGCTGGAATCAACTCGACCTCGGTCTCGACTGATGGTGGCGGCGTCCTTGCTGGAAGCGAGTGACACCTGAATTTCGCCTCGGCGGATCGGCGAGGGCAACACGCGGCTCGCCGAGCCACTATCGTTTCTGCCGCCGAGCGCTTGCACCCATCCACACGGCGGTACCACCAGCCGGATCATCGTTGGCCTCTCGGGCCTGGTCGCCACCGCGCGCAGCGATGTGGACGTGATCGTCACCGAATTCGGCGCGGCCGAACTGCGCGGCCGGACCCTGGCCGAGCGCGCTCGTCGCCTGATCGCCATCGCTCATCCCGACTTTCGGGAAGACCTGGCGCGCGCCGCCCACACCCTCGCCCGGAGAGGATTTTGATGAGCGACGCTGTCCTGTTCGACGGGCGCGACGACGGCATCGCCGTGATCACGCTGAACCGACCGGAGACCCGCAACTGCCTGGCCGACGTGCGCGCGGGACTGGCCGCCGGCCTGGGACCGGTTCGAGCGAGATCCGGTCCTGCGCATCGCGATTCTCACCGGCGCCGGTGACCAGGCGCGCCGATCTACGAGGGCGAGATGGCTCGCTGGGCCGAGTGGTGGACGGCTGGGTATCGGACTCGGACGCCGAACTGGACAAGGCCGACGCCATCACGATTCAGCCGAGCGGAGTTAGCGATATAGAAGTTGGCAAGATAGGGGAAAATCCATGCGACACAATATTTTTCGAGTGAAAATCATCGTACAGTTGTCGCGTCGCCGGGCGGGTCATTCGTACAGAATCGACAAGTCGATGAGTGCGACCTCATCCGACTCTGCCGCGGTTCGGGCCTTGTCGTTGAAACCGGCCCCGCTGAATGAGTGAGTGTCGGAACCCGCTCCCGAGGCGTGGGCGTCAGGCCACGGCCTGGCGAAACAACGGGACCAGCTGCCCACTTCGAGATCGGCCCCGATCCAGCGGGTGGTACGCCGTTCAGCCGCAGTGCACTTTGAATACCTCCACATCGTCGTCACCGATGAGGCCGCCCCAGTCGATGCATTCGCCCTTTGCCTCGACCTTCACCGGACCCGCGAACTCGGTGTATTTGGCATCGTCGATGACCACGTCGCGCTGATCCCGTGACGGCCGCAGCCCAGCGCTCATCCGCACGGGTTTCCCAGGCTGGTCCCGGACGGTGACAACGCAGTTCGTCTTACCGTTGTAGGTGAGGAAGACGGTGCCACCGCCGAGGCTGCGCGAATCGATCACGGCATATCCCTTACCGCATTGCCCGCCATAGGTTGCCGCGGACGCGGTTGCGGGGAGGAATACCGCCATCCCGGCAGTGATTCCGATTACGCTCGCACACACGGCAACTGTCTTCTTGGCGTTGATCACGTAGAAACCTCTTCCTCTTGACGTGCAGTCTTGCGCTACACGGGTAGCGCAAGATCTTCGAACGACGCTCGACGCTATTAACACAACGTCTATGCCGTATCCCTACTGTCGAGGGCATACCAAGAGTCACGCTTTGCGCCACAGGATGGTTCACGCTGTTTGAGATTCCCCGCGTTCCCCCTCTGTAGGTGGCAGTCTCAGCCCGGATCGACCGAGGCGGATTCTGAGTGGTCTGCGCGCCTGCGGCGCGCAGACCGCCCGGTTGTGGGAGCCGGTAGCTGCTGCCCAGCTTTTCCACTGTCGTTCCTGGTAGAGCCCGATTTCGGGGGTGGACGCGTCAGGCCGCGGCCGGTGGTGCGTGCACGGCGGTGAACAACTCGTACCAGAGCTCAGATCTTTCCAGCGCTCGGATTTGTCGAGGCGGCCGGGAAGCGGGCGAGACTCGAGCGGACCGGCGTGACCCGTTCCTTCTGAAATACATTGCGGTGTTATGGGTTTCGTGGTCTGCGCAGTCCGAGTATGCGGCGGCCGATGTCGAGCAGCTGTCGGTTCAGCGTCTCCTGATCGACATCGCTCGGCGCGCCGGACGCAGCACCGGCTAGGCCCGTCAGCACCGCGGTGGCTGCGATGACACCATCCGGTCCGGGGGTGAGCTCGGCCAGTAGTGCGACAGGCCGATCGATCACCTTGCGCCAGTCCGGTTGCTGACGCACCACGCGAATGACGCTGGGGTCGGTGGTCACGACGGCGGCGATCGATCGGCTCGCGGCGGCGAGTTCGGCGTAACCGTTCAGCATCGACTCGGCGCGAGCGCGCGCGGTGCGCTGCTGTTCGGCGGTCTCGATCACCGATCGGAGTTTTTGCAGCAGTGGTTGCAGCACCGCGAGGAGTAGTTGTTCGCGGGTGCGGAAGTGGTAGTAGATCGCGGCCTTGGTGAAGCCGAGTTCGTCGGCGATCATCTGCAGTGAGGTGCCGGCGAAGCTGTGCCGGATGAAAAGTGCCACCGCGACCTCGAGAAGGCGTTGCCGACTGTCGATTTCCCGCGCGACATCGGCTGCCTCGGTTGCGGTGGTCATGCCTTTCCTTCCCGTTGAGCCCGTCGTGGTGAATATGACTGTACTTGACGAGCAGCAAGGCGATTGCTTTACGATCGGTAAGGAAATCACTTTACGATCGACTAGCGATCTGCTTTACGATCGGCTAGCATTCGACCTGTGTCGGCGACCCAGGTTGGTCGCGGCGTCAGATAGGACGGGAGCTGCAGATGCCGCATTTCGCGAAGCCCGCGGAGGGGTCGTGGACGGAGCACTATCCAGAGCTGGGCACCGGCCTGGTGTCGTTCGAGGACTCGATCTCGCCGGAGCACTACGAGCTCGAACGTGCGGCGATCTTCGCGCGGACCTGGCTGAATGTCGGTCGGGTGGAACAACTTCCACGCAAGGGCAGCTACTTCACCAAAGAGCTTGCGGTGGTGAACACGTCGCTGATCATCGTCAAGGACAACGACCAGCAAATCCGCGCTTTCCACAATGTCTGCCGCCATCGCGGCAACAAGCTGGTCTGGGACGACTATCCGGGCCAGGAGACTGCCGGTACCTGCCGACAGTTCACCTGTAAGTACCACGCCTGGCGCTACAGCCTGGACGGCGAGGCCACCTTCGTGCAGCAGGAGCAGGAGTTCTTCGACTTCGACAAGAGCCGGTTCGGCCTGAAGCCGGTGCGCTGCGAGGTGTGGGAGGGCTTCGTCTTCGTCAATCTCGATGACGATGCCGCGCCGCTGACCGACTATCTCGGCAAGTTCGCCGAGGGGCTGGCGGGCTACCCGTTCGGGGAGATGACCGAGGTGTACAAGTACCGGGCCGAGGTCGGCAGCAATTGGAAGCTCTACATCGACGCCTTCGCCGAGTTCTACCACGCGCCCATCCTGCACGCGAAGCAGTACGTGTCCGGTGAGTCGTCGAAGCTGTCGAACTTCGGCTTCGAGGCGCTGCACTACGAACTGGACGGCCCGCACGGCATGGTGTCCTCCTGGGGTGGCATGGCGCCGCCGAAAGACCTGAATATGGTCAAGCCGATCGAAAGGGTATTGCGCAGTGGCAATTTCGGCGCCTGGGATCGCCCGGACATCCCCGCGCTGGACAATCTGCCACCCGGCCTGAACCCCGCCCGGCACCGGGCCTGGGGCCTGGACTCCTACGTCTTCTTCCCGAATTTCATGATCGTCGTGTGGGCGCCGGGTTGGTACCTGACGTATCACTACTGGCCGACCGCCTACAACAAGCACATCTTCGAGGGCACCTGCTATTTCGCCCCGGCGCGCAACGCCACCGACCGGTTGCGTCAGGAACTGGCCGCGCTCACCTTCAAGGAATTCGGCTTGCAGGACTGCAACACCCTCGAGGCCACCCAGACCATGCTCGAATCGCGGGCGATCACCGAGTTCCCGCTCAATGACCAGGAGATCCTGTTGCGTCATCTGCACAAACAGGCCACTGACTTCGTCGCCGGGTACCGGGCGGAGTCACGAAACGGCTGACTGGACCAGCCGGTCGCGCAGCGCGGTGAGGGTCGAGGCCGATAGCCCGGCCCTGGTACGCAGATAGCCCTCGATACTCCCGTGTTGTTCCCGAAGCGTGGTGAGCAGGGTGGCCATCGCCAGCCGCGGCGCGCCGAACACTGCGCGGTAGCGTGCGGGGTCGACATCCTCGGGGAGGCGGGCGAGCAGGCGGGGCAGGCGCCGGTCGGTGAAGTGGATGGCGCTGAGTTCGTAGTCGTCGAGAATCGTTGTCTCGTCGACGCCGAGTGCCGCCAGCAGCAATGCGGCGGCGACGCCGGTGCGATCCTTGCCCGCGGTGCAATGGATCAGCGCCGGCGTACCGTCCGCATCGGCTAGCTCGGTGAGAATCCGGCCGAATATCCCGGCGTCGAAATCGGCCATCCGGCGGTACATTTCGGCGAGGAAGTCGTCGGGGATGTCGGCGGGCCTGGTCCGGATCATCTCGGCATTGGCCCTGGTGTGGGCGGCGGTGCCGCCGATGGTGAGTGGTATCCGGCGCACGGTGGCCGGTAGGGCCGAGGGGGACCGGTCGCGCTCCTCGTCGGTGCGCAGGTCGTAGGCGACCAGCAGCCCCAAGCGTTCGATGATGGCGAGGTCGTCAATGCTGAGCCGGTGCGGAGCGTCCGAGCGATAGACCATGCCCCAGCGGGTGTATCCGCCGTCGACGGTCGGATAGCCACCGAGGTCGCGGAAGTTCGTCGCACCCTGCAGGGTGAGGACACGCTCGGGCATTTGCGCCGACTCCTAATTCTGAGAATACTCTTCTTGTGAGCGAGAATAGTCTTGCGGGTCCTGGGGTCGATGTGGTGGGCCGCATCGCCGCGCGCGCTCTCGCTAAACGGGAGGCGACCTACGCCGACGAGGTGCGCCGCCTGCTGGATGCCGCGCTGGCCGTCATCCGCGCCAGCGGAACCGCGTCGCGACCGCGCGTCGCCGATATCGTCGCGGCCGCCGGTCTGTCCAATGACGCCTTCTACCGGCACTTTCCGTCGAAGGACGCACTGATCTCCGCCCTGATCGAGGATGGCGCCGAGCGCCTGGTGCGTTACGCCGCCCGTCGAATGCGCACGGCGGAGACCCCGGAGGACCAGGTACGCCGCTGGGTCGAGGCGGTGCTGTCCCAAGCAGCCGAGAACACGGCGAAATTGACCAGGGCGGTACTGTGGAATGCCGGTGGGTCCGCCCCGGATATCGATGCCGGATCGCCGACGCCGAGCGATCGGCTCGCCACACTGCTGCACGGCGCTTTCGCCGAATTGGGCAGCCAGGACCCGGAATTCGATGCCGCGCTCGTCGCGCACGCGACCGTCGGCAGTCTGACCGATTTCCTCTGGCGCCGGGTGGAGCCGACCGCCGCCGATATCGACCGCACGACCGCGTTCTGCCTGCGCGCGATCACTCCGATCAACTCTGGAGGTAGCGCAGCGGAGCGTAATTGGCCCAGCCGGTATCCGGCCAGTTGAACCAGCCCGCCGATGCCGAGGTGCCACCGTCGGGGTGCAGGGTGGTACCGGTGAGGTAGGCCGAAAGGGCCGAGGCGAGGAAGACCACGCAGTTCGAGACATCGGTGACCTGACCGGGGCGGCCCAGTGGAATGGCGACCCGGGCCCCGGCCGGATCCGACATGGCGCCGTCGCCGTGCGAGAACCTGGCGAGGTTGGGGGTCGGCACGAAGTCCGGGGCCACATTGTTGACCCGGATCCGGTCCGGTGCGAGTTCGACGGCGAGGGTGCGGCCGAACTGTTCGACGGCCGCCTTCGCGGCGGCGTAGACGGCGAAACCCGGTGCGGCACGGTGCGCTTCGATGGTGGTGATATTGACGATGCTGCCGCCGCGCCCACCGGCCCGCATCCGCGGCGCCGCCAGTGCGCAGGCGTGGAATACGTGCAGCAGATTGGTGCGCAGCAGTGCGTCCCAGCCCTTCGGCGTGGTGTCGGTGAACGGCGCACGGAAGGTGCCGCCGACGACATTGACCAGTGTGTCGAGCCGACCCCAGCGCTCGTCGACGGCGGCGAACAGTGCCGTCAGCGTATCGGGATCGCGGGCGTCGCCGACCTGCACCAGGGTGTCGCGGTCGGCCATCATGTGCCGCAGGGCCTCGGCTGCTGCGGCATCGAGGTCGAGGACTGCGGGCCGGACACCGTTGGCGACCAGATCGTGCACGATCGCCTGCCCGAGACCGCCTGCGCCGCCGGTGATCACGGCCACGGTGCCGTCGAGGCCGCTGCGCTGTTCGAACCAACCCGCCACTCAACGACCTCGCTCGACCTTGTTGAACGGCACGTCGCGGTCGGCGGCGTGTTCGCGGGGCATGCAGAGTACGCGTTCGCTGATGATGTTGCGGGCCATTTCGGTGCTGCCGCCGGCGAGGCTCCACGCGTTGCGGAACAGATAGTCGATGCCGAGTTGGCCGATGCCCGGACCGTCCGGATCGCCGGTCACCGCCGCCGCGCCCGCGATCGTGACCGCGGAATCGGTTTGCAGCAAGGCATTTTCGGCACTGAACAGGCGCACGATGGATCCGGCCGCGGGCGACAGCGCGCCGGTGCCGATGGCGTGCGAGACGTGCGCGATAAGCTGGTTGCGGACCACGATCATGGCCCGTGCCGCCCCGATATCCGCACGCACCTGTGGATCGTCGAGGCGCCCGGTCGCGCGCGCCAAGTCGACCAACGTGGTGGCCTCTGCGCCGAGGTGGGGGCGTTGGCCGCTGGTGTAGGGCGAGGTGCCGCCCATGGCGGCCCGTTCGTGATTCAGCAGCCGCGACGCCGCCGACCAGCCGCCGCCGACCTCGCCGAGCACGGCGTCGGCGGGCAGCCGGACATCGTCGAAGAACTCCTGGCAGAACTCGGTCGATCCGGTGACCTGTTTGATCCGCTGAATGGTCACGCCCGGCGCGGCGACCGGCACGAGGAACAGGGTGAGGCCGTTGTGCTTCGGCACATCCCAGTCGGTGCGTGCCAGGCACAGTCCGTAGTCGGCGGCATAGGCGCCCGAACTCCAGATCTTGGAGCCGTTGAGGATCCACTCGGCACCGTCGCGATCGGCGCGGGTGGTCAGCCCGGCCAGATCCGAGCCGCCGCGCGGTTCGGACAGGAACTGGGCCAGGATCTCCTCGCCGCGCAGCACCGCCGTCAGATGCGTGCGCTTCTGCTGCTCGGTGCCCAGCTCGAGCAGGGTGGCCGCGCAGATCGCCAGCGTCGGCACATTCAGCACCAGCGGCATCTCGTAACCGAGCGATTCCTCGGTGAAGGCCTGCTGGTGAGCGGGCGTGAGCCCTTGGCCGCCATAGGCTTTCGGGAAGCAGATACCGGCGAAGCCGCCGCCGGAGAGGATGCGCTGCAGTTCGCGCGCGCGATCCCACACTTCGTCGTGGTCCGCGCCGGTGTAGGTCTGCGTGGTGGGCGGGAGGTTTTCCTTCAGCCAGCGCCGGGCGCGGTCGCGGAAACTGTCGACGGGTTCGAGATCGGTTGTCATGCGGCGCTCCGGACGAGTAGGTCGGTGATGCGGCGGTGATGTTCCTCCGGGGTGCCGTACAGGGCCCGACCGTAGGTGACGCGCCGCAGGAACAGATGCAGGTCGTGTTCCCAGGTGACGCCGATACCGCCGTGGATCTGGACGCAGTCCTGGACTGTCACCGGAGCCTTCGTGCCGACATACGATTTGGCGACGCTGACGAATTCGGCTGCTGTGGAAGGGTTTTCGTCGATGACCGCCGCAGCGGCGCGGGCGGTCGCGTGGCAGGCCTCCAGCCAGGTCTTGTTATCGGCCATGCGGTGTTTGAGGGCCTGATAGGAGGCCAGCGGGCGACCGAAGGTGTAGCGGTCGAACATCCAGGTCACGGTGGCGTCGAAGGCGCGCTGGGCAGCGCCGACAGATTCCGCGGCGCTGAGCGCCGCTGCGATATGCAGCTGCGATTGGGTTGCCGCGCTGGCGGTTTCGCCCCGCTGGACCACGGCCTCGGCGGCGAGGAAGACATTCGCGAATTCGACCCGGGCGGTACGGCGAACGAGGTCGAGCGTCCAGGTCGGGGTGACCGTCACGCCCGGGGTATCGGCGCGCACCAGGAGCTGGATCGGGCCGTCCGGGGCGTGTGCGGTGACGAGGAACAGGTCGGCGCGGTCACCGGCTTCGACGCGGTCCTTGAGTCCGGTGAGCCGGTAGCCGGTACCGTCGGGTTCGGCACTGGTGTCCGGGGCGGTGAGGTCCAAACCGTGGCCGGGCTCGTAGAGCGCCCACGCGGCGATCGCGTCCCCACTGACGATCTCGGCGATGACATCGGCGAACCGATCGCCTGCGGCCGCCAGTCCGGTCAGCACCGCGCTGGTGGGGATCAACGGGCCGGGCGCGCAGGTGCGACCGAACTCCTCGGCCACCAGCGCGAGTTCGGTCATCGGCTGACCGGAGATCGAGCCGCCCCCGAGACTTTCGGGCACCAGCATCGCCGTCCAGCCCAGCTCCGCGCCCCGTCGCCACCACAGGTCATCGAAACCCGATGCGGCATCGGCGAGTTCGCGCACCGTCTCGATCGGGACGGTCCGGTCGAGGAACTCGCGGGTCGTCGTCTGGAACAACCGCTGATCGCCGGTCGGCTCGACACTCATGACTTTCGGTCCTCCGAATCAACCGCTGAGCACCTGCTCACCGGGCTGAGACGCGCTGGTCGGAAACCGCGCGCCGCCGTCTCCTATTTGACGGTCTCCCATACCGATGTGAGAATCGGATTTAACAGTTATCGAGAGTAGCATTCTCGCGTGCCGGTCGGTAGGTCCGTGGAGCGCGCGGTGGCGAAGGGAGCCATCAGTGGTGAACGACTTCGAGGAGATGGATTTCTTTCTCGGGCGGGAGCTCATAGCGGATCCGTATCCGTACTTCGACGCCATGCGGGCACAGTGCCCGGTGGCGCGCGAGAACCACCACGGCGTGTACATGGTGACCGGCTACGACGAGGCGCTCGAGGTGCTGAACGACACCGAGCACTTCTCCTCCTGCACCTCGGTGACCGGTCCCTTCCCCGGTTTCCCGGTCCCGCTGGAGGGCGATATCGATGCGCTGATCGCCGAGCATCGCGACAAACTGCCGTTCAGCGACCAGTTGCCGACCCTGGACCCGCCGGTGCACACCCAGCATCGCGGCCTGCTGATGCGGCTGATAACCCCGAAGCGCCTCAAGGAGAACGAGGACGCAATGTGGACGCTCGCGGACCGGATGCTCGACAGCTACCTCGCACCCGGTCGCGGCGACTTCATCCGCGACTTCGCCGGACCTTTCACGCTGTACGTCATCGCCGATCTGCTCGGTGTGCCCGCGGCCGACCAGGAGGAATTCCTGCAGGCATTGCAACGCGACCCGCACCGGGAGGGCTCCACCCTCGGCAGCACCGAGGGTGAATCCATGCACCACAACCCGATCGAATTTCTCTACGGCAAGTTCGCCGACTACATCGAGGACCGCCGTCGCGAACCACGCGGCGACGTGCTCGGCAGCATGGCGAGCACAGTGTTCCCGGACGGCTCCGAACCCACGGTGCTCGATGTCGTACGGGTGGCGGCGAACCTGTTCTCGGCCGGTCAGGAGACGACCGTTCGACTGCTCAGCTCCGCGCTGAAACTGCTCGCCGAGCAGCCCGAACTGCAGCGGTGGGTGCGCGAGGACCGTTCGCGCATACCGAATTTCATCGAGGAGGCGCTGCGCATGGAGAGCCCGGTCAAGGGCGACTTCCGGTTGTCGCGGGTACCCGTCAGTGTCGGCGGGGTCGACCTGCCCGCCGGTACCACCCTGATGGTGGTGAACAGTGGCGCCAACCGGGATCCACGCCGCTTCGACGATCCGTCGACCTTCGACCCCGAGCGCTCGAATGCCCGCACCCACATCGCCTTCGGCCGTGGCATCCACACCTGCCCGGGTGCGCCGCTGGCCAGGGCCGAGGCCCGCGTGGCCATCGAGCGGCTGCTGGACCGCACGACCGATATCCGCATCGACGAAGCGGTGCACGGCGCCGCCGACGCACGCGAGTACGAGTATGTGCCGACCTTCGTCCTGCGCGGCCTGACCGCGCTGCATCTGGAATTCGATATCACCGAAGGTGGTACCCGATGAAGGTCTCGGTCGATTCCGACCGCTGTCGCGGACACGGTGTGTGCCTGTCGTTGTGCCCGGAGGTGTTCACCCTCAACGACGACGGCTACGCCGAGGTGCAGACTCCCGACGTTCCGGCCGACTTCGCCGGTGCCGTCCTGGTGGCCGTGTCGGCCTGCCCGGAGCATGCCATCACCGCGAGTTGACCGGTTCGCTGCGGCCGCCTGTATCAGCTGACCGGTGTCCAATTCGAGGAAGAGTGTTGTTCCATGGCCGAGAATCACATTGCCGAACAAGGTGATCCAGTGGCGGGCTACGACGTTGTGCGGACCACTGCGGCACCTATGACGCCCGGCTGGCACGCCGATCGGGCGCCGGATCGCCCGGCGATCGTGCTGGCATCCAGTGGCGAGGTGGTGACCTATGCCCAGTTGGAGCAGCGGTCGATCCGGTTCGCCAGGGCCCTGCGTTCGCGCGGGCTCGCGGTCGGTGACCACATCGCGATTCTCATGGAGAACAATCGCCCGTTTCTCGAGATCGCGTGGGCGGCGCAGCGCTGCGGTTTGTACTACACCGCGATCAACCGGCATCTGAAACCCGGTGAGGTGCAGTACATCCTGGACGACTGCGGTGCCACCGCGCTGATTACCAGCGAGTCCATGGCCGAGGTGGTGGCCGAGCTCGACCTCTCCGCTATCCCGGTCCGGATTGTGGCGGTGGGGGAGCTGGTCGGTTTCGAGCAGTACGAGGATGTGCTGACGGCGACATCGCCGCATCCGCTCGGCTCCGACGAATGCGAAGGCCGGGAAATGTTGTACTCCTCGGGAACAACCGGGCAGCCCAAGGGAGTTCGCAAACCATTGCCTGCCGCTCCGCTCGGCGATCCGTCGTCGGCGCCGGTGCAGATCGCGCGAGGTCTGCTGGTGAGCGGTGCCAGTGCGGATGCGGTGTATCTATCGCCCGCACCGCTGTATCACGGTGCGCCACTGGTGTTCTCGATGTCGTGGCATCGAATCGGCGCGACCGTGATCGTGATGGAACGCTTCGATCCTCGGCAATGTCTGGACCTGATCGAGCGTCATCGGGTCACGCACGCGCAACTGGTGCCGACGATGTTCGTGCGCCTGCTGCGGTTGCCGAAGGCCGAACGCGAACGCTACGACATCTCCAGTCTGGTGAATGTGGTCCACTCGGCGGCGCCGTGCCCCGTACCGGTGAAACGGCAGATGCTGCAGTGGTGGGGACCGATCGTCAGCGAGTACTACTCCGGGACCGAGGATGTCGGGAACACCTACATCAGCGCCGAGGAGTGGCTAGCACATCCGGGCTCGGTGGGCAGACCGGCGCAGGAGTGTCACATTGTCGGCGCGGATGGCGAGGAGTTGCCGCTCGGCCAGGTCGGGGTGGTGTATTTCGGTGGGGGACGGCCGTTCGAATATCACCACGATGCCGCGAAGACCGCTTCGGTGACTCATGAGAAGGGGTGGCGCACACTCGGCGATATGGGCTATCTCGATGCCGACGGCTATCTGTACCTGACCGATCGGCAGGCCCACATGATCATTTCCGGTGGTGTCAATATCTACCCGCAGGAGGCCGAGAACGTCCTCGCCGCACATCCCGCGGTCGCCGACGCAGCCGTGCTCGGCGTGCCGGACGAGGAAATGGGCGAGGCAGTGAAAGCCGTTGTCCAACTGGTCGATCCGGCTGCCGCCGGTGCCGAGATCGCGGCCGAGCTGATCGCCTACTGCTGCGCGGAACTAGCCTCCTACAAATGCCCGCGCACGGTCGACTTCGTCACCGAATTGCCCCGTGATCCCAGCGGCAAGCTCTACAAACGCCAACTGCGCGCCCAGTATTGGGAAGGCCACGACACGCTGGTCAGCTGAGCGACCTACCGAGCGTCCGCTCGACGCGCGGCGATCAAGATCAGGTGGAGCTGGTGGCGGGGGCTACTCGGCCGATGCCGCCATGGTTTCCACCTGATCTTGATCGCCGGGCGCTCGAGTCGGGGCGCGGCCATGTTCGTCCGTACAGGCGTTCGATATCGCTGTTGAAACGCTCCAGATAGTGGGCGAATTCGGCGCGCTCCTCGGCGGTCCAATCCTGCGTCACCGCTGCCAGTACCTCGATGATGACAGCACGCTCCCGATCGAGGCGTTGACCTCCGGCAGCGGTGACGCGGAACTTGCGCGCGATACCGCCGTCGGGGTCGGGGATGCGTTCGACGAGTCCGGTGCTCAGGAGTGTGGCGGTCTGCCGATGCAGCGTCGACACATCCAATCCCAGGGCGTCGCTGAGCTGTCGCAGCGACATCGGGCCCTGGATCCGCAGCCGGCTCAGTAGCAGATACGAGCTGCGCTCCAGCGGGTCATCGGTGCGCCGATGCTGCGGGCTCAGTCGGTAGTGGCCGAGTAGCAAGGTCTCGAACTCGATCAGTTGTATGCGCTTGTCCATGCCTTCCTTCCTCGGAGATGTGCATCACACATAGTGCGTGTATTGTTCACGTGGAATGCATGATACACATGTGGTGTACGATACACGCTGATTGTTGTGAGTCCGAGGGAGATTTAGGTGGACAAGCCTGATTCCGCTGTCCGGCCAGGCGCCATCCTGGCGGTGCTGGCCTATACCGGCATCGTCGCGTCGCTGATGCAGACGCTGGTAGTGCCATTGCTCGGCGAGTTGCCGCAGATTCTGAATTCCTCGGCGGCCAATACGTCCTGGGTCGTCACGGTCACCCTGCTCGTGGGTGCGGTCGCCACTCCGGTCGCTGGACGCCTCGGCGATATGTTCGGCAAGCGCCGGATGGTGATCGCCTCGACCGTGCCGCTCATCGTCGGCTCGGTGGTCTGTGCCATGGCGGGTTCATTGCTGCCGATGATCATCGGCCGCGGCCTGCAGGGCCTCGGCTTCGGCACCATCCCGCTGGCCGTCGCACTGCTGCGGGATGTGCTGCCGCCCGAGCGGCTCGGCTCGGCCATCGCACTGATCAGCTCTTCGCTCGGGATCGGTGGCGCGCTCGGTCTGCCGTTGGCGGCGGCGGTCACCGAGTACAGCAACTGGCGGGTGCTGTTCTGGGCGGCGGCGGCGCTGGTCGCGGTCGCCACCGCGCTGATCACGCTGGTCGTCCCGGAAGGTATTGCCGAAGGACCGTCGGGTCGTTTCGACGGACTCGGTGCGGTACTGCTCGGCGCCGGCCTGGTGTCGCTGCTACTCGCCGTGTCCAAGGGCGCGACGTGGGGTTGGACGAGCGGCAGCATTCTCGGCCTGTTCGTCGCGGCCGTAGTGGTGCTGCTGGTGTGGGGTTGGTGGGAGCTGCGAACCGTCGAGCCGCTGGTCGACCTGCGGGTGACCGCTCGGCCGCAGGTGCTCGTCACCAACCTCGCGACGGTCGCCATCGGCGTCGGTATGTACGCATTGCAGTTGAGTGTCCCGCAGTTGATGCAGCTGCCGAGTTCACTCGGCTACGGTCTCGGCCAGTCGATGATGGCGATGGGTCTGTGGATGGCCCCCGCCGGCATCATGATGATGCTCATCTCCCCGGTCGGCGCGAAGCTGTCGGCGATGCGCGGTCCGAAGTTCACCCTTGTCGTCGGTGCGGTCGTCATGGCCATCGGCTACGGCTCCGCGCAGGTCCTGATGGGCAGTACCTGGGGACTGCTGATCGTGAACATCATCTGCAGCTCGGGTGTCGGTTTCGCTTACGGCGCCATGCCCGCCCTGATCATGGGTGCGGTGCCGCAGTCGGAGACCGCCGCCGCCAATGGCTTCAACACCCTGATGCGCTCGATCGGCACCTCGGTCTCCGCGGCCGTGGTCGGCGCGGTGCTGGCACAGCTGACCGTCACGGTCGGCGGTCACAGCATCCCCACCGAGGACGGTTTCCGCGTCGCGTTCTTGATCGGCTGTGGCGTATCGGTCCTGGCGGCATTGGTCGCGATGGCCATTCCGGTCCGTCGTGCGATGGTCGCCCGTCCGGCCGAGCAGACCGAAGCGGAAGTTCCCGCCCGAGTCTGATGGCTCACCCGCGCAGCGTGGCGCGGTGGGAGCGGCGCCCCGAACCTGCACCGGCAGCAGGTTCGGGGCGCCCTTCCATTCGTCAGTGCCGGTTGTCGATCGCGTCGTCGAGCAGGCCGAGATCGATGCCGAGTTCGGCGGCGATCGACCGGACCGCCGCGACATCCTTGCCGACGAATTCGCCGACCGATGCGCTGAATTCGGCGACCGACCCCCGGCCCGCGACACCGGTCAGCGCGCGACTTGCGGCACTGCCGTGCGGCAGCGCGGCCAACAGGGTGGTCTCGGCAACGCCCAGCTGTTTCCCGAGATCCACTGCTGCGGTGAGTATTCCGAGCTGTGCGGCGAAAACGGCATTGTTGACCAACTTGACGCGCTGGCCCGCGCCGAGCGGACCGACGTGCAGAATCGGGTCGCCGTAGGCGGCCAGCACGGGCCGGACCCGGTCCACGGTCTCGACCGGGCCACCGACGAAGAGGGTGAGCCGCCCGGCCGTGATATCGGGTGGGCCGCCGCTGACGGGCGCGTCGAGCACCTGGATGCCATGTGAGGCAACGGCTTCGGCGGCAATGGCCGCCGTCGTGTGCGGACTGCCGGTGGTGTGCAGGACGAGAGTCGACCCGGATGGCATGGCGGCCAGCAACGGTGTGCCGAGACATACCGCTCGAACCTGTTCATCGGTGAAGACGCACACGATGACCAGATCGGCGTTGGTCCCGACGGCCGCGGGGGCGGATACCGCCTGCGCGCCGATCTCGGTGAGGGCCCGGCGTGCATCGAGCGACCGGCCGAGCGCGCACACCTCATGTCCGGCCCGGACCAGCCGCTCCACCATGGGACGCCCCATCCGCCCGGCGCCGAGGAATCCGACGCGCATCAGCGCGGATGATCGATCATCGCGAGGGTCGCGTCCGCGGCGTCGAGCACGATGCCGGGTTCGGCGCTCGCGGCGGCGGCCAGGTCCGCGATCAGACCGACATCCTTGCGCAGCAGCGGCCCGGCGTGCGCGGCGATCCGGTCCAGGGTGCCGCCCGCGGAGACGATACGGCCGAGCGCGAAGCTGTCGGCGGTGCCGTGCGAGATCACCTCGCCGAGGCGGGTCGGATCGATACCGATCGACGTACCGAGCGCGAGAGTGCTTGCCGCCGTGGCGAGATTCGCGGTGAAGAGCAGGTTGTTGAGCAGCTTGGCGGTCTGTCCGGCGCCGAGCGGGCCCAGATGTACGACGGGCTCGGCGTAGGTCTCGAATACCGGGCGAGCGCGTTCGACGATATCGGTCGAGCCGCCGACCATCACCAGCAACCGGCCGTCGGCGGCGGCCGCGCCGCCACCGCTGACCGGTGCATCGATGATCGAAACCCCCTGTGCCACAGCGATATCTGCGAGCCCGCGGCAGGTGTCCGGATGCACCGTGCTGTGCACGGCGATGATCGTGCCCGCGGCCATGCCCGCCAGTACTCCGTCTGCGCCCGTCACGACTTCGCGGACGTCGGCGTCGCCGACCACGCAGAGGCAGACGAGATCGCTCGCGGCGGCCAGTTCCGCTGGTGATGCGGCGACCTTCGCCGCCGTATCGGCGAACGGCTCGAGCGAGGCGGGCCGCCGCGCCCACAGCGTTGTCTCATATCCGGAGTCGACGATCCGGCGTGCCATCGGTGCACCTTGGCTGCCGAGTCCGATGAATCCGACCCGCATCACGCTTCGCCTTTCGCTTCGGGCCGCCAGAACACGGCGAGCAGGCCCGCGGTGGCGACCAGGCCGACCCCGAGAGCGATGCCGCCACCGGCCCAACCCGTTATCTCGATATCGGCGGCGTGATCGATGGACAGCCACCCGGGCCCGAGCAGCCCCAGCGCCAGCGAAACGACCGCGAGCACGAGCACATACTCGTAACCCTCTTTGAATACGAAGAATCCGTTGGTGCGGTGGGCGAGCAAGCCTGCGACCGCCATCACCGAGATGACCGCCGCACACGCTAGCGGAGTCAGCAGCCCGACGATCAACAAGACGCCGGCACCGATTTCGGTGACGACGCTCAGCCACGCGTGCAGGACTCCACCGCGCAGTCCGAGGCCGCTGAACCAGCGCGCGGTGCCCGCGATCTTGCCGCCGCCCACCCAGTGATTGACCCCGTGGGCGATCATGGTGCCGCCCACGACGAGTCGCACGAGTGCGATGGCGACATCGACGACGTCCATCAGTTCTCCTCCTGTGTGGCACCGTTGAATTGTATTGCCGGGCCGTGGAATTCGCCGGTGCTCCGGGCGACGGCGGCTTCTTCGGCGAAGGCCAGCAGCCCGAGGTGGTAGGCGGCGGCCGTATGTCCCATGCTGAGGTTGTGGCCACTGTTGGGCTGGATATTGAGCACGACCCTGGGTGCGGCGGTGAACCGGGCGGCGACCTCGGCGAGGGCCTCCGGATCGTTGCGCCACACCCGTTCGTGGTCGCCGACGGTGAACCGCACCGGAATCCGAACCTCGGCGGCAAGGGTGGGGAAGGTGACCGTCGGCCAGTCCTCGACCGAATTCCCTTCGTAGCGTGGGCCATAGGACCCGATCCGCGCACCGCCGACCAACTCGGGCGGGTACAGCCGGGCCGGATACCACAGCAGTTCGGTGACGCCGCCCGGCACACCGTCGCGCCGCATGCGCCGCCGCCCTTGCGGATCCGGTCCCCACAGAATGTCGTAGGCCTCCTGCTGATGTTCCAGCCCGGTCCCGGCCAATTCGAGGCCGAGCAACTCGCGGCCGCGCTCGTCGGCCGCCATCCGCAGTGCCAATTCACTACCGGCGGAATGGGCGAGCAAGAAGGTGCCCGCGCCGCGGGGCAGCGATCCGAGATGCTGCTCGGCGGCCGCGTACATCAGATCGACACGGCGCTGTGGGTCGGCGAGTTCGTCGGCGTGCGTGTGGGAGCTGCCGTATCCGGGCCGGTCCAGGGCCAGCACGGTGTATCCGGCCGCGGCGGCCAGCCGCAGCAGTGACAGTCGCGGATGGTCCGGGCAGTCGAAATACGCCGAGGTGGTGGCCCCGCCGTGCAGGGCGAGCACGACCGCCCGTGGTGTCCGCGCCTCGGCCAACAACCCCGACATCGGGATGCCGTCGACCTCGGTGACCACCGGAATCGGGTCGTCGTCGGTCAGCAGGGAGAAATCGGATTCGGTAATCGTCATGAATCGCTCCGCAGCAGCATTGCCCCGCCGGGGGTGAGCCCGCCGCTCGACACCACACCGATGCGAGCGTCGGCGACCTGACGCGCACCGGCTTCACCGCGCAGCTGCAGGATCGCCTCGTGCAGCAGGCCCATGCCGTGGGTGCGGCCGTGCGAGAGCTGGCCCCCGTGGGTATTGAGCGGCAGCAGGCCGTCGCGGGCGATGTTCTTACCGCCGTCGAGGAAGTCCTTGGCCTCGCCGATACCGCAGAAGCCGAGAGCCTCCAGCCAGGACAGGCAGTTGAAGGTGAAGCCGTCGTACAGCTCGGCGACATCGACGTCGGTGGGGCGCAACGTGGTTCGGGTCCACAGGTGCGCGGCCGGGCCGAGCACCTGTGGTTCGTGGGTGAGGGTGCTCTGATCCCACTCGATCCGCTCGATGATCTGGGTGCCGACCGCCTCCACCAGCACCGGTGGTTTGGCCAGATCGCGCGCCGCGTCCACGCTGGAGACGATGACCGCTATCGCGCCGTCACAGGGCACATCGCAGTCGTAGAGCCCGAACGGGGTGGTGATCGTGCGCGCCTCGAGGTAATCCTGCATGGTCATCGGATCTCGATAGATCGCGGTCGGCTCGAGTTCGGCATTGGCGCGCTGATTCAATGCGATCCAGCCGAGGGTTTCGCGAGTGGTGCCATAGCGATGGAAATGCCGTTGTGCGTTCTGCGCCAAGGTATGTGCCGCCGAGGTGGCGCCGAAGGGGGCCATCCAGCCGGGTGTGCGCCCACCCGAGGGCTTGATCTTGCCCGTGCGCATCAGATCATTGAAGGTGGCTTCCCACAGGGTCCGGAAGCACAGCACATGCCGGGCCAGCCCGCCCGCGACCGCGAGCATGGCCGCGATGACCGCCCCACCGGGGCCGAAGGTTTCGATGCCGCCGTTGTACCAGGTCGGCCGGATGCCGAGGGCAGACTCCAGAGCAGTGATACCGCCCTCGCTGAATCCACCCATATTGCCGCCGCCAGGATAGGTCGACAGGCCGTCGATATCGTCCAGCGTCAGTCCGGCATCGGCGACCGCATTTTCGCAGGCCTGGATGGTCAGCCGCAGCGGCGGCACCTGCAGCCGCCGACCGATCGGTGACCTACCGATTCCGGTGAGCGCGACCCGGTCTTCGAACTTTTCCGACCGCACCATGGGGCGCACGTGCCGCCAGAACTCTTGTGGCGCAATATCGTCCACGGGCAGCGGGGCCGGTTCCGGCTGTGTTTCGACGGGCCGGAACAGCGGCAACCAGACGTCGTCGTCCTGTTGGAAGACCACCTCGAGCCGCATGCCGAGGACCAGGGCATCCGGATCGCAGTCGATCACATTGGTGGTCAACCGAACTCGCGGATCCTCCTCGAGCGCTACCTGTGCCACGACGTAGGGCGCGGGCAGTCCCGGCACACCGAAACGGTGGTTGACGGTGAAGCCGGCGAGTGTGGCGAAGCCCGAGACGGCACGCACTCCCATCTCGTGTCCACGGCAGTACCGGCACACCGGCTGCGGTGGATGGATCAGTGCCGCACAGGATTCACATTCCTGTATGCGCAGCGTGCCATCGCTCCCCGAGGTCCAGAAGAACTCGTTCTCGAGGGTGAGCAATGGCAGTGGACGTCCCGATGCTTCGCCCATATCGCCTCCTCGCTCTTTCGTCAGATCTGGGCGTCGCCCTTGCGCACGGTGACCGGTTCGGCCAGCCGCTGCTCATCGCAGACGCGCTGCAGTTTCGCCAGGGTTTCGTCCAGTCCGGCGCCCAGCCGGGGACCGGGGGTGAAGGTGGCCGGCAGATGCCGCATGCCCTGGATGACGCCGATGGTGTCGTAATGTACGGCGTCCTCGGGATCGCAGCGATAGTCCGGCATCCGGTCGAACACCGCGAGCAGCATTCGCTTGAACACCATGCGCGCCATATTGGAACCGATGCAGCGGTGCACGCCGAGACCGAAGCTGTAGTGCCGATTGCCCCGTCGCTCCATATCGATCTCATTGGGGTTGTCGAACACCTCGGGATCCCGGTTGGCCATCGCCCACGACAGCCACAACCGCTCACCCTCGGCGAACTGCTTGCCCCCGACCTCGCAATCCTGGGCGAAGGTGCGGCCGTCACCCGGTGCGGGGGTGAAGTAGCGCAGGAACTCCTCGGTCGCCGAATCCAGCATGAGATCGCGTTCCCGGCTGAGCAATTCGCGCTGATCCGGATTCTCCGACAGCCATTCCAGTGCGTGCGCGGTGAGCGCGGTGGTGGTGTCGAAGCCGCCGCCGATAATGAGGCTCAGCATGCCGAGCGCGTCCATATCGGAGATCGGCTCGCCGTTCAGGGTGGACTCCGCGACGGCGCGCAGCATGCCCGGCCGCGGATTCTGTTTGACCTCCAGGTAATTCGTCAGCAGGTCCAGGCCCATGGCGCGGTGCATCTCGGCGATTCGCGGGGTGTCCGGCGAATCCGGTGGGGTGTACACCGAGGCGTGCGCCGGTTCGTTGTAGATGGTCCATTTATCCAGCGGGATGCCCAGCATCGCCAGGGTGAGCACCGCCGGCACGATATTGGCCAACTCGTCGACGAAATCGATGCTGCCGCTTTCGATCTGCTCGTCGATGCCGGCGCGCACGATTTCGTCGACGAACGGAATCCAGCGCTGCACCGCCGCGGGGGATAGATACGGATTCAGCGCCGAGCGCAGTTCCCGCTGTTCGGGCGGGTCCATTTCCAGGATGCCCGCGCGAATACCCTGGCCGCGTTCCGGGGTCGGAATGGAAATTCCCTTGTAGCCACGACGTTCACCGTTGGGGTCGTTGTCGTTGGAGATGTGCGGGCACCGGGCCAGTTCGAACACTTCGCGGTTACCCGCGGCCACCCAGTGCCCGCCATAGGTTTCGGTCCAGGCGACCGGGCATTCGCTCTGCATCTGCTGGGTGATGTCGACGAACTGTCCGCGATATTGCGGGGTGTGTCGATCGAAATGAAATTCCGGCTGTCTGCGCTCGGCATCGGATGCGATATCGGTCATCGGCGGTTCCTCTATTCGGTGCTGGAGATCGCCCGCTCGGGGCAGGACCGGACGGCCTCGCGCACGTTGTCCTGCTGATCGGCGGGAACGTCTTCGCTGACCGGTGACGAATGCCCGTCGATTTCACTGAGTTCGAACACTTTCGGGGCGATCATCGCGCACAGCGTGTGCCCCTGACAGCGCTCGTCATCGACTCGAACCTTCACGGTATTTCTTCCCTTCAGACGCGGTAGTCGTACCACTTCAGATAGCCGCCGGCGTCGACCCGCAACTGGGTACCGGTGATGAAACGGGACTCGTCGGAGGCCAGGAACAACACCGCGTTGCTGATCTCCTCCGGATCGACATAGGGGACCGGCATGGCCTGCTGCACGAAGAAGGCGGGTTCGGCGTCCGCGCGGGTGGGGTGTTCGAGATCCGGCCGGAACGACCGATACATCGGCTCGCTGTGCAGCATGGGGGTGTCGCAATTGGTCGGGTGCACGACATTGGCCCGAATACTGCTCGGGGCCAAGTGCGTGGCGATCTCGTGGATATATTGCGACAGAAGGCGTTTGGCGACCATATAGGCGACGCCGCCCGGATCCTTACCCGGCTGATCGACCTTCGAAAAGTCCATCAGCGCCGCGGTCGAACCGGTGGCGATGATCGATGCACCGGCGCCGAGATGCGGTAGTGCCGCCTGTACGGCATTGATGACGCCGATCAGGTTGGTATCGATGACATCGGTCCAGGCCTGCCACTGCGGCTCGCCCTTCATACCGGCGATGCCCGCCTGGGCCACCACGATGTCGAGATGACCGAATTCGGCGATACCGCGCTCGATCGCCGCGGCGAGTTGCGCTCGGTCGCGCACGTCGGCCTGTTCGGCGATGATGCGCCGGCCGGTTTTCTCGACGAGACGGGTGGTCTCCTCGAGATCCTCCGGTCGCGATAGCGAGTACTGGATGCTCTCGATATCACGGCAGATGTCCACCGCGATGATGTCGGCACCCTCCTCGGCGAGCTTCACCGCGTGGCTGCGGCCCTGGCCTCGCGCGGCTCCGGTGACGAAGGCGACCTTGCCCTCCACACGTCCCACGGCTCTTCCTTTCGGTCCTACTTCTTCTGGGCTGCACCGTCCGTGCCGGGGCACGGACGGGTTCAGGTATTACGGCCGCCGTTGACGCCGAGGATCTGTCCGGTGATGTAGCCGGCGTCCTCGGAGATCAGGAACGAGCAGGCGGCGGCGATATCGGCGGGGCGGCCGACCCGGCGCACCGGGGTGCGCTGGATGTGCTCCTCGATGGTTCCGCCGAGCAGCTGCTTCTCCTCGGACCGGCGCAGCATGGGGGTATCGATGAAGCCCGGCGGGACCGCGTTGACGGTGATCCCGTACGGACCCAGTTCCAGCGCAAGCGATTTGGTGAGGCCGTTGAGTCCGGACTTGGCCGCCACGTACGCCGCCATGAACGGCTGGCCGGAGTGGGTGCTGGAGGAGGAGATATTGACGATGCGTCCCCAGTTCGCGGCCGTCATATCCGGCAGAACGGCTTGGACGGTGTGGAATACGCCGTGCAGGTTGACATCGATGATGCGCTGCCACTCCTCGAAGGTGAGGTTCTGGAAGCGGCGGTACTTCTCGATTCCGGCGGCATTGACCAGCACGGTGATCGGACCGAGCTTCGTGCGCACATCGGTCAACGCCGCCGCGATCTCGTCCGGTTTCGTCACATCGACCTGATAGGCGAAGTCGTCCTCGGCGGACGGGTTCAGGTCGAGGGTGGCGACGTGCAAGCCGTCGGCGCGCAGGCGCTCGACGATGCCGAGGCCGATGCCCGAGGCGCCTCCGGTGACCACAGCGGTTTTCACGCAAGAATCTCCCTTCCGGATGTTGAGAACCGTACTCTCGCGTCGATCGTACGCGCAAGACTTCCCGGGTGATGGGGGGAATCGACATGCGAGTACCGATGTCATCCGCGCGCGACATTGGTTGCCTATTTCGGGATTGTTGCTACAGTCGCGCAAGCGATGAACGTATGATTCTCCAATAGCGAGAATGAAGTTTCCATTGCGTAGCGGAGGAGACCGGATGTCAGTGCAAGAAGAAGTGGCCGCCCGGACGGAGCAGATTCCGACCCGGCGGCTGCTCGTCGACGGACAGTTGATCGAGACCGGGCGCACGCTCGCCTCGCTCAATCCCGCGACGGGCGAGGTGTACGGGTACGCACCGGAGGCGGGCCGCGCCGAGACCGACGCGGCCATCGCCGCGGCCCGGCGGGCCTTCGACACCACGACCTGGGCCACTGACGCCGCATTCCGCGCGCACTGCCTCGAACAGCTCTACCAGGCGTTTCGCGATAACGTCGAAGAACTGCGGGAGCTGACGATCGCGGAGGTCGGCGCGACCAGGCAGCTCACGCAGGGTAACCAGCTCGAGATTCCCTTCGAGATCGTCCGCTTCTACGCCGGACTGCTGTCGAAGTTCTCCTTCAGCGAGGACCTCGGCGATATCGAAATCCGGGGTCAGCGCCACCGGCGCTGGGTCGAGAAGGAAGCCGCGGGCGTGGTGTCGGCCATCGCGGCTTACAACTATCCGCATCAGCTCGCCTTGGCCAAGCTCGCGCCCGCGCTCGCGGCCGGCTGCACGGTGGTACTCAAGGGCGCACCGGATACGCCGCTGGCCACCCTGGCGCTCGGCGAGATCATCGCGCGCCACACCGACATTCCCGCCGGTGTGGTCAATGTGCTCACCTCCTCGGATGTGGCTGTCGGCGAACGGATGACGACGCATCCCGATGTAGACGTGGTCACCTTCACCGGTTCGACGCCGGTGGGACGCAAGATCATGGCCGCCGCGAGCGAGACGCTGAAGCGAGTGTTCCTCGAGCTCGGCGGCAAATCGGCCGCGATCCTGCTCGACGACGCCGACTACCGGACGGCAGCGCAGTTCGCGGCGTTCAGCATTGTCGTCCATGCCGGGCAGGGCTGCGCGTTGACGTCCCGGCTGCTGGTGCCGCGCAAAGACCACGACGCGATCGTGGAGCTGGTCGCGCAGAACTTCGCGCACGTGCGCTACGGCGACCCCGCCGATCCGAAAACCTATATGGGCCCGTTGATCAGCGAGCGCCAGCGCGACAAGGTCGACGGCTTGGTGCAGCGCGCGGTGGCGGCGGGTGCCCAACTGGTAACCGGTGGCAAGAAGGTCGACCCGGGCTTCTTCTACCTGCCGACGCTGCTGGCAGGTGTCGATCCGGACAGCGAAATCGCCCAGGAGGAGGTCTTCGGGCCGGTGCTCGCGGTGATCCCGTACGAGGACGACGACGATGCCGTCCGGATCGCGAACAACTCGATCTACGGCCTTTCCGGCGGCGTGTTCAGCGCCGACGAGGAGCGGGCGCTGGCGGTGGCGCGGCGTATCCGCACCGGCACCATGAGCATCAACGGCGGCAACTACTTCGCCGCCGACGCGCCCTTCGGCGGTTATAAGCAGTCCGGCATCGGCCGGGAGATGGGAGTCGACGGGTTGACGGAATTCCTGGAGATCAAGACCTTCGCGGCGGCGGTCCGATGAGCGAGCGCAGCGAGCGAACAATCAACACAGCCGGGCGCCCGCTCGTGACGCCGCCGAGCGCTAGCGAGGTGGCGGCATGAGCGGGGGGCCACTCGACGGGATCCGCGTCCTCGAGGTCGCGATGTACGGGTTCGTGCCGTCCGCGGGCGCAGTGCTGTCCGACTGGGGTGCGGACGTGATCAAGGTCGAGCACGCGGTCACCGGTGACCCACAGCGCGGGCTGCGTCAGATCGCCACCTTCAAGGTCGAGGGCGATCCCAATCCCAATGTGGAACATGCCAATCGGGGCAAGCGCAGTATCGGCGTAGATATGTCGGTGCCGGAGGGCCGGGCGGTGATCCACGACCTGGCCAAGACCGCGGACGTATTCCTGACCAGTTTCCTGCCGCAGCACCGAAGCAAGTTCGGTATCGATGTCGACGACATTCGCGCGGTGAACCCGACGATCATCTATGCCCGCGGCAGCGGTCTCGGTCCGCGCGGCGCGGAGGCCGATAAGGGCGGCTACGACATGACCGCCTACTGGTGCCGCGGCAGCGTCGCCGCCACCATCACCCCGCCCGATATCGACGGGCTGATCCCTCCGCCCGGCCCGGCATTCGGCGACACCATCTCCGGAACCAATCTGGCGGGCGGCATCGCGGCCGCGCTGCTGAAGCGGGAACGCACGGGCGAGCCGTCGATCGTGGATGTGTCGCTGCTGAGCAGCGGGCTGTGGTCGATGGGACACACCATCGCGCTCTCGGCGTATATGGGGGAGCCGCTGCGGGCGTTTCCGACCGGATCACACGGTTCGCCGTCGAATCCGCTGTCGGGGTTGTACGCCACCAAGGACGGTCGGTATCTGTCGCTGGTCATGTTGCAGCCCGGCAAATTCTGGGCCGATGTATGCCGACATATCGACCGGCCGGACCTCGTGGAAGATCCGCGGTTCGCCGATGCCGCCGCGATCGCGACCAACACCGCTGCGGCGGTGCAGATCCTGCGCGAGGTGTTCGCCACCCGCACGCTCGCCGAGTGGACCGAGCGTTTCGCGACCCTGTCCGGTCCGTGGGCGCCGGTGCAGGACGCGCTCCAGGCGATCGATGATCCGCAGGTGCAGGCGAACGAATATGTCCGCAAAGCCGGTGAGCTGCAGCTGGTTTCGAGTCCGGTGCAGTTCGATCTCACCGCACCGGACCTGCGTCCGGGCCCGGAGTTCGCCGCGCAGACCGACGAGGTCCTGCTCGAACTCGGCCTGGACTGGGACCGCATCATCGCGCTCAAAACCGCGGGTGCGATCACGTAATTCGCTGGAGTATCCATGACCTACATCGCTTCGATAGGGACCTACCTGCCGTGCTGGGGTGCCCAGCGCCATCGGGTGCTCGGTGACGACGAGGACGCGATCACCCTGGCCGTGGAGGCCGGCCGCGCCGCGCTGCACGACGCCGGTCCGGTGGAACGGGTGATTGTGGTCAGTCGTGATCTGCCGCTGGTGGAAAGCAGTAATGCCGCGGTCCTGCTGGCGGGGCTGGGGCTGGATCCGGAACTGGAGGTGATCGAGCGGCTCGGCGGCGCGCCCGCCACCCTCGACTCGCTCAGTTCCGCCCGGTCGCGCACGCTGATCATCGGGGTCGATACCGAGCCCGCGGGCGCGGCCGCGGCGTTGGTCTCCGATCACGGCCTGCAGGTGCGCACCGCCGCCCGGGTGGCGCGCAGCCTGCCGGTGCGCACCCGCAATGCCGTTGGGGCCGTGCATGATTACGGCGATCCGCGACTGCTGCACACGCGCGGCCTGTTGGCCTCGCTGGCTGCGGCCTGGCTGGATACGCCGGTGGCGGTGGCCGGGGTCGACGACAAACAGGCGGCCGCGCTGTGCCTCGGCGGCCCGCCGTCGCTGCCGACGGTCGGCGCCAGCGCCGGGCTGTTCGCCTTGGCGACCATGGCCGAATGGGGCAGCACGGGTCTGCTGGTGGGGGTGGAGCAGGCCAGCCTGTCCGGTATCACGGTGGCCACCGGTACGGCGGTGCTGCACCGGCGCGAGTCGACGGCCAGAGAGCTGCCCGAAGGACAGCTGTGGCCCGGATCCGAGATTCCGATCTCGCTGGCCGCCTACGAGCGCGCATTCGAGGCGAAGGTGCGCTGGGAGGCCGGAAAACACTCCGGCAGTGACGAACTGGACTTCCCGCCGCGCTATCGGGTCGCCGCGGACGGCGGTCTGAGCACCGACTACACCCTGGTGCCGCTGCCGCGCACCGGCACGGTGTACACCGAGGTCACCGTCGGGATACCGGTGCCGGGGCTGAGAAGTCCGTACACCCTGGTGATCATCGAACTCGACGGTGTCGGGGTGCGGGCGCTGGCGAAGGTGACGGGCACCGATCCGGGCACAGTGGCGATCGGGGACCGCGGCCGGATGGTGCTGCGCCGGGTCGCGGTGCGTTCCGGGGTGCCCGACTATGGATACGCATTCGAACCGGAGGTCACCCAGTGAGGGAAGTGGCTATCGTCGGTGCGGGCATGACGCCTTTCGCCGAGCATTTCGCCCTCGGCGTCAAGGATCTGGTGCCGATGGCATTCGCCGAATGCGCCGCCAGCATCGACAAAGGGTTGGCCACCGCCGATCTGCAGGCGGCCTGGTTCGGTGCGATGGGCAATACCGACGGGTTCCCGGCCGGGATTGTCGCCGATGCGCTCGGGCTCCCGGATTTGCCGGTGACGCGGGTCGAAAACTCCTGTGCAACAGGAAATGACGCGGTACGCAACGCCCTGTTCGGCATCGCCTCCGGTGCTTTCGACGTGGCCCTTGTCGTCGGCGCGGACAAGTTACGCGAGACCGCGCAGAAGGACATGCTGTGGGAATGGGAGGCGATGGCGCGCGATATGGCCTGGGACTACCCACTCGGCCTGATCGCGCCCGTCGGATTCGCGCTGCACGTGGCCCGATATCTGCACGAATCGCCCGCGACCAGACAGCATTTGGCCATGGTCGCGGTGAAGAACCATCGGCATGGTGTGCGTAATCCCAAGGCCCGCTTGCGTTTCGAGATCAGCGTGGAACAGGCGCTGGCGGCGCCGATCGTGGCCGGACCGTTCGGGCTATACGACTGCGCACCGCAGAGTGACGGTGCGGCGGCGCTGGTGCTCGCCGCGGCGGATGTGGTCGACCGCTATACCGATCGCCCGGTGTGGATCCGCGGCGTGGGCCTCGGTCTGGATTCGGTGATGCACCAGCACAAGCGGGATATGACGACATTCCCCGCCACCGTGCGAGCCGCCGAGGCGGCCTTCTCGATGGCGGGTCTGACTCCCGCGGATGTCGATGTCGCCGAGGTGCACGACTTCTTCACCGGTATCGAACTGATCAGCTACGAGGACCTCGGCTTCGCCGAGCGATTCGGGGCCGCTAAACTGATCGAGAACGGGGTCACCGAGGTCGGCGGCGCGCTGCCGGTGAATCCGAGTGGCGGCCTGAAGGCCAAGGGACATCCGCCGGGGGCGACCGGCGTGGCCCAGTGCGTCGAGTTGTTCCAGCAGTTGCGCGGCACCGCGGTCAATCAGGTCGACGGTGCGCGTATCGGCTTGGCGCACAACCTAGGTGGGCCGACGGCGGTGTCGGCGGTGACGATCCTGGAAGGACCCGGCGCTTGACGGCGGGGTCGGAAGCCGTCGCGCTGGTTTCGGGCAGTGCGAAGAGTCGTCGTGCCGTATTGGACCGGGCAGCGCGGTGTGTCGGCCCGGCCGGGACTGTGCACGTGGTCTGTGACGGGGTCTCACCGTCGATACTGTTCGGATCCATCGCGCTGAGCGGGCTGTTCATCGACGCCGTCGGACTCGAGGCCGTGGACTTCACCAGCACCGCCCGCATTCTCGCATTGCACGGCTGTGGCTGGAGTTGGTGGTGGGGGCCGGTCGGGGCACATGCCGTCGCGGTGCGGCGTTCCGCGGCGCTGGGCGCGGTAATGGTGCTGCCGACCCGCTCACTGACGTTCCAGGTCCGGGTCGCGGTCCGGCTGCCCGATGCCAACCCCGCCGCCGCAAAGAACGATCGGGCCGGCTAGGGCCTCCGTCCGTGGCACCATCCCGCCGAGCGCAGTCGAATTGCGGTGTCGGACAACGTGGCGAGCCACCTTTCGACTGCGCTCGGCGTGCAGCCGGGGCATTAGTAGGGCGCGAGTCCGTCTTCGTGCGCCATCCAGTGCACGAAGCGGTGCAGCGGATACATCGCGTCGTGCGGGTTGCCGATTGTGCTCGGTCCGGCTTCGCCGAGGCGGACGATGCGCTGGGCGCCGCCGCTGGCCAGCCGGTCGCGGTAGTCGGCCATCCGGTCGAACGGGAAGAAGCCGACCGTCTGCGTCGCCACATTGACGTATTTCATCGCCGCGTCGAGGCTGTCCACGCGAACGACGTTGGCGGTCTTGTTGATCGGGTGGAAGTCCACCGGTTCATCGGAACGGATCACCAGGCCCTTGCCGTCGGTCCGTCCCCAGACCTGGAACTCGTCGTCGAGCATTATGAGAGTGTCGATCTGTTCGCGCATATCGATATCGAGCGGTCGGGTGTCGCCCGATTCGGCGGCCTTGTCGACGATGCGGGCGTGCAGCCGGGCGCAGAAGCGGTCGGCGTCGGCCTGATCGGCCTCGACATAGACGAAACGGCTTGCGACGCAGGCCTCCTGGTTGAGCACCATCACATCGGCGGCGGCGAGTTCTGCCGCCAGGTCGAGCGCCTTCTCCGAGGCGAAGGCCTCCCGGCCGACCATCGATATCGAGGTCTTCGGGTCGAAGGACACCAGTTGGAAGCCCGGCCCGAGGTATTTGATCACGTTATCGATCGCATCGCCGCCACCCCAGGCGACGATCTTGTCGAAATACTGCGGCCGGTACAGCACCCGCTCCACCGCGTCGTCGCCACCGCGCCAGTAGAGCGCGGACATCGACCGCACAATGGCGTGGTCGGGATCGATATCGGCCATGGTCCGCAGGATCGCGACCGTGGTGAACGGATCACTCGATGACATCTTGAACAGATTGACCGCCTTGACCAGCGCGCCGTGGGCGATGGATTTCACCGCGACGCCGGGGGAGTTGCCGGGCAGCACATGGATCAGCCGGGGTGCGAATGCCCGCACGAAACTCTGGCGACCGGTGAAGTCGCGCTTGGGAATCCACTCGTCCAGTGCCCGCGGGTTCGGAAAATTCTGTTCGACCACGGTCTCGAGCAGCCGCTTGTCGAGATAGGCCGCCGCACCCATGACCTGTGCCTGCAGCACGGCGCGCGGCAGGACATGGGTGGCCGACATCCGGTCGATGCAGTCGCGCACGAAAGGGTTTTCGGGGGCGCGCAGCCGTCGGCCGGTCTCGACGAGGAAATCGATGATCTCCGCGAGCGGGACGTTCAGCAGCGGTGGCACCTCACTGCGCGGATGCACCGCGCGGTCCATCGGGATGTTCGGTGTCGCGAAGGTGACGCCCAGATCGCGCGAGCGGTGCGTGACGTCGTCACCCTCGAGCAATTCGCCGCGCAGGAAGAACGGCGCGGCCGCCACGGCTTCGGTGTCGGCGATGGTCATGAGAGCCCCCGAACATACGCGTCGACGGTTCCGGCGCAGCCGATCTTGTCGTCGCCCTTGATATCGGCGTATCGGACGATGTCATTGCGGACCGACGGGCCGTTGTTGCCACAGGCGCAGGGGTCGACGTCGAGTGCGATCTTGTCGCCGGTGATGATGCCGCCCCAGCGTCCGTCCAGCGAGAGATCGAAAAATGCGGCGCGGCCTTCGATTTCACCGGATTCGTGCGGCAGCAGGGTCGCACCGTCCTCGTCGAGGATGAACGGCACGATCCATGGTGGTATGTGATAGCGATCGCCCTTGCGGCACTTGGGCATTCCGGAATTGAGTTCTTGCATCGAGTAGTTCTGGAAGTCCCGGTCGGCTGGGATATTGAAACTCTGGTGGACGAATTGCTGGTAATCGGGCGGCAATTGGGCGCGCTTGAGCCCACCGCCGACATAAAGGCAGTTGTCGGGGTGGAAGTCCGCGGCGGAGTAGCCCATATCCCGGACGATCGCGGCCACCTGGTACAACGCATTCCACATGCCCGAGATATAGAGCTTGTCCGCGCGGTATCGCACGAGCGCCTCGGCGCCGGCGATCATCGCTTTGTCGAGTGCTTCCTGCCGCTCCCGGGAGGTCCGGTCGAAATCGGCCAATTCCTCCGGTCGCGCGGTGCCGTCGGCGATCTTCTTGCGCAGCACCACCATTTTGGTCAGCGACCCGACGGTGATCGGTGGAATGGGCAGGCGGAAACGCTCTTTGGCCGGATCACCGAATGCCGCCTGCTGGGCCGCGGCGATGACGGTGTTCTTCGGGACGGATGCGGTGGCGGCGATCCCGACCATCCGCCGGTCCTGTGCGGGCCGCACACCCGAACCCCAGGAGAAGACATTGACCGTATCCTTGCGCGACCACTCCATATCCCGCTCCGAGGCGAGCAGCATGGCCGACTTACCGGTCGTTCCGCTGGAACAGGAGACGTAGTGCCCAGCGGACTGCAACCGCCCGATCCAGTCGTCGATATCGGTGATATCCGAGGTCTCGATCGGGCTGATGGGGTAGGGCGATACGGTGCCGAGCCACTTGCCGAGCCGATCCCACTTCTCCTCGATCAGAAAGCTTTCCGGATAGCTCTTGTATACCGAGTGCGGGAACAGCAGCGGCACGATATCCGCACGGTCGCGGATCTCGCTGATACCGGCTTCCCGCGCGCGGTGTCCGAGCAGCTTGATCCGGTCGTGGTGCTGCCGGAGTTTTTCGTCGAGCGCCGCGACCTGGGTTTCACGCAGGTCGGCGGCGGAGTGGTCGAAGCGATCGGCGGCATCGGCCAGCCGTGTCAGGGTTTCGATTGCTGAGCTCACGGGGGAGTCCTTCCCGGTGACGTTGCCCGCTGGAAAAATGGCAACTCATGCGTATCATTAATAGCGATCGGAGGCACGATGACGCAAGCGGCAATTTCGGGGAGACGGGGATGACGGAGGTCGGACCGCCCATTCGGCGCGCGGCCGGGCGGCCCACCCGGGCACAGGCCGAGGCGCGGCACGAGGAATTGCTCGACACTGCACTGGATCTGTTCCTGGAGCACGGCTACGAGCTGGCGACGATCGAGATGATCGCCGGTCGCGTGAATATGACCAAACGCACCGTCTACGCCCGCTATCCCGAAAAAGCGTCGCTATTCCTCGCCGCGGTCCGGCGCGCAATCGAGCGGCAGGTCGTGCCCCCGGACGTGCTCGCGGGCTTCGATAACGGAGATCTGGCCGAGACGCTGACCGCCGTCGCTCGGCGGCGGATCGACCAGGTGATGACCCCGAACGGGCTACGCCTGCAACGCATTATCAATACCGAGAGCTATCGTTTTCCGGAGATCTTCGTCGCCAACTACGAACTGAGTGCCGGGCCGGTGGTCGACTTCGTAGCCGGTGTCCTCGACCGCGCGATCGCCGCCGGGACGATCGCGCCGACCAACTCCGATCAGGCCGCCCGCGCGTTCATGAGCATGGTCGTCGGCGGTCAGGTGCGCTCCATTGTGGCCGGCCGCCCACCCACTCCCGAACAACTCGACGAGCGGGTCCAATTCACCGTCGGCCTCCTGCTCGACGGCCTTCGGCCCCGCTGAAATGACTGAGAGGCAATGACTTTGACGTTCGAGGCAGATCGTCCGGTCGCGGTCGTGACCGGAGCCAGTTCCGGCATCGGCGCATCGACCGCCGAAAAGCTGGTGGCACGCGGCTGGCAGGTGATCGGTGTCGGTCGCGATCGACAGCGTTGTGCAGCCGCGCGAACGCGGATCACGGCCGCCGCGCGCGACGGCGGCGGCTTCGACATGCTGCGCGCCGACTTCACCCTGATGACGGAGGTGGTGCGTGTGGCCGCCGAGATCGCGAGCCGCACAACGCGTCTGGATGTCATGATCAACAATGCGGGTGGCGTGCGGGACCGGAAGATCATCACCGCGGAAGGCGCCGAGGCGACCTTCACCACCAACCACCTCGCCCCGTTCTTGCTGACCAGAGAACTGATGCCGCTGCTGCGGAAGAGTGCGGCGGGCCTGCCATCCGGATCTGTGCGCGTGCTCGCCGTATCGTCGAGCGCGCACCGTGCGACCGAGGGCTTCGATTGGGCGGATCCGCAGGGCCTGAACGCCTTTCACCCGACAGCGGCCTACTGCCGTGCGAAACTCGCCAATATTCTGTTCATCCGTGAACTGGCGCGGCGCGCAGCTCCCGACCGCATCGTCGCCCAGGCCATGTACCCAGGTGTGGTCGCCAGCAACTTTGCCGCGCATGGTGATGCGGCGATGCAAGCCCATATGGCCGCAGCGGATACGGTGCCGCCGGATGAACCGGCCGACACCCTGGTGTGGCTGGCAACCGACCCCGAGTGCGGCCGCGACGGTGGGCGCTACTTCTACCGGAAGACGGTGGAAACACCGGCCCCCATCGCCCTCGACGATGTCGCCGCCGCCCGCCTCTGGACCGAAAGCGAGCGGCTGCTGGCCGATCTCGGATTCTGATCCAGATCGCGGTTATGCGAGTCACATTCGATCCGGCGCGCAAGCTGGGCGCCGGAAGCGCTCCCAGATCATGTCCTTCGACAGTTCCGCTGCTACCCAATGGCCCTCCGACCATGTTGAGTCGGTAACCGGCAACGGACCGCTCGGCTCTCGCCTCGGATGTTCCCGCGCACCGATTCGCTCGCCGCGCAGGGTTTCGCACGGCGATCTCGTGCGCGGCGTGACAAAAGGTGCGCGGGAGCGGATGTCGTTACCGAGGCAATCTATTTGGACGAGGCGTCAGACGCCTCGCATTCAAATCGTGCCCTGTGAATGCTCTTGGGCGGTAAAGAATTCGGTCCAATATTCGTGCCGTATCGCGTCCCACAATTGCGACAGTTTCGGGAACTGCTCGCGCATCTGTACCAGGTCCGGCGCGGCGTCCGGGTTCGGCACCGATATCAGCGCTCTCGATGCGAATAGGTTGTGCACCTGGATTATTCGAATCTGGTGGTGGTCGAGTCGCCAGATGGCCAGCCAGCTGTCCACCTCGGTGCGATGCTCGCTCATTCCGGACTTCCGCGGTCTGTCTAGCCGTCGCCCTCGCGGTCCGTGCCAGGGGCGGGTAGCGCCAGCTCGGTGAGTTTGTCCAGGACCTCGCGCAGGCCGGTGCACTGTTCCTCGAGGAGGATAGCGCGATCGAACGTCACCGATCGGCGGTGACGGGTCTGCGCCAGGTAGCGTTGAGCGAGAGTGCCACCAAGCTTCTGGTGGAGGAGATTGCAGAGGAGTATGCCGCGTGACCAGGGACCTGTCCGGCGCGAATTGGTTTAAGAGTAGCTACAGCCAGCCGAGCGGGGACTGCGTGGAAGTCGCAAACCTACGCGGCGGAACGGTCGGTGTTCGCGACTCGAAGAACCCGACCGGCCCAGCGTTGATCTTCACACCGAGCGAATGGGACGCCTTTACCGCAGGCGTGAAAGACGGTGAGTTCAACCGACTCGATCCGTAGCGGGTTCCACACCCTGACGGCTGAACGGCCCCAGTCCGACACGTAATAGACTGGGGCCGTTGCTATTTGAGTTCAGTTGTGTCCGGGTCGGTATTTTGGCAGGCTGCCGCCGAAATCGTCGACCTGACTTGCAGGGCTTCGCGGTGCGGATGCGGCGGTCTTCGTCGTAGGCTATGTCGCGGACCCAGCCCAGCGACATCGACGTTTGCCGGGATTGCCCCGCGGGCTGCGGGTCAGATCGGCTCCCAGATCGTCATCCGCGTGTTGGCCGGATCGATCGACGAGCTGAGCCGCATCCGGCCGTCCTTGGACCGGGCCATCAGTTCCTTCATCACGGTGTCGATATCACCATCGATGTCGTAGACGGCCAGATATTCGGTGGGCTGGTCCTCGGTGGTCCGAAGACGATGGCGCGTACAGGATTTCACGCCATCGATGGCGAGCATCTCGGGTACGTGGACTTCGCCGTACCAGGTGTTGTATTCCTCGTCCCGGCCGGGCCGCGGGCGGGAGAAAACCATCAACTTCATATCGTCATTCCTCGATCAGTGTGCCTGCTGGGCATAGGCTTCGGCGTATTGCTGCCGCGTCGTCGTCGAGGTATCCCAACCCACGGCCTTCGCCCGCAGCGCGCCGACGGTGCCCTGCTCCTTCGGGGTGTGCTCGAACGGATCGAAATTCAGGAAACGGCACGCGTTCTGCCAGGTGATCTTGTTGATATCGGTGTCGTCGGCGTGCGCGGCGTTCAGTTCTTTCAGCACGAATTCCGGTGCGTCGGGCCACAGCGAGTCCGAGTGCGGGTAGTCGCATTCCCACGCGATGATGTCCATCCCGACCGCGTCCCGATAGGTGAGTGCGGTCGGGTCGGTGACGTAGCAGGCGATCACGTGCTCGCGGAAGACCTCGCTCGGCAGCTTGCCGCTGAAGTCGCGCCGCAGCCACCGCTGGTTGGTGTAGTGGCGATCGGAGCGATCCAGGAAGAACGGGATCCAGCCGATGCCCCCCTCCGACAGCGCCACCTTCAGATTGGGGTAGTTGCGAAATGCGGGACCCCACAGCAGATCCTGGACGGTGATCTGGGAGACCGTCGGGGCCAGGCACATCAGATTGTCGATCGGCGCGTCCGGCGCCAGCTTGAGCGCCCCGAATCCGGTGCCGATATGCAGGTTCATGACCAGACCGGTTTCGTTCAGCGCCCCGAAGACCGGTCCCCAGAAGTCCTCGTCGAAATAGCTGGGGCTGCCCTGCAGGTGCGGCAGTTCCGCCATCGTGACGCCGCGGAAGCCCTTCGCGGCGACGCGGTGGATCTCGGCGACGGCCAGCTGCGGATCCCACAGCGGCAGAATGGCGTTCGGGATGAACCGGCCGGGGTAGATATCGCACCAGCCCTCGAGATGCCAGTCGTTGTACGCCTGGATCATCGCGACGGTGATCTCGTCCTTGAAGTGACTCAGGTGACCTGCGCTGAATCCGGCGAAGGTGGGGAAGCACATCGAGGCCAGGATGCCGTTTGCGTTCATATCCCGTACGCGGGCGTGGATGTCGTAGACGCCGGGCCGCATTTCCGCGTAACCGGCCGGGTCGTATCCCCACTCCTCCGCGGGCCAGGAAACGACCGCGTTGAGCCCGGTGACACCCGTCGGTTTCCCACGGTAGACCCAGCGGTCGATGCCCTTCTCGTCGACGATCACCTTCGGCGCCAGATCGGCCCATTTCTTCGGTACCCGGCCGTCGAACATATCGAGCGGCTCGACGACATGGTCGTCGATGCTCACCAGGATCATGTCGTCGATGTTCACGTGACTCCTCGCTGTTCATGGGAACGCCGGGGGTGTGCGTCACCCCGATCTTCGACAAGCGGAGAGATGGCGAATCTTCATTTGGGAGAATGCCACTCTCGCGTGAGATCGACCATACACCCTGCGCGCGGGCGTGGTCGACAAATTCCCATCGGGATCTCGACGACGAGCTGGCGGGCGGCGTGCTACCCCGGCCTGAATGCTGAACTAGTGCTCAAACTCGGACTGAGCACATGCCGCGAATCACGAATCCGCGGCCTCGATCGTGGTCGCGGTGCGTTCGGATGCGCTCGCCTCGAACCTGTCCAGGTACTGCTCGACGAATGCGACCAGATCGGCGTGGCCGAGCGTGACGCCGACGGCATTCTCGGTGGCGATGACGCCGGACACGCTGGCGATGAGCAGTGAAATCACCACCGGCGGCAGTTCGGTGAGGTCGAGGCCGTTGGCCCGGGCGATGAAGGTCAGCGCGGTCACCTGGATATCGCGGAAACGTTCGATATAGGCGGCGATTTCGGTGCGGATGGCCGGGCGCTGGTTGGCCAGCGCCATGAATTCCTGCTGTAGCCGGGTGCCGTACGGTTCCCGGCTGAGCTGCCAGAGCGCATGCAGCGGCTGCTCGGAGAATACGGCCTGGCGCTGCCGCTCCAGATTGGCCTCGGCGCCGCGGCGGAATACCGCCAGGAACAGGTCGTCCATGGTCGGGAAGTAGTAGTGCACCAGCGCCGGTTTGACCCCGGCCAGCGCGGCGACCCGCCGTGACGTCGCCGCGGCGTGTCCCTGCTCGAGCATGATCTGCGCGGTGGCATCCAGGATGGCGAGTCGGGTGGTCGAATCCTGCGCGCCGATCCGGCGTACCCGGGCGGTGCCGCGCGTGGCCGCCGGCTCGTCCGTGCTGGCCCGGCCTCTTGACCTGTCATCCGTCACGGTGTTAAGCATATGCACATATCAAGTTTGGGCACTAGTTCAGCACTCGCAGGGCATAGACCCGCGTGCTGCCGTACCGAAGAGGCGCATCATGACCGTCACCGCCATTCCCGTGACCGACCACATCGGACTGGAAATCACCGGCCTGTCCGGCCGCCAACTCGTCGACCTGCGCGTTGCCGCCGACCTGCGCGCGGCGCTCGACCGCTACGGGGTGGTGATCTACCGCGACGCCCACATCGACGACGATGCGCTCGTCGCGCTGAGTCGCCTGCTCGGCGAGGTCGTGGTGGCGCCGTTCGGTGGGGAGAAGGCGCATCCGGAGGTATCGGCCATCACTCGTGATCCCGCCAAGAGCGTGCTGGCCGCCTATCGGGAGGGCACCTTCTTCTGGCATATCGATGGCGCGACCGACGCGGTCCCGCAGCAGGCCACTCTGCTGACCGCGCTCGAGGTGGCCGCCGACGGCGGTGGCACCGAATTCGCCAATACCTTCGCCGCCTACGCGGCGCTGCCGGACGCGGAGCGGGCCGAACTCGAAACCCTGCGCGTGGTGCACAGTTTCGCGCATGCGCAGTCGCTGGCCAATCCGGATCCGACGGATCGGGAGCGGGCTGCCTGGGCGAAGGTGCCGACCCGGGTGCATCCGCTGGTGTGGACGCGCAAGAACGGCCGCAAGTCGCTGCTGATCGGCGCGACTGCGGCGCGGGTTGTCGGCATGTCGGCGGACCAGAGCCGGACACTGCTGGATCGGTTGCTCGAGTGGTCGACCCGGCCGCAGTTCGCCCTGCAGCATCAATGGCGGCCCGGCGATCTGGTGGTGTGGGACAACACCGGCATGCTGCACCGTGCCCAGCACTATGAGGTGAGCTCACGCCGGTTGATGCACCGCACCACCCTCGTCGGCGAGGAAGCCGTCGCCTGATACCGAATGGGCGGGGCCCGCCTGCCTTGTTTCCTTTGCAGAATGTCATTATCCTATGACAAGAACAACATTTCCAAACTCGGTGACGCAAGCAAAGACGCGGGAGTCTCCATGATCGACAACACCAGCGAAACCGTCGCCGCGCCGACCCGCCTGACCTGGGAGCTGACCCACGCCTGCGATCTGTCCTGCATCCACTGCTCGTCCAGTACGCGCGGCCGCGATCCGCGCGAGCTGAGCACCGCCGAATGCACGGCGCTGATCGACGAATTCGAGCGGATGCGGATTTGCCGTGTCGACATCGGCGGCGGCGAGCCGACCGTACGTCCGGACTTCTGGGAAGTGATCGACTACGCCACCGCCAAGCACATCGGAGTGAAGTTCTCCACCAACGGGATTCGGGTCACGCCCCATGCCGCGCGGCGGATCGCCGGGAACGGCGATATCGACGTGCGGATCTGCCTCGACGGCGCGACCGAGGCGGTCAACGACGCGGTGCGCGGCACCGGAGCGTACCGGGCGGCGGTGCGCGCGATGGAGTTGCTCGCCTCCTCGGGCGTCTATGGATTCGAGCTGTCCGTCGCCGTGACCAGATACAACGTCGGCCAACTCGACGCGCTCGAGGCGATTGCCGATATGTTCGGTGCGCAGCTGCGACTGAACCCGTTGCGCCCGTCGGGCCGCGGCACGGACACCTCGGACGAGTTGCACCCGACGGCGGACCAGCGGCGAATGCTTGTCGACTGGCTGCGCGAGCACGATCTGCCCGGCTTCGGCGAATCGCTGCCGGGATCGACCGTGCCCGGCGCGGGCCAGGTGATGTGTCTGATCGACCCGGTCGGCGATGTCTACGCGGGTCCGTTCGCCGGCCACGACCGGTACCGCGCCGGAAACATCCGTGCCGCAGGCGGATTCGAACCCATCCTGCAGAGCTCGGAACTGTGCACCGAACTGCGTAGGCCGCAGCGCAGCGGGGCGGGTACGGAACGTGTAGGTGGACGCGATGATTCGGTGCCGGCCGGGATCGACCGCCTGACCGCGCCGAAGCTGTCGCAGGATTATCCGCATCGACATCGACCGGTTGCCGAGTATCCGGCGGTTCGGAGGTCGGCGTGACTTCGCGTTCGGAGCATCGGCGGGTCGCGCTGGTCACCGGCGCCGCGCGGGGGATCGGGGCGGCGACGGTGCTGGAATTGGCGTCTCGGGGCTGGTCGGTGCTCGCGGTGGATCTGGCGAGCGACGATCCCGCGCTGCCCTATCCGATGGGAAGTAAACAGGAACTCGTCGCGGTGGCGACCGAGGCGAGCAGTCGGGTGAACCGGGTCGGTGCGGTGCGGCCGCATATCGCCGACGTGCGCGATCGGTCCGCGCTGCAGGCCGCGGTGGCCGAGGCGGTCGCTACTTGGGGCGGGCTGGATGCGGTGGTCGCGGCGGCCGGGGTGATCGCCGGTGGAGTTCCGTTGTGGGAGATGCCGATCGAGCAGGAGCACGCGGTCCTGGATGTCTGCCTGGGTGGGGTCGTGAACCTGGCGCGGGCGGCCGTTCCGGCACTGCTGGCCCGGCCCGCACCGCGATCGGGGCGGTTCCTGGCCGTCGCCTCGGCCGCCGCGACGAAGGGTCTGCCTCAGCTGGCCGTCTACTGTGCGGCGAAAGCCGGTGTGACAGGGCTGATTCGGGCACTCGGCGCGGAGCTCGGCGGCACCGGGGTAACCGCGAACGCGGTGAGTCCCGGCTCTGCCGATACCGCGCTGCTGGCCGAGATCGCGCGCCTCTACCGGCTACCCGACGTGACGGGATTCGCCGGCCAACAGCCGATCGGACGGTTGCTCGATCCGGGGGAGATCGCCGGCGTCCTCGCCTTTCTGGCGGGGCCCGACAGCAGCGCCATGACCGGCGCGACAGTCGCCGTCGACGGTGGCCTGGCGCTGTGAAAAATCCGACGCCCGAGTGGTTTCTGTTCTTGCCGCAGATCAAATTGCGTGTCGACGACATCGTTGAACGGGCCCGCGTGGCCGAGGCCAGCGGGTTCGACGGCATTGCGTTCATCGACCATCTGGTCGCGCCCGGCGCCGAACAGCTACCGCTGTGGGAGGCGATGACGGTGGCCGCATGGGTGGCCGCGCGAACCGAGCGGCTGCGGATCGGGCATCTGGTGTTGTGCGATTCGTTCCGGCATCCGGCAGTACTCGCCAAGGCGGCGGTGACGCTGCAGGAGGCATCGGGCGGCAGATTCGAGCTCGGCCTCGGCGCCGGTTCGGTACCGCACGAGCTGGTGGGATTCGACATCACCCGGGACCGGGCGGCCGCGCGACGCGATCGGCTGCGGCGCAGTCTGGAACTGCTGCACCAGTATTGGGGCGCACCGAATACCGAAGGACCGGTGCAGGTGCCGGTATCGAGTACACCGATTCCGATTGTCATCGGCGGCACCAGCGCACCCCTGCTGGAATTGGTGCGCGGCTATGCGACCTGGTGGAATCTGCCTGCGCCGCAACTGAATCGGCTGACCGAACTGCGACCCGAAATCGGGTCGGCGCGGGTATCTGTCCAGCAGATGGTCGGCTTCGTCGGCCATGGCCGGGATGCCGCGGAGGTGCACGCGCGCAGCACTCGGCGATTCGGTCAGCTGGGTGACGGACTTGTCGTCGGTGACGCCGCGCAACTCGTCGCACACTTCGGCGACCTCGTCGAGCGCGGCGTCGAGCGGTTCTATGTGTGGTTCACCGATTTCGCCGCACCGGAGACATCGGCCGAATTCGGGGCGAAGGTGATCGGGAAGCTGCGGTAGGCCTACCGCAGCTGATCCTTCATCACCTTCCCGGTGGCGTTCAACGGCAGCGCTTCCCGGAAATTCGCGAAACGCGGGACCTTGTAACCCGCCAAACGGGCCTTGGCCCAGCTGATCAGTTCTTGTTCGGAGATCGGGCCGGTGGCTACCACGAACGCCTTACCGACTTGCCCGAGCCGCTCGTCGGGAACGCCGACGACCGCTACCTGCGCGATGGCCGGATGCTCGAGGAGGACGCCTTCGATTTCGGCCGGATAGGCATTGAAGCCACCGACGATGAACATGTCCTTCTTACGGCCGATGATCCGCAGCCGTCCGCCGGAATCCAGGCTGCCGAGGTCGCCGGTGTGCAGCCAGCCCTGGGGGTCGATGGCCGCGGCGGTTGCCTCGGGATCGTCGAGGTAGCCCTGCATGACGGAGTACCCCCGGACGAGCACCTCGCCGTCATCGGCGATGCGCACTTCGATGCCGTCGCAGGCGGTCCCGACGGTGGTCGCGATCTGCTCGAAGGTGTCGCCGGGGCGCGACGCCGTCGCGGTGCCCGCCTCGGTGAGCCCGTATCCGGTCATGATCGATCGGAACGGCAACTCCTCGTGCACCCGGCGGATCAGTTCGACCGGAATATCGGCGGCCCCGGTGACCGCCGTCCGCAACGACGACAGCTCGTAACGGTCCTTGGCCTCCAGCAGCGAGTGATAGAGGGTCGGCGGACCGGGCAGCATCGTCACCCGCTCGCGCTCGACCAGCTCGAGCACCCGATCGACATCGAAGACCGGGACCGGCAGGATCGTCGCGCCGCGGATGAGCGACGCGATGATCCCGGCCTTGTATCCGAAGGTGTGGAAGAACGGATTGACGATCAGATAGCGATCGCCCTCCCGCAGATCGGCCAGTTCGCACCATTCCGAATACAGCCGCAGGGTCTGCAGATGATTCATCATGACGCCCTTGGGCTTTCCGGTTGTGCCCGAGGTGTAGATGATGTCGGCGATATCCGTGCCACGCGCTCGCCGTTCGAACGGCGCACCGCTGGACAGGAAGTCCGACTTCAGGTCGATCACCGGCACGCCGTCCGGACCCGCGTAGTCCACGCCGAGGAAGCCCTGCTGCACCAGCAGCAGTTTCGCCCCGCTGCGGCGCACGATATCGTCGGCCTCCTCGGCCTTGAACCGGGTGTTGACCGGGACGAGCACGCCGCCCGCGCTCAGCAACCCGAACGCCGCGATGATCCACTCGGCCGAATTGGGCGCCCAGATCGCCACTCGGTCACCGGATTCGACTCCGGCGTCCGCGAAGGCCCCCGCGGCCCGGCGGACCCGTTCCGCCAGTTCGGTGAAGCTGATCCGCAATGGTCCGTCCACGACCGCTTCGGCGGCGCCGAAGCGGTCGGCCGCGCTCATGACCAACTGCGGGATGGTCTCCCAGGTCATACGCTGTGCCTACTCGGCGCATGAGCGGGGCCCTGCGTGGTCACGCTTCGCTGCTGCCTCCCGGGCTGACCACTCATACGCCGAGCAGACCAGCCAGGTTGCCGCCCATGATCTTGGCCTGATCCTCGACCGGCAGATGGGTGAGCATATCGGCGAAGTGGGTGGGCTGGGCCAGGCCCTCTGGGTGCGGGTAGTCGGACCCGAACAGCACCCGATCCACGCCGATGAGGTCGATCAGGTCGCTCACGCCCTCCTCGTAGAAGGGGCTGACGAAGATCTGGTTTTTGATGGTTTCGATCGGGTTCTGCATGCCGAAGCCTTCGGGCGCCTTCTTGAAGGTTTCGGACAGTTTGTTCATGAGCGGGCCCAGCCAGGCAGCGCCGCTTTCGATGATGGCGACCTTCAGCTCCGGATGCCGCAGCAGCGCACCGTGGCACAGCAGCGAGGTCACGGCGTCCTCCACCGGCCGCCATTCGTTGACCATGCTGAAGGCATTGGTGACGAAGGGCAGCATCTCGGCGTTGGCGCCGTCCCATTCCTGGGTGTAGCGGGCGTAGCCGCTGTCGGAGGTGTGCATGGTCACGGCGACGCCGAGTTCGACCACCCGCTTCCAGAACGGATCGAATTCCGGCAGCGCGAACGAGCGCGGGCCGCGGAAGCCCGGCACCGGAGCGGGGCGGATCAGGATCGCCTTGGCGCCGTGCTCGACGACCCACTCCAGCTCCTTGATCGCCTCCTCGACGATCGGCAGGGTGATGACCGGAACCGCGAAGATCCGGTCCTTGTAATTGAACGACCACGTCTCGAGCATCCACTGGTTCAGCGAATGGACGATGGCGTGGATGGCTTCCGGATCATCGCGCAGGCGCTCCTCCACCAGGCTGGCCAGGGTGGGGAACATCAAGCTCCGGTCGACCTTCAGCTCGTCCATGAGCGCCAGGCGCGGCCCGGGTTCACGGAAGGCGTCGATGGCCTTCATCGGCTCGCCGAAGATCTCGCGGCGGCTCTTGCCCTCCGGGTTGCCGTTCTTGAAGTAGTCCTCCATGGCGCCCGGACGCGCGACCACCGAGAAGGTGGGATTGGGGATGTACTGGCTGATCTGCCCCCGTACCGCGATCTTGGTCCGGCCGTTGACCTCGACGTACTGGATGATGCCCTCGTACCGCTTGGGCAGGTGGCGGGTCAGTGCTTCCTTGGTCTCGTACATGTGGTTGTCCGCGTCGAACAGCGGGTACGGCAACTTGGTTTGCGCCGACATGAGATCCTCCTTCACTTTTTGTGAGAATCCTATTCTCATTCCCGTTCGGTGGCAATCGGTGGTGCTGGCGGGCCATCGCGGGGCGCCCTGGGCGTGCGGGCCGAAGGTTGATGCAGACAACATTTCCCAATTTGGGCCACTTAATTCTCTTAATATGGAAAGCTGCTTTTCCAGCGGCGAGAGTGCCAGATCCGGTAGGGCGCCGCTCGATGAAGAACAAGGACGTGACCTCGACCGATCGTGGATCGGCGGTGGCGTCCGTAGAGGAGGAAACGTGAAATCGCAGCGAATACTCGTTGCTCTGCTGGCAGCCGCGCTGCTGGCGGCCAGCTGTAGTCGTGGTGGTGAGGACGTCGAGGGCACCAACACCACCAGCTCGACTGCGTCGGGCGACTTCGGTGATCTGAAGAATGTCTGCCAAGCCGGAAAGCCGTCGAGCTCGTCCGCGCAGGGCGTGACCGCGGGCGAGATCAAGGTCGGTGTCTTCAGTGACGTCGGGTTCACCAAGAACACCGAATTCATCGATGCGGCAAACGTTTTCACCTCCTGGTGCAACGCGGCCGGCGGTATCGGCGGCCGCAAGCTGGTGGCCACCGTGCGCGATGCGAAGCTCAGGGAGGTCCGCCAGCGGATGATCGAGGCCTGCCGCGAGGACTTCGCGCTGGTCGGTGGCGGCGCTGCGCTGGATTCGCTCGGCACCGAGGATCGGTTGAAGTGCCTGTTGCCGGACTTCCCGGCGCAGGTCGTGGATGTGAAGAACTCCGGATCCGACCTCCAGGTCGGCGGCGGCGCGTCGGCCTCTCGCCCCTTCGACGTCTACACCGGATATCACCAGTGGCTGCTCACGACCTACCCGGCTTCGGCCGGTGCGGTCGGCATCATCACCGGCGATTCACCGTCGACCAAGGTGATGGTGCCCAAGTTCCAGGAATCGCTGACGGCGATGAACGCCTCGGTGGTCTACAACGAGCTCTATCCGGCCACCGGTGTCGCGGACTGGACGCCGTACGCGCAGTCGATCAAGAGCAAGGGCGTCAAGGGGCTGATCTTCCTCGGCGATTTCCGCAGCCTGGCCAAGCTCGAGGATGTGCTGACCGGCATGGATTACAAGCTGGACTGGATCGACGCGAACAGCAACGCCTACAACTCGCAGTTCCTGGAGCTGGCGGGCAAATCCCTTGCGGGGCAGAACAATTTCGCCGATCTGGCCGGCATCGCGCCGCTCGAGGCGGCCGCGACAGTGCCGGACGTCAAGCTGGTGAAGGACTTGTTCGCCAAGTACGCGCCCGGTAAGGATGTCACCTATCCGGCACTGCGCGCGTTCTCCGCGTGGCTGCTTTTCGCCAAATCGGCCGCGAGCTGTGGCGACCAGTTGACCCGCAAGTGCGTATACGACGCCGCCAGCAAGGAGACGGCGTGGACCGCGGGCGGTCTGCAGGCACCGGTGGATCTGCGGCCCACCGGAGCGCTGCCGAAGTGCTACAACATCGTGCAGGCGACCCCGCAGGGCTGGCAGCAGGCCACCGATTTCAAGCCCGATACCGGTCCGTACCGCTGCGATATGAACGCCTACGTGTACAAGAACGACTACGGCAAGGGCCTGACCCTCGCCGACGTCGGTCTCGGTATCAACGACTTCAAGTAGCGGAGTCGTTCGGCAATGGAGCAATTCCTCGCCTTCAGCGTCGTCGGGCTGAGCACCGCGGCGATCTACGCGATCATCGGCAGCGGCCTGGTGCTCACCTACACCACGACCGGCGTGTTCAATTTCGCGCACGGTGCGGCGGGCATGGTGTCGGCGTTCGTGTACTGGCAGTTGCATATCGGCTGGGGCGTGCCCGCGCCGTTGTCGATCGCCGCGGTGCTGCTGGTATTCGCACCGCTGTTCGGCTTGTTCTTCGCGTGGGCGTTGGCCCCTACCCAGGGCCTCGGCGATGCGGAGAAGTTGGTGATGACCATTGCCCTGCTGAGTGGTCTGATCCTGCTCGCCCAATGGGTGTGGGACCCCAACACGGCCCGCACCCTGCCGAAGTTCTTCGCCGAACAGCGACCGATGCACTTCGGGGTCGTCACCATCACCTGGCATCAGGCATTGACAATGGTGGTTGCGATCGCGGTGGCCGTGGGACTGCGGATCCTGTTGTACCGCACCAGGACCGGTGCGGAGATGCGGGCCACGGTCGACGATCGTGCGCTGGTGGGTCTGACCGGCGCCGACCCGCGGCGGGCGAACCGAGTGGCGTGGATTCTGGGCATCGAGTTGGCGGCGATCGGCGGCATCCTGGTGGCGCCGACCGTCGCGCTCGATGCGCCCCAGCTGTCGCTGCTGATCGTCAGCGCCTACACCGCGGCGATCTTCGGCCGATTGCGCAGCCTGCCGATGACCTTCCTCGGCGCGATCGTGGTCGGCTGTCTGGAGAGCTACCTCACCGGCTATCTGCCGCAGAACGAATATCTGCCGGGGCTGCGGCTGGCCGCGCCCGCGCTGCTGTTGTTCATCGCGCTGCTGCTGTTCCCACACGGACGGCTGCGCGGCCGGGATCGGCGCCTCAGTCCGGTGCCGCTGCCGACGGTTTCGGGATCGGCGGCCTTCGCGGCGGTGGTCGTGGCGCTGGGCGTCGTGCTGGCCCCCGTCCTCGGCGAGGCCGATCTGATCACCTACGGGCAGATCTTCGCCTTCGGTGTGATCGGGTTGTCGTTCGTACCGCTGGCCGGATACGCGGGGCAGATCTCGCTGTGTCAGCTCAGCATCGCCGGAATCGGGGCGGTCATCTACGCCCAGTACGGCGCGGACGGGCAGTGGTGGGCATTGCTGCTGGCAATGGTGGTCGCGGGTGCGGTGGGTGCGGTGATCGCATTGCCCGCGCTCCGGCTGTCCGGGGTCTATCTGGCCCTGGCGACGGTGGCGTTCTCGGTCGTCCTCGACCGGTGGGTGTTCACCCTGCCGACCGTGCACGTATTCGGCGTGCGGATCAACTTCTTCGAACAGGGCTCGGTGAGTCTGGTCGGGCCACGGCTGTTCGGCCTGCATCTCAACAGCACCGCCCAGGTGACCGTATTCGCGGCGGTATGCCTGGCGGCGGCGGGCTTCGCGATAGCGCTGCTGCGGCGCAGCCGGTTCGGGCGGCGGTTGATCGCGATGCGCGACAGCGAGGCCGCGTACGCGACCCTCGGTGGCAATCTGCTGATGGCGAAGGTGCTGGTGTTCGCCCTCTCGGCGGCGATCGCCGGACTCGGCGGTGCGCTGTACGGCATGCAGTTGCGTGCGGTCACCTCCGATCACTTCAACCTGGTTTCCGGGTTGCCGATCTTCCTGATCGTGGTGATCGCCGGTCTCGGCGCGGTCGGCAGCGGGTTCTTCACCGGCGTCGCGTACGCCGGGCCGCTGCTGGTGATTCCGGTGCTCTGGCCGTCGCTGTTGAACCTGTCCCAGGTGGTGCCTTCGCTGGGTGGCATCGCCTTCGCCGGCGGCATGCTCGGTCAGGGTGCGATTGCCACCATGCGGGAGGAATGGCTGCCGATGTTCCGTGATCGTGTGGTGATGCCGGTGGTGCTGGTCGTCTCGGTGCTGCTGTGGGTGCTTCGACTGGCCGATGTGATCACCGGGTGGCATTTGTTCTTCGGATTGGTGCTCGTCGTTATCGGAGCCCGCGTCTGGATCGCGCGGCAGCGCGTGCCGGCCGAACCCGAACTACCGGTCGAATGGTGGGGGATTCGGCGGCCATGGCGGACCCAGGACGAGGAGGTGCTGAGCCGTGCCACCGCTGCTGCAAGTTGAGGATGTGAGCGTCGTCTTCGGCGGCCACCGCGCGCTCGACGGCGCGGGGCTGGTGGCCGAAGCCGGTCATGTCACCGGATTGATCGGTCCGAACGGTGCAGGCAAGAGCACGTTCTTCGATGTGATCTGCGGTCTGCGCAAACCGGCCTCGGGGCGCGTGCTGATCAATGGGCGCGATGTCACCCGGCTCGGCACGGGCCGCCGCGCCCGGCTCGGGATGGCTCGCACCTTCCAGCGGCTGGAACTATTCGGCCGGTTGAGCGTTCGTGACAATCTGCTGGTCGCCGCGGAACTCGGGCCACAGCGTCGGCATGCCGCCCGGGTCGTCGACGAGATCATCGAACGGTTGGATCTGCGCGAAGTCGCCGACAGTAGTGCCGACGCGCTGCCGACGGGGACCGGCCGATTGATCGAGGTGGGCCGGGCATTGGCCGCGCGACCCGAGCTCATCCTGCTCGATGAACCCGCGGCCGGTCAGGACCACAGCGAGACCGAACGATTCGCGGCGCTACTGCGTTCGCTGGCCGCCGACGGGACGGCGGTGCTGCTGGTCGAACACGATATGGGGTTGGTCATGAATGTCTGTGACGAGGTCTATGTACTCGACCTCGGCAAGGTCATCGCCTCGGGCCCACCCGAGGTGATCCGGCGCGACGAAACCGTCCTTGCGGCCTATCTGGGGGCGGCATGACCGTGGACAGCATCGAAACAGCCTCGGCGACACCGGATCTCGTCGCCGGCCCGCTATTGGAACTGCGCGAGGTGCGTGCGGCCTATGACGCGATCACGGTGCTGCACGGCATCGATCTGAGCGTCGTCGGGGGCCAGGTGGTCGCCCTGCTCGGGCCGAACGGTGCGGGCAAGACCACCACACTGCAGGTCGCCGCCGGTGTGCATCCGGTCGCGTCCGGCCAACTGCGGTTGGGCGGGCGCGATATGACCGGTGCCGACCCACGCGACCTGGCCAGGGCCGGGGTGTGCCTGATCCCGGAGGGACGCGGCGTATTCCCCAATCTGTCGGTCCGCGACAACCTGCTGATGATGACCTTCACGGGTCGCTCCCGTGAGGAGATCCAGGAGATCGCCTTCACTCGCTTCCCGATTCTCGGGAAGCGGGCCGATCAGACGGCAGGCACCATGTCCGGCGGCGAACAGCAGATGCTCGCCCTGGCCCGTGGCCTGGCCACCGATCCTGCGGTGCTCATGCTCGACGAGCTGTCCATGGGGTTGGCGCCGCTGGTGGTCGCTCAGCTCTACGAGCAGGTCGCCGAAATCGCCCGCCAGGGCGTGGCCGTCCTGGTCGTCGAGCAGTTCGCCGCGGCGGTACTGGATATCGCCGATCACGCGGCCGTGCTCGTGCGCGGTCGCATCGAAAAACAAGGCCACCCCGACAGCATCCGCGACGAACTGGCGGCCCTCTACTTAGGAAGCTCCGAATGACCGAAACACGCGCGGACCGCTTCGTCCGCGAACTCGACGAGGCCAAGATCCCCGACCCCGCGGCCGGCCGGGCCGTGCTGTGGCTGCGCACCGGAGTGACCCTCATGGTGCTCGGCCTGCTGGTGGCCGTGGTGTCCTACTTCATGGCACACGGCACCAAAGACCCACTGGCACAACGTGATGCGATAACCCTCGCACTCGGCGGCGTGGCCGCGAGCGTGGTGGGATCGGCGCTGTTCCTGCGCTATTCGCTGACCGGATTCCTGCGCTTCTGGCTGGCCAGGCAGTCCTACGATCTCGCGCAGCTGGGTGACCAGTTGAACGGAAAGGCGATCACCCACGACGGTGCCGCCGTCCCGTAGGGCGGGCGGCGGTCCGTGGTGCGGCAGCGCCGGGCGATAATGTAATTCTCATGAGTGAGAGCCAGTTCGAGCCGTTACCCACCGAGGAACACCACGAAGGTGGGTTTCGGCCGGTGCGGTCTCGGTCGCTGGATCGCACGCCCGACATCTCCCGAGGCGGTCCGCACTACGGGGAGTTCATCGAACAGATTCGCGGCCTGATGGACCGTGTGCGACTGGCCAGCCCCTCCGATGATGTGGCGCTCGAAACGATCACCACGCTCAAGGAGCTCAACGGCCTGTTGGACACGGTCCTGGTCGACGAGTGGTCGGTGCCCACTTGGGTCCGGCCCGACGTGCCCGCCAACGGCAACATCACCCTGCCGCCGTTCGTCGTCGACCGTTCCGACCGCGACGGCGTGTCGGCTCGTATCACCTTTCGCCGCTTCCATCTCGGCGGCAATTCGGCGGTGCACGGCGGTCATATCGCGCTCGCCTTCGACACCGTGCTCGGCATGAGCGGGGTCGCCTATTCGGGTGCGGCGATCCGCACCGCTTCACTGACCGTCGACTACCGGTCCATTACCCCGCTCGACACGGAGCTGACCATTCGCGCCAGAGTCGAGCGGCAGGAGGGGCGCAAGATCTTCTTGGTAGCGACCCTGCACGACGGCGACCGGCTGTGCGCCGACGCGCACGCGCTATTCCTCACCTTGCTGCCCGGACAGCAGTAGTCGCCAAATATTCGCAAAACATCTCTAACTGCCCGCAACCCTTGTAAGAATGACATTCTCTCAATGGAGAGAGAGATTCGCGTAGGGAAGAAGTCGGTTATCGTGAAGATGCGGAACTCGCCGCGGCGGCCGTTCATCAACAGAAGGCCGCCGAGGGGTAGGGGCCGTGAACCGTCGCAAACGACGCGCGTCAAGCCGTCGGTGCTACGCGGTGCATAGCCATGCCGATCTTGCATATAGGCATGATGTCTTTCTATTTCTCGGCTGCACCCTTAGCGGCATCATCGTTCTCGTTCTATGAGATCGTGATTCTCGCTCTTCTTCAGCTCCAATATCAGTGAGGCAGCAACATGCATCAGATACCCAAGGCGGCCGGATGGGCGGCCGTTGCGATCGTGGCCAGCACGATTTGCGCGGGAACCGCGACCGCCGAACCGGACCAGGCCGCCACGCCGTCCTCCGTCGCGGTAGTCGATAGTTCCCAGCAGGCCGGTGCCGCGCCGGCGGATCCCGGGCAGGAATACCTGAACGCGTTCACCGCGATCACTGGCGCCTTCGCCAACGATTCCACGGCCGGGCGGGTGGTCGGGACGACGATCGGTGTGCTCGTCGGGTGCCCGTTGGGTGCGGTGACCGGCGGTGCCCTCACGCTCCCGACGGCCGTATTGACACCGGTAGGGATCGTCGGCGGCTGCATCATCGGTGCGAGCACCCTCGGCTTCCTGGGCGGGACCGTCGGCAGCATCGTCACCGGCTCACCCGCGATGAGCAATGCCTTTGGCCAGCAATACAACTCGCTGCGTTCCAAGGGGCTGATCGCGGAAGAGGTCCCGAATCCCGATTCGGCCCAATAGCTCACCCGACCCAGGAGATAGATAACAATGAACCTCAAGACTCGTGGCATGGCCGTCACCACCTTGACTGCGGCAGCGGTCGCGATCGCCGCTGGTGCCGCGCGCGCCGACGCGGATACCGCAGTCGCCGTCGATGCCCAGCAGAATCAATCCCTCACCACCGACGTTGCGCCCGGCGTGCATTTCAGCGACGACCTCGCCATCGGAAAGTCGGTGCTCAGCACGCCTTTCGGCACTGTAGTCATGCAACAGGGCCAATTCGACGTCCGTGATGCTACCGGCCGGACCGTTGCCGGATCTCCGATCCAGGACGAGGCCGGCTCGGCACCGGCTGTCTCCGACTCGGGCACCGCAGCTGCGGCGCTTCCGATCACCGCAGCCGCGGCGCCGGTGGCGGGTGATCCTATGTCGAACTTCAATCAGGCTGTCGAGGCCGCGAATCCGCATATGGGTGCCGCCTTTGCGGTGGGTTCCGCGGTGGGTTCGGTGATCGGCGCCGTGGTGGGCTGTCCGTTCGGCATGGCGACGGGCGGCACTCTGATGACGCTCATTTCGGCGGGCACGCTGACGGTCCCCGCGCTCGCGGCGACCTGCCTGATCGGCGCGGTCGCGGTGGGTGGCTTCGGAGCCACGGTCGGCGGTCTCGCCCTGGCTATTCCGGTCGGTCTTACCGCCGGAATGGAGAAGTACAACCAGTTGCAGGCTCAGCACGTCACCGATGCTCCTGCGGCTCCGGCCAATTCGTAACCCCCGCACACAGTTGCTCCCGTGGTGCGTTCACCGGCTGTGCTCCGGTGATCGCCCCGCTGGTGCCGTGGCGCAGCTGGTCCGATCGCCGGGCCGGCTGCGCTGCGGATGCCGGCGAAAGAGCCCACATGACGAAGACTTTCGGAATCATCGATAGCGGCAATATCGGCAGCGCGGCCGCCCGGCCGGCCATCGCGACCGGCCGGTTGATCTGCCCGGCCATCCTCGGTGCGGCCCCGCCGCGAGCACCGCACTAACCAAGCAGTGGCAGCGCCGAGAAGACGTGGTCGCGCCACAGACCGCGAGAGGTTTCCTCGGGGTAGGCGACGACCTTAGGTTTCGCATCCAGGATATGAGTCAGGCGCTGCTCCGGATCGTAAGCGGCCCAGCCCGGTTCGCCGGTCCTGACGAAGCCGCTCCAGCGCGCACGCATATGAGCCGACAGTTCCCGGGCCTCGGCCGACGGTTCTGGGCCGAGGAGCAGCGGGCCGAGCTGGGCGCCGAAGGCGGCGAACAACAGTGGTCCGTCGAGGCCGTGGCAGGCGCCGAGGACGCCGCCGTTACCGGGTGCGGGCCAGGTCAGCTCGTACAGATGCACGCGGCCACCGCCTGCTGCCTGGGCCTCGGCCAGGTGTAGTGCGGGCATCCGGAACAGCCAGTCCGTCTGAACCAGTTCGAACAGCTCTTCCGGTCCGGCGGACGGAAATGCCGTGCGATATGCGTGCGCACCGTCGGAGCCCGGGCCGAACACCTGCAGCGCGTGCGCCGCCTGTGCGTCAGCGATCGTGCCGAGTTGTCCGCCGAGGGCGAGGAACAGCCGGAATTCGTCCCGGTTGTGCCCGACGACCACCGTGACGTCGCGGGCGGAGCCATCCGCGAGCGCTTGCCACGGCGCCCTCGGCAGTACGCCACCGTCGACCACGGGCGAGAACGCGGTAAGGGTGTCGGCCACCGCGCCCCATCGCTCGTACTGCCGCATCGATGCGCCGACCTTGGCTCCCGCGTCGGTCAACTGCCATGGATCCACACCTGACAGGTCCGCCACCGTCGGCCGCAGATCGATTTGTGCGGCGATGGCGGTCCCGATATCAGTGGCGAGCTCGTCGGAGAAGAACGTGCCCGGCATGCTCTGCAAGATCGCGCGCCGGAACAGCCCGGCCGCGCTCGGCATGGCCAGTAGCGCCGCGATAGATCCGGCGCCCGCAGATTCCCCGCAAACAGTGACCTGATCGGGATCCCCGCCGAACGCGGTGATGTTCTCGCGTACCCACTCGAGGGCGGCGACCTGGTCGAGTAGACCGCGGTTGGCCGGTGCGCCGTCGATGTGTGCGAAACCCTCGATACCGAGCCGGTAGTTGAGCGTGACGACCACGAGGTCGCCGTCGCGCGCGATATGTTGCGCGTCGTAGCCGGGACTGCCGGAGAAACCCAGTTTGTAGGCGCCGCCGTGGATCCACACCAGCACCGCCCGACGGGCAGCCGGGTCGGGATCGGGTGTCCAGACGTTCACGGTGAGCCAGTCGTCGCCCTTCGGCAGGACGACACTGCTGGAGCGGTTGCCGAACGAGGTCTCCTGCGGCGGCGGTGGTCCGAACTCGAAGGCATCCCGCATGCCGTCCCACTCGGCGAGCGGCTGCGGTGCCGCGAAGCGCGCGGCACCGATCGGTGGCTGCGCGAACGGAATCCCGCGGAATACGACCAAGCCGTTCTCCCGTCTCCCACGGACCGCACCTGTGGCGGTGCGCACCGTGGGCTCGGCATGTTCGGACGGCCGCGCCGTAACTTCGGTCATTCACAGTCCTTGTCGGGTCGTGCCAGGTAGGAGAATGATTCTCTTATTTCAGAGAATGCTATTTCAGGTGGCCCCGGCCCGCCAGCGCCGATCCCGGCGAGCGGAAGCCGGCTGCGGCTCATTCGTAGGTGACGACCACTTTTTCCGCCGCGCCCGGGGTGAGGGCCAATTCGAACGCCTTCTGCACATCGGCGAAAGGGACCTGGTGACTGATGAGCCGGGCGAAGCGGTCGGCGTGCTCGGCGATCTCGGGGGTGACCTCGAAGATCTCGGAAGGGTAGCCCTGAGAACCGATGATGGTCATCTCGTTGCGCAGGATGGCGCCCAGGTCGATCGGCTCGGGCCTCTTGTGCACGGCGACAGTGACCAGTTTGGCGCCCCACTTGCCGGTGGCGAGCGCGGTGTTGACGACGGCGGCGACGCCGGCGGCATCAATGTAGATATCGGTGTCGGGGCGCGGTGCGCCCAGGGCGTTGCTCCCGTAACCGTGCAGTTCACCGAGACGGGCGGCGACATCCTCGGTGGCGGAGTTGATGACCGCGTCCGCGCCCACCGCGAGCGCGGTGTCGAGCCGGGAGGCGATCACATCGGCGACGACAACGTGCTCGACGCCGCGCAGCTTCAGCCAGATCACCGCGCCGAGCCCGATCGGACCCGCACCGAAGACGATCGCCTTATCACCCGGCTTCGCCTCGGAGCGGTTCACCGCATGCCGCGATACGGCCATCGGCTCGTTGAGCGCGGCCACGGCGAAGGGCACGGAATCCGGCACGATGGCGACGCTGGAGCCGACCTCGGCATTCTCGATGAGCAGATATTCGCTCATACCGCCCAGCGGTCCGCCGCAACCGATGATGCCCGACGGGGCGGCCTGCGGATTGACCACCACGTGATCACCGACCTGCAGTCCGGTGACATCGGCGCCGACCTCGACGATCTCGCCTGCCGGTTCGTGGCCGAGCACCACCGGGCGCATCTGGTCCGGCGTCAGGGCCTCGGCCTTGACCTGCGGCCCGAGCACCTTCGGCATACCGCCCATGTGCACGAAGGTCGCGTCGGTGCCACAGATTCCACACGCCCGGATCCGTACCAGCACATCGGCCGGGCCTGGCGTCGGGCGCTGCTCCTCGACCACTGTGATCGCGCCGGGTGTGCTGGTCTGAACCGACTTCATCGTTGCCATGCTCGCTGTCCTCTCTGGATTCACCGTCGGCTCGGTGCGAGGCCGACGACTTCGTTGGCATCAACGATGCCCTCGCCGGAGGGGCGAGCCCAGGGAGTGCGGTCCCGAAACGATGGTGTACCTGGGTACACCTCCGATCAATGGGGACCGGTGGTAGCGAGAGCGAACTGGGCGAGTGTGGTGGAGACGATTTCGGGTTGCCGGTTGTTCTGGTTCATGGCGGCGGTGAGTACGTCGAGGTGGTGGTAGCCGGGGGCGACCACGGTGCTGCCGCGGCCGGGATGTCCGCTGGCGAGGGCGATTCCGGAGCCGCCGATCAGGTTGATGGTGGGATGGGCGTCGATGGCGCCGGCGTGCGTGGTGTGCCGAGCGACGTCGGGGGCGTGCAGCTGGTAGGTATCGCTGGCCAGTTTCGTGGGGAAGTACCACTCGGTGAAATCCAGGGGCTGTGCCGCCAGACTGCGCGATAGGTCCCGCAGGTCGGTGACCTCCTGTCCGGAATCGGTGAACGGGACCCCATGGCTGTCGGCCGGAACGGCGACATCGGCGAGTCGGTGGTAGTCGCGCCAGGTGTAGAGCGGTCCGTTGGGGGCTGCCGGGATCGCCTTGCGATCGGGACCGAGCATGGTGCCGGTCGGTCCGTGCAGCGCGGGTATCGCCGCGATGTCGCCGGGAACCGGGAAGTTCTTCTCGGCCACCGGTCCACCGTCGAAGAATCCGAACCCGGTTTGCAGCAGTGCGAGTGGCTGGGAGTTGGCGTCGAGGAAGGCGCCGAGCACGGCGGCGTTGGTGACGCGGAAGTCGCGGACCGATGGCGAGCCGGTTGCTGCGGTCGCGGCATCGCGTGACATCAGCACCCGATAGGTGGCGTCCTGGTTGAGGCTGTTCGGAATGTCGTGGGCCAGATCGGATTCGGTGTCCGGCGCCAGATATGCCGCCAGCCCCGCGATGCCGAGCAGGTTCATCGTCTCCGGGTTGATGACCGCCGGTGGCGCCAGCACTCGCGGGAGGGCGCCGCTGTCGAGCCCGGCCGTCACGGCATCGTAGGCGCGGCCGCCGATGGACAGATCGACCATGTCCGGGATGCCGTTGAGCGCCGAGAGTGAGGTGTCGATCGCGGAGTCCAGTGCGAAATAGCCCGCGCATTGATCACCACCGGCGGCGCCGTCGAAATCCCATTCGGCGAAGACACCGGTGACGATGCCGCCGAGCGAGTGGCCGCCGCACAGCACCTTCTGTTTGCGCACCGTGGGATCCGGCAGTTCGGCGGTGAGCAGGTCGAATTCGTCCTGCACGGTTTGTGCGATGCCGAGGTGGCCGAGCCAGGCCGAACGGTCGTCGAGCAGATAGCCGTCGAACCGGTGACCGTCGATCTCGGCGCGCCGGTAGTAGTAGTCGACAGCGCGATGGACGTCTCCGTCGGCGAGAGCGGCGTGGATTCCGGTGTGGTCCTCGAGGCAGTTGGAACGGCGATCCAGCGCCCAGAATTCCACGTGCCGACCGACTTTCGCGGCCGCGGCGACGGTGTTACGGGCAACGCTGTCGAAGGCTCCCGCGCCTTCGAAGATGCCGGGCTGGGCGACCAGGACGGCGTCCGCATCGGCCGAGTGACGCGGACCGTCTACGTCGCGGTAGCGCAGATAAGATAGTTGGTCGCACGCGCCCGGATGCGGTCCAGCCGACTCCGGTAGCGGAATCGTCACGGTCACAACGGATTCGCTGACCGAAGAGATCGCCGATGTCGAGATCACCGGCACTTCCGTTCGCCCGGCGTCGATCGGCTCCGCGTGCGCGGGCACCAGCACGGCTGCTGCCGCGACACCTGCCATCGCCGAAGTTGATGCGCGCCAACATAATTGCTTCGCCGAACAGAGATCTGACCACGCACGACGTATCAACGCTGAGTTCCCTTCGTCGGGCCGGATCTCGTTCCGGTCCGACGAAGCTACGAGTCGTCCTCCTCGGTGTCAATCACGCAGTCGCGCCGCACCATCCACGCTGAGCAGGGCTTTTGTGAAGCCTCTGAAACAGGTTCCGCTGATTTTTGTGGTATCTGACGAACTCGCTCAGCGGCCGATGAAACCTGGCGTGCGCTTGGCTTTGAACGCCGCGATGCCCTCGGCGACATCAGCGGTCTCGAAGAGGGCGGACTGACCTTCGCGTTCCAGGTCGAGCGCCTGGTCGAGTTGGGCGAGGGCCATCGCGTTGAATGCGCGTTTGGTGCGGGTGTATGCCGCCGTCGGCCCGTTGGCGAGCTTGGTTGCCAGCCTTGCGATTTCGGCATCGTATTCGGCATCGGGCACTACCTGCCCGATCAGACCCCATTCGGCGGCCAGCGGTGCGGGAATGCGCTCGGCCAGCATGGCCATGTGGGCGGCGCGGGCATATCCGATCAGCGTCGGGACCATGGCGGTGGCACCGCCATCGGGCATCAGCCCGACATTGGCGAAGGCGAGCAGGAGGTAGGTGGATTCGCGGGCGACGGTGATGTCCGCGGCCAGTGCCAGTGAACATCCGACGCCGACCGCGGGACCGTTGATCGCCGCGAGCACCGGTTGGGGTGCGGCGCGCAGGGCACGGATCAACCGGTTCGCCGCGTCGAGTGTCGCGACCTGTGGACCATTGCCGGCCGAGTTGGAAAGATCCGCTCCCGAGCTGAATGCCCGACCGTTGCCGGTCACGACGAACAACCGGACGGTCGGGTCGTCGCCGAATTTCTCGACCGCCGTCGCGGCCTCGTTCATCATGTCGGCCGTCAGGGCGTTGAGCCGGTCGGGGCGGTTGAGGGTCAGCCGCACGATCGTGTCGGTGCGTTCCACGAGGACATCGGGCTGATCGGTCATTGTCGGCCTTCCGGGTCGAGAATCGGACGTGAGCTACTCTAACCAGATTAGGTATACTCTTTCCGGTCGGTTCCGACCATGAACGACTGGAGCGTCGATGCGGTTGGTCCCTCTCGTCGACGCGGCTAGTTTTTAGTTATGCCGGATTCGGGGATCGATTTGTTCGACGAGTTCGCGGTGGAGCTCACCGCGGACGGAACTCCCGCTACCCCCATGGTGGTGGTCCCGCTGGACGCATTCGGCACCGAAACACCGGACCGAATCGCCCGGACCGCCGAGCGGATGAATCAGGCGCTACCGCTCGTCATCGGGGTGCTGCGTGGACCGACGACACCCGGCCTGACGCCACTGCTGGCGGCGGCAACGCTCACCCTCACCACGGACGCCGCGGCGACCTCGTTGCCGCAGGCCGTCGTGGTGGACGATATCGATGCCGCGCTCGATCTGTTGGGGGCGGCGGTTCAGCATTCGCCCCGCGCGGCCGTGGCGTGTGGACAGTTGCTGCGCCAGACGGTGCAGTTGCCGACCGTGCCTGCGCTGGCGGCGGAGGCGGCGGTGTACTCGATGCTCCTCGCCGGCACCGAATTCGAGCGTTGGCTGGCCGAGCGTGGCGCACCGCGCCCGGTCGCACCGCCGGAGCGTGCATTGGTTCGGACACACCGCGACGACGATCGCCTGACGATCACGCTGAATCACCCGCAGCGACGCAACGCACTCAGCATGCGGCTGCGTGAGGAACTGCTGGAGGCGGTGCGCCTGGCCGACCTCGATTCCACGCTCACCACCGTCGAAATCAACGGGGCGGGACCGGTTTTCAGCAGTGGCGGCGATCTGGACGAATTCGGTACGGCGACGGATCTGGTGGCCGCGTATCTGGTCCGGCTGGACCGGGCGCCATGGCGGATCATCGACCGGATCCGGGAGCGGGTGACGGTCCGCGCCCACGGAGCATGCATCGGTGCGGGCGCGGAGGTGGCCGCATTCGCGGGCACGGTGATCGCCGCCCCCGATACCTACTTCGCATTCCCGGAACTGCGGATGGGCCTGGTACCCGGAGCGGGCGGTACCGTCAGCGTGCCGCGGCGGATCGGCCGCTGGCGCGCCGCCTGGCTGATGCTGACCGAACAGCGATTGACCGCGGCAGCCGCACTCGAGTGGGGCATGGTCGACGCGGTGGAACAGACGAGGAGCTGATCGCACACGAATACCTCGGCTACGGCAGCGGTGCTGCGGGATTGGGTGCGGTCACTGTGCCCGCCCGATGTCCTGCCGCGCCCGGTCGAAACGCCGCCGGAGTGCGCCGCGCTCGCCTGGGCAGCGTCCGGCGCCATGGATCTGACCGGACGCCCCGACGGCGCTCCCACCGTCTCGCCCGCCGCGGCATACGGACTGCTTCTGGAGACCATCGAGGCGCTAGCGCAAATCACCGTGCAGATCGGCTCCGAGGTCCGTGCTGATCCGGGGCTGCTACTGGCCGGTCGAGCCGGATTGCTGAACCTACGACGCGGCGGTCGGCAGACAGCGGGTGGAGCCGGTCGATTGCTGCGCACCTCGGACGGCTGGTGCGCGATCACCTTGAGCCGCCAAGACGATATCGACTCGGTACCCGCGATCCTGGGGATGGATTCGGTGGCCGACGATCCGTGGGAGACGCTCACCGCGGCCGCCCGTGATTGGACCGCGACCGACTTTGCCGACCGAGCACAGCTACTCGGCGTACCCGCCGCCGCGCTACCGTCCGCCGCGTACGCTGCCGCCGCGCTGCCTGCCGACCCGCGCCCCGATGACGCGCTGTCCGCTGCCGCGCCCCCTGCCGCCGCGCCCGCAGCCGCGCCTCCCGCCGCTGCGCTGCATGTCGACGAGCCCCCTGCCGCTGCGGTGCCTGCTGCTGCGGACTCTTCCACGTCGCTGCCTCCCGCGGCGCACCCTGCCACTGAGTTGCCCAACAATGCAGCACGCCCTGTGGCCAGACCATCAGCGGCAGAGTCCGCGACACCGGATCCCCAATGCCCGTGGCAGACAAGTCGGATCGCCGAACCGGTCGTCGGAGCACGGCTGGACGGGGCGGTGGTCGTCGACCTGTCCTCGATGTGGGCGGGACCGCTGTGTGCCCACCTGCTCGGGCGCGCAGGGGCGCGGGTGGTCAAGGTGGAGAGCACGCGACGACCGGATGGCGCACGCCGCGGTGATCCGCGCTTCTTCGACTGGCTCCACGGCGGGCACGAACAGATCACCGTCGACTTCCATACGCCCGCAGGGCAGGAAACGTTGCGCGAGTTGGTGTCCACCGCGGACGTGGTGATCGAGGCATCCCGGCCGCGGGCGCTGGCCCAACTGGGGCTGGCTCCCGGGGAACGCGTGCATCGTGACGGACAGGTCTGGCTGAGCCTGACCGGATATGGTCGCGCCGAGCCGATGCGCGTGGCATTCGGCGACGATGCGGCGGTGGCGGGCGGCCTGGTCGGCTGGGACGCGGGCGAGCCGGTGTTCTGCGGTGACGCCATCGCCGATCCGCTCACCGGAATCTGTGCCGCCCTTGCGGTGTGCTGCGCCGTCCTGGGTGGCGGGGGACAGCTGATCGACCTGTCCATGCGGGCCGCCGCCGCCGCGTTTGCCGCCGCCCCCGCGCTCACTCATGGACCGCATCGAGTGCGTGCCGATGGTGCGGATTGGGTTGTCGAATGCCCGCACTACGGTCGTTCGCAACGGGTGCTGCGCCCGCGGGTGCCGCAACTCGGCGGCAGAGCATGAAACGGGTTGTGCACCATGTTGATTCGTGACGCCGAGGTATTCGGTTCGGGCCGGATGGACGTGCGCGCCCACGGCGGTGTCATCACCGAATGCGCGACCGGGCTGGTTCGACTGCCGGGTGAGGACGAGATCTACGCGGGCGGTGGCTGGTTGCTGCCTGGGCTGCACGACCACCACATCCACCTGCGTTCACTCGCGGCGACCTACGAATCTGTTCCACTGGGCCCGCCGCAGGTGCGCACCGCAACCGAGTTGGCGGCGCGACTGCGGGAGGCGGATCGAAAGCTGCTTCCTGGCAAGTGGATTCGCGGCACCGGATACCACGAGTCGGTAGCCGGACCCCTCGATCGCGCGGTGCTGGACCGGATGCTCCCGCACCGTCCCGTCCGCGTACAGCACCGCACGGGGGTGCTGTGGCAGCTCAACTCGATGGCATGCGAGCTGGTCGGCCTGGACAGCAATGACACGCCGGGTGTGGAACGCGACGAGACCGGGCGGCCGACCGGGCGGCTGCGCCGACTCGACTCCTGGCTGGGGGAGCGAATCGACTCGCGGACAACAGATCTGGCCGCTGTGAGCGCCGCCGCGGCGACAATGGGCATCACCGGATTCACCGACGCGACCCCGGGACTCGCACAGACCGATATCGACCAACTGGCCGAGACGGTCGAAACCGGACGGATCGTCCAGCGGGTGCACTGCATGGCTCCTCCCGCAGTGTGGGAGCCCGGTGGCACCCGATTCACGTTGGGTCCCACCAAGATCGTGCTCGACGATTTCGACCTACCCCCCTTCGACGAATTCGCCGACCGGCTGCGCGCGATTCATGCGGCAGGCCGGGCCGTCGCGGTGCACTGCGTCACGCGGGTGCAGTTCATCTTGACCATGGCCGCGCTGGACCTGGCCGGTGTGCGGGCGGGGGATCGGATCGAACACGGTGCGGTGATCCCACGCGAATCGCTGGATTGGCTGCGCGGACAGCGGGTTTCGGTCGTCACCCAACCGCATTTCGTGGTCGAACGAGCCGAGCAGTACCGCGATGAGGTGCCCGCGGAGGATCTGCCCGATCTGTGGCGGCTGCGTTCACTCCTCGATGCCGGGGTTGGCGTCGCAGCCGGGTCCGATGCACCATTCGGTGCACCGGATCCGTGGTCGGTAGTGCGTGCCGCGGTACATCGGCCGCCGGAATTCCATGCCGCGGAAGCGGTGTCGGTCCCGAAAGCGCTGTCACTGTTCTTCGGCGCACCCGACAGCCCGTCGATGCCGCGCCGGATCACACCGGGCACGGTCGCCGACCTGACACTGCTGTCGGTATCGCCGGACGAGGCCGCCCAGCACCTCGATGCCGAGATCGTCGCGGCGACCATCGTGGCCGGTGACCTGGTGTATTCGGGTCAGTAGACGCCGCACATACCGTCGATCGAGACCTCTTCCACAAGCACCTCATCGATTACCAGGTCGGACTCGTGCGCGGTGGTCTGTTCCTGGCTCATCGGGTACTCCTCCGCCGATCAATTTCGTCAGTTGATGACGAATGTCTGACGATAGCGAGCGGCCGGTAGAGATGTCTGTTCGATCCCGGTGAGCGGAACGATCTCGAGTACGCCCGGTCATCGCGTCCGCAACAGCTTTCCGGAATCCCGGCACTGCCTCGGCAACCCGCCGGAGCTCGGCTTTCCCGACTATGATCGGCAGGTCGGGGTCGGTGGTTTTGCCTCGAGAGGTGATCGTATGTTCGGACATTGCGGCTTCGGGGGTTCGCGCGGATCGACGCCGGTCGATTAGCCGATTCGCCATGCCCGACTACGAGAACGAACGCACCCAGCGCGATATCCGGTTCGGGATCGCCGCGGAACTGGCCGCCGCCGGATTCGAGGATGCCGAGGAGATCGGCCGCGGGGGTTTCGGGGTCGTCTATCGGTGCTTGGAGCCCTCGCTCGATCGCACCGTCGCGGTCAAGGTGCTGACCTCGGAGATCAGCGGCGCCGAACGCGAGCGCTTCGTCCGGGAGCAGCACGCGCTCGGCCGACTCTCGGGTCACCCCAATATCGTTGCGGTGCATCAGGCCGATGTCACCGCCGACGGTCGTCCGTTCATCGTCATGCCCTTCCATTCGCGCGGGTCGCTGGATGCGCGATTGCGCTCTACGGGGCCGCTTCCGTGGCAGGAGTTGCTGTCGATCGGGGTGAAGATCGCCGGGGCGCTCGCAGCGGCGCATACGACGGGCACACTGCACCGGGATGTGAAGCCGGCGAACATCCTGGTGACCGATTACGGGGAGCCGCAGCTGGCCGACTTCGGCATCGCGCATATCGGCGGGGGATTCGAGACCTCCGCCGGACGCATCACCGGCACACCGGCATTCATCGCGCCCGAGGTGCTGCGGGGTGCGCCGCCGACCGCGGTTTCGGACGTTTACGGCCTCGGCGCCACCATGTTCTGCCTGCTGACCGGGCACGCGGCCGTCGAACGCCAGACCGGTGAGGCCGTGCTCGCGCATTTCGTTCGAGTCACCTCGACACCCGGCCCCGACCTGGGTGAAGTCGACGTCCCCGCCGGACTCCGCGCCGCGATCGAAGCCGCGATGGCCACCGATCCGGACCGAAGACCGCGTACGGCAGTCGAATTCGGATATCTGCTGCGCGATGTCCAACGGAATTGCGGGCTCGACGTGGACGCCATGGCGGTGCCCGCAGACGCGCACGAACCGCGGTCCGGGCCGATAATGGTGCCCGCACAGCGCGGGACCGGTGCGCGGACCACCGTGCCACCACCGGTCGCGTCGACCAAATATCGTCCGCCGACCTCGGCTCGCCCCCTGGTCGACCGGCCGCGTCTGCTGCGCAAACTGCAGGAGGGCGGCAATCGCCGACTGCTACTCATCCACGCGCCGCCGGGGTTCGGCAAGAGCACACTGGCCGCGCAGTGGCGCGATGTGCTTACCGCACAGGGGATGTCGGTGGCGTGGTTGACCATCGACCACGACGACAACAATGTCGTCTGGTTCCTCGCCCACCTGGTCGAGGCGATTCGCCGGGCTCGCCAGGATCTGGCCGGCGGGCTCGTGACGATGCTGGAGGAGCGCTCCAACGATGCCACTCGCTACGTGCTGGCATCGCTCATCGATGAAGTACACGACAGCGGTTCGCCGCTCGCCGTCGTCATCGATGACTGGCACCTCGTCACCGATGCCGGTACCCGCGCCGCCATGGAATTCCTGCTGGACAACGGATGTCATCACCTGCGGGTGATCGTCACCGGCCGAACGCGTGCGGGATTGCCGCTCAGCCGGATGCGCGTCGGCGACGAACTGGTCGAAATAGATTCCGACGACTTGCGATTCGATGATGCCGAATCGACGGCGTTCCTGCTCGACGTCAATCGCCTGACGCTGGGCCGATCGCAGGTCGCCGAACTGCTCGACTCGACCGAGGGCTGGATCGCGGCACTGCAACTCGCTTCACTGTCGCTGCGCGACAGCAGTGACCCTGCCGAGTTCATCGATCAACTGTCGGGCCGACACGAGGCGATCGGCGAGTACCTCGTCGAAAATGTGCTCGACACTCTCGATCCGGACCTGCTGGACTTTCTGCTGGCGACCTCGATCACCGAGAAGATCTGCGCCGGACTGGCCGAAGCGCTGTCCGGTCCGGCGGCCCCGCGGCTGTTGCAGCAGGTCAAGGCCCGAGATCTGTTCCTGCGCAACGTCGACTTGCGGGACAATGCCGGTGACGACTTCGAGTGGTTTCGCTATCACCGCATGTTCGGCGACTTCCTGCGCCGCAGGCTGGCCGAACAGGATCCCGACAGCTGCATCCGGCTGCACCGCATCGCGGCCGACTGGTTCGCCGACCACGCGATGTTGAACGAAGCGGTGGATCACGGACTGGCCGCCCGTGATTCGGCGGGTGCGCGGCGCCTGATCGAGGAACGCGCGACGGAACTGCTGGAGAGTGCCCGGACGGCCACACTGCTCGGGCTGGTCGCCAAACTGCCGACCGCGGTCGCGGTATCGAGTGCGCGCCTGCAACTGTTCGTGGCTTGGGGCAATATATCGCTGCAGCGGCCGGTGGCCGCCGAGGCGGCCCTGGATCGGGTCGACGCGGTGCTCGGCGCCGATCAGCCGGATGCGGGCGACACCGCGGAGCTGCATCTCGAGGCCGCGCTGGCGCGGGCCGCGTGCCGACTCACCGCCGACCGATTCGCGGAATTGCCGGAGTACGTCGCGCATCGGATCGAGTCGGAGGTCAGCCCGTTCATCGCGACCATCGCGGCGGGTGTCGGATCGGCGGCCGCGCTCTATCGGTTCGACTTCGACGAGGTGTACCGGTGGCAGCGGTGGGTTGCGCCGCATCGGGCCCGGGTCAAGGGGCCGACCGGCTTACTGCACAGCTACGGCTTGACCGGTGTGGCGGCCTTCGAGCAACTCGATATCGCGGCGGCGCAGACCCATATGGAAACCGCGCGGTCGCTGGCACTGGAAACCGGCCGCCATTCCTACATCACGCATTTGACGGGCGCACTGCTCGGTGCGCTGTGTTATTGGCGGGGCGAACTCGACGAAGCGGAGGCGCTGCTCGACGAGAGCGTCAAGGCGGGGCCCGAGGGCGGAGCGGTCGAATTCGTATCGGCGACTTATGGAATCGGCGCGCGGATCGCGGCGCTGCGGGGCGATCTCGGGGCGGCGCGTGAGCGACTTGCCGAGGGCGCGAAGATGGCCCGCAACCTCGCGCTGCCCCGGTTGGCGGCCCGCATCGTCAACGAGCGCATACGCCTCGGCCTGCCTATCGCCGCGGACGAGGCCGCGGCACTGGAGCGTCTCGAGCCCTACCGCGCCGAAGGCGACGGGATCACCATCCTCACCTCGGAAATCCAGTGGGATTCGGCAATACGGCTGCTCTTGGCGGACCGCTCGGCCGGGGCCGCTGAGACCGCCACCGTATCGGCCGAGCGGCTGGTGCGCAGCCTCGAGCGCCAGCGCCGCCCGCGGGCGCTACTGGAGGCGCGACTGCTATCGGCGTGCTGCCTGGCAACCGCGGACCGCTTGGAAGAGGCCATCGCTGTGCTGGACCCGGTATTGGCGCAGTGCGCCGAACTCGGCCTGCCGCGGTTGGCGGCCGATGCCGGGGCTGCCATCGAGCCCGCCGTCGTCGCGCTCATCGGTACCGATCCGGCGCTGCGCCGGACGCCGCTGTCATTTCTGACGCAGTTACTGCCCGCCGGTACCAGCCGGCGATAGTCCTCGAAGCATTTGTGGCGTGGGTCACACTCGCCTATTCGGGCCCGGTCGGTGAGTCTATATTGAGTGCACTGAATTTGTCTGCACCTCCATCCGCCTACATGCGGGATGAGGCACGCCGATAGTCGCACGACGAGGAAATGACAATGGCCCGATACGACACATCGACGGTGTTCGAGCGCCAGCCCGACGGGCAGCCGATATCGCTGCGGCGGTCCCGCCCGCGCTGTGACGATTGCCGTATCCGAGTACGTTTCCGTGGGCACCCCACGCTGCAGTATCGCGCGGCCCGGGCGGCCGCCGAGTGTTTCGCGGCTGCCGTGCGGGGGTTGGGCGTCGACGTCGACATCGATACGAAGCTTTACGAGGGGCTGCTTCCGCTGCCCTGTGCGCGGCTGTGGACGTCGTAGCCGGATCTCGACAATGAGGAGTCTCTTTTCGCATGACAATGATCGATGCCGCGATCCTGGCGCTCCGGCTGGTGGTCGGCCTGACCATGGCCGCGCACGGCTATAATCACCTGTTCGGCCCGGGTGGTGTGGCCGGTACGGCAGGGTGGTTCGCCTCGATGGGGCTGCGGCCGCCCCGGGTCCATGCGACATTGAGCGGTGCGGGGGAGTTGGCGGCCGGAATCGCCTTCGCGGCCGGACTGCTCACCGCGCCCGCGGCGGCGTTCATCGTCGGCAGCATGGCGGTGGCCGCCGTCATCGCGCATCGGAAGAACGGCTTCTTCGTATTCAAGGACGGCTACGAATATGTGCTGATGCTGGCCGTGGTGGCCGCCAGTATCGCGGCCATCGGGCCGGGCAAGGCGTCGCTGGATCGTGCGCTCGGCATCGATGCGACGCTCGCCGGTGGTCTCGGACTGGCCATCGCGGTGATCGGTGGAGTCGGCGGCGCGGCGGTTTTGCTTGCCGTGAGCTGGCGGCCGCAAGCGCCGACAGAATAAGCGCAGACAGAATAAAGGGAATTCGACGGCCCCGCACCGATGGTGGTGCGGGGCCGTTCGTCATCTCAGAACCACGCGCCCCGCTCGCCCATGGCGACCAACTCGCCGAGCGCTTCGCTGGGCAGGGCGATCCGTGGTGCGGCCGGTACGTGGCGCGGACGGTCCGGTTGCGGCGTGACGCCGAACAGTTTCTCCGATATCGCGTGCGCGGTATTGGCGACCAGCGGCGCCAGTCGTTCGAGTGCGGCCTGGGCGTCACAGACGATGGATATCGCGCCGATCGGCCCGTCCGGCCCGCGCACCGCCGCACCGACACAGGCGATATGCGAATAACATTCGCCGCGCTCGAAGGCGAGGCCGTTGCGCGCCCGGATTCGGCTCAACTCCTGGTGCAGTATCCCGATATCGCTGATGCTTCGGGTGGTTCGCTTCTGGATCGCGCCCTTGAACTGTTTGTCGACCCGCTCGGGTGACAACCAGGCGAGCATGCTTTTGCCGATGGCCGTGCAGTGGGCGGGGGCGCGGCCACCGACCCGCGACGGAATTTCCACCGCGGCCCGGCCGCCGAATTTATCCAGGTAGTAGACCTCGGTGCCGTCCAATACGGCCAGGTGTACGACCATCTCGGTGCGCACCGCCAGCGCGTGCAGTAGTGGGAACGCCGCGGCGCGCAATGCGTTGTGGCCGTCTTCTCGCCCGCCTAGACCCAATGCCAGGGATCCGAGGCCGTACTCCCTGCCGTCGCGCTCCAGCCAGCGCAGCTGAACGAGATGTTTCAGAATGCGATGGGTCGAGGACCGGGGTATGTTGGTCCGGCCGCTGACCTCCTCGAGCGTGAGGCGCGTCTGTGCGCCCCCGAACGATTCCATGATCAACGTCATGCGTTCTACCAGCGAGGGGGATAACGCAGACTGTTCTGCGGCGTCGGCAGCTTCACTGATCCTCAACATTGAGGTCATTTCAGCGCCTCCTTACTTCGGAGACTCGAACTTCAGCGGCCAGTGTAACCATGCGAATACCCCCGATTGGCGGAAATCGCCGAAATTTGTACAGATCGGTACAGAGAATTTGTGGGGAAAGAGGATACTGATCTGTATCCCGGCTGTTGCTTGCCGCCGGGTGCTCCTGGGATCGGCCGGAAGTCGTTCGCTCCCGGCCGAGCCTCAGGCTACTGAATATTGCTCGTGCTCAAGCAATCTCGGTCATCGAGCCGCCTGTCACACGGCGGCGCCCGCGAGGTCGAGCGCTGCGAGATACGAGAAGACCAGGGAGGAGCCGACCGGTGTCCCCGCGCCCGGGTACACCCGGCCGGACATGGCGGCCATCGTGTTACCGCTGGCGTACAGGCCAGCGATCGGCTCGCCGTCCGCGCGCAGTACGCGGGCGTGCTCATCGGTCTTGAGGCCGCCCTTCGTGCCGATGTCGGCAAGCGCGATGGTGGCGGTGTAGTAGGGCGGCTTGTCGATCGGTGCGACCAGGGGGTTCGGATAGCCGTTGTCGAGTGGCTTCACGTAATTCATCACGGGTCCGGCGGGGAATCCGACGACGTACTGGGTCATCTGGTCCCAGGCGGTCTCACCACGGTGGAACTTCTCGTCGACCCCCTTGTCGGCATAGGAGTTGAACTCCTCGATCGACTTACGCAGGTTCTCGGCGGGCACGGCGATGAGATCGGCCAACTCCTCGATGGTGTCGGCCTTGCGCAGCGCACCCGATTCGAACCACTCCGGGCGGGGCGGCACGGCCGGGTCGCCACCGAAGCTGTCCCGGTCGATATGGCGCTGATCGAAGATCCAGTGGCACGGAGTGTGCGCGACGCCGGTCTCCTTGTGCAGACGCAGCATCTCGCGCCCGGCCCGGTCGTAGGGCAGCAGTTCGTTCATGAAGCGCTCGCCCGCGCTGTTGACCCAGATGCCGCTGCGGCTACCGGTGTGGAAGACCGGTCGTCCGCCGGGTTGCACGAGACCGGGGATGTACCACGCTTGGTCCAGCAACTCGGTGGCCGCTCCGATCGCGACGGCAGCCTGCAGCGCGTCGCCGGTGTTCCCGGGAGCGCCATCGGACCAGTCACCGTGGTACGGGGCGACCTTGTGCTTCTCGCGCAGCTCGCGATTGCGCTCGAATCCGCCGGCGGCGAGGATGACGCCGCGGGTAGCGCGAATCCGGACCCGCTCGCCCTTGCTGACCGCCTCCACGCCGACCACTCGGTCGCCCTCGACGATCAGGCTCTCGAGCGCGGTCTCGAGCTTGTAGAAGCCGTTCCCGGTCTCCAGGAACGCCTTCAGCGTTCGCGCTATGAGGGCGCGGCCGCCGGTGAGCACGGGTGCCGGCTCTCCGCCCCAGATCTCGATGGGCAGCTGGTCGCGGATCAGCGGGGCGAGATCACCGAGTTCGGCGGCCTCGATCTCGGCCGGGAAGATGGTATTGCCCGCGGCCGTCGCGCCCGGCTTCTCCGCGAAGTAGTCGGGTACGGGCTGGTAGAAGAAGGACCCGAACTGCGGGTTCTGCTCGAGTTCGTCGATCAGTATCGGCCCGGTGTGCAGGTAGGCGTCCTGCCGGGCTTCGCGCGAGGGATCGTCGACGATCTCCCGGAGGTATCCGCGCACCGTTTCGACATCGTTCTCGACGCCCGCGCGCCGCAACGGGGTGCTGCCCGGAAACCACAGTCCCGCACCGGAATAGGCGGTCGTGCCGCCGAAGCGATCGGTCTTCTCGATGACGAGCGTGCGCAGGCCGCGAGATGCGGCGGCGTAGGCGCCGACCAGCCCTCCTCCGGACCCGACGACCACGACGTCGTAGGTTTCCTCGTCAGCGGGCATAACTGTCTCCTTGCTTCCAGACCGCGTATCTCCTGTCATCGCCTGTCAGTGACCTGGGTCACCCGGGGCGTAGACCTCCCGAGTGTGGTGGCTGCGGCTATCTGGCCGGAATCGGTTTCCGCTGTGCGGAATCAGCGCCCGGTCCGGCCGACGTGAGTGCGCCGCTTCCGGTGGGCGGAAATTCTCCTAGTGGCGGGTGCCACACGAATTAGCGTTCCTGGCCGTCAATCGATTTCAAGGAGAGCTCGCATGACTCTTTCCCACGACTACGATCCCGGCCCGCAGATCGCCCATGCCGGTGGCATCAATCTCGGCACGACGGACCTGGAGCGTTCGCTGGGGTTCTTCCGCGACCTGCTCGGCATGGAGGTCGTCGCACAGACCGACGGCGTGGCCTATCTGCGCGGCTACCAGGAGCTCACCCACCACTCGCTCGTGCTGACCCAGCAGGACGAGGCCACGGTGAACACCTACAGTTTCCGGGTCCAGCGCCCGCAGGACGTCGAGCTCTTCCACAAGCAGCTCGAGCAGCAGGAGATCGAGTCGATCGAACTGCCCGCCGGGCACGAACTCGGCCGCGGCACCGCGATCCGCTTCCTGGTGCCGGGCAGTGAGCATCCGTTCGAGCTCTACTACGACATCGAAAAGCCGCTCGCACCGGAGGAATTGCGCTCGAAGCTGCCGAGCAACAGCTCGCGCCGTCGCGGTTTCGGCGTGCGTCGCCTCGATCATCTGAACGTGCAGACCAGCGCGAGTACGGTGAACCAGTCCGAGCAGTGGCTGCGCGAAGCACTGGGCTTCAAGCGCCGCGAATTCGCGATGATTCCGCAGTTCCCGGAGACCATCATGGCGTCCTGGCTGTCGGTGACACCGCAGGTGCACGACATCGCGATCGGTGTGAACGCGGAGGACGCGAAGGCGCGGTTCCACCACATCGCCTTCAATATCGAGAACTACCACGACATTCTGCGGGCCGCGGACGAGATTCGTGATCTCGAGATCGACTTCGGGCACGGTCCGGGCAAGCACGGCATCGGTCAGGCGATGTACCTCTACATCCACGATCCCGGCTCCGGCCACCGCGTCGAGCTCTACTCCGGCGGGTACCTGATCATGGATCCGGACTGGCAGGCGCTCGAGTGGAAGGTGCCCGAGCTGATGTACGGCCAGACCTGGTACGGCGACGTCCTCGACGTCGGCCCGGGCGCCGGATTCCTCACGACCTCGCCGTCCGCGGGCCTGAAATGACGCAGCGGACCGCTGACGTCGATGGGCTCACCTTCAACTACCACGAGGTGGGCGAGGGTGAGCCGCTGATCCTGTTGCACGGTTCGGGGCCCGGTGTCAGTGCCTGGTCGAACTTTCAGCACAATCTGCCGGTTTTCGGCGAGCAGTTCCGGGTGATCGCACCCGATCTGCCGGGCTTCGGCGGTAGCGCGCTTCCCGAACTCGACCAGATCTACCCGGTGGTCGCCGCGAAGCGGATCGCGCGGCTGATGGATCACCTCGGCATCGATTCCGCGGTGTTCATCGGCAACTCCATGGGCGGAGCGGTAGTGGCGGAACTGGCCGCGCTGCATCCCGAACGGGTGCGCCGGATGGCCATCATGGGCTCCGGCGGACTTTCGGTCGGCATCTTCCAGGCCGACCCCAGCGAGGGGTTTCAGCGACTGTTCGAATTCCTCGGCGATCCCACCCGCGACCGGATGATCGCCTGGATCAAGGCGATGGTGTTCAACCCCGCGCTGATCACGGACGAACTGGTCGACGAACGCATGCGCAATGCCACTGCCGAGGGTGTGATCGACCGGATGAAGGCGATCTTCGGTTCGATGTTCAATCCACAGCTGCGTCAGACGTATACGCCGCTGTGGACCAAGGCCGCCACCATCACGACTCCGACGCTGATGCTGTGGGGCCGCGATGACCGAATGCTGCCCTACGACCAGGCGCACTTCGCGAACCGCTGGCTGCCCGATGTCGAACTGCACACCTTCGCCCGCTGCGGGCACTGGGTGCAGATCGAGCGGAAGTCCGATTTCGAGCGCGTGGCGATCGAATTCCTCACCCGCAAAACGGCTGCCTCATCCGCCTGATAGTCCGCTTCACCCGGCGCACCATGCGTCTTTCCGGTGAGCGGAAAGTGCGTGGTGACCAAATGGACCAAGGAATGACAATGAGCCAATCCCCTCGCCAGATCGGCACTTTCGGTGGCCGTCGCGGCGGCACCTGTAGTTTCCCAGTAAGTAGGAGGTGTGCGTCGTGGCACACGAAGTAGTTCAACGTGTCGAAGAGATGGGGCCGGAACTGGCCGCACTCGCCGAGGAGAACGAGAAGCTCGGCAAGCTGAGCGATAAGACCGCCGAACTGCTGCGGTCGGCAGGGGTGATGCGGCTGCTGCAGCCCAAGGAGTTCGGTGGTTACGAAGCGCACCCGCGTGATTTCGCCGAAGCGGTGATGGCGGTCGCGCAGAACGACCCCGCCGCGGGCTGGGTGTGCGGCGTCGTCGGCGTTCATCCGTGGGAGATGGCGCAGATGGATCCCCGTCTGCCGCAAGAGGTTTGGGGCGAAAACCCGGACACCTGGATCGCCTCGCCCTATATGCCGATGGGCGTCGCCGATCCGGTGGAAGGCGGTTACCGGCTCAGTGGGCGATGGCCGTTCTCCTCTGGCACCGACCACTGCGAGTGGGTCTTCCTCGGCGCCCTGCTCGGAGACGGCACCGGCAAGCCCGCCGGGCCGCCGACCGTGCTGCATGTGGTCGTCCCGCGTGCGGACTACAAGATCATCGACGATTCCTGGGACGTGGTCGGCCTGTCGGGTACCGGCAGTAAGGACGTGGTGATCGAGGGGGCGTTCCTGCCCGACTATCGCGTCATCGTCCAGGACGAGATCATGCAGGGTGCGGCGGCAGAAAAGCGCGGCCTTACCGACGCGGTGTACAAGCTGCCCTTCACGACCATGTTCCCGCTCGGGTTGACCTCCGCGGTCATCGGGATCTGCGAGGGCGGACTGCGTGTGCATCTGGACCAGCAGCGCGAGCGCGTCGCGGTGACCGGTGTCCAGGTACGCGACGATCCGTACACGCTCTACGCCGCGGGTGAGGCGGCTTCGGAGATCGAGGCTTCGCGGATTCAGCTGATCAACGGCGTCAGTCGGCTGTATGACCAGCTGGAGTCCGGGCAGCCGATCACGCTGGAGGACCGGTTGGATATCCGGCGCAATCAGGTCCGCTGTGCCTGGCGGGCGGTTTCGGCATTGGACGAGATCTTCGCCCGCTCCGGTGGAAACGCCGGTCGGCGGAGTAACCCGATCCAGCGGTACTGGCGTGACGCGCATATGGCACTGCAGCACATGGTCCACGTTCCCGGTACCGCCTATCACGCGAACGCACTGGTCAAGATGGGGCTCGAGCTGCCGCCGTCGATGGTCGTGATGGTCTGACACGAGCGGATAGGGAGGACGGATATGAGCGGGCGTAGCGAGCGAACCATCAATACAGCCGAGCGCTCGCTCGTGCCGGAGCCGAGCGTCAGCGAGGCGCAGGCATGAGCGAGATCCGATCAACGCAGGAGACGGTGGTGGCGATCAATACGCGCCACTTCCGGAATGTGCTCGGCCATTTCCCCACGAGCGTGGTCGCGATCACAACCCTCGACGATGATCAGCGCCCGCACGGGTTCATCGTGGGGACGTTCACCTCCGTCTCGCTCGACCCGCCCCTGGTGTCGTTCCTGGTGGACACATCGTCGACCACCTTGCAACGCATCCGCGAGACCGGGCGGTTCTGCGCAAATGCGCTAGCGGGCAACCAGGAACACGTGTCGCGGCGAATGGCGTCCAGGGGTGGCGACCGGTTCGAGGGTGTGACGTGGCAGTCGTCCGCATTGGGCAATCCGGTATTGGACGGTGTTGTCGCGTGGGTGGACTGCACCGTTGCCCAGATCGTCGAGATCGGTGACCACGTTCTGGTCGTCGGGCAGGTGCACGAACTGCGGGTGGAGTCGGTGCGTACTCCGCTGCTGTTCTTCCGCGGTGGGTACGGCGACTACCTCGCCAGCGCGTCGCTGGTATTGGACCAGCTGGTCGGCTGGTAGTCACCTGAATCCGGTGTAACAGTGCGCAATTCGACGACCCCAATGGCAGGGCAGGCCATTGGGGTCGTCGTCTGTTCAGACCAGCATGTCGTCGACGTACAACCCGAACGAGCCACGCCCGCACAGCGCCAGCGACGATTCGACATCGTTACCGGCATGGATACTGCCCGTATGCGCGTCCCGCCAGGCTCGTTCGATCGGATTGCCACGGCGTCGTGACATGCCGCCCGCGGCCTGGAAAACCAGATCGATCGCGGTGATCGCGCGCTCGGTGCCGCACACCTGATCCCGGCGGCCGCGCAGCCGCAGCTCCATCGGGATGTCCTCGCGGCGGCGCGCACGTTCGTACAGGTCTTGTAGGTTCCGGTGCAGCTGCAGGACGGCGGCGTCGACGTCGGATTCGGCGCGCGCGACGGCGATCTGCACGGACCGGTCTGTGCTGAGGCTGCCACCGCCGAAACTCGGTCGGTTGAGATTGCGCATGCGCGTGAGAAATTTCTCCAGGCAGCCCTCCGCCAAACCGATCATCGGCGCGGTGACCGAATAGCTGTACATCGTGCCGAACGGCATGCGATACAGCGGGCCGGTATTCAGTTTCTGGCCCGGACCGCGCCGGTGGGTGACGTCGTAATTGCGCGTCGTTCGGTATTCCGGGACGAAGATGCGATCGACGTGCAGGTCATGGCTGCCGGTGCCGCGCAGGCCCACGGCGTCCCACACCTTATCGATGCGGTAATCCGCGCGTGGTACCAGCGCGGACACGATATCCACCGGATCACCGTTCTCGGCGTAAACGGTGCCGCCGAGCACCGCCCATGACGCGTGTGCGCAGCCGGATGCGAAGCGCCAACGTCCGCTGAGCTCGTAGCCCCCTTCGACCGGCGTCAACCGGCCGACCGGCGCATAGGACGGACAGATCAGCGCATTCGGATTTTCGGACCACACCTCGCGTTGTGCGCGCTCGTCGAAAAGTGCCACATGCCATGGAACTACCCCGAGCACCGAGGCCACCCAACCGGTGGAGCCGCAGGTGCCCGCGATCATCCGGACCACGTCGTAGAACTGATTCGGCTCGGCCTCCAGGCCGCCGCTCCATTTCGGTTGCAGCAGCCGAAAGACGCCGGCGGCGATCAGGTCGGTCATCGTCTGTTCCGGTATTTCGCCGGTCACGTCGACCTGCGCCGCGCGTTCGGCCAGTTCCGGCAGCAGCCCGCGCACCGCCTCGGCTACATCGTTGTCCATGCGGTAATCCTGCGCCTCGAGCACCGCGTACTCCAGCCGGAACCCGACCGGTTCGCCTGCGGCTGCCGCTGAACGGGATTACCTGCCGTGGGCGCCGGGGCGGCGGATCGGCCGTCCCGCTCTGCGGAAGTTCGCCGCCAGTCGAATGTGCGGGTCATCACACTGGGGGAGCTTTCGTCCTCGGGACGGAATTGATCGTGATGAGTGCAGAGATCGAAGGAGATCCGTTGAAAAAATCAGTCTATTTCAGATTACAGCGCTGGTCGGCGTGGAGCGGATTCCTGGTTCTCGTACTGATGCTGATCGGTTTCGGGATCGGCGGTTTGCTCTCGCCGATGAGTCCGACGCGGACCGACGATGACGTTGTCAAATTCCTGATCGATCATCAGCACGGGATTCTGCTCTGTGTGGCCATCATGGTGTTGACCGTGCCATTCGAATATCCGTACGTCGTCGTGACCAGCATGCAGATGAAGCGGGTCGAAGGCGGCTGGGGCTGGCTGTCGATGGTCCAGATGACCACGGGCATCGTCGCGCCGACCGGGTTCTTCTACCCCCTGGCGATTCTGGCCGCCGCCGCATATCGGCCGGAAAGCCATTCCCCCGATGTGCTGTCCGCGATGACCGACATCTTCTGGCTGATGTATGTGGGCAACGCCTGTATTTTCGTCCTGCAGGTGTGGTCGATCGGGTTCGCTTCCTATCTCGACCAGCGCGCCAAGCCGATCTTCCCGCGCTGGTACGCGCACCTCAGCATGGTCCTGGGTGTGCTGCTCATTTCGGGTGCCTTCGTCTTCCTGACCAAGACCGGCCCGTTCGCGTGGAATGGGATTCTGGCCCAGGGCATTCCGTCGATCGCCTACCTCGTCTGGAAGGTCGCCACGCCGCTGGTACTGCTGAAGGCGATCAAGGGCGAGGAAGCCGAACTCGCCGAAAAGGACGTCGTCGAGGCTGAGCCCGCGACCGCATAGCTGTGTGGGAGGCTGCCGGTTTCGTGCGGGTTGCACGAAACCGGCAGTCCTTCAACGGGTATGCACAGTTCATCTGGACCGATGACGACTCGAAGGAATACAGGTGAGTGAATCGCGGCCGTCCCTGCACATACCGGCACGGGATATTCCGGTGCCGACGTCGGTGAGTGAGCAGGCGCAGGCGATATTGGCGCGAGGCATGCTCGGGCCGGTGCCGGAATATCCGGCACCCGATGACCTCCAGGGCTGGCGGGACATGATCGCATCGACCGACGCCGAAGTGCTCGAGATGATGGCGATGCGGGCCGGAGCCACAGATGCGCCCCGTCCCTCGGTAGCGGAGTTCGACGCTGAGGGCGCCAAGGTCTATGTAATCACCCCCGAGGGTGTCTCCGACGAAGACCGCCGTGTGTATCTGGATCTCCATGGCGGGTCATGGATCCTGTGCGGCGGCGAGATCTGCCGCGCGATGGGTATCGGCGCGGCCGCCTCGGTAGGCGCTCGCACCTGGTCGGTCGACTATCGGATGCCGCCCGACCACCCGTTTCCGGCCGCGCTCGACGACTGTCTGGCCGCCTACCGCGCCCTGCTGAAGGAATATCGTCCGCAGGAGATCGTCGTCGGTGGCACCTCGGCCGGGGCGAATCTGGCTGTCGCGCTGATCCTGCGGGCCCGCGACGAAGGTCTCCCATTGCCCGCGGCGGCGGTATCGGGTACGCCCGCCGTCGATCTCACCGAGGCGGGTGACACCTGGCAGACCAATCGGGGTCTCGACAATGTGCAGACCGGGAGCGCGATGCCCGCCATCCTGCTGTACGCGGCGGGGCACGATCTGCGCGACCCGTATCTGTCGCCACTGTTCGGGGATTTCACGAAGGGCTTTCCGCCGACCCTGCTGCTGAGCGGCACCCGGGATGTATTGCTGTCGGACACCGTGCGCCTGCACCGGAAGCTGCGTGCGGCCGGTGTCACAGCGGATCTGCATATCTTCGAAGCCGCGGGTCACGGCATGTTCCTCGGGACCGCACCGGAGGACCGGGAAAGGGCCGGGGAAATCCGCCGATTCGTCGACGAGCATTGGGCGGGCGCCGGGCGCTGATCCGAGACTGAGGCCGGGTATCGCAATTTCCATTGCGATACCCGGCCTGAGTTGTTGTTGCGCAGCGTAATTCGCCGCAATGTTAGACCGAGAGTGCGAAACCGCCTGTCACACGGAGTGTTTCGCCGGTGACGAAGGATGCCTTCGACGAGACCAGGTAGAGCAGTGCCTCGACGATGTCGCGCTCCTCGCCCTCGCGCTGGAGAATCTGCTGACCCATGACGCGCTCGGCCTCCTCGCGTGCGAGTTCGGCGCGAATGGTCTCGGTGAAGATCAGGCCCGGTGCGATCGCGTTGACGCGGATGCCGTCGGGGGCGAATTCGCGGGCGAAGGACATGGTCAGGCCGCGCACGGCGAGTTTGGAGACACCGTAGACGGTTCGGTTGGCGTAGGCCGCCGACGACGAGATATTGACGATCGATGCGCCCTCGCGTCCGGTCATGGCCTTGTGCGCCGCGAGCGTGCAGTTGACCACGCCCATGACGTTGACGTCGAATACCCGCCGGACCTTGGCCAGGCCGAGTTCGGTGAACGGTCGGTTGTAGGCGGCATGCAGACCAGCATTGTTGACCAGGATGTCGATACCGCCGTGGCGTTCGGTGACCGCGTCGATCATCGCGGCGACGCCGTCTTCGTCGGCGACATCGCAGGCCACGCCCGTCGCATCGCGGCCACGCGCGGTCAGTTCGGCGGCGGCCGATGCGGCGACCTCACCGTCGATGTCGGCGAGCACGACGTGCACGCCCAGCTCCGACAATGCGGTGCCGAATGCCTTACCGAAGCCGCGGCCACCTCCGGTGATGACCGCGATCTTGCCCTCATGTTCGGACATCGCGTCCCTCCTTCGAACAGGGCACCGTAATGCGATGCCCGACTTGAACTTTCGCGTTCGGAACCGCGATCACCTCGGGGCGAAGCGCTGGCCCGCGTCCAAGCGCAGGCATTGGCCGTTCAGCATGGGGTTGTCGATGATGGCGAGGGCGAGTTTGGCGTACTCCTCCGGACGGCCGAGCCGTTTGGGGAAGGCGGCGTCCTTGACCAGTTGCGCCCGCGTCTCGTCCGGGATTTTGACCGTTATGCCGGTGTCGAACAGGCTGGGGGCGATGGCGAGCACGCGAATGCCGAGGGAGCCGAGATCACGAGCCATGGTCAGGCACATACCCGCGATGGCGGCCTTGGCGGCGGTGTAGGCGACCTGACCGATCTGGCCTTCGAAGGCCGCGATCGAGGAGGTGTTGATGATGACGCCGCGTTCGCCGGTGTCCTCGGGATCCTCGGGTTCGTTGCGGCTCATATGCGCCGCGGCGAGCCTGCTGATATTGAAGGTCGCGACGGCATTGAGGTCGAGCACCTGACGGAAGGTCTCGAGGTCGTGCGGACCGTCCTTGCCGAGCGTGCGCTTGGCCTTGCCGCCGCCCGCGGTGGTGATCGAGACATGCAGTCCGCCAAGGGAATCCACGGCGTCGGCGAGTGCCTGCTCGGTCGCCGCGAAGTCGGTGATGTCGACGGGATGGAAGCTGGCGCCGAGTGCGGCGGCGACCTCGGCGCCCGCCGAACCGGGACGGTCGAGCACCGCCACATCGGCGCCGCGCGCCGCCAGCAGTTCGGCGCTGGCCCGGCCCATGCCGGAGGCGCCGCCGAATACGACGGCCTTCTTACCCTTGATTTCCATGGAATTCCTTCTCGTTCAGACGGATGCGGGGGACTGTTGCAGCAGCGTGCACAGCCGATCCCGATGGACGGCGACGCCGCCGTAGAGGACGGCATCGGTCTCGGCTCGGCGCAGGTAGAGATGCAGGTCGTGCTCCCAGGTGAAGCCGATGCCACCGTGTAATTGCAGGGCGCGGGCCGTGACCTCCCCGGCGGCGGAAGAGGTATGGGAGGCGGCCACGCATGCGGCGCGCGTGGCGTCGTCGGCATCGGCGGCCATCGCCGCGTAGTAGGTCGCCGCGCGGGCGCCGTGCACGAACATCGCCATATCGGCGCACGCGTGCTTGACGGCTTGGAAGGTGCCGATCGGCCGCCCGAACTGCACGCGGGCCCCGGTGTATTCGACGGTGAGTTCCAGCATTCGCGCCATGACCCCGAGGGCATCGGCACATCGCAGTACCGAGGCGTAGTCGAGCAGCCATTGCACCTCGGCGGGCCCGACCTCGAGGCGGCGATCGGCCGGGACGCGCACTTGCTCGAGCCGGACCTCGTAGAACGCGCGTGTCAGATCCAGGACCTGCTGACGCCGCACGGTGACCCCGGCGCTGTCCCGGTCGACGAGAAATGATGTCGGAACGCCTTCGTGCCGCGCGGTGACCAGCAGCCAGCGGGCGCCGCCCGCATCCTGTACCGCGGTCTTGACCCCATCGAGGATGAACCCGTCCCCGTCGCCCCGGGCCTCGGCGTGCACCCCGTCCAGGGTCCACGGTGCCCGCGGTTCCGCGAAAGCCCAAGTGGCCCAACCGGATCCCTCGGCGAGCGCGGGCAGCACCTCGGCCCGCAGTGCGGGCGAACCAGCGGCAGCGATCGCGGCCCCGACGACCGCGGTCGAGATGAACGGGCCGCGCCCGAGCCCGCGCCCGATCTCCTCCGCGACCAGTGTCAGCTCGACCAGGCCCTGGCCCGCACCGCCGTACTCCTCGGGTATCGCCAGGCCGGGCCAGCCGAGCTCGGCGGTGAGCCGCCACAGCTGCGGGTCGACGTCCTCGTCGCGCTCCATCCAGGTCCGTAACGCCTCGATCGGCGCCCGGTCCGACAGTAGGTCGCGCGAGGCAGCGCACAACATCGTCTGCTCGTCGCTGAGCTCGAAGTTCATCAGTCACCACCCGATGCCGAAGACATAAACGTCATTGCGAAGGTATCCTTTTTTACATCTCGAGTCGAGATTCACCACGCTTTTCGCCTCGCATCTTTCAGGCAGCGCGGTAATAGAGTACAACGAATTATATGACTGACGCCGTTTTGCTCTCCGCCTGCCGTACCGCCATCGGCACCGCCCGCAAGGGCACCCTGCGCGACACCAGCGCCTTCGATCTGGCCACCGTCGTTGTCCGGGAGGCGGCGCAGCGCAGCGGCGTGCCGCCGGAGCTGATCGATGACGTCGTGCTCGGCGAATCGGTGGCCGGTGGCGGCGATATCGCCAGGTATGCCGCGATCGAGGCCGGGCTCACGCACGTTCCCGGCTTGGCGCACAACCGGCACTGCGCCTCCGGATTGGCCAGTATCGCGACCGCGGCCGGGAGCGTGCTGGCCGGGATGGATCGTGCGGTGATCGCCGGTGGGACCCAGTCGTTCTCGACCGCTCCCGTTTCGCGGCGGCGGATTCCCGGTACCGACGACTGGCAAGACCCATGGAGCTCGCCGTCACACGTGTCGACCCTCGAGGCGCCGAGCAACGATATGGCGATGCTCGTCGGTTGGAATACGGCACGGCTGGCCGGGGTGTCCCGGGCGGAGATGGACGCCTGGGCCCTCGGTTCGCACGAGCGGGCCATCGCGGCGATCGACGCCGGCCGGTTCCTCGAGGAGATCGTCCCGGTCAAAGTCACCGATCGGGACGGCGGGGTCTCGGTTTTCGACGTCGACGAACATCCGCGCCGCGGCTCCAGCATGGCGAAACTCGCTGCGCTGAAGCCGCTGCATCCGGAGATCGAGGGTTTCTCGATCACCGCCGGTAACTCCAGCGGATTGAACGACGGTGCGGCCGCGGTGGTCGTCGCCAGTTCCGAACTGGCCGCCGAACACGGGCTCGCACCGCTGGCCACGGTGCGGTCGTGGGCGAGCGTCGGCGTCGATCCGGTGCGCACCGGCCTCGCGCCGATCGAGGCGATCCAAAAGGCGCTGGACCGGGCGGGGATCGGCATCGGCGATGTGGATCTGTTCGAGATCAACGAGGCCTTCGCATCGGTTACCGTGGCCGCCGTCAGGGGGTTGGGTTTGGATCCCGAGCGGGTCAATCCGTTCGGCAGCGGTTGCAGCCTCGGCCATCCGATCGCGACCACCGGCACTCGAATGGTGGTGACCCTGGCCCATGAATTGCGCCGTCGCGGCGGCGGTACGGCGGTCGCGGCTATGTGTGCGGGCGGCGGCATGGGGTCAGCACTGGTCCTGACGGTCTGAGCGGTCGTGATCGAGAGGCCGGACGAAGGACTGGGCGCTGCGGGGCCGGGCGCTCAGGGGCTGAATGCCGCAGGGCCGGGCGTCGATGCGCTGGATGCTGGTCGGTCGGATGCCGGTGGGTTGGATGCCGGTGGGTTGGATGCCGGTGGGTTGGATGCCGGTGGGTTGGATGCTGGCGGGTTGGATGCCGGTGGGTTGGATGCCGAGGCGTTGAGTACAGAGGGGCTGGACTGCCGCTGGGTGGACGGCGTGCTGTGGCTGACCCTGGACCGGCCGCGGGTGCGCAACGCCATGACGATCACGATGCGCCGGGGGTTGATTGCGGCGATGCGCGCCGCCGATGCCGATGTGGCGACCCGGTTGGTCGTGCTCACGGGTACCGATCCGGCATTCTCGGCGGGCATAGACCTGAAAGAGGCGCTGGGCAACGGTGCCGGATCACCGCGCGGGGCGCGCACCGATCCGGCGGCGGTCGTGCGGGCGGCCCGCACGCCGGTACTCGGGGTGATCAACGGGTTGTGCTACACCGGCGCACTGGAATTGGCGCTGTCGTGTTCGTTCCTCATCGCCTCGGAACATGCGAGTTTCGCCGACACGCACGCCGCGATCGGATTGCCGCCGGGGTGGGGAATGAGCGCACTGTTGCCCCGCGCGGTGGGTGTGCGGCTGGCGCGTCAGATGATGCTGACGGGGGAGCGGGTCGATGCGGCACGGGCGCTGGCGGCGGGGCTGGTGAACGAGGTCGTCCCACACGATCGGCTGCTCGACCGAGCCCGGGAGCTCGCGGATCTGATCTGCCTCGCCCACCCGGATGCCGTCGCGGGGACACTCGAACTGCTTGCCGACGGTGAAGGCACCAGCCTGGCCCACGCCCTAGCGCTCGAGGCGCGGGCGAAGTTGCGCTGGCGCTCGGATGTGGTGGACGTGGCGCGCCGATTCGCGGCTCGGACCAACCGAAAGTAACTGTGCGACAACCGACCCTGTGAAGGTTCGCGCCCCGCCAGTGCATCGTTCGGGGGTGGTGGTACTCCTGGGACGAACAACAGCTGGTTGTCGAAACCCTCTCGAGTGACCGAGCGCCGCTGACACAGGCCGATTCGCTTCAAGAGCCCCGTACCTCGCTTGGTGGCGCGGTACGGGGCTTTTGGCTACGCCGATCGCACTGATCGGCGTCATCGATCAGGCGAGCACTCTGGTTGTGGCGGCCAGAGTGCTCGCCGTAGCGATGCGGGCGTCCCTGTCAGGTCTTCGGCGGTTCGGTTACTTCGGTGCGGGCATCGGCGAGTTGATCGTGGTGAAGTACTGGATTGCCGCCATGATCGCGACCGGCGCGGTCACCAGGAGCTGTCCGGCCAGGGTGCCCAGCGCACCGATGGCCACGATCCCGCCGATACAGCCGATGGCCGCGGCGGGAATGAACGCGCCGAACAAACCGACGATCGTCGCCGAGGCGACGGTGGCGCCGGCGATGCCGCCGAGCACACAGCCGATGGCCCCGCCGGCGATGCCGCCGACCATGGTGCCGACCGTCGAACCCGCCGTGATGGTGCTGATCATCCGGCCGAACGCGGCCTGTTCCCGGTCGTAGGGGGTCTTCCAGGGGGCCTGGTCCTCGAAGGGTAGGGCGACCGGCTTGTACACCGCGTGTTCACGATCGAACTGCGGGGTCAGTGTGGCGGTGCGATCGGTGATCTCCGCAGCGATCGGGAAGACGAAATCGTCCACCCGGAAAGCCAATTCGGCACCGGCGAGGGTGACCCCATTGGCTGCCTTGATCTTGAACACCCCGTCTTCCACGGCCATCGAACCGGCATCGGTGCTGATGATCGTCGATTTATCGGTGACGTTCGTCGTGTAGTTGACGCCACCGTCGCCGGCCTGTGGTGCGGCGACCCCGGCCTGTGCGGTTACAGCGAGCGCGGATGCCAGTAACACACCGGCGGCTGCGATCTTCCTCATCCTGTGTTCTCTTTCTTTCGGATCCCTCGGACTTCGATGTGGAGGGACGTCTACTTCGGCACGACCTTCAGATCCGGAATCTGCTGGCCGCAGGCCGGAGCGCCATTCGTGTCCGGCACGAACTTGTCGCCGCGCAGGATCGAGATGAAGGTGCAGTTGCCGGGGGAGCCGACCGAGTAGGAGCCCCGGTTCTCGAAATCGGCAGGCTTCGGGAACAATCCACCGGCGGTCCAGGTCTTATCGGTACGCAGCGCGGACATCAACTGCTCCTGGCTGGCGTTGCAGCCGGCCTTCTCCAGCCCCTCGATCAGCAGGTCGGCGCTGACCCAGCCCACCGCCATCGAGAAGGATGGGATACCGGTCTCCGAGCCCGCGTACTGCTCGAGCGCCGCCGAAAATGCCCGAGTCGCTTCGGTATTCATCTCCGTCGGTGCGAAGGACGTCATGAAGCCGACGCCCTGGCCCGCCGCGATCGCCGGCGGCGACTTCAGCAGATCCGCCCCGTAGCCGGTGGCCAGCAGCACGGACTTCATCTCGACCCCGGCCTGTCGCAGTCCGGTCATGAGCGCGAATCCGGTATCCGGAATGACCGGCGCGTACAGCACATCGGCACCGGATTCCTTGATACCGAGGACATAGGGACCGACATCGGTGGTCCCGAACGGAATGCGGATGTTGACATACCCGCGCGCCAGCCCGGCGTGTTCGGCCGACAGTGCCGCGCCTTCCGCCGACTTCGTGGCACTCGGGGTGTTGTAGGAGAGCACGGCGGCCTTGGTTCCGCCGATCTTCTTCCAGTAGTCACCCAGGGTCGTCGCGGTCTTGTTGTAGTCGGTACCGCCCGTCGCGGCGAAGAGGTTGTCGTACTTCGGGTTGAACCACTGCTCGCCGCCGTCGAAGCCGGCGCCGAGGAACGGCGTCTTGCTCGCCTGGGTGCCCGCGTACTGCCCCGCGCCGTAGAAGTAGGTGCTCACCGGCAGCACCGCGTAGACGTGATCCTGCTGCACCAACTTCTGCGCCGCGGTCAACGCGCCCTGCGGTGTGGACTGGTCATCGCCCACGACGACGTCGAAGCCGCGCGCCGCGCACTTCCCGTTCGCCGCCTGGTATGCGGCGAAGCGGGCCTTCACTCCGGGTTCGGTACCTGCGTAGTTGGCGGTCGCGGCACCGCTGAGCGAGGTCAGCACGCCCACCTTGACCGGCCCACTCGTATTGCCCGGGCCGCCGGAGCCGCCGCTGCCGCACGCAGGAACAAGAAACATTGCGGCGCACACCCATGCTGCGATCGCACCGACTCTGCGCATCTGCACTCCTCTGGCTATCGCCGATCCAGCTACGGTGCCGGAACGGCTCTGAGGGCTACAGTGGAGCATATTCAGTACCCTTTGTATCCGGTTTTCACGAAGAATCCGGACAAAATCCTTGACGCTGACCCTCTATTAGCGCACTCTTACCCATACCTCCAGAGCGTCGAACTGTTTAGGGGCCCCACCGTTGCTCTCCTACGTTCTCGCCGGCCTAGCCCTCGGAGCGATTTACGCAATCGCCGCGGCATCGCTGGTCGTCACCTACGTTTCCTCGGGCGTTTTCAACTTCGCCTTCGGTGCCATGGCCTTCGCCGTCGCCCGCTTCTACTTCTTCCTGCACGTCGAACACGGGTGGTCGATGCCGCTCGCGGCCGTCGTCGCGATCGGGCTGTTCGGCCCGGCTCTCGGCATCGCGCTGTACGTGCTGCTTTTCCGCTACCTGCGACTGCGCTCGCCGCTGGTCAAGATCGTCGCGACGATCGGCCTGTCGGTCGCATTGCCACCGCTGGTCAACCTGGTGCTGGGACACCTGGTGAACACCACGGCACCCGGCCTCGCTCCCCAACCGCTGCGGATATTCCACGTATTCGGGGCGGTCGTCGATATGAACCAGGTGATCACCTATACGGGCCTGGCGGTGGTTCTGCTAGTCGGCACCGGGCTGCTCCGGTATACCGATATCGGCCTGCGGGTTCGGGCTTTGGTCGACTCCGAAGCGCTGACCGCCATGTCCGGCGTCAGCCCGACCCGGGTGTCGCTCGGCGTGTGGGCATTCAGTGCACTGTTGGCCGGACTCGCGGGTGTGCTCGTCGCCCCGACCTCGGGACTGACGGTCGAGGGCATGACCTCCTTGATGTCGGCCGCCTTCGCGGCGGTGGTCGCGGCGCGGCTGCGCAGCCTGCCGATGGCCGTCTCGGTCGCGCTCGCCATGGGTGTGGTCACCAATGTCATCCAGCGTTACCTCGACCCGCAGAGCCCGTTCTCGGCGCAGATCGTGCCCAGCATCCCGTTCATGTTCATGCTGGTCTTCCTGCTGTACTACGCGGTGCGTGGCCAGGCGGGCGATACCACGGCGGGCGGCGCGCTCGATCGCGCGATCCGCACGGCCAATGCCGGAGCGCCTGGTAGCTCGGGCGGATCACGCACCGGGCGGACCCGACCGACAGCCGCACTGGTCGCAGCCGTGGTCACGTTGGTCATCGTCGCGGTACTGCCCCTGGTCCTCGAGGACTTCTGGGCCGGTCTCGTCGGTGCGGGTATCGCGCTCGCGATCGCGCTGCTGTCCTTCACACTGGTCACCGGTGAGGGCGGCATGATCTGGCTGTGTCAGATCACCTTCGCGGGGTTGGGCGCGATCTTCGCGGCCGATCTGACCACGAACTCCGGGTGGTCTCCACTGGTGGCGGTCCTGGTCAGCGCGCTGTGCATCGTGCCGATCGGTGTGATCCTCGGCTTGCTCACGATCCGTCTCGGCAACCTGTACGTCGCCCTGGTCACCCTGACCTTCGGCCTGCTCGCCCAGAACCTGATCTTCATGCGAGACCGGTTCTACAACTCCGGTCAGGGCATTTATATGCCGCGCCCCGAATGGGCCACGGACAACGCGACATTCGCTCTGCTCGCCCTGGTGGTGTTCGTCGGGCTCGGTCTGCTCGTGGTCAATCTGCGGCGTTCGACCGCGGGACTCGCGGTGACCGCGGTCCGGTGGAGTGAACCCGGCTCGCGCACGCTCGGCCTGAGCATTCTTCCGATCAAAGTGCTGGTATCCGCTCTCGCCACATTCGTCGCGGCGGTCGGCGGTGGATTCCTCGCGCTGAATTACCAATCGGCGCTGCCCGATTCGTTCAATGCGTTCACCGGTCTGGTCTGGCTGGCCGTTCTGGTCACCCTGGGCTCACGATCGATCATGGGCGCGCTGGTCGCGGGTGTCGCTTTCGCCGTGCTGCCCAGCGTGTTCCAGACCTACCTGCCGACCAGCTGGGCCGAGATCCCGGTCATCATGTTCGGTTTCGGCGCGATCATGCTCGCCCGCAATCCGGACGGGATCGTCGCCATGCACGCGCGGCAACTCGACGATGTCATTCGTTGGTGGCAGCGCCGACGGCCCGCCGTCGAAAGACCCGAAATATCAAAGGCAACAACGGGTTCCGAGACAACACCGGCTGCGGAGCAATCCCGTGAGCGCGTCGAGGAACCACAGCTGACCCCGGGAGACCTGGCATGAGCACCGACCCAACCCCACCGCGGATCGAGGCCAAGGGCGTGACCGTCCGCTTCGGCGGGCTCGTCGCCCTCAACGACGTCGACCTCCAGGTCCCACCCGCTTCCATCGTCGGTCTCGTCGGTCCCAACGGCGCGGGTAAGAGCACCTTGTTCGCGGTGCTGTCCGGACTGCTGAAACCGAGCTCCGGCGCCGTCCTGATGGACGGTCACGATGTCACCAAGGCGAGTGCGCAGTCGCGGGCCCGGCGCGGCCTCGCCCGCACCTTCCAGCATCCGGAGCTGTTCCCCGGACTCACCGTCCGCGAACACGTGGTGCTCGGCTACCGGCTCCGGCACGCCCGCAGCCGGATGTGGACCGACCTCGTGACGGCGGGCGGCTTCCGCCGCGCCTCCGCCGACGAGGACCGGCGGGTCGACGAGATCCTCGCCGCACTGCAACTGACCGGGCACGCCGATCTGCCGGTGGCCGGGCTGCCGCTGGGCACCAGCCGGCTCGTCGAGATCGCCAGGGCACTGGCCGTCGATCCGAATGTGCTACTGCTCGACGAGCCGTCGTCGGGGCTGGACGCACGCGAAACCGATGAGCTCGCGGGCACATTCACCCGTGTCGTGGCCGACCACGGCGTATCGCTGCTGCTGGTCGAGCACGATGTCGATCTGGTGCTCGGGCTCAGCGATGTCGTCCATGTGCTCGACTTCGGCGTCAAGATCAGCGAAGGAACCCCGGCCGAGGTCCGCGCGGATCCGGCCGTGCGCGCCGCGTACCTGGGCGCGGGCCCCGACGAGGAAAGGACCTCGGCATGACCACCACGTCTTCCCTGCTCGCCGTCCGCGACCTGAACGTCCGCTACGGCGCCGCGCAGGCACTACAGGGCGTGACCTTCGACGTGCACCCGAACAGCGCGCTCGCCGTCCTCGGGCCGAACGGTTCCGGAAAAAGCACCCTGGCCAGGACTCTGTCCGGGCTCGTCACACCGGTGGATGGAACCGTCGAACTCGACGGCCGTGACATCACCGGCGCCACGCCGGACCGGATCCGGCGCGCGGGCCTCGTGCATCTACCCGAAGGCCGGGGCGTATTCCCGACCCTGACCGTGCTGGAGAATCTGCGCATGGCCACCGCGGCCGACCGGCAGCGCAGGGCCGCGGCCATCGACCATGCCTTCGAGATCTTTCCCGTGCTACAGCAACGGCAGCGCCAGGCCGCGGGCACTCTGTCCGGTGGCGAACAGCAGATGCTGTCGCTGGCCAGGGCGCTGATGGTCGAACCGCGGTTGGTGATCGCCGACGAGATGTCGCTCGGCCTGGCGCCGAAGATGGTCGATGTGGTCTTCGAGAGCCTGCAGCGGGCCAGGGCGGCCGGTGTCGCAGTGATCATGATCGAGCAGTTCGCCAGTCGCGCACTGGCTTTCGCCGACCACTGCCTCATCCTGCAGCGCGGGCGGATCGCCTGGTCGGGTGCCGCCGACCAGGCCGGTGACGAACTGCTGCGCGGCTATCTGGGTGACGCCACTGCGGCTTGAGGTGTGTTCAGAAAAGGGGCCGAGGCGCAGTTCACAGTGCCCGGCCCCTTTTCGGATCACTCCGGCTCGATGATGGAAACCGTCTTGTAGCGCAGGAATTCGTCGATCCCGGCCCGCCCGCCTTCCCTGCCGTAACCACTGATCCCGACGCCGCCGAACGGCGTATGCGGGAGATTCTGGCGAGCGCCGTTGACGTAGACGCCGCCCGCGTTCAGTCGCTCGGCGAGTCGATGCACCCGGGTGAGATTCGTCGACTGGATATTCGCGCCGAGCCCGTAGGGCGTGCTGTTGGCCAACGCGACCGCCTCGTCATCGGTCGAGAATTCGAAGATCAGCAGCACCGGCCCGAAGATCTCCGTCTGCGCGATCTCGTGGTCGGGATCGACATCGACGATGATCGTCGGCTCCACGAAGTTCCTATCCGCGAGATCGCCGCCTGCCTTGTTGCCACCCAGCACGATTCGGCCCGCGTCATCCCGCCGGACGCGGTCCAGCATGCCGCAGACCCGCTCGACGGCGGCGGCATTGATGAGCGGTCCGACCTTGACCTCCGGATCGAACGGGTCGCCCATCTTGTAGGTGGCCGCGATGGCGGTTACCCGTTCGACCATCTCGTCATAGATGTCCTCGTGCACGATCAGACGACTCGGCACGGCACAGCCTTGCCCGGCCAGCACCCCGATGCAGTCGCGCACAGCGCGATTGGCTACGGCTTCCAGGTCTCCGGCGTCCGGGAAGACGAGGCTCGCGGTCTTACCGCCCAACTCCAGCACGGCGGGTTTGAGCTGGTCGGCACACGTGTGCATGATCTGGCGCGCCGCGACGGGCCCGCCGGTGAAACTCACCTTCGCCACCTTCGGATGCCGAACCAGGGCGGCTCCGGCCTCCGGACCACCGGTGAGGATGGTGCAAACTCCTTGCGGCACACCGGCTTCCCGTAGCAGTTGCGCGAACAGATCAGGGGAGAAGGGGGTGAACTCCGAGGGTTTCACCACGACGCAGTTTCCGGCTGCCAGCGCCGGTACGACCTTCATGCCGAGGGAGATGACCGGTCCGTTCCAGGTGACGATGATGCCGACGACGCCGTATGGCTCGGGCGCCGTATAGGAGAAGTACTCGCGAGTGTCGAGTGTCGAGATCAGTTCGCCGGACAACTTGTCACACCATCCGGCGTAATAGCGCGCCCAACTGACCGAGTTGTCGATGATCCGCCGCCCGAAGTGCAGTGGCGTGCCGCCGTCGAGCGCTTGCAGATCGACGAAATCCTGACGGTGTTCGATCAACAGCTCGGCGAAACGCGTCAGCACATCACGCCGTGCTTCGGGCGTCCAGCGCCGCCACGAATCCGCCTGTGCGGCAGCCAATTCGACAGCCGCGTCGATTTCGGCGGCACCGGCCAAGGGAATTCGCGCCTGCACCTCGCCGGTATAGGGATTGCGATGTTCGAAAACGCCGCCGGACCCGGCGTCGAGGACCGTATCCCCGTAGCGAAGTTGAACTCGGGGAGCGATCGTGGGCATTCATACCTCCGTGATGGGTGGTGAAATTCAGCGAATGGTGAATCCGGCGTCGAGCGGTAGCTGGACTCCGGTCAGGTAGGCCGCCTCGTCGGACACCAGCCATGCGACGGCATTGGCGATGTCCTCGGCCTGCAGGATGTCGATCGGCAGCGCGTTCTGCATCTGGCTGATCGTGTTCTTGTCGCCGTTGGCCGCCTGCGCGTGCATCGCGGCCATGACCGGGTTCTGCGTCATGCCCGATACCACCCCGGTCGGGTGGATGGTGTTGACCCGGATCATTTCGGCGGCGTACTGGTTGGCGAGTACCTGCATGAGACCGACCAGGCCTCGCTTGGCCGCGGTATAGGCCTGGGCCCCGGCCTTATCGCTCGCGACCCCTTTGATCCCGGCCGAAGAACTCGTGATCACGATGGATCCGCCGCGACCGCCGGCCCGGATCGCCGGTAGCACCACCTCGATGGTGCGCCACACGCCCGTCAGGTTCACATCGATGATGTCGGTCCAGATGCGTTCGCGGTCGGCGCCATCGGACAGGCGGACGATACCGGCGTTCGCGAGCAGCACATCGACGCGACCGAAACGCTCCAGGCCCAGATCGAGGACCCGCCGCAAGTCGGCGGAACTGCGCACATCACCTGGTTCGGCGACGATCGTGCCGCCCAGCTCCTCTACGGCCTTGACGGTCGCCCGCAGATCATCCGCCGTGGCGTTCGGGTAGTCCATCGACGCGATGTCATCGCAGATATCGAGACCGATGATGTTCATGCCTTTGGACGCGAGCTTCAACGCGTGCGCGCGTCCCTGCCCGCGGGCGACACCGGTGATGAATGCGACCTTGTTGTCCGATGCCATTGCACCTCCATATTTCTGGCTGTCCATGAGTGCCGCCGATCAGATCGGCGTGCTGCCGGTGTGCGCCCGGGCGAGACGCAGGCCTTCCCGCTGGGTCGGCGCCTGGATCGTCCATTCGCCGCAGGAACACCAGCATCGGTAGTGCTCGCCGTCGGGGACGATCGCCTGGCCGTCGCAGGACCCGCCGCTGTTCGCGATGCTGGTCAGGAATTCGAGGGGTTTCTCCTCGAGCGCGCTTTCGTATTCGTGGTCCATCACTCACTCCTCGGCTTTCCGGAACACCGGCAGGAGCCAGCCATCGGTGATCGGATGGAAGTCGACGATGAGCTCCATGCCTATGCGCACCTGGTCGGGTTCGATATCGATGACATTCGTGACCAGGCGGGCACCGGGGGCATCGGGCAACTCAACGACGGCCGGGACCAGCGTCACTTCCGGCAACCCGGGAAAGCCGTGCACCACGGCGAAGCTGTAAACGATTGCGCGGCCGGATAATTCGGGCCAATCCATGGCGGTGGATCGGCATTCCGGGCAGAACGGCGTCGGTGGTAGCCGAAATGTCGCGCAGTCGGCGCATTGCGGTGCGACCAGCCGCCGTCGCTTCGCCGCCTGCCAGAACGGCTCGGTCACGGCGTCGGTCGTGATCTTGACGAGGTCGGACGGCAGCGCCGTGGCCAGGCGCGCCGCGCTCATCGGTCCTGCCCCAAGATCAGACCGCTGACCGGCAGGCTGGCGGGTCCGCCGGTGCAGAGCGCGAATTCGGCGTCGGTCACCTGGTTGATCGCGGTGCCGCGCAGTTGCTCGACGCCCTCGACGATCTGGGTCATGCCGATGATGTACGCCTCGGAGAGCTGTCCGCCGTGCGGGTTCACCGGGATGGTTCCCGGTTTCCTGCGTGGGGTGTACCGAATCGCGCCGCTCTCGATGAAGGGGCCGCCCTGGCCCTTCTCGCAGAAGCCGTAGTCCTCCAACTGCATCAGCACCATCGGGGTGAAGTGGTCGTAGATGAGTGCCACATCGATGTCCTGCGCTGTGATCCCCGCCTGCTTGTAGAGCCGCCCGGCGATCGGTTTATGTCCGGACGAGGCGAAGCTTTCCTCCGGCATGCCGAACCACGAGAACGCGCGGCCCCAATCCCGGGTGCCGCCGTGCGCGACGGCTACCACGGGCACCGGCGGCTGCCGCAGATCGCGAGCGCGATCGATCGAGGTCGTGATCACCGCGACCGCGCCCTCGGTCTCCAGGCAGAAGTCGTATACGCACAGCGGTTCGGCGATCATGCGACCGCTGAAGTATTGCTCCTTGGTCAGCGGCGTTCGCTTCATCGCCTTGGGGCGATTCAGCGCGTTCTGCCTGGTCGACATCGCGATTTCGGCGAACGCGTCCCTGGTGGTGCCGTATTGATGCATATGACGCCGCGCCAGCACCGATATCAGGTGGCCCGGCCCCGCCAGCCCGGCAGGCTGCAGAAACGACCCGACCGGGCTGACCGGCTTGGCCGCCATCACGGTGCCGAGGCGTTGTTTCTGCTGCTGCAACGCCATGACGGTGACGACGACCGAAGCGTCACCGGCCACGATGGCCGCCCTGGCCAGGCCGATCGCCCCGGCAGACCCGCCGCCACCGGATGTCAGCGACGCCGAGAAACGGATCTCGGGAATGCCGAGGGTCTCCATGAAGTCGACGGACTCCATCTTGTCGCCGTATCCGGCGCCCGCGCCCGAGTAGTACGCGAAACCATCGATATCCCGCACCGACAGCCCGGCATCCGCACAAGCGGCGAGAATGGCTTGCCCGGCGAGCTGAACGATGCTCTTGCCCGCGGATTCACCCCGCCGGTAGTAGGGCGTGGCGCCCACACCGACGATCGCGACGTCACGCAATCCTGTATCGCCGGCCATGGTTCAGACCTCGTCGGCGGGGATCGGCGGAACATGTGGGAACAGCTCGAAGAACGCGCCCTGCGTTATCCGCAGCCGGACCTCGTCCGAGACACCGTCGAACAGGGACTTCAGCGTGTCCTGGGTGTGGCCGAAGGTGCCTTCCATATGCGGGTAGTCCGAACCGAACATCACGTTCCGGTAGCCCATCGCCTCGTATGTGGCGACCGCGGTCTCATCGTGCTGGAACGAGGCGTAGACCTGCGTCATCAAGGTCTGCTTCGGATCGCGTGCGAGCTTCGGACGCACCGCCATGTGATGCTGCCGGTAGCCCTCGACCATGCGATCGCCCAGGAACGGGATCCAGGTGGCGCCGCCCTCGGAGATCAGCACCTTCAGATCAGGATGCCGATCCAGCGCGCCGGACGCGACCATTTTCATGGCGGCCCGCTGACCGGAGAAGGTCGATTCGGCGTAGTTCAAAACCGCCCCGCCGGGACCGCGGTAGACCACACCGGCACCGCTGCTGGTCATATCCACCGGATCTGTACCGACGTGGAAGGCCAGCACCATGCGCGCGCGTTCGGCCGCATCCCAGAACGGTTCCCAATCCGATCGGTGCCAGTCGGGTGCGCTGGCATGCGGGGTGGTGGGCAGGAATACCGCTCGAAAGCCTTGCTCGGCCGCCCATTCCAGTTCGGCGATCGCGTCCTCGACCACCAGCGTCGACACCTGGGCGGTCACCACGTAGCGGTCCGATACCGCGGCGATTTCCTCGAGCGCCCATTCGTTGCTGGCCCGCATGCAAGCGCGGAGCAGTTCGGGAGTCCGGAAGGTCGAGGCCCACATCCCCAGCGAAGGAAAGATCACCTCACCCCAGACGCCCTCCTGGTCCAGATCCCGCAGACGTGCTCGCGCATCGCGGATGCCCTGCGCCTTGCGACTCGCCTCGAGGAATTCCACGGCCACCGAGCTCGGCAGTTTGCGTCGGAACGACTGACCGTCCACGTGCACCGTCTCGTACTCGCCGTCGGGGTCCTTCTCGGACTTCGGCGTCAGTTCCGCGAGCCGTTCGGGCAGTCGCGATTCCCAGAGATCGGTCGGTTCGAGGAAGTGGGAGTCGCCGGAATTGGTCCAGATCTTCGGCATGAGGATCCTCTGAAGCTCGGGCCGCGAGCACCGCGGCAGGTAGGTCTCGAATCGGATGCTACGTCAATTTCTAATGGTTTGTCATTAGATATTGGTTTGCGGGGTGAGCGGGGCATCGGCGAACATGGGCATCGGCCGGCAACCCGACGAGAATGGGGACCCATGTCCACAGGCGCTGAGACCGCTGGCCGCAGGCGACGGCACACCACAGGCGAGGCGACTCGCGAATTGCTGATGACGACGGCCGAGCGGCTCTTCGCCGTGCGTGGGGTGGAGGGGGTGACCCTGCGCGAGATCCAGCTCGAAGCCGGTCAGTCGAATTCGTCGGTCATCACGTACCACTTCGGCTCGAAGGCCGGACTGGTCCAGGCGCTGATCACTTTCCGATACCAGACCATCGACGCGCGCCGGGCCGCATTGGTGGAGCAGGCACGTGCCGACGGATCATCCGACGATCCCCGGGCAGCGGTTTGGGTGATCGTCCGCCCGCTGGTCGAGAGCATCCGAGCCGGTGAGATGTTCGTGCCGTTCCTGGCCAGGCTGAGCGAGAATCCCCGCGCGCACGCCGAATACTGGCCGGGGCACATCAAGGACACCACGGTCGACGTGCTCGCGGAATTGGTACCCGCCGCACTCGGCGGCATGCCCGCTCGAGCACAGCGCGGTCGACGAGTGCAGCTCTACAACAGCGTGCTCAACCTGCTCGGCGAGCACGCGCGCAGCCGACAACGGATCAGTGAGGCGCAGCTCAACAATTACGTCGACGGCTGGGTCGGGATGCTGACCGCGCCGCTCTCACCGTCGACCCGTGCACTCATGGAGTCGGAGGCACGGGTGTCGAGCGGATAGTCGTGAGCGGGCATCGGCGAGTGCACCATCAGGACAGCGGGCTGCGCGCACGGCGGAGCCGAGCGCTGTCGAGGCGCGGTCGGAGCGTTTTCAGCCCACGATCTGTCTGTCGCGCAGGTCAGCGATGCGCACGTCGTCGTACCCGATCTCGCGCAGTAGCGCATCGGTGTGCTCGCCGACGGTGCAGCCCGCGTCGGCCTTGACCGACGACCGCGAGAACCGGTTGAGCGGTGCCAGCCGTCGATGTTCGTCGAATATCGGGCTGACCGCGTCCACGGCGTAGCCCGCTTCGTAGAACTCGTCGGTCTGCATCTGCCACTCGGCCGACTCTTGGGCGACTGCGACGCAGCCGACGTCGCGCGCCGTGAGATGGGTTTCCCACTCGTTTTTGGTTCGCTCCCCGAATATTTCGGTGAGTGCCGCCGCCAGCGTCTCACTGTTGGCGCTACGCGCCTGCGGCGTCGCGAACCGTTCGTCGGCGAGTTTGCCGTGGCCGAGCGCCTCGACCAGTGGCTCCCACTCGTGCTCCGCCGGAGCGGCGAGGAATACCCAGCCGTCGGCTGCGGCGTACATCCGATAGAGCGGGCCGAGGCCGCGGAACTCCGCGTCGACGGTCGATATGGCGGGCCGTCCGGCGTAGCTCGTATTGCGGGCGATCAGCGCGTGTGTGCTGGTGGCGAGCATGGTAGTGACCAGCTCGGTCATCGCGATCCCGCGCCGCTTCGCGCAGAGGCCGAGCAGCAGGGCCGACGCCACCCCGAGGGCGGCGATTCCATCGCATTGGACCGCGGGAACCGAACCGGCCGAGTACAACTCACGGGCACTGCGGAGCAAGTCCACGCGATCCTCGGGACATTGGCCCGCCAGTGGTGCGTCGGTTCTCGAAATTCCGGACGCCGCACCGATCGACGGCGCGTAGGCCGGTCGGGGAGCGTATGGGCCGTCGATCCCGTAGCCGGGAGCGTGCACATAGACCAGATCCGGGTTGATCGACTTCAGCGACGCCTCGTCGACGCCCATCCGGGTGGCGACCCCGGCGCGGTAGGTCTGCAGTACCGCATCGCATCCGCGGACCAAATCCCGCACCACCTCCCGCCCCGCTTCGGTACCGAGATCGATGGCGATGCTTTCCTTCCCCTGCAAGACCTTCGCGCCTCCGGCCTCGGGAAAGGCCATCAGCCAGCGGATCAGATCGCCGTCGAGCGGCTCGATTTTGATCACGCGCGCGCCGAGGTCGGTGAGCAGCGTCGCGCCGTACGGTCCGGCGTACATCGAGCCCAGCTCCAGCACGGTCACGCCCTCGAGCGGATACCGTCGGGCCACGTGCGCGCCAAGCGCGATCCTCGCTTGCGCACCCTCTTGGGCGAACTGCTGGATCTCCTGGTCGTACTCACCGAGTTGGGGGGCGCGTCGGATATCGGTGAGCGCGCGACCGTTCGCATGGACCAGCGAGGACGGCTGCCGGACCGGGCCGAGATGCGGATCCGCGACAGTGACCACGCGGCCCTCGTGCACCAGCTGGTCATGGTCGAGTGCTTCGTCGGGTGTGCGGAACTGCTCCCCGAAGACATCCAAGGTCGTCTCGAATACCTGCCGCCACTCGTCCAGGGTGCGTTCCTCGACCTTCGACAGCATTTTGTTCCACCACTCGAACCGCAGGTCCGGATCGGGCATGGTCGGAAAACCTTCCCATTTGGGGTCGGCCAGCTCGGCCCACAGGCCGAGCTCTTCCAGGAACGCCTGCGTGAGCCGCGGCGATGTCTGCGCGAACTGCAGCCAGGTGCCGTCCTTCGTTGCCGCAACAAGCAGCGCATACATCAGCCGGGATTGCGGACGTCCCTGCTCGTCGAACGCGGCGACGAGCGGTTCGAAGGCATCCGGGTAGCGGTGCAGGATCATTTCGAAGAACCAGTTGTACGGATCGTGCGCCCCCACGCCCGTCACCAGATTCGACTCCACGACCTGGCCGAGTCCGCTCTGATCGCGCTCGATCAGGGCCGCGAGAATGCCGTGGACCGCCGCCTGGGCCGCACCGAACGAGGCGTACGGCGCCGAGACGAACGCCGGATCCGGGCCCATGGTGAGCTGGCGTTTGGAGTGGAAGACACCGGTCTTGGCCATGATCAGGCCCTCATAGCCCTTGTAGTGCGACCACGGTCCGCGCGAACCCCAGCCGGTGATCATCGCCGCGACCAGCCGCGGATACCGCTCGGCCAAATGCTCGGGCGTCAAACCCAACCGTTCTGCCGCCGCCGGTCGCATGGTGCTGACCAGCACATCGGCCTTGCACAACAGCCCGCTGAGTGTGCTGCGGCCCGCCTCACTACCGAGATCGAGTGTGACACCGCGCTTTCCGCGCAGCAGGCCCGGCCAGCCCGGATCCCGGCGCAGCGGACTGCCGCCGACCGGCTCCACCAGAATGACGTCGGCTCCCGCATCGGCGAGAAACTGCGTGGCCTGCGCACCCGGCAGCGTCGTCGAGAGGTCGACGACGACGAGTCCGGCGAGTGGGCCTTCGGCAGGGATAGCGCTTGTCATTGGTCCTCACAATCCAAGAGACACAGGGATTTTCGCCATGGGCGACATTCAGCGGTCGACGGCGAACTCGGCGGATCCGTGCACCACCAGCGCTCCATCGGATTTCCGCAACTGGATCGACAACTCCACGCGCGTCTCGTTGTCGTGCCCGAACACTCGGACGATTTCGCCCGAGGCGACCAGACGATCACCCCGGTAGACCACCTTGGTGAAGCGGGTGCGGAACCGGCGGACCGTCTCCTCGCCGAAGTGCTCGGTGCAGTACGTGGCAAGCCACCCGGCGCCGAGCATTCCTACGCTGAAGGCGGCCGGATACCCCACCGAGCGCGCCAGTTCGTCGTCGTGGTGCATGGGATTCATATCGCCACTCGCGCCTTGATAGCGGACGATGTCGGTCATCGTCACCGGGCCGAAGGTGCGCTCCGGCAGCCGCGTGCCGGGAATCAGGTCCATCACGACCGCTCCTTGCGCAAATATGCCGAGGTATACCGGCATTCGGCTCTCAGCGTGCCGCCGTCGTCGCGAAAGGACACCACGAAACGGACCACGACCATCGGCCCATTGCGTGTCTGTTCGACCCGGACATCGTGTAACCGCTCGGAGGTGTCCAGGGTCTCGCCCGCCCGCGGCACCGGTCCGTGGAAGATGTACTCCTGCTCCAGCGACAACAGATTTCGCCGCTCGGCGGCGACGCCGACGGTGGTGCACGCGGCAGCGACCTCGGGCGCCTGCAAGCTCGTCCCGATGTGGTCCCAATACACGACCGTCGCCAGGAACGTCGGCGGTATCGGGGCCGTGGCGTTGTCCAGATATGCCGGGCGGGTAGCCGCGGTCGCGGTGGCGTACTCGCGCACCTTGCCCCACTCGATCGGCATGATCGCCACGGCTGCTCCTCGGTCGGTCACTCGGTCATCGCGGCACCCGGGTGATCGAGCGCGCCCGGTCATGCCACCGACTTCGGCAAAGATAGCGAATAGCGTGTACTAATTACAAGCAGTGTCAACCAAATTCGTGAGAAATACTGGCAATATGGAGCTAAAAGTGTCCTTATTATCGGTCTGGCGAGAGGATCTCGGTATGAAAGGCGCGACTGGATCGGCCGCAGCGATCCCGGCGGTCGGGTCGATGCGATGACTGTCCATCAGGAGCGACGGGACCGGGTCCTCGTGGTTCGGATCGACCGCGAGGAGAAACGCAATGCCATCGATCGAGCGGTCGCCGAGGGCATCGACGCCGCGCTGAACCTGCTCGAGGACGATCCGACGCTCTGGGTCGCCGTACTGACCGGAACCACATCGGTGTTCTCGGCGGGCACCGATCTCAGGGACGGTGCGGGCGGCGGCACCGAGCGGGGCGGGGAGTACGGCATCATTCGCCGTCGCCGGGGGAAGCCGCTGATCGCGGCGGTCGAGGGACCGGCCTACGGCGGTGGTCTCGAGATCGTCCTCGCCTGCGATCTCGTAGTCGCTTCGCGCACAGCCCGTTTCGCACTTCCGGAGACCCGGCGCGGTGTGGTGGCCTCCTCGGGCGCGCTCTTCCGCACACTGCGCGCCCTGCCGCTGCACATCGCCAAGGAGCTATTGATCACCGGCGCTGTATTCGACGCCGAACGCGCTCACCGGCTCGGACTGGTGAACCGCGTTACAGAGGCGGGCCACGCACTCGATGCGGCACTGGAACTCGCCGATGACATTTGCGCCTCGTCACCCGTGGCGGTCGGGGCGACACTGGCGGCGATCGCGTCTCAGCACGACGCGTCCGATGCCGACGGTTGGGACGCCACCGCCGAAGCCGTAGTACGGGTAATGCGCAGCGAAGATATGAAAGAAGGTGTCGCCGCATTCCTGGAAAAGCGCCCACCGCAGTGGCGGGGGCGCTGACCAGTCAGGCGACGTTGACCGGGGCCTTCTTCACGCTCTTGTCGAAGCCCACGACATCGGCCAGGGTGCCGCCCAGGATGACCGCCCGCTCGTCATCGGGAACCCCGTCGAAGTTGAAGTCGATGCACTCCTTGCTGCTGCGGAAGGTGCCTTCCGCGTGTGGGTAGTCGTTGCCCCAGATGACGGTCGACATTCCGGTGATGTGGCGGGCCTTGACCGCCACCGGGTCGTCGGCGAACTGCACATGGATCTGACGCTGGAGGTATTCGCTGGGCGAGAGGGGGTAGGGCCATTTCCCGTTGATGGCGAACAGCCTTCCCATGGTCGGCTGGTCGGTCGGCGGGCGAGTGTCGTCCCAGAATCCGAGCCACCAATCGGCGTCCTGGCCGATGCCGGTCCGCCAGGATTTGTCCATCATGCCCATGAACGAGACCAGCCAGCCCGCGCCGAACTCGGTGAGGTTGAAGTGCAGGTCGGGGAATCGTTCACAGACACCGCCACCGATGAGGGAGGCGATGATCGCCTGCGGGCTGGCCGATGCGGTGTTCCCGCCGCCCATGGTCCGGCCCGCGACCATATCGTCGGTCAGCTGTCCCTTGCCCATATTCATGGCCGTCATCAGACCCTTGACGGTCGTCGCCGTTTCGGACACCGACTCCTTGACCATCACCCCGCCGGTGGCGACGTGGAAGAACACCGGCAACCCGTGCGCCTGAGCGGCCGCCCACACGGGGTCGTACTCCCGCGACCAGTAGGGCAGCGGCGGGATCTCCGGCAGCAGGAGTGCGCCCAACCCCATGCGCGCACATCGCTCGATCTCGGCGACCGCGTCCGGGATGTCGGTGAGCGGGATCGCCGCCGTGGGGCGCATCCGATCCTTGTACGGGAGATACCGTTCGACGACATAGTCGTTCCACGCGCGTGCGTGCGCCATCGACAGCTCGTGGTCGTCGGTGAACAGGACGAACAGCGACAGGTTCGGGAACATCACCGAGGCGTCGACGCCATCGAGATCCATATCCCGGATGATGTTCTCCGGCTCGCCGTCCGGTGTCCGTCCGCCGAGCTGCCGGTACTTGGAGATGGTCCAACCGTCGAACCCGACCGTGTGCAGCTTCTTGAACTCGGTGTGCCCGCCCGCCACGATCGGCTCGTCGAGGGTGAACTCCTCCTCCCAGAGGGCGCGGTCCCGAAGATGTTTGGGCAGCCGGGTTTTGTACAGGTCGACCGGCTCGATGATGTGCGTATCGCCCGATACGACGAAGAAATCCGACACGTTGACACCTTGCTTTCTTGACAGTTCCGCGCACCGGCGCGAGTAGAGACTTGGCCTCATTAGTGAGACTGAGTGTCAGACTAGCTCGCAAAGTTCAGATATGTCACGAAATCGCAAAGGGTAGCGTCATGCCCATGAGCGGAACCAAGCGCACGAGAATGATCGCCCGCGCCGCAGTGCGAGCCGACCTCGCACAGGTCGCCTACGAGCTGACCCGAGAGCGGGGGTTCCACAACGTCACCGTGGACGACATGGCCGCGGCTGCCGGGGTTTCCCGCAGCACGCTCCTGCGCTACTTCGGCAGCAAGGAGGAAGCGGTGCTGAGCGCGTTCGACGCCCACGCCGACCAGTTCGCGGACGCGCTACGTGCCCGGCCCGCCGAAGAGGACGACTGGACGGCGCTGCGCCGGGCATTGGGCGGGGTCATCGAGTTCTATCTGCAGGACCCGGTCGCCGCGCTCGCCATGACGCGACTCATCTTCGACACCCCGGAGTTGTCCGGGCGGCAACTGGAGAAACAGCACAGTTGGCGACCGGCCCTGACCGCGGCGCTGGCCGAGCGGGCAGGTGTGTCGGAACCGGTTCCCATCTCAGTGGAGATCAAGGTCGCCGCCGCGACGAGTTGCCTGAATATCGCCGTCGAGCGCTGGTCGGCATCCAATGGCGAACTCGATCTGGCGGAGTTGCTCGATGAAGGATTCGACGCGCTCTCGTCGGCTCGGAACGGGCGCGCCCACTAACAGATCGGCGGGGTCGCCCGCTATGCGGCGACCCCGCCGACGGGTGCTCAGATGATCGAACCGACGTCTTGTGCCACTAGATGGTCGAGGGCGCGCTCGGCGACGGCGGCGATGGTCATCGATGGGTTGCAGGCCGCGCTGTTGCCCGGGATCAGCGCACCGTCGAGAACATAGAGCCCGCGCTGCCCGTGCACGCGGCCTTCCAGATCGCAGACCGGGCCCATATTCGCACCACCGAGCGGGTGCCAGGTGGACGGGACCGCAAGGTTCGTATCGACGAGAACGCTTGCCGCACCGGCGATCTTCTGCACCAGCGGACCGATCGCGCCGTTCTGGATCACCGCGTCCCCGTCCTTGGGCCAGCGCAGCACGGCCTCGTCCTTGCCCGAGTCGTAAACGAAGCGTCCGCGGGCGTTGCTGACGCCGTAGCCGACCAGCATGGTGGTTCGTGCATCTATGCCCGCCGGCGGGATCGATGCCTGGATGACCGTGGCCGCTTTCGATGGATCGTCCCAGTTCAGGCTGCCGTAGACGACAGGTCCGCCCTGTGGGTAGCCGAGATCGCTGTCCAGGCAGGTCCAGGTGTAGATGCGGTCGGCATTTGTGCCCCAACCGCTGCCGAGTCCGTCCGGCAGATCCGGGATACTTCCCTTCGCCTTGGCTCGCACCAGCAGTTTGGTGGTGTTGAGGCTTCCGGCGGCCATGACCAGCGTGCCCGCGGTGAGGATCTTGTTCTCCAGCACCGTGCCGGAGGAGTCGGTCCGGTCGACGTAGACGGTCCACCGTCCGTCCTTGGCCCGTTCGACCTCAGTGACGTGGTGGAGTATTTCGACCTGCACCTTGCCGGTCGCCTCCGCCGCGGCGATATAGGTGACGTCGACGGAGTGTTTTCCGCCGTTGTTCACGCCGAGCGCACCGTCGCCGTTGGTATAGGAGGGCTTCATCTCGCCACGGAGTTCGGCGAGCGCGTAATTCCAGTCGATCGGCATCGGAATCTTCGACACCGGCAAACCGGCCTTGCGTACATGCTGTTCGAAGACGCGGACGGCCTGATAGTTCGGACTGGCGATCAGCTCGTCCGGGGCGACCGCGAGCTGCAACATCTGCGCGACGCGCGGATAGTGGATCCGGTTCATCGTCGGCCAATCCAGGCCGTCCGGGAACTGCGTTGCGAATGCGGCCTGCGACGGCTGCAGCGACATGCCTTGGTACACAAGCGATCCGCCGCCGACACCGGCCGCGCACAGCGCGGTCATATTCTCGCCCGACACCGTCTCGAGTAGCCCGGCGTATGGCTCGAACGCCACCGGCTTACCGAACAGCTCCGGCGCGGACTCGTACCAGAGAATGCGCTTGTCCGGAGAGGTGGCATGCGGGAACGTCTCCGCGTTCGGACCTGTCGGCCAGCGTAATCCGCGCTCCAGCATCAAGACCGGGACTCCGGCCTGGGCTAGGCGCAGCGCGGTGACGCCGCCGCCGAATCCCGTCCCGATCACGATGACCCGATGGTCTTCGCGGATGAGCGGGACACTCCTCATATTTGTCGCGATACCGCTGCTACCGGCGGCGATTCCCGTACCCGCCAATGCGACTGCGGCACCGGCGGCGCCACCGAGAAACGACCGGCGCGTGAATGCGGACATGTTTGGTCGACCTCCTGACCGCGGGGATCAAATCCCGCGGGGATGTTGAGAGCAAGGAATACCGGCCCGCGGCAGGGGATTTCGCGCGCGGGTGTCGGGGGAGCTCCCGCGGCGAATCCCGCGGGATGTCGAGAGGAGGAATACCGGCCCGCGGCAGGGGATTTCGCGCGCGGGTGTCGGGGGAGCTCCCGCGGCGAATCCTGCGGGACGTTGAGAGGAGGAATACCGGCCCGGCGGCAGTGGATTTCTCGCGCGGGGGTTTCGGGAGACCTCCCGCGGATGTCGGTGGGTGCAGGGGGTTGACGACATCCGCGGGAGGTCAGGCCCGCCGACAAGACGTGGGCACGATGGGTGACGGCCGTCGGCGGGGGATTGTGTTGCGGGAGTGGGTTACTCCGCGTGGTCGGCGCCGCCGCGCGCCGCTGCGCGACCGTGCCGCAGGATCACCGCCAGGACCAGTGCGATCACAGCGGTGCCCAGTGCGAACCAGAAAGTCTGGGTGTAGCCGCTGTCGGCGAATACCTGCGGTATCGGCTGGACGGCGTGGTTGCCCATGACGTCGATGTTCGCCTTGATCGGGTTGTTGTTGAGCAAGGCAGTGACCACGGCGAGGGAGATCGCCGTGCCGAGGTTGATGGTGACACCGAGCATGCCGGTACTGATTCCTTGCTGTTCCTGCGGTACCGCGTCGACGACGAGATTGGCCACGGCGGCGTAGAAGAAGCCGAACCCGATCCCGGACAGCGCGTAGAACACCGAGTAGGTGGCCCAGCTGTAGTCGACCAGGATGTAGCCCATACCGGCGACCGCGTTGACGGCGAAGCCGGCGATCGCCGGTATGCGGGCGCCGTATCGATGCGCCAGCCAACCGCCGAGGGGGCCGGCGATGACGGCGACGAGCCCGGCCCAGAGTCCGACATGCAGCGCGTACTGCAACATGGTGAAACCGTTGCCGTAGCTGTAGCTGGGATCGAGGACCACCTTCACCATGTCGACCGGCAGCGTGGCTCCGGTCATCTCATGGGCTTTGGCCACGACACCCTGAGCGACCTGGTCGCGCAGCCCGTCGGCATTCGGGGTCTGGGTCATGTACGCCAGCGTCAATGGCTGTATCGCGATAATGCCGACACCGAAGAACGACATCAGCAGCACCATGCTGACCTTGGGGTTCAACAGCAGCCGGAGGTCGACCATCGGCCGGCTCACGCGTGTTTCCACCACGAAGAACAGGGCCAGCAGCACCAGTCCGCCGATCAGCCAGGCGATGCTGGTCGCGCGGCCCCAGCCCCAGCTCTGGCCGTTGTCCAGGTAGAGCAGAACCAGCAGCGTACCGACCGACAGCAGCACCGCGCCGAAGGGATCGATCCGATCGCGAACCCGCAGCTTCGATTCCGGAACCATGAGTACGACGAGCAGCGTCATCAGGGCGGTGAAACCGCCCAGACTCCAGAACAACGACCGCCAGGAGAAATGGTCGAGGAGCACACCGCCGAGCACCGGCGCTATCGCAGCGGCGATACCGATCCCGGCGCCGACGAAGCCGAGCGCGGTCGCCACGAACCGCCGCGGCATCAGATCCCGGATCAGGCCGAAGGCAATGAACTGACTGGCGACGGCGAACGCCTGCAGACCGCGTCCGATCAGGAACAACGTCCAGTTGCTGGTGACCGCGTCGATCAACGAGCCGACCACGAACAGCACGCCGCATGCCACGAACAGCAGCTTCTTGCCCCAGATGTCGCTCATCTTGCCGAGCAGCGGTGTCGCGGAGGCGCCGACGAGGCCGATCAGGATGACAATCCAGTTGATGTTGGCGCCGACGTCGGGGAAGGTGGCGCTCATATCGTGCAGTGCCGGGGTGATCATCGTGTACTGCACGGGGACGACCTCGGTCATCAGCACGATGAGCGCGAGTACCGCGTAGATGCGAAGTCGCGAGGCGTTCTCGAGCCGACCGGTGTCGACGGCGAGGTCGACTTCATCCGGTGGAGGAGTGGTGGTAGCGGACATAATGCGCTCCAGGGGGAGAAAAACGATGAGTGGGAGTCGTACAGCGGTGACTCTTGGCGGCGGACGATATGAGGTCGCATCCGTCGTGCGCGCGTTCGTCCTACTCACCGGAAATTCGTGCGTATCCGTGCAGCGACCTTCGGTGATGCGGTCGAGTCCGGGGCATGCCGCTGCGCTCGGTGGTAGTGGTCGTCGCGGTCTGCGGTGCCGCGTCGATCAGCTACGAGCACCGTTTGCCCGCTGAGCGGAACAACGGATATGCGATGGGCGGACGGGGGCTTTCATGTGTCTCCCAACACATCCCCTACAAGGACACCCACAATGAATCATCTGATCGTTCGCCGAGTACTCGCCGCCGCCGGGGCCATGGCAATGCTGTCGGCAACCGTCATCGGCTGTTCCAGTTCGAGCGATGACTCGTCCAACAGCACCACGACGGCGACCCACGCCTCCGCCGCGGCGGTCACTTCCGCGCAGGCCGATTCGAACGACCCGGCGGTCAAGGAAATCACCGCTGCCTTCGTCGCATTCTTCGACGGCAAGACTCCCGCCGACACGAAAGCCGGTCTCGTGGAGAACGGTTCGACGTTCGCCCCGACGCTCGCGGCGCAGGCGAACAGTCCGATGGCGGCCGGTTCCACTGGGACGGTGTCCGATGTGAAGCTCGACGACAGCACGCATGCCTCGGTCACCTACACCGTCCTGATCAACGGCAACCCGGCCCTGCCGAATCAGGCGGGCAAGGCCATCAGCGTCGACGGGAAGTGGAAGGTCGCCGCGGCGACCTACTGCGGTCTGCTGAAGTTGCAGGGCGGCGCTCCGGCCAGCTGCTGATCGCCGCGCTACGGGTCGGTAACTCGGCTTTCTACTGAGTGAGACAGCGACCCGCGAAATTCGTGCGGTCAATAGCATCGGCCCTGAGCGCAGCGCCTGGTGAAAATCGGCCAGTCTGCATGGGATCCGTTGTTGTCCAAGATTTTTCGTATCACACGCCGAGTGTCGGGCGACAGCGGGTCGCCGATGCTCATTCGGCCGTCGATGAAAGGCATACACGCTGTGGTGAATGAATTAGCCGGCAAAGTCGCCATCGTTACCGGCGGCGCGGCTGGAATCGGTGAGGCCATTGTCGAGCTGTTCGCGGCCGAAGGCGCCCGAGTCGTCATCGCCGACCGGGACCCCGATCGGGGTGAACAGCTGGCCGAACGCCTCGGCGCGGAGGTCATCTTCAGTAAGACCGATGTCGCGGATCCCGAGCAGGTAACCCAGCTGGTGGCCACCGCCGTCGAGCGATTCGGCGGACTCGACATCATGGTCAACAACGCGGGCATTTCCGGTGCGATGCATGCCGGATTCCTCGACGACGACCTCGCCGATTTCCATCAGGTGCTCGGTGTCAACCTGCTCGGTGTGATGGCGGGAACGCGGGAAGCGGCACGCCATATGGTTGCCAACGGCGGCGGCTCGATCATCAATCTCTCCTCGATCGGCGGGATTCAGGCCGGTGCGAGCGTGATGTCGTACCGCGCATCCAAAGCGGCGGTAATACATTTCACCAAATCGGCCGCGATGGAATTCGCCGCCTTCGATATCCGGATCAACTGCATCGCACCCGGAAACATTCCGACCTCCCTGCTCGCCTCGGCCGTCGCGAATATGGGTGCGGAGGACGCCGAACGGTTTGTCGGCGCGGCCCGCGAGATCATGCGGAACAGCAAACCGCTGCGGCGAGACGGCGAAGCTCGCGATGTCGCCGAGGCCGCGCTGTACTTCGGCAGCGATCGGTCGGCGTATGTGACGGGCACGATCCTGCCGGTCGACGGTGGCACCGTCGCGGGCATGAAGAGCCAGGTCAAGGAGCTCCGATGAAAGTGATTGTCGAACAAGACAAATGCCTCGCAAACGGTCAGTGCGCGCTGTACGCCGGCGACGTATTCGACCAACGCGACGAGGACGGCGTCGTCGTACTGCTGAACGAACATCCAGCGCCAGACCAGGCCGACGCCGTCCATCAGGCCGCTGCGGCCTGCCCCGCACTCGCCATCCATATCGAGGAATGACGGAGACCCATGTCCGAAACATCGATCGGAACCGCGACCGACGCCGCCGTGCCCCAGTATCCGATGGAGCGCTCGATGCGCTGTCCGTTCGCGCCGCCGCCCCGGCTGCTCGACATGGCCGCCGCGAAACCGCTCAGCCGAGTGCGGATTTGGGATGGCAGCGAGCCGTGGGTAGTCACCGGATACACCGAAGCGCGGTCGCTGTTCTACGACCCGCGGGTCAGCGTCGACGACCGCCGCCCCGGATTTCCGCACTGGAACGAGGGCATGAAGGCGATGTCGGACTCGCGCCCGGCGTCGGTATTCAACCGGGACCTGGAGGAGCACGCCCGCTACCGGCGAATGCTGACGAAACCGTTCGCGCTCAAGCGCGTCGAGGCATTGCGGCCGGTGATCCAGAAGATCACCGACGAGCACATCGACGCCATTCTCGCGGGTCCGCAGCCGGCCGATATCGTCGCGGCGCTGGCCCTGCCGATGCCGTCGCTGGTCATCAGTGAGCTGTTGGGCGTCCCCTACGCCGACCACGAATTCTTCCAGCGCCACAGCGATGTCGGACTGGGTCGATACACCACCGCGGAGGAGTCGCAGCATAACGTCCTCGGCTTGCTCAACTATCTGGCGGAGCTGACGGAGGCCAAGGCCGAGAATCCCGCCGAGGACGCGGTATCGGATCTGGCGGAACGGGTCAAGGCCGGGGAGATCGATAAATGGGAGGCCGCGATGCAGGGCGTCGGCCTGCTGGTCGCGGGGCACGAGACCACCTCGAACATGATCGGTCTCGGTGTGCTCGCCCTGCTGGAGCATCCGGAACAGCTGGCGGTCGTCCGCGACACCGACGATCCGAAGGTGCTGGCCAACGCCATCGAGGAGCTGCTGCGGTATCTCAGCATCATCCATACCGGGCAGCGGCGAGTTGCCATGGAGGACATCGAGATCGGTGGCGAGGTGATCCGCGCCGACGAGGGCATCATCATCGACCTGGCCCCGGCGAACTGGGATCCGAATACCTTTCCCGAGCCGGACCGGCTGGATGCCGACCGTCCGAATGCCAACCAGAACATGGCATTCGGACACGGGCGGCATCAATGCGTCGGCCAGCAGCTCGCCCGTGCGGAGCTGCAGATCGTCTTCCAGACACTGTTCCGGCGTATTCCGACGCTGCGGCTGGCGACGACCATCGACCAGATCGACTTCAAACACGACCGGCTGGCCTTTGGGGTCTACGAGCTGCCGGTCGAGTGGTGACGAATTCCGACAAGAAATGCATGGAGGCAAGTGATGTCAAGCCCGACGAAGAACGTCTCGTTATACCCACCCGAGGGCTACGGCGCGCCGAAGAACAGGCACGGTAACGCCACCGGTGAGGTGGGTCTGCCCCCGGGGACGGAGGTGTTCTCGGCCGATAATCACATCTCGCTCTCGGACGATATTTTCTTCCAGTATCTTCCCGAGGAGCTGAAGGCTCAGGCGCCGCGGATCTGGTATGAGGAAGGTGCCTATCAGGTCGGCGCAGTCGGACATTCGTTCCTGCCGCCCGAATTCAGTGCCGTCCTGATGCAGTACGACGACCTCGTCGGCGCGGCAAGCGGCAACCTCGAGGCGCGTATCGAGCAGCTGGCCGAAGACGGCGTCTACAAGGAGTTGGCGTTTCCCAACGCCGTCCTGGCGCTGTTCTTCCATTCCGACAAGGAAATGCGCGAGCGCCTGTTCCGGATCTACAACCAGTACATGGCGGGCCTGCAGGAGCGTTCCAAGGGTCGTTTCTACGCCGCGGGTTTGATCAACTGGTGGGATCCGGAGGGTACGCGCCGGACCCTGGAAGAGCTGAAGTCGTTGGGGCTCAAGACTTTCCTGCTGCCACTCAACCCGGGTACGGACGCCGACGGCAACCAGATCGACTACGCGAGTACGGCGATGGACCCGGTGTGGGACGAGATCGAAGCCTCGGGCGTGCCCATTTCCCATCACATCGGGGAGACCGGGCTCAAGGCCCCCTGCGAGTTCAACACCATCGTGGTCGGGATGATGGTCAATGTCGACTCGTTCCGGGAAATGTTCGGCAGGTACATCTTCTCCGGCATTCTCGACCGGCATCCGAAACTCAAGATCGGCTGGTTCGAGGGCGGGATCGCCTGGGTTCCGTCGGCACTGCAGGACGGCGAGCATCTGTACGCGTCCTACCAGCACATGTGCGAGCCGAAACTGCAGCACGACGTGCGCTACTACTGGAAAAAGCATATGAGTGCCGCGTTCATGGTGGATCAGCTCGGCTTGCAGCTGATCGACCAGATCGGCGTGGACAACGTGATGTGGTCCACCGACTACCCGCACAACGAAAGCACTTTCGGCTATTCGGAGAAGTCGCTGCAGCTGGTCGTCGACGCCGTCGGACCGGAAAAGGCAGCCCAAATCGTCAGCGGCAATATCAAGAAATTCCTGGGTATCGAATGACTAATTCTCCGACAGTGGTAGGGACGTCGATCCGAATTCCGGACGAACCGGATCGCGCCAGGATGCGGCGCGAAACCGGAGCCCGGTTGCGGGCGGCGATGGCGGAGCAGGGCGTGGATGCGCTGGTACTGCTCGAAGATCAATCCGTCATGTATGCGACCGGAGCGAGCTGGCCGCTCGGCGACGCTGGTCTGTCGCATATCGAGTGCCCGGTCGCGGTGGTCCTGGCAGCGGACCAGTGGCCGCATTTGTTCATGCCCTTCCGTGAGGGCGCGGCCACCGAAACGGAGTTGCCTGCGGACTACGTCCACGGACCCGTCTATCTCGAATTCGACGAAGGCGTAACGGATTTCGCGCGGATCCTGGCCGATCTCATCCCGAGCGGGGCGAGGGTGGCCGTGGACCAGTCCACGGGTGCGATGCGACGCGCGGAGCAGAAATTGTTCCCGTCCGGGTCGCCCACCGACGCCGCCCTGGTGCTCAGCGCGGCCAAATTGGTCAAGACCCAGGACGAGCTGGCCTGCATCCGCACGGCGTGCCGGATAACCGACACCGCCATGGTCGATGTCCACGCGGCGCTGGCACCCGGAATCCGGCAGATCGATCTGTCGGCGGCCTTCGTGCGGCGGGCGTTCGAACTCGGCGCCACCGCCAATATTCTCGACCCCATCTGGCAGGTCATGCCGGAAAGCAAGGCAGAAGGCGTCTGGACGGTACACGACGATCTTGCGCTGCCCTTGCTGACGACCGAACGGGAGCTGGCGCGCGGCGATGTCCTGTGGACCGACGTGAGCATCAGCTACGGCGGGTACTGCTCCGACTTCGGCCGGACCTGGGTGGTCGGCCAGGACCCCACCCCGAGGCAGCAGGCGCAATTCACCAGATGGCGGGAGATCCTGGACGCGGTGCTCGCGGTGACCCGCGCCGGAGCCTCGCTGAATGAACTGGCCAGGGCGGCCATCGACGCCAACGGCGGCGAAAAGCCCTGGCTGCCCCACTTCTATCTGGGGCACGGCATCGGCGTCGGCCCCGCCGAGATGCCCATGATCGGCACGGATCTGGGCGACGACTTCGACAAGAACTTCGTCCTCGCACCGGGCACGGTACTGGTGCTGGAACCGGTGGTGTGGGAGGACGGCACCGGGGGCTACCGCAGCGAGGAGATCATCGTGATCACCGAGGAAGGCTTCATTCCGTTGACCGACTACACCTACGCGCCCTATGGCAACTGAAATCCTGGCCGACGAACGCGCACTCCGTCTCGGGCGACGGGAGCGCGTACTGGCCCAGATGGAAGCCCACGACCTCGACCTGCTCGTACTGGGCAGACAGGCCAATATTCGCTATGTCACGGGTACACCGCAGCTGTGGACCGCGGGGACCAGGCCGTTCGGTCCCGGATGCGTCCTCGTCCGTGAAACCGGCGACATTCATCTGTTGAGCACCTGGGACGAAGGCGTTCCCGAGGACATTCCGCACGAAAACCTGTACGGGATCATGTGGAATCCGCTCAACCTCGTGGGGGTGCTGCGCCAGATCGGCGGTGCCGCCACCGCCAGGCGGGTGGGTACCGATGCCCTGTCTCCGCTGTTCTCTCAGTTCCTGCCGATGGCATTTCCACAGGCGGACCTGGTCGACGGCGAACAGGCCATGCGTGCCGCCCGGCGGATCAAGACTCCCGAAGAAATTGTGGTGCTTCGGGATTCGATCCGCATCGCGGAAGCGGGCCTGGCGGCGGCGGTGGCCGAACTGCGGCCGGGGGCCACCGAGAAGACCCTGACGGGAGTGATGTTGCAGGCAATGGCGGCCGGGGGCATGAGCACCCCGGCCACCCAGGACGCCGCGTGGGTGACCGCACCGGACCACCCATGGCGGCGCGCGTCCGGTGACCGGCGCGCGCAGGCCGGTGACCTGGTGGCCTTCTCCGCGGGAGTCATCGGCAACGGCTACATCGCCCAGATCGGGCGGACCTGGCCGACCTGGGCGCCGAAGGACGGCACAAGTGCCCTCTACGAGCGGTGGGATCAGCTGTGGTCTCGCCTGCTCGCCGCCTGTCGACCGGGTCGGCTCGCCTCGGAGTTCCTCAGCGCTTACGAGGCTGCCGGTGAACCGTTGCCGCCGCTGCCGGTGGCCCATGCGCTGGGGCTGGGGTTCGATGCGCCCGTTGTGTCGCAACAACTTCCAGCGACCGCCGCCGCGGAGCACCTGGAGCCCGGGATGGTGCTGGCCGTCACCGGCTACGTGTGGGAGCAGGGCATCGGCGCTGTCTTCGGACGGGAGATGGTGCTCATCACCGCCGACGCACCCGAGGTGCTGACGTCCGCCCCGTCGTGGAACAGCAACGCGGGCATCGTGATCGGAGCATCGAATGAGTGAGTCCGCGCCTTCGGCCGAGGAAATCATCCTCTACGAGAAGGATCCCAAGACCAAGATCGCCACGATCACGTTCAACCGGCCCGACCACCTCAACGCGCCGACCATCGCCGCCCGGGTACGCTATGCCGACCTGCTGCACCGCGCCAGTGTCGACGACGACGTCAAGGTGCTCGTAATCCGTGGCGAGGGTGATGATCTCGGCACCGGTGCCGACCTGCCGGAATTCATGGCGGCGCACACCAGCCCCGATCAGGGGCCGAAGCTCGCCGAATTCCGCATCGGCGCCGACGAAGTCACCTATCCGCCCCAGGGCTCGTTCCGGCACGGCGCGACACTCAGTTCGTGGTATGCCAACTCCCACTCCGGAATTCGCAGCCTCCAGGATTTCAAGAAGATCAGCATCCTGGAGGTGAAGGGCTACTGCTACGGGTGGCACTTCTATCAGGCCGCCGACGCCGATCTGGTGATCTCCTCCGACGACGCGCTGTTCGGGCATCCGGCCTTCCGCTACGTCGGGTGGGCGCCGCGCATGTGGTGGTGGGCGCAGACCATGGGCCTGCGCAAATTCCAGGAGATGGTTTTCACCGGGCGGGCGTTCACCGCCGCCGAAATGTACCAGTGCAACTTCCTCAACAGCGTCGTCCCGAGGGACCAGCTGGAAGCGGAAGTGGACAAATACGCACAGGCCTGTGCCAGCAACCGCCCGACGGACACCGTGTTCATGCAGAAGTCCTTCTTCGAGTTCATGAAGCAGTACCAGGGCGAATACCTGGGCAGCATGATCAGCGGACTTTTCGAAACGGTCGGCGGCTTCGCGGCGCCCGACACCGACGACATGATGTTCGACCAGGCCATGAATCGCGGAATCAATAACGCGGTCAAGGACAACGACAGCAAATTCCCGCCGGAATGGCGGCTGAGCAAGCGCGCTCGGGAGCGGAAGGACTAGCTCGTGGAACCGCTCGATGGTTATGTGGTCGTCGATTTCTCCAGTGGGATCGCGGGAGCCTACTGTACGAAGCTGCTGGCCGATGCCGGTGCTGAGGTCGTCAAAGTCGAAGCGCCGGAAGGTGATCGGCTGCGCAGCTGGTCGGCGTCGCACACCGAAATCCCGGCCGGCGCCGACGGTGCGCTGTTCGGTTTCCTCGCGTGCTCGAAGCACAGTGTCGTCGCCGATCCGGATGAGATCGACTTCGTGGACCGACTGTTGGCGGGGGCGGACGCGGTGGTCTGGAGTCGCGGATCGAGTGTCGCGGAGCATCCGTCGTACACTCCGGAAGCCATACATGACCGGCATCCCCATCTGACGGTCACCTCGATCACCCCATTCGGTCTGCACGGTCCCTGGCGGGACCGACCGGCGACCGAGTTCACGCTGCAGGCGTGGTCGGGCGGGATCATCGGGCTCGGTCGCGGTGCGCCAGACCGCGCTCCGGTCTATGTCGGCGGCCGGATAGGCGAGTGGGTTGCCGGGGCATATGCCGCGGCCGGCACCCTGGCATCGCGGCTGCGGACCCTCGACACCGGCGCGGGCGAGCTGGTCGATCTGTCCGTACTCGAGAGTCAAATTCTCAGTCTCACTTACTATTCCGTCACCTTCTTCGAGGCGCTCGGTCGGCTGATGCGGCCGGGTCGAGGGCTCATGGTGCCCGGGGTGGCCAGCGCCGAGGACGGAATGGTGGCCGTCGGGTGCGGGACCGCGCAGCAGTGGTTCGACCTGTGCGCGATGGTCGGGCATCCGGAGTGGATCGATGAGAGCGCGCCGTTCTCGATCAGCGGGCGGGCGGGCGATCTGGCGAGTGAGATCGCCCCGTGGTTCGCCGAGCACACGGTGGCGGAAATCCGGGAGCTGGCAACGGCTTTCAGAATTCCCAATTCCCTGGTCGCCAATGGCGAGAACATCGCCGAGATGGAGCATTACCGGGCGTGCGGATCATTCGTGGCCAACCCCCGCGACGGCTACACCCAACCCGCCCCGCCGTTCCGCTTGGGATCCGAGCCACCGCCGGCGCCTCGGCCCGCCCCGCGCCTGGACGAGCACGGGCAACGATATCGCGCCACACCCCCGGCCGCTCGACGGGACACCGCGAAAGGGTTGTCCTTCAACGGACTTCGCGTGCTGGATATGACCGCGTTCTGGGCCGGGCCGTCCTGCACACACTTGCTCGCCATGCTCGGTGCCGAAGTGATCCACGTCGAGTCGACCACCCGGCCCGACGGAACCCGGCTCATCGCCGGTGTCCCGCTCAGCGAGGAACAATGGTGGGAACGCTCGCCCATATTCTCGAGCCTGAACACCAATAAGAAGAGCGTGACGCTGGACTTCCGAAGCGAGCGCGGGCTCGAGGTGCTGCACCGGCTGATCCAGAGCTGCGACGTGATCGTCGAGAACTACACCCCACGGGTGCTCGAGCAGATCGGGCTCGACTACGAGAAGGTGCGCAGCCTGCGCCCCGACGCGATCATGGTCCGGATGCCGGGATTCGGCCTCGACGGACCGTGGCGGGACAACCCGGCCTTCGCCTACATCATCGAGGATGCGTCCGGACTCACCTGGTTGACCGGCCATCCCGATCAGAACCCGGTCGAGCCGTTCTCGATCGGCGATCCGAATGCTGGTCTGCACGCTCTCAACGCGCTGCTGCTCGCGCTCGAACACCGGCGGCGGACCGGCGCGGGCATGCTCGTCGAGGCGGCGATGGTGGACGCCGCAATGAACGTGGCCGCCGAACAGGTGATCGAGCACTCCGCATACGGGCAACTTCTTGTGCGCGACGGTAATCGGGGACCGGAGGCGGCGCCGCAAAACCTCTACCGGACCGCCGATATCGACGAATACGGCGGCAACGACTCCTGGGTCGCGGTCGCGGTGGCCACCGATGAGCAATGGTCGGGTCTACGTGATGCGATCGGTCGGCCGGACTGGGCGATGGAGCCGGAACTGTCCACCGCCAGCGGGCGGCGCGAGCAGCACGACCTCATCGACAAGAATCTCGCCGCGTGGTGTGGGCAGCGCAGCGCGGGGGAGATCGTCCAAATCCTTTGGGACGCCGGAGTTCCGGTGGGCAAAGTCATGCAGCCGCATCGCGTCGCCGAACTGCCGCAGCTCGAGTCGCGCGGCTTCTACGAGTACGTCGAACATCCGGTGAACCCGACGGTCCGGCACAGCACGGTGCCGTTCACGCTGTCGGACGGCCCCGAACGGTGGCATACGCGTCACGCGCCGTTATTGGGGGAGCACAACCAGGAAGTGTTGGCGGGACTCGGTCTCAGTGCATCCGAGATCGCCGTACTGGAAAACGACGGTGTCATCGGGCAGGCGCCCGCAATGGGCAAGGGAAAGTGATGAACGACTGGGACCATACGACCGACTTCCTGGTCGTCGGCAGCGGTGCCGGGGTGGTGGGCGCACTGCGTGCCCGTGCGCTCGGCAAAGATGTTCTCGTCGTGGAGAAGTCCGACCTGCTCGGCGGATCGACCTGTATGTCGGGTGGCGTGATGTGGCTGCCCAACAATCCGCTCATGCAGCGCGAGGATGTGCCCGATTCGCTCGACACCGCCCTGGCCTATTTCGACTCCGTCGTCGGTGATGCCGGCCCGGCATCGTCTCCGGCCCGTCGACTGACCTACATCAATTCCGGAATCGATATGGTCGGTTTCCTCGAATCCGAGGGCCTGAAGTTTCGGCGGTGCGAGGGATACAGCGACTACTACGCCGGCGTCCGGGGCACTGAAGGCGGATCTGCGCGGGGGCGATCCATCGAACCGGAGATCTTCGACAAGAAGAAACTCGGTGCCTGGTGCGACCGGATCCGGCCCGGCTTCGCGGGCGGCATGGTGATCTACACCGTGGAGGCGGCGCCGATGTCGTTGATGCGCACGCGAATCGGCATGGCCACCATGGCCAGGGTCGGGCGGCGCACCGTCGGCGGGCGCATTCGCGGACAGAAGCTGGCGGCCAATGGCGCGGCATTGATCGCCCGGTTGGTCGACGCGCTCCTGCGCCGCGAGGTCCCGATCTGGACCGAGTCCGCGCTTACCGATCTCGTCGTCGAGGACGGCCGGGTCGTCGGTGCCGTCATCCATCGTGACGGCCGCGCCGTGCGTGTGCGGGTGCGGGACGGAATCCTGCTCGCCGCAGGCGGTTTCGCTCGCAACGAGGCGATGCGCAAGGAGCATTCGGACGGGCTGCCTGTGGGTGCCGACTGGACCTCGTCCAACCCGGGGGACACCGGGGAGGCCATCCGGATCGCGGCGGGCCTCGGTGCCGCGACCGACATGCTGGACGAGGCGTGGTGGATGCCCTCGTGGATCATGCCCGACGGCACCCCCGGCATGTGCCTGTCCGAGCGCTGCAAGCCAGGCTCGCTCATCGTCGATGCCAAGGGCCTCCGCTACTTCAACGAGGCGTGCTCGTATCAGGAAGCCGGACAGCAGATGTACGCGCGGCACCGCGAGAACGGCGCGGCGATTCCGTCCTGGCTCATCCTCGATTCGCTTCACCGGTCGCGCTATCCCTTCGGTATGGCACCCGCGGGCTTGACACCTCGGCAGTTGATCACCGGCGGTACGCTGAAGCGCGCTGACACTCTGGAAGACCTTGCGCGCCAATGCGATATCCCCGCCGACGTGTTGCGGGATACGGTGGCTCGGTTCAACGGATTCGCCGAAACCGGCGTCGATGAGGACTTCCATCGCGGCGAGGGCGACCACGAGCGGTTCTATGGTGACCGCACCCACCAGCCGAACCCCAGCCTGGGGCCGATCGAAAAGGGGCCGTTCTACGCGGCCGCGCTGTACCCCGGAGACATCGGTACCAGTGGCGGATTGCTCTGTGACGAGTTCTCCCGGGTGTTGAACGCCGATGGGGAGCCGATCAGCGGTCTGTATGCGACGGGCAATTGCACTGCCTCCGTGATGGGACGCAAGTACCTCGGAGCGGGGGCGAGTATCGCTGCCTCGGCGGTATTCGGTTATGTCGCAGCGAATCACGCTTCGTCGGACCCCGGGGTGGCCTAGTGCCTGGTCCGGAAATGCCTGTGCGGCACCGAACCTCGTCATTCCGGCAGGCTCTCAGCGGAAATCCGTCGAAGCCGTCGGGGCATCGCAGGACTGTGGATGCGGGCCGAAAACATGCCGGAAGGACGGGTTTCGTACTCGGCTTCGCTGAACGAGGCATCCGGCTCGTCCCGTCCCGATCCAGCACCGCCATGCCTTCCGGAAGTTGGTGAAGACATGCATCTCTCAGCGATGCTCGAGATGATCGAGTCGGGCTTCACCGACCGTAATCTGTTGGGCGACGCCGACCGGCGAGTGACCGGGGCCGAACTCGGTGCCCTGGCGAAGGGCGGAGCAGCGACGCTGCGCGATTCTCCCGCACTTGTGTACGCGGGGGAGAACCATCCGCTGCTGCCGGTGGCTCTATTGGCCGCGGCGTGCGCGGGGGTTCCGTTCGTGCCGGTGAACTACCGGTTGGACGACACTCGACTGAACAGTTTGATCGAACGCCAGCCCGAGGCACTCGTGCTGGCGGACGCGGCGACCGCGCCCCGAGTGACAGCAGGTGCACTCGTCTTCGACGACTGGCTGGCCGGTCTGCCCACCGACGTGCCGCCCCTGGATCCGCGGTTCGACGACGACGCGGTGGCGGTCGTGCTGTACACCAGCGGCACGACGGCCGCCCCGAAGTCGGCGCTACTGCGGCACCGCCACCTCATGGCCTACTTGCTGAGCACCGTCGAATTCGGCAGCGCCGGTCCTGAAGAGGCGGTACTGGTTTCGGTGCCGCCCTACCACGTCGCCGGCATCGCCAACATGCTGTCGAACATGTTCGCGGGCCGTCGCCTGGTGTACCTGCGCGCCTTCGAACCATCGGTATGGCTCGAAACGGTCCGCACCGAAGCCGTAACCAATGCGATGGTGGTCCCGACAATGCTGGCGCGCATCGTGGACGCGGTAGCACCCGACGGCGCGAACCTCCCGACGCTGCGCTTCCTGTCGTACGGCGGCGCCAAAGTATCCGAACGCATACTGCGCGAGGCACTTACGCGATTCCCCGGCGTCGGATTCGTCAACGCCTACGGTCTGACCGAAACCGCATCGACAATCGCCATCCTCGGCCCCGAAGACCACCGAGCCGCACTACTTTCCGAGGACCCGCTGATCCGATCCCGCTTATCCTCAGCCGGACAAGTGCTGCCCACGATCGAGATCGAGATCCGCGACGACGACGGCCGCGCACTCCCACCGGGCAAAACGGGCGTCATCTTCCTACGCGGCGAACAAATCTCCGGCGAATACGCCACCGGCAGCCTGCTGGACGCCGAAGGCTGGTTCTGCACGCGCGACAAAGGCCACGTGGACCCCGACGGCTACCTATACATCGAGGGCAGAGCCGACGACACAATCATCCGAGGCGGCGAAAACATAGCCCCCGCAGAGATCGAAGAAGTCCTCCTGTCCCACCCAGCAGTCGCCCAGGCCTGCGTAGTCGGCCCCCCGAGCGACGAATGGGGGCAAACCCTCGCCGCCGCAGTAGTCCTCCGAGCAGGCGCCGTCGCAACCGACGAAGAACTACGCACGCTCGTCCGATCCCGCCTACGCGGCTCCAAAACCCCGGAAACAATCGTCTTCCGAAACTCCTTGCCGCACACCGACACCGGAAAACTCCTCCGCAGACTCGTCCTCGAAGACCTGAGCGCCCTTTAGAGAGGTAGACCCCATGCCCCTGACCTTGAAACCCGGCACCCGCGTCTTCAGCGCAGTCGACTCGACAGAACTGATCGTCGTCAAGGTCCCCGGTGGCCCAATCGAACTCACCATCGGCGGCGTCCCCGCAGTCCTGTCCGCCGCGGAAAAGACCGGCACCGCCTCGGCCACCCCCAACGGAGGCACCGCCATTGGCAAGCGATACACCAACGCCGATGCAACAGTCGAATTGCTGTGCACCAAGCCCGGTCCCGGTGTCCCCGCCATCGATGGCGAGGTGTTGGTGCTCAAGGAAGCCAGGCCGCTTCCCGCATCCGACTGACCGTCAGCACCGCGTAGTACTGAACGAGCCGGATCAATCCGCGTCCAGGTTCTCGACGATCACCCACGGGAGCGAGATTGCCGTTGCTGTGATTACGGTTGACTGTGTCTGTGATCGATCATGATGTACTCAGTGTGTTCTGTGGACCAGCAGGCGATTTCGGCAACGAACTCGGCGTCGTGCACGGTCTGAATGTCGCCTCCGACGCCGAGCGACTCGCCATCGCACGCGACCTCGGGTTCAGCGAGACAGTGTTTGTCGACGATCCGGTTCGCGCCGCAATCGATATTTGGACACCATCGGTGCGGCTGCCATTCGCCGGGCATCCCTGCGTCGGTGCGGCGTGGCTGCTGGATACATCGGAACTCGAAACTACCGCAGGGATTGTCACCGTGCGCCGCGACGGCGAGTTCACCTGGATCACAGCCCGTGCAGAGTGGGTGCCGCCTCGTACCTTGAAGCAGTACGGCTCGGCCGAGGAGGTAAACGAGCTCGAGGTACCCCCACCCGGTGAATGGATCTACGCGTGGGCCTGGCAGGACGAGCCCACCGGCCAGGTCCGGGCTCGAGCCTTCCCCGGCCGCGGCGACGGCATCGACGAGGACGAGGCGACGGGTGCCGCGGCGCTGCTCCTGACGTCAACTCTCAGCCGCGGTCTCACCATCACACAAGGTCGGGGTTCGCAGATTCTGACGTGTCCGAAGCCCGACGGCTCGATCGAGATCGGTGGACGCGTGCGGCGGATTGCGGCTCACAGCGGCTCAGGTGGCGGCGATCTCGAGTAGTGCGTCGGTCACCGCTTGCGGTTCGGTGATCATCAGATCGTGCCCGGTGTCGATGTCCCACAGACAACCTGCGGCGCGTGCCTGCTGGATGAGTCCCGGGTCGCGTGTGGCCAGGGTCGAGGTGCAGATGATGTGGTACTGCGGGAGTGCCCATAGGGCCTCCTCGTTGTGCAGGTCGAGTTTCTCTTCGAAACACCGCCACGGGTGGGCGGTCAACCGGGTCTGCATCCACTCCATGTCCGCGGGATCGGTGACTCCGTAGAACAGCGGGGCGTCCTTGGTCGGTAAGAGCACCAACTCGACGCCGTCGAGGACGGTGCCGAGTGGACGGGTCGCCTCGATGATCGGACCGGCCACGTCGACCAGTGACTGACCGTTGGCCGGGTTGGCCGCGTCCAGATAGACCAGGGAGCGGATGCGGTCGGTGGCGCGATCTGCGGTGCCGGTGATCACCATGCCGCCGTAGCTGTGCCCGACCAGGATCACGTCATGGAGGTCTTCGTAGTGCAATAGCGACGCTACGTCCTGCACGTGGGTGTTCAGCCCGATATCGCCCAGCGGTAGGTGTGATCGCTCGGCCAGGCCGGACAGTGTCGGTGCGTACACGTTGTGCCCCGCATGCGAGAGCAGCCGTGCCACCCGTTGATAACACCAGCCTCCGTGCCCGCCACCGTGGACCAGGACGAATGTAGCCATTTTCTCTCCAGAGACCCGGTGCGTTGCCCGTGACGAGAACACGGGCAACGACGGTATTTCATTATGCGGCAGGGCCTTTGGCGGAGGCCGGGGATAAGCCGGGGGTGATCAGTCTGCGCTCGACCAGGATTCGGGCGTCGGCGAGGATCAGTGGCAGGGCCGCCGAGCTCGGCAGGGCGGGGCCGAGTCCACCTGCTCGAATCAGATGAGCCTGTGCGCCGTACCGCCCGAATGCCAGCGCGATCGAGCTGGCGGCGCTCGGGTCGGCGTATCGGTGCTGCGGCTCGGGGAAGCACCACTGCCAGGGGCCTGCCGAGGTCGTGAAGCGCAGTTCGATGTAGTCGGATCGGGCTGGGCAACGCAGTGCGATCTCGAGTGCGGCAGGCAGGAACGACCTTCCCGACAGGGTCGATTCGGTTACTCGGGTCATGGCCGACTCCTAAGCGGTTGGTCCGGCGAGGTCGAGTGCGGCGAGATAGGCGAAGACGAGGCTCGAACCGATCGGTGTTCCGGCGCCGGGGTACGCGCCGCCGGACATAGCCGCCATGGTGTTGCCGGTCGCGTAGAGACCTTCGATCGGCGTTGCGTCCGAGCGGAGTACGCGGGCGTGCTCGTCGGTCACCAGACCGCCCTTGGTTCCGATATCGGACAGTACGACGGTGGCCGCGTAGTAGGGCGGGGTGTCGACGGGGATGAGCAGCGGGTTGGGGAGGTCGGTCGCCAGCGGCACGAGATAGTTCTGCCCGGGATCGGCGGGGTAACCGACGATGTACTGGAACATCTGGTCCCACGGCGCCTCGCCGCGGTGGAAACGCTCGTCGACACCGGACTTCGAATAGCCGTTGTACTCCTCGATCGACTTGCGCAGTTTCTCCGGCGGCACGCCGATCAATTCGGCCAATTCTTCGAGGGTGTCGGCGCGGCGCAGGGCGCCGGACGCGAACCACTCCGGACGCACCGGCTGCGCAGGGTCGCCGCCGAAGCCGTCGCGTTCGAGTTGCCGGTGGTCGAATACCCAATACGCGGTGCTGTGCGTAATGCCGGAATCGCGTTGCAGCCGGGCCATTTCGTGCCCGGCGCGGTCGTAGGGCTGCGTCTCGTTCATGAAGCGCTCGCCCTCGGCATTGACCCAGATCCCGCCGCGGGTGCCGGTATGGAAGACGGGCCGGCCATCGGGCTGAACTACCCCCGGGACGTACCAGGCCTCGTCGAGCAGGTCGGTGGCCGCGCCGATCGCGCGGCCGGCCAGAATCGCGTCACCGGTGTTCTCCGGCGCACCGTGGGACCATTCGCCGGTGAGCGGCACGGGTGAATACTGCTCGCGCATCTCCCGGTTGTGTTCGAATCCGCCCGCGGCCAGGATCACGCCGCGGGTCGCGCGGAATGTGCGGCGCTCGCCGCCGCTGACCGCCAGCACACCGGTGACCCGGCCGTCCTCGACCAGCAGGTCGGTGAGGGCGGTCTCGAGCAGGTAGAAGCCGTTGCCCGTTGCCAGGAATGCCTTCAGCGCCCGGCCGATCAGCGCGCGGCCGCCGACGAGCACCGGTCCTTCGTCGATGCCCCAGCGTTCTTCGGGGACCGAGCGGCGGATGAGCGGGGCGAGTTCCCCGAGTTCGGCGACCGAGATCTCCTGCGGGAACACGGTCCGCCCGGTGGCGGTAGATCCGGGACGCCCGTAGAAGTATTCGGGCACTGGCTGGTAGGCGAAGGACCCGAACAGCGGGTTCTGCTCGAGGTCGTCGATCAGCTTGGGCGCGGTCCGCAGGTAGGCATCCTGCAGCGGCTCGCGCGAGTTGTCGGCGACAACGTCGCGCAGGTAGGTGCGGGCGGCCTCGGGATCATCCTCGATGCCCGCGCGCGCGATCGGGGCGCTGCCCGGAAACCACAGTCCCGCACCGGAATACGACGTCGTGCCACCGATCAGCGCGGTCTTCTCCAGTACCAGCGTGCGCAGCCCTCGGGCAGCGGCCGCATAGGCGCCGATCAGGCCACCGCCGCCGGAACCGACTACCACGACGTCGTAAGTTTCCTCGTCAGCGGGCATTGCTGTCTCCTTATTTCGCCGTGCGGCAGCGGAGTGATCTGGGTCACGGGGGGTCCGATGTCCGTCGAGTGTGCGACCGACGATGCCGGGCCGGGTGCGGGTTTCCGCTGAGCGGGATCGCACCGGTCGCGGTGGAGGAGCCGTCCGTGGCGGCTCGTCGGAAGCCGGCGCATCTCAGTGTCCGGAAAGTCCGGCATCGGCTGCCCGGTTCCTGCTCAAACTTGCGAGCCAGCAGGACATTCCGACTCGAAGGAGAGCTCGCATGGCTGGTTCGCACGACTACGATCCCGGCCCGCAGATTGCCCACGCCGGTGGCCTGAACCTGGGGACGCCGGATCTGCGGCGTTCGATCTGGTTCTTCCAGGACCTGCTGGGCATGGAGGTGGTCGCCGAATCCGATGGCGTGGCCTATCTGCGCGGGTATCAGGAGCTGGTGCACCACTCGCTGGTGCTCACCCAGCAGGACGAGGCGCGGGTGAACAGCTACAGCTTCCGGGTGAAACGGCCGCAGGATGTCGAACTGTTCCACAAGCAGCTGACCGAGGCCGAGATCGAGGCGGTCGAGCTGCCCGTCGATCACGAACTCGGGCGCGGCACCGCGATCCGCTTCCTCGTGCCGGGCAGCGAACATCCCTTCGAGCTGTACTACGACATCGAAAAGCCGCTCGCGCCACCGGAATTGCGCTCCAAACTGCTCAGCAACTCTTCACGCCGCCGCGGCTTCGGCGTCCGGCGGCTGGACCATCTGAACGTGCAGTGCAGTCCGACTACGGTGAACCAGGCCGAGGGCTGGTTGCGGAATGCGTTGGGGTTCAAGCGCCGGGAGTTCGCGATGATCCCGCAGTTCCCGGAAACCATCCTCGCCTCGTGGCTGTCGGTGACGCCCCAGGTGCACGATATCGCGATCGGTGTCAACGGGGAGGAGAAAAACGGGGCGTTCCACCACGTGGCGTTCAATATCGAGAACTTCCACGACATTCTGCGGGCGGTCGACGAGATTCGTGATCTCGAGATCGACTTCGGGCACGGTCCGGGCAAGCACGGTATCGGTCAGGCGATGTACCTGTACATCCACGATCCCGGCTCCGGTCACCGGGTCGAGCTGTATTCCGGCGGATACCTCATCTTCGATCCCGACTGGCAGGCGCTCGAGTGGAAGATCCCCGAATTGCAGTGGGGGCAGACGTGGTACGGCGAGGCCCTCGATGTCGGTCCGGGCGGCGCGTTCCTGTCGACCACACCGTCGGCCAGGTTGTGACCAGCGAGAGGAACTCCCATGACACTCGAGCCCCGCGGCACCCATGAGGGTGTGCCCGCCTACTACTACGACAATCGACTATCCGGCCCGCTGCTGAGCCATCATGAGCAGTGGGACCAGCTCGCCGGCACCCACTCCGCCTTCAGAAGCACCGTCGCACAGGGACATTGGGTCATCACCGATGGCCGGGCGATCCAGGAGGCGCTGCAGGACTGGCGGACGTTCTCCAGCACCTCGGTGACGGTCCTCGAGCCGAATCCGAAGTTCCTGTGGATTCCGGAGATGCTGGATCCGCCGCTGCACACCAAGTGGCGTCGGCTGTTGGGCACCGAATTCGGGCCCAAGTCGGTCGGTGCCCGTGAGCCGGAGATCCGGAAGATCGCGGCGGACATGATCGACCGACTGCAGCCCAAGGGCGGTGCCGACGTCCTCGACGAATTCGCGCGCCGGTTCCCGACCCTGATCTTCATGCGGCTGATGGGCCTGCCCGAGCAGGATCTGGAGCAATTCCTGGAATGGGTGCACGAACTGCTGCATCTGCCGCATGCCGAGGACCCCGACCACCGTCGGCAGATGGCCGCGATGGCCGCCGCATCGGCCTATTTCGAAGAGCAGATCGCGCTGCGCCGTGACGCCCCGCGCGACGATCTGCTTTCCCGTCTGATGAGCTGGCAAATCGATGGCGAGCCCATCAGCGACGCCGATATGCACGCGTTCTGCATCCTGATGTTCCAGGCCGGCTTCGACACCGTCCCCATCGCCATCGGCTGGGCCATGTACCACTTCGCCGCGCACCATGAAGATCGCGCGGCCATCGTCGCCGACCCGTCGCTGATCGCCAATGGCGTCGAGGAAGTGCTGCGCGTCTATTCGTTCGTCATCCCGGCGCGAAAGGCGATGCGGGACACCGAGATCGGCGGCTGTCCGGTGAAATCCGGCGAGATGGTGATGCTGCCGCTCGCGGTGAGCAACCGGGACGCCGAGCGGTTCGACAATCCGCTCGAGGTGGATCTGCAGCGCGCCACGAACAACCACATCGCCTTCGGTTCGGGTCCGCACCGGTGCTTGGGTTCGCACCTGGCGCGACTGGAGCTGAATGTCGCGATGCAGGAGTGGCACAAGCGGATTCCGGACTATCGGCTCGCGCCCGGACAGCAACTCGAGCAGACCGGAAACATGTACGGCCTGATGTCGCTGCGCCTCGACTGGTGAACACAATCGAAAGGCATTACCACGTGGGAATTCGCGACCAGCTGACGCGGCTGCTCGCCGAGGCTCCGGCTGACGCCGAAGCGATCGAGCACGAGGAGATCTGGTGGACCTGGGGGCGGATCCAGGCGACCGCGCGCTCGGTCGTGGATGCGCTGGAATCGGCCGGTCTAGGTGTGGGATCGCGAGTCGGTGTGGTCCTGGAAAACCGGCCCGAACATGTCGCGGTGGTCGCCGCGCTGATCGCGTCCGGTCGATGCGTCGTGCTGCTCGCTCCGCTGCAGCCGGCACCGCGGCTGGCCGCCGACATCATCGCCTGTGATCTGCCCGCGGTCGTGTGCGGATCCGAACTGCTCGCCCGTGACGGCGTGCTCGATGCCGCCACCGCGGCCGGTATCGCCCTGGAACTGCGGGACGACGGCCCGGTGCGGCGAGTGGGCGGCCAGGTCCGTGCCTGCGCCGTGACCAATCCGGGAACCGTCGTGGAAATGCTGACCTCGGGGACGACCGGTGTGCCCAAGCGGGTGCATCTGCGCACCGAACAGTTGGATCAGGCACTGACTTCCGGTGGGCAGACGGCGCGGGGAGACCGGTTGCTGTCCCGGTCCGCGGTGCTGGTGAACGCGCCGCTCGTGCATATCGGCGGCCTGTGGCGGGCACTGGCCTGCCTCGCTATGGGTCGGCGGATGATTCTCATGCCCAAGTTCGTCCTGGAACCATGGGTAAGCGCCGTGGAGCGGCATCGGTTGCGGGCCGTGAGCCTGGTGCCCGCGGCGCTGCGGGCTGTACTCGATTCCGGAGTGTCGCGGGAGCGACTGGCGAGCCTGCAGGTCGTCACCTCCGGGACGGCACCTTGCCCGAAAGAATTGGCGGACTCCTTCTTTCGCACATATGGCATCCCGGTGCTCATGACCTATGGGGCGACCGAATTCGCGGGCGCGGTGGCCGGCTGGACGCTGGCGCTACACGAACAGTGGTGGGACCTGAAGGCAGGCAGCGCCGGTCGCGCCTTCCCCGGCGTCGAGTTGCGGGTGACCGGCGAGGACGGCGTCGAGCTCGGCGGCTGGACGACCGGGCGGCTCGAGGTCCGCACCGCGCAGACCGCGGAAGGCGCCGGGGAGTGGGTCCAGACCAGCGATCTGGCGCGGATCGATGTCGACGGCTTCCTCTGGATCGACGGACGTGCCGACGACGCAATCATCCGCGGTGGTTTCAAGGTCCAGCCGGAGACCGTCAAACGGGTGCTGGAGTCGCATGTGGCGGTGCGCGAGGCCGCGGTGGCCGGACTGCCCGACACTCGGCTCGGGCATGTGCCGGTGGCCGCGATCGAAATCGAACCGGGACTGATACCTCCCGACAGCGACGAACTCGTCGCGCTCTGTCGTGCACATCTGCTGCCGTACGAGGTACCGGTGCACGTCGTGGTCCTGGACCAGCTGCCGCGCACGCCATCGAGCAAGGTGAGCCGGATGGAACTGCTCGATATCGTGCGGGAGCGACGGAACCGATCATGATGGCACCGACGATCGGATTCATCGGCGCAGGACGCATCGGTGCGGCGATGGTGGAGCGATTACTGGCGGCGGGGCATCGGGTCCGGCTGTACGCGCGGCGGCCGGAAGTACGGGACCGGCTGGCGGCCTTCGGCGCGGAGCCCGTCGATCGAATCCGAGATATCGCGGCCGCGGATGTCGTCGTCAGCTGCCTGTTCGGCGACGACCAGATATCCAACCTGCTGCCCGAAGTCGTCGCAGCGATGGCCGAGGGCACGGTCCTGCTGTCGCACACCACCGGGACGCCGGAGGTGCTGTGCAGTCTGGACCGGTTCGCGCCGACCGGACGGGCTGCGGTTGTGGACGCGACATTCAGCGGGACACCGGAGGCGGTGCGCGCCGGGGAGTTGGTGGTCTTTCTCGGTGGCGCGCCCGATCACGTCGCGATCGCGCGTCAGGTCGTCGGTTGCTATGCCGGAACCGTCATCGAAACCGGTGGCCGGGGTTCGGCGCTGCGGGTGAAGTTGATCAACAACCTGTTGTTCGCCGCGGTCTCACAGCTCACCCTGCAAGGGCTGACATTGGGCCGTGGGGTGGGCATAGACGAAGGTGTAATGCTCGAGGCGCTCGCGATCAGCAGCGGCGGTACGACGGCCGGGCGTTATATCGCCGACCGCGGCGGATCCGAATCCTTCGCCGCCGCGGTCGCACCCTTTTTGCACAAGGACGTCGCCGCCTGCCGAGCCGCATTGACCGATTCAGGTATCGATTTCTCGGGCCTGCTCGGCGCGGCCTGCGGTGGTCCGATCGATATCGGCGATACTGCCCCTAAAGAGGAAACTTAATTCCGATATCGCCACCTTAGAGGGGCCCTCTTTCGCTACACTCGCGCTGAGGTTCAAGCTCCAAGAAGGAGGCTGGCCAATGGCCTCAGTGGTGAATGACAATGCGGTCGCCACCTCCGATCGGCACGAGGCGCCACCGTCGATGGTGGAGCGGATGACACTGATCATGGATTCGTTCGGTGGCCCGCAGATCCGGCTCTCGCTCGAGGATGTCGCCGGACGCACCAATCTGCCGCGCTCGACGACCCATCGCATCCTGGAACAGCTGGTTCGGCTGCGTTGGCTCGAGCGCAACGGTCGTGACTACGGCCTCGGTCAACGGGCGCTCGGATTCGGCGGCCGGGAAGAAGGGCACGGTGCGTTGCGGACAGCGGCGTTCCCGCTCTTGCACAATCTGTCGGTGCGCACGGAGATGGTGGTGCACCTGGCCGTGCTGGACGGCGCCGAGGCGTACTACCTGGACAAGTTCGGCGGAAAGGCCGCGGTCCAGGTGCCCTCGGTCGTCGGTGGCCGGGTCCCGGCGCACTGCACGGCCGTCGGAAAGAGCATGCTGGCGTGGCTGTCGCCGGAGCAGATCGACGATCTGTACCGCGATGTACTGGGCAAGCGGACCGCGCACAGTATCGGCGATCTCGAGGTTCTGCATCAGGAGTTGATTCGCATTCGTGCGCGCCGCGGTCTGGCGTTCGAACGCGGCGAATGCTTCCAGCACATCGCCTGCGTCGGTGCGGCGGTCCGCGGTCCCAAGGGACCGGTCGGCGGGATCTCACTCGTCGGCGACGTGCGAGCACCGCTCGAGCGGCTGGCGCCCCTGGTCGCCAATACCGCGCATGCGATATCGGAAAAGCTGATGGGTGACACCGCGCGCAAACATTCGGCGCGATTCGAAACCGTCGTCGTGCCGGATGAACCGCAGACTCCGGCACTCACCGAGACCGTAGGACGAATCGTCGCTCTGGGCGAGCGCGGCGAGTGGTTCTGAGCTACTCGCACGCATCCGGGCGGCTTTCCGCTGAGCGGAAAGAACCACAGGTCCACCCGGTTTCCTGACCAAACTTGCGTTCAGTCGGCCGTCGGCTCGATCTCTTCCGCAAGAGAGGTGAGGACCCATATGAGTCCGCTTCCGGATCCGGTGTCGATGGGCGCCAGGCGTTTCCGCGATGTGCTCGGTCATTTTCCGACGAGTGTTGTCGCGATTACCACCACGGCATCCGATGGGCGTCCACACGGGTTGATCGTCGGCACCTTCACCTCGGTTTCGCTCGAGCCACCATTGGTGTCCTTCCTGGTGAACCGGACCTCGTCGACGCTGTCGATGATCCAGAAGACGGGCCGATTCTGCGCCAACGCGCTCGCCGGCAACCAGGAACCGACCTCACGCCGGTTGTCGGCTCGGGGCGCGGACCGGTTCGAGGGGGTGGCCTGGGCACCCTCACCGCTCGGTAATCCGGTGCTGGACGGCATCGTGGCATGGGTCGACTGCGCGCTCGTACAGGTCGTCGAGATCGGTGACCACTATTTGGTCGTCGGCCGGGTCAGCGATCTGAACATCGAGTCGGTGCGGACACCGCTGCTCTTCTTCCGCGGCGGATACGGGGACTATCTCGCGAGTGCGACGCTGCTGATGGATCGTCTCGTCGGCTGGTGGTGACCCTGGTCCGGATCCGGGCTCAGACCAACATGTCGTCGACCGGCAATCCGAACGTGCCGCGCCCGTACAGCGTCAGCGCCGTGCCGACATCGTTGGATGCGTGAATGCCCGCGATATGTGCGTCGCGCCAGGCCCGCTCGATCGGATTGCGACGGCGCAGCAGCATCCCGCCGGTGGCCGCGAACACCAGATCGATCGACGTCAACGCGCGCTCGGCACCCAACGCTTGATCACGACGGGCTCGCAACCGCAGTTCGAGCGGGATCTCCTGTTGCCCACAAACGCACTCGTACAAATCGCGAAGGCTCCGGCTCATCTGCAGGGTGGCCGCGTCGATTTCCGCGCTGGCGCGCGCCGCCGCGGTCGGCTGGTCCGCGGTGATACTGCCGCCACCGAAACTGAGCCGGTTACTGTCTCGCATCCGTGAAAGAAAGACGTCGAGGCAGCCCTGTGCCATGCCGACCATGGGCGAGCTGTTCGCGTAGGTGTACATGGTGCCGTACGGCATCCGGTAGAGCGGGCCGGGATTCGCCTTATGCCCGGGGCTCTGTAGCAGTGCGATGTCGTAGAACCGCGTTACGCGGTGCTCCGGGACGAAAATCCGCTCGGCGTAGAGATCATCACTGCCCGCGCCGCGCAGTCCGGCCGCATCCCACACCTTCGATATCCGATAGTCGGCGCAGGGCACCAGCCCGCTGACCATATCCACCGGCTGGCCGTTCTCGGCCACGATGGTGCCGCCGAGCAGCGCCCACGACGAATGCGCGCATCCGCTGGCGAATCGCCAATGGCCCGAGACTTCGTAACCTCCGGCGACCGGAACGAATCTCCCGACCGGTGCGTAGGACGAACAGATCAATGCGTCCGGATCCGCCGACCACACATCACGTTGCGCGCGCTCGTCGAAAAGTGCCACATGCCAAGGGGCTAGGCCGAGGACCGACGTCACCCATCCGGTCGAGCCGCAGGCGGTGGCGACCGCGCGGACCGCATCGTAGAAGTCCAGCGGATCGGCCTCCAGCCCGCCCTGGGATTTCGGTCGCAGCAGCCGGAAGATGCCCGCACCGATCAAATCGGTCATCGTCTCCACCGGTATCTCACCGGTCTCGTCGACCAGGGCCGCCCGTTCGGCCAGCGTCGGCAACAATTCGCTGACCGCTGCGGCTACGTCTGCTTTCATGCCGGGTTCTTTCGTGTCCTCGCCCCCTACACCAGTGACTTCACGGCGGAGCGTAACAGGCACGCAGACAATCGAGGCCCGGTCGATCAGCGGGCGGCCCAGCTGATGGCCTTGGTCTGCAGGAATTCGTCGAGGCCGAATTCGCCCCACTCCCGGCCGATTCCGCTCTGCTTGTATCCGCCGAACGGCGTGCGTGGGTTGACACCCGCACTGCCGCCGTTGATCGCTATGCCGCCCGCGCGCACCCGGGTCGCGATCTCGTAGGCGGCCTTGGTGTCGGCACTCCAGACGGCGCCGGCCAACCCGTAGGGGCTGTCGTTTGCGATGCGGACCGCCTCGTCGTCGGTGCGGAACGGGATGACGACGCCGACCGGTCCGAAGAACTCCGTCTGCGCGATCGTCATCGAATTGTCGACATCCACGAAGAGGGTCGGCTCCACGAAGTAGCCCTTGTCCAGGCCGGCCGGGCGCCCGCCACCGCTGACGATGCGCGCGCCCTCCTCCTCGCCGACGCGGATCAGCTTCTCGACCTTCTCCCGCTGCGCCGCGGTGATCAACGGACCCATCGTGGTGGATTCATGTGCCGGATCGCCGACCCGGACACCGGCGAGGGCGACGCGCAGCCGCGCGACCAGTTCGTCGTGGACGGATTCGTGCACGATCGTGCGGGTCAGGATCGAGCAGCCCTGGCCGGCGTGTGCCGTGATGCCCATGAGTGCGGACCGGACCGCCCCGTCGAGGTCGGCATCGGCGCGGACGATATTCGCGGACTTGCCGCCGAGTTCGAGCACGACCTTCTTGATCGAGCTCGCGGCCTGGGCGTAGACCATTCGTCCGACGGTGTCCGATCCGGTGAAGCTGACCAGGTCCACCATGGGATTGGTGGTCAGCTCCTGGCCCGCGTCGATATCGCCGGTCACGATATTCAGCACGCCCGGCGGCAGACCGGCGGCGTCGGCGAAGTCACCGATCAACAAGGATTCCAGCGGGGTGGTCGGCGCGGGCTTCAGCACGGCGGTGCACCCCGCGGCCAGTGCGGGGATCACCTTCATCATGCTGAGGAAGAACGGGAAGTTATAGGCCGCGATCAGCGCGCAGACCCCGAAGCCCTCGCGCCGGATCTGTCCCTGGGAGATGCCGATTCCCGCGGCGATCGTGGGTTCCATCGGGCGTTCCCACACGAAGGCCGGCATAACGCGCTCGGCCATATCGCGTAGATGGGCCACCGGTACCCGGGTCTGCAGGGTCTCGGCCAACGAGCGGACCGAACCCGCCTCGGCCATATTGACGGCGACGAGCTCGGGCAGACGGCGCTCCATTTCCTCGGCCATGCGCAGCAGCACCGCGGCCCGCTCGGCGAGCTTCATCCGCGGCCAGGGGCCCTCGTCGAATGCCTTGCGCGCGGCCGTGATCGCGCGCCGCACGTCCGGGATCGAGGCCTGCGGGACGTAGGCGATCGTCTCCTCCGTCGCGGGATTGCGCACACTGATGAGCTCGTCCGATTCGCCGTCGGTGCGGTGCCCGTCGATATAGAGCTGCGTCGAGAACGAGTACGCCGTGGTCATGTTCGGTCTCCTGATTGCCGGATCTGCGTGGGTCTGCCGGGCTGGCTCACCTGCGGCGCTGCCCGCACACCACGCCTTAAAAGTGTACTGAATAGCCGAACTGGCTGAGTCGTTTGTCCAATTGCCGCTGAGTGGAAAGTGCGATTGTGTGACCCGCCACACAGGGGTGTGCTGTCGCTTACGTCTTCGCCCCACTCCGAGCAGGGCGAATGCGATCACCAAACCAAAGCCACGGCTCGATTGCTCGGTGCGAGTCGGAAACGAGAGCTCCGTGGCAGCCCCCGAAAGGACTCGTTCGATGAGCCCTGCAATGCAATTCGACGAATCGCCCGATGTCGTACGGACACCGGATGCCGCACAGACATGGACGCCGCGGCTGGTGCTCTCCCTCGCCTCGATCGTGCTGACGCTCGAGATACTCACCCTCAGCTACATGATGGTCGCGATGGCGGCGCCGGAAATCTCCGTGCATTTCCAGACGACTCAGGGTGCTTGGCTGCTGACGGCATTCCTGTTGGTCGGGGCCGTGACGGGTCCGCTGCTCGGCAAGCTGGCCGATATGTACGGCAAGCGGAAGATATTGCTGGCCTGTGTCGCTGTCTCGGTGCTCGGCGCGCTCGTCTCCGCGGTCGCGACCAGCTACGCGGTGCTGATCACCGGCCGGGCGTTGATGGGGGTGCTCACGCCGTGTGTCTTCCTGGCCTACTCGCTGATCCGGGACGTGTTCCCGAAGAAGACGGTCGCGCTCGCGGTCAGCGTTACCACCAGTGGTCTGGGCCTCATCGCGATACCGGCGCCGTTCATCACCGGCTGGCTGCTGGACGACTACGGTTTCCGCAGCATCTTCTGGTTGTTCGTGATCGGGCTCGCGGTGTTCGGCACCATGATCGCGCTTACTACCGGCGAATCCACCGTGCGGGTGCGGTCGCGGATCGACTTCGCCGGTGCGCTGCTGCTCGGTTTCGGCATCGCGGGCATACTCGTCGCGGTCAGCTTCGGTCCCACCTGGGGCTGGACGACCGGTTCGACGCTCGCCTACCTCGTCGGCGGCGCTGTGTTGGTGGTGGCCTGGTTGGTAACGGCCGGAATCGTGCGCGACCCACTGCTCGATCTGGATGTGCTGCGCCGACGGCCGGTACTGCTGATCTCCGTCGGCTCCAGCATGTGCTACGGCTGCAGTGCGCTCATCACCATTCTGCTGCCGATGATGGTGATGACGCCCGCCGCCGTCGGACTGGGCTACGGATTCGGTGTCAGCGCAAAGGGATTCGCGATCTTCCAGGCGCCGATCGGCGGCATGGTCGTCGTCGGCGGTGTGGTCGTCGGCATTCTGGTCAGCCGCAGTGTCCGGCCGCGGTTGCTGATGATCGTCGGCCTGCTGCTCTTCGCGCTCGCCTTCGTGCTCATCGCGGCAAAGCATGACGACAAGGCGCTGCTGCTCGTGTTCGCGGGTATGGCGGGCACCGGTATGGGGCTGGGTTACGCATCGGTTCCGAATCTGTTGATCGAGGCGGTTCCGCCGCAGTTGCAAGCCAGCACGGCGAGTATCGCGAATGCCTTGCAGAGTGTCGTCGCGGCGGTCTTGCCGGTGCTCGCGTTCACCGTGCTGAACAACTCCTATGTCGCACCGATCCCGCTCGAAATGACTCATGGCGCGGTGCTCTACACCGATAAGGGATTCCAGGTCGCGTTCCTGATCGGCGCGGTGGCCTGCGCCATCGGCGCGCTGTTCGCCGTGCTGCTGCCCCGCAGGATCGAGCAGCTGCCGGCACCTGTCGCGCAGGATGTCGAGGCTCCGGTATTGACGCACTGATCGAGTCGAGGGCGGCCGCGTGCAAACGCGGCCGCCTTTTCTCAGGGCGTGGTGCCGATCAGGGCGAGGCTGGAATGGGCATACGCGGCACGACGTTTGGGACTCACCAGATACGAGGGCGGGGCGAAGTAGCCGACATCGCGGGGCAGGGCGTCGGCGCGGCGCGTGAGGGCCGCACGGGCATCGGCGGTGGTCCCGCAGAGCGCGATCTCGGCGAGCATCTCGTCGGTGACCGCCTTGGCCATACCGTCGGTATCGCCCGCCCGGAATGCCGAGCGCAGTTGTGCGACAGGGCTTTCCCAACCGTGATGGGCCACGTAGGGGTCGTAGGTCTTGACGGTCAGGTAGAAGGCGATCATGCGGCGGGCGTCGGCGATGGCGCGTTCGGGTGCGTTGTCATCGATGGCGGTGATGATCCAGCCGTGTTCGAGTGGGCGCCGACCGCTACCGGCCGCCCCGCGTTCGACCGCCGGGCGCACGATGTCGTTCCACCAGGTGCGGGTGAACAGGCCGTGACCGATCACACCGTCGCCGACCCGGCCCGCGGTGGCGGCCATCCGGCTGTTGAATCCCGCGAGCAGTACCGGGATATCGAGGCGGCCGAGCACCGGGGCCCGGACATCGGCGTCTATCGAATAGAACTCACCGGAGTACTGGATCTTCTCGCCGTTTTCCGCATGCAGCCACGCGCGCACCACATCGATGGTCTCGGCGATCCGGTCGACCGGGCGATCGGCGGGGACGCCGAACCAGTCGCGGTTGATCCGGAAGGCGGCGGTGCCGAGGCCGAGGAACAGTCGGCCCGGTGCTTGCGCGTGCAGCTGCCGCATGGCGGTGGCGTGCGCGTACGGAGTGCGGGCGAAGGCGTAGGCGATGGCCGGACCGACCAGCGCGCGTTCGGTATCGGCGACGATCTCGGCCACGGTGAGGTAGGCGTCGTGGTCGACGAAGTCACCGGTGCAGAAGGCTTCCACACCGGCCTGCTCGGCTTCCCGCCCGACGTCGCGGCCAGGCCACGGCATACCGAACTTCATCGAATTCTCCTCTTGGACAGTCTGATCGGTGGTGGATGCGCGTCAGCGCAGCGTCCATTTGCTGCGGGGCACCGCGGCGCGGTCGATTTCGGCCTTGCCGATGGGGTTGCCGATCTGGGTGTAGGACAGACCGGTGCGCAGTGCCTGGGTGCGGGTGGAATCGAGCGACTCCCAGATCGCCCGGACGGTGCCCTGGATCGCGGCCGGTGGTTTGGCGGCGATGATGCGGGCGATCTCGTCGGCGCGATCCCAGAGCTGATCGCGCGGCAGTATCTCGCTGACCAGGCCGATCTGCATGGCGCGCTCGGGGGACAGGCGCTCGTCCAGGCCGAGCAGCGCGATGCGCAATGTCTCACCCAGCGGAATGCGGCGCGCGAGCCCGATCGGTTCCAGCGCCGCCGTCAGCCCATAGCTGACATGCGGGTCGAAGAAGCTCGCGTCCTCTGCGCAGATGATGATGTCGGCCTCGTTGAGCCAGTAGAACGCGCCCCCGGCCGCCATTCCGTGCACCGCGCAGACCAGCGGTTTCCACACCTGGTTGAGCTTCGGCGACAACTTCTCACCGGGATCGGTCTGCGACCAGACATTGGCATGGCGGTCGATGCCCTGTTTGACGTCCATGCCGGTGCAGAATGCGCGGTCGCCCGCACCGCGCAGCACCACGACACGGATATCGTCATCGAACTTCACTCGCTGCCAGATGCGATCGAAGTCCTCGAGCATCTCCTGGTTGAAGCTGTTCATGGCTTCCGGTCGGTTCAGGGTGATCGTCGCGACGTGGTCGGTCACGTCGAACAGGACGGTTTTCAGCTCCATCCGGAAACTCCGATGTTCGTGGGTCGGCTGAATGCGGCCCTCCGAAGAGCGGCCGGATTAGAGTGTAACAAATTGTTCTACCGGCGACATTCGACTCCGTGCTGGTCGTGGTCTGATTCGAACCGCTTAATATGTGGTAGACAAGCAATAGTGCCGCGCGGCTCGACCCTTTGGCTGCTGCAGATTCTAGATAAGTCGTATACTCTTCTCTGGTCTCGGTCGTCCGGATGTTTTCGTGACGACGGCGGTCGGGGCGAGATGGCACGACGAGATCCACGGAGGAAGTTGCGATGAAGCCACGCGTGGGGCAGACGCTCGCCAGCACGGTCGACACGACGACGGTCATTGTCGTGCGCGCTCCGCAGGCCGATCTGGAGATCACCTGTGGCGGGGCGGCGATGGTCGATCCGAAGGGCCCCGGCGGCGTTCCCGCCGGCACCGCTGATCCCGAACTGCTCGGTGGTTCGCAGCTCGGCAAGCGCTACGCCGACGAGGAACTCGGTGTGGAACTGCTCTGCACCAAGGCGGGTCAGGGCACGCTGGCGGTGAACGGTGTGGCGCTGCCGCTCAAGAACGCCAAGCCGCTGCCGGCCTCGGACTGAGAGCGCATCGATGAACGTAGCGATGCTGTTGGATATGGCCGCCGACGGTTTCGGCGACCGAATCGTGGTCGGGCGGACGGCCGATGGTCTGACGCCGGTGCGGTTGCGCGAACTGGCCGCCGGCGGTGCGCGGGTGGTCCGTGCGGCCGGTGCCGACGCGATCGTGTACCTCGCCGTCAACGGTCCGGCCTTCCCGGTCGCGCTGTTCGCGGCGGCCCAGGCGGGTGTGCCGTTGGTGCCGGTGAACTACCGCCTCGGCGCGGAACAACTGGACGCGCTATTGGCGAATCATCCACGCGCACTCGGTATCGCCGATCCCGAACAGGCCGAGGCATTGCGCCGGGCGGGGCTGTCGGTGCGGAGTCCGCAAGAGTGGTTGGCTACCGCGGCGGATGCCGGTGCCGACGATGGTGACGAGGTTCCAGCCGCGCCCGAGACACCCGCGGTGTTGATCTACACCAGCGGCACGACATCCGCGCCGAAGGGTGTGGTCCTGCGGCACCACAACTTGGTGTCGTATGTGCTCGGCACGGTGGAATTCGCGGGTGCGGATGCCGACGAGGCCGCGCTGATGAGCGTGCCGCCGTACCACATCGCGGCTGTGTCCAACGTTTTGACGAACCTGTATGCCGGGCGTCGGGTGCTCACTCTCGAACAGTTCACGCCACAGCAGTGGCTCGAACTCGTGCGTGAGCAGCGGATAACCAATGCGATGGTCGTTCCGACCATGCTCGCCCGGATCATGGACGGCGACGGGCTCGACCGTTCGGTGCCCTCGTTGCGCGGGCTCGCCTACGGCGGCGCCAAGATGCCGGTGCGGGTGATCGAGACCGCGCTACGCGAGTGGCCGCATGTCGATTTCGTCAATGCCTACGGGCTGACGGAGACCTCGTCCACGATCTCGGTGCTGGGGCCCGAGGAGCATCGCGCGGCCGTTGCCAGCGATGATCCGGCAGTGCGTGCTCGCATCGGCTCGGCCGGTCGGCCGGTACCAGGTATCGAGCTCGAGGTTCGCGCCGAATCCGGCGCGCTCGCCGCGGCGGGGGAGCCGGGCCAGATCTGGGTGCGTGGCGAGCAGGTCTCCGGCGAATACGCCGGTCACGGTGCCTCGGTCGACGAACAGGGCTTCTTCCACACCCGTGACCACGGCCGCCTGGATGCCGACGGCTACCTCTACATCGAGGGCCGGGTCGACGACACCATCATCCGCGGCGCGGAGAACATCGCGCCCGCCGAGATCGAGGACGTCCTGCTGCGGCATCCGGATGTGCTCGACGCGGTCGTGGTCGGTGTGGTCGACGAGGAGTGGGGCCAGCGGATCGAGGCCGTCGTCGTGCCCCGCAGCGGTATCGATGTCGATGCCGAGCAGCTGCGCGCGGCGGTGCGAAAAACGTTGCGCGGCTCCAAGACTCCCGATCGCATCACGTACTGGCCGGAACTGCCGCGCACCGCGACCGGCAAGCTGGTGCGCCGGGATATCGTCGCGGCGTTGACGGCCGATCGTCAGCCGACCGCAGGGTGAGCACCAACCAACCGGGACCGGTGTCGGGCCTGAGCACCCTCGACGTCACGATCGAAGGGCCCGTCGCATGGGTACGCTTCGATCGGCCGGACGCGCGCAACACGGTGATTCCGGAGCTTCTGGTCGAGATGCATTCCGTGCTGACCGAATTGAGTCACGACGAAGCGCTCGCCGTGGTGGTGCTGACCGGAAACGGCTCGACGTTCTGCCCTGGTGCGGATCTGAACCGCGCCGGGGCGGGCGCGTCCGCAGTGCTGCCGCCGCTCGAGGTGTATCAGTCGGCGACCCTGCTGCACGAGATGCCGCAGTTGACCCTCGCCGCAGTGAACGGAGCGTGCGCCGGCCCGGGATTCGCCTGGGCCGCGGCCTGCGACCTGCGCGTCGCCGCGGCCGGTGCCCGGTTCTCGACGGCGTTCCTGCAGGCCGGTGTATCCGGTGAACTCGGGCTGCCGTGGACATTGACGCGAGCACTCGGTGCGGCGTTGGCGCGGGACCTGTGCTTCCTGCCGCGCAAACTGACCGGGGACGAGGTCCGTGCCATGGGATTTGTCTCCCGGGTGTTTCCCGACGACGAATTCGACCACCAGGTTGCCGATTTGGTGCGTGAACTCGCCGCGCGTAGGCCCGCCGCGCTGCGGACCCTCAAGGCGAATTTCCTATTGGCCGAACGCACCGAGCTGGCGGACTACGTCGCGGTGGAAAGCGAACGGCACCATGGATTCTTCACCGGAGAGCAGCGCGCGCAGACCGCCGAGGCGTTGCGCGTACAGAACGATCGGGTGCGTGAGTCGTGAGGACATCGCTTGCTCCGGTTCCGGAGTGAGCAGTGCGGAAACGATCGGCCGATCGTGTCGCTGCACGCATCCGTTCCGAGGGTCCGGCAATCCGATCGCGGTAGCGTGCGCGAAACGCTTTCTCGCCCAGAGCGTTGCATGGAGGCGCATCGACATCGCGAACAGTGGTGCTGAAACACGAACCGGCACCTATGGTCCGCCGATCGTACCGACGAAATGACAAGGGTGAGTGAGCATGAGCATTGCCGCGAATAGTTCGGAGTTGGTGCGGGAGCTGACCGCGCGCACCGCGGTCGCGGTGCGCAACTGGACGCCCGGCGCCACGGTTGTGGGTGTCGAGCCACTCACCGGCGGGACGTCGAGCCTGACCTACGTGGCCGAATTGTCGGATGCCCCAACCGGATACGAGCGCGTCGTGCTGAAGGTCGCACCGCCCGGTCTGGCGCCGGTCCGCAACCGAGATGTGCTGCGCCAGGCCCGAATCATGGAAGCACTGGCAGATCGACCCGGGGTGCGGGTGCCGAAGGTCCTGTTCCACGACGCGGGCGCACCGCCGACGGTCCCGCCGTTCGTCGCCATGGACCTGATACCCGGCACCTGCGTCGAACCGGTGCTCGTGCCGCGCGGCACGGTGCCGGCCGACCAGGTGCGGACCCGCGCCTTCGACGCGGCCGGCATGCTCGCCGATCTGCATCGGGTGAACCCATTGCACACCGCGCTCGCGACCGAGCCGGTGGTTTCCCTCGGCGACGAGATCGACCGCTGGACAAGGGCTTTCGCCACCGTATCGGACGATCTGCGCACCGGCTACGAAGCGGTCGCGGACCGTCTGCACGCCACCGTGCCCGCCGCCATGACACCGGTCTTCACCCACGGTGACTACCGACTCGGCAACACATTGTGCGAGGCGGACCACATCACCTCGATCATCGACTGGGAAATCTGGTCTCTCGGTGACCCCCGGATCGACGTGAGCTGGCTGACCTTCTTCACCGACGAGGCCGCGCATCCGGCGTCGGTATCCGATGAGCCGACCGGCATGCCGGGCAAAGCGGAACTGGTCGACGCCTACCAGGAGGCGCGCGGCGCCGCACTGCGGGACCTGCCGTGGTTCGAGGCGCTGACCAAATACAAGGAATCCGCCGCGACCGCCTTGCTGATCAAACGCGGGCGCAAGTCCGGCCAGTGGAACGACATGCATCAACGCATGCTGCCCGCACTGCCGGTGCTGCTCGACGAGGCGATGGAGCTGCTGGGCTGATACCGAGGCTCAGCCGCGGGCTTGCCGGTACCGATTGACCAGAGCCGTTGTCGAACTGTCGTGTGCACTCGGCTGATCGGTGGTGACTTCGGCGTAAATCTTTGTGGCGAGAACCTTTCCGAGTTCGACGCCCCATTGGTCGAAGGAATTTATGCCCCAGATCCAGCCCTGGGTGAAGATCTTGTGCTCGTAGACGGCGATGAGTTGGCCGAGCGTGTACGGGGTGAGGTGGCGGAGCAACAGTGTGTTGCTCGGCCGGTTTCCCGGAAAGTCGCGATGGCCCCGCAGTGGATCGGTGTCATCGGCGCTGCCGAAGGCCAGGGCCTCGGTTTGGGCGAACAGGTTGGCCATGAGCAGGTCGTGATGCTCGATCAGATCATGCCGCGGGCGCAGCACTCCGATGAAGTCCGCGGGCACGGTCGTCGTGCCCTGGTGCAGGAGTTGATAGAAGGCGTGTTGGCCGTTGGTGCCCGGTTCGCCCCACACAATAGGTGCGGTGTCGTAGCCGATCGGATGGCCCTGGCGGTCGACGGATTTGCCGTTGCTTTCCATATCGAGCTGTTGCAGGTAGGCCGGTAGTCGGGACAGCCGCTGGTCGTAGGGGAGAACGGCGTGGGTATGCGCCTGCCAGAAGTTGCGGTACCAGATCCCGATGAGCCCCAGCAGTATCGGAATGTTCTGTCGCGGTGGGGCGGTACGGAAGTGCTCGTCGATCGAATGCGCTCCGGCGAGCATGGCGCGGAAATGGTCGGGACCGATGGCGAGCATGAGCGATAGACCGATCGCCGAATGCAGCGAATACCGGCCGCCGACCCAGTCCCAGAACTCGAACATATTGGCCGGGTCGATACCGAACGCGGCAACCTCGCGGGCATTGGTCGATACCGCGACGAAATGCCGGGCGATGGCGGCCGGGTCGTCGAGCCCGGCCAGTAGCCATTCGCGGGCGGTGCGGGCGTTGGTCAGGGTTTCGATCGTGGTGAAGGTCTTCGACGACACCACGAACAGCGTGGTTGCCGGGTCGAGGTGGTGCAGGGTACGGGTGATGTCGTGGCCGTCGATATTGGCGACGAACCGGACATCCAATGTCTCCGAGGCGAATTCGCGTAGCGCCTGATATGCCATGGCGGGCCCGAGGTCGGACCCGCCGATGCCGATATTGACCACCGCCCGGATCGGCGCACCGGTCGCGCCGCGCCACTGTCCGGAACGCACCCGTTCGGCGAATTCGCTCATCCGGTCCAGCACGGTCCGCACGTCGGTGACCACATTCCGCCCGCCGACTTCGATGCTGCGCGCCGCGGGTGCGCGCAGCGCGGTGTGCAGTGCGGGACGCAGTTCGGTGGTGTTGATCGGTTCGCCGGTGAACATGGCGCGGATACCGGTCCCGAGTTCGCGCTCATCGGCCAATTCGACGAGCAGGTCGAGGGTTTCGGCGGTGAGCAGGTTCTTGGAGTAGTCCAGTACCAGGCCGCCGTGTTCGAAGGTCATCGCCGGTCCGCGACCCGGTTGCTTCTCGAACAAATCGCGCAGCCGGGTGTCGCGCAGGTCGTGCTGATGGGTCCGGAGTTTGGTCCAGGCCGCGGTCTCGGCGAGGTTCATGCGTTGATCGTCGACCTGTCGAGTAGGGCGAGTATCTCGTCGGTGGTACCGGTTTCCGCGATCTTGGGAAACACCTTGCGCAGTACGTAGTCGTGATCTTCCTGATCCAGATCGGTCACGGCATCGGTGGCAATGGTGACGTTGAAACCGTATTCGTGCGCGCCACGCGCGGTCGATTCGACGCCCATACTGGTGGCGATCCCGGTCACGACGACCTGGGTGACCTCGCGCTCGCGCAGCCACGCCGCGAGCGCGGGATCGTGGAACGCGCCCCAGACTCGTTTGACCACGGTGTGGTCGCCCGGCCGCGGCCCCAACTCGGCCAGCAGCGCGACAGCCTCGGCCGCCGAACTCGCGGCCGCCGAGCTGGTCTGTCCGCCCGCCGCGCGAGCACGGCTCGCCTCGGTGCGGCCGGGTGCGACACCGGCCGCCGTCACGATCACGACCGGGAGGTTGCGCTCCCGGAACGCGTCGGCCAGCCGGATCGACTGCTCGACAATCGACTTCGCGGACTGCGCGGTCGGCAGCGCTACCACCGCATCCTGCAGGTCGACGACGACCAGCGCGGTGTGCGCATCTATTTCGGTCAATGGCATGAGAGCACCTTTCGGTCCGAGATCGACATTATTCTCCACTGAGAATCCCAATTGCGCTGTCTGGCAATCGGGCCGGTCCTCAGTACAACCCGCCGTCCACCCGGATCAGTGCGTCGGTGGTGTAGCTGGAGGCGTCGCTGGCGAGGTACAGCGCGGTACTGATGATCTCCTCCGGCTTACCCGGCCTGCCGAGCGCACTGCGGGTGATGTGTCGCTTCTCCTCCGCCCAGGCCTTGGAGATATCGGTGAGGAACGGCCCCGCCGAGATGGTGTTGACCCGCACCTTCGGGCCGTACTCCTGGGCGAAGACGGTGGTCAGCACATTCAACGCGGCCTTGGCTCCGGCATACGGGCCGAATCGTGGTTGCGGCAGCAGTGCTCCCGAGGAGGAGATATTGATGATCGAGCCGCCGTCGCCGTCGGCCATGCGTCGCCCGATCAGCGACGCGAGCCGGAACGGGCCCTTGAAATTGACCCCGATCACCTTGTCGAACAGCTCTTCACTGGTCTCCTCCGAGGACGGCGCCAGCGGCGACATACCCGCATTGTTGACCAGGATATCGACCTTGCCGAACTCTTCGTACGCCGCGTCGGTCAGCCGGCCGAGGTCGTCCCAATGGCCGACATGCGCGGCGAACGGCAGGGCGCGCCGACCCAGCTCGCGGACCTCCTTGGCGGCCACTTCGCAGGCGTCGAGCTTGCGGCTGGTGATCACCACGTCCGCGCCCGCGGCGGCGAAGGCGCGCACCATTTCCAGGCCGAGGCCCCGGCTGCCGCCGGTGACAAGCGCGACCTTGCCGGTCAGATCGAAAAGCTGCGCCGTCATGCGTTCACCCCGCCGCTGAGGCTGTCGTCATTGATGATGTGCGCATAGCGCTTTCGCGCCTCGTCGAGCTTCGGCGGAATGTGCTCGCTGGGGAACAGTCCCTCGGCGGGCCGGTACTTCTTCAGCATCTGCTTGGCGACGGTGGTGCGGTGCACCTCGGTCGGGCCATCGGCGAGGGCGAGGTTCGGGGCCGCCATCCACCACTTCGCCAGCGGCAGTTCATTGGTGGTGCCGAGCGAGCCGTGCAGGTGCAGCGCGCGCTGGATGATGTCGTGCAGCACCTTGGCCATGGCGACCTTGCACATCGCGATCTGCGTGCGGGCGGCGCCGTGCGGCTGGGTGTCGATGATCCAAGCGGTGTTCAGCACCAGCAATCGATATTGCTGCAGTTCGATCCAGGAGTCGGCGATGAACTGCTGTACGGCCTGCTTGTCGGCGAGCAGGGTGCCCTGGGTGCGGCGGGAGATCACGCGCTCGCACATCATGTCGAAGGCGCGGGTGCATTTGCCCACGGTGCGCATGGCGTGGTGGACGCGGCCACCGCCGAGGCGGGCCTGCGCGACCTTGAAACCCTCGCCGGGTGCGCCGAGCATGGCGTCGAGCGGAACGCGGACTTCGTGGTAGCGGATGTAGCCGTGGATACCCTCGTCCAGGGCGTCGCGTTCATCCATGGTGCCGATATTGCGCTTGATCTCGATCCCGGGCGTCTCGGCCGGCACGATCAGCATCGACATGCGAGCGTGCGGCGCCGCGTCCGGATCGGTGACGGCCATGACGATCAGGAATGACGCGTACCGGGCGTTGGAGGAGAACCACTTCTCCCCGTCGATCACCCATTCGTCCCCGTCGCGCCAGGCGCGACAGACGAACTCCTTGGGGTCGGCGCCCGCCTGCGGTTCGGTCATCGAGAAGGTGGAGACGATCTCGCCGTCGAGCAGCGGCTGCAGATAGCGGGCCTTCTGCTCCTCGGTGCCGAACATGGCGAGGATCTCCGCATTCCCGGTGTCCGGTGCGGCCGTGCCGAAAACCGTTGGCGCCCAATAGGACCGGCCCAGGATCTCGTTGAGGTAGGCGAGCTTGACCTGACCGTAGCCCGGCCCACCCAGTTCGGGGCCGAGGTGGCAGGCCCACAGGCCCTGCGCCCGAACCTGCTCCTGCAATGGCCGCAGGATCGCGCGGGCCTTTTCGTTACCGGTGTCGTACGGGTCGCCGCCGTGCGGGAACAGCAGGTCGAGCGGTTCGACCTCCTTGCGCACGAACTCCGCGGCCCAGTCCAGCTTGGCCTGGAACTCGGGTTCGATCGTGAAATCCAGCATCGGTCCTCCGAAAGGGAATCAGTGGGTGAAGTAGGTGCGGGCGGCCATGAGCAACGGCGGGATGCCGTGGCGCATCCGTTCCACCCGCTCGGTGACCTGGCCGCGGCGCTCGGCGTTCTTGACCAGCAGCGCGGATGCGGCGGCCTGTTTGTAGCGGACCAGGGCGTCGAACCAGCCGAGGTCCGCGACCGGTGCGCCGCTCGCCGTCTCGTATACGGCGAGCAGTTCGCCGGGTTCGAGCGTCGGGGCCGCGGGCGCGACGGCCGTCGGATGCGCGGGATCGGACATCAGGCGCAGCCACGCCAGGTCCAGGCGCGGATCACCGACCGACCAGATCTCCCAGTCGATCACCGCCCGGATCTCGGTCCCGACGCACTGCATATTGCCCAGCCGCCAGTCGCCGTGCAGGAGCGCGGGCGGCAGCGGCTTCGGAATCGCCGCGGTGAGCAGTGTCCGGCACTCGAGTTCGTCGAGCTCCGCGTCCGGTTCGAGTGCACAGGTGGCGAAGGCCCGCTGCCACCGCTCGACCTCGGCGTCGAGGGTGACCGCTGGTTCGTCGATGCCCAATTCGGCGGGGCCGACGGTGTGCAGGGCCGCCAGCATGCGGGCGGCCGCCGCGGCCCGCGCGCGCACCTCGTTCGGAGCGGGGCGACGTTCGAGCGCGATATGGCGCGGTTCGTAACCTTCGCCGTCCGCGAAGGACATGACGAACAGCGGCGGGATCTGCGGCGGTGCGCCGACGTCGGAACCGAGCACCTTCGGCACGGCCACATCGGGTACCTCGGCGATTGCGGTGAGTGCGCGGGCTTGGCGCAGCACATCCCGGTTCCGGACGGGTTCGAGACCCGGCGGGGCGACCTTGACTACGACGCGAACCCGCTCGTCGGTCACCGCCGAATAGGTGAGGCTGGAGGTGCCGCCGGTCAGCTGCGTCAGGTCGTGCAGTGGACGGCCGATCGCCGCGGCCGCGCGACGCGCGATATCGGCGGGATCGGCAATACCGACCTTCGGTCCTACCACCTGTGACCCCTCGGCCATGCCCACTCCGTTCGACAGAACGCCATACCGCCGTGCAAGAAATTGATTCTGGTGAATCGGTATCCGAACAGTACACTCTTTTGTATGACGAGTCCACACGTCGAGGACGACCCGGTCGGTGGTGAATCTCTGGTGGCCCGAGCGGTGCGGCGGCGCACGGGAGATCGGTACGCGATCGCGCGGGATGAAGTGCGCCGACTGCTCGACGCCGGCATGGAGCTGATGCGTTCCGATCCGAACGGGAATCCGCGAATCGTCGAGATCGTCCGCCGGGCAAAGGTTTCCAATGACGCCTTCTATCGGGCATTCCGGAGCAAGGACGATCTCATGGCCGCGATCGCCGACGACGGGGCTCGGCGGTTGCTCGGCCATATCCGTCGCCGGTGCGCTCGGCACACCGACCCGGTCGACCAGGTCAGGGCCTGTATTCAGGTGGTTTTCAAGCAGGCGGCCGATCCGGAGGTGGCCGCGACGACCCGTGCGGTGCTGCGGAATACCTCCCGCGACGGTCGGTCGGCCTTCGGTGGTGTCGAGCTGCGCCGTCGGATCGCCGAGCTGCTCGCGGTGCCGCTCGGCGCGGGAGGGAGCCTGGATCCGGACCGTGACGCCATGGTCGCCGCGTGTGCGATCTTCGCCGTGATGGAGCAGTTCCTGTGGACCGAACGGGTGCCGACGGCCGCGGATGTCGAGCATCTCGTGGCCTGGATAGTGCCACCGGAGCCAGGGGTGACCGATGCGCTCTGACCCGGCACAACCTTGTGGTGTCCGTTGAATAGCGGATACTCTTCTTCAAAATACCGACGCTTAGAGGAGCTGGTTCGATGCACAAACCGATGCAGGGCGTGCGCGTACTCGAGGTCGCGCAGTTCACCTTCGTCCCGGCGGCGGGTGCTGTGCTCGCGGACTGGGGCGCCGACGTGATCAAGATCGAGCACGCGGAACGCGGTGATGCCCAGCGCGGACTGGTCCGGGTGCTCGGTTACGAGGCGAACAGTGCCGGGTCGTCGTTCTTCCCGATCATGGAGGGGCCGAACCGAGGCAAACGCAGTGTCGGTCTCGCACTGGAGAAACCGTCGGCGCGCCGGGTGCTGGAGGAGTTGATCCGCAGCAGCGACGTATTCCTCACGAACTTCCTGCCGGAGGCGCGAGCGAAACTGCGGATCGATCTCGAGGACGTGCGCGCGATCAATCCGGACATCATCTACGTGCGGGGCAGCGGCTTCGGTGTGCGCGGCGCGGAGGCGACCAAGGGTGGCTACGACAGCACGGCGTTCTGGGCGCGCGGCGGCAGTGCGGCCGGGGTGACCCCGCCCGGCGCCGACCGGATGACCCGGATGCCCGCCGGCGCCTACGGCGATTCGATCGGTGGCATGACCATTGCCGGTGGTATCGCGGCCGCGCTCTATTCGCGCAAGATGACGGGTGAGCCGTCGGTCGTGGACGTCTCGCTGCTCGGCGTCGGCGCCTGGGCGACGCAGTTCACGGTCAATCTCGCATTGATGAACGGTGGTCCGCTGCCGGTGAATCCGCCGCCGCGGCACGGGTCGGCCACGAATCCGCTCATCGGGGCGTATCGCACCTCGGACCAGCGGTGGCTCGAATTGTCGATGCTGCAGCCCGGCCGCTACTGGCCCGAGTTCTGCAGGCTGGCCGGTCGCGAGGAATTGGCCGCCGACGAACGCTTCGACAACACGGAGAAGCTGATGGCCAATGCGGCGCAGGCCGCCGAACTCGTCGCCGAGATCATCGCGGCGCGTCCCTTCGCCGAGTGGGTCGAGATCCTCGGCAGCGGCGAAGGGCAGTGGGCGGCGGTGCAGAACGCGTGGGAGGTCGGTCAGGATCCATCGCTACGTGCCAACGATCTGATCGCCTCGGTCGTCGATGCCGACGGCGTCGACCGCGAACTGGTTGCCAACCCGGTCCAGTTCGACGAAACGCCGGTAACCCTCACGCGGGCACCGCAATTCGCCGAACACACCGACGAGGTCCTGCTCGAGATCGGTCTCACCGAAGAGGAACTGATCGCGCTGAAGATCGACGGCGCGGTCACCTGATCGCCTCCGCATCGCAGGCAGGAAGAAGGAAAGTGTCCTCTTTCAAGCCGAACGTCCATCCCATGGGATAGCGCCCCGACTTGTCTCTGCCATCAAATAGGCTGCTAACTGCGAGTTATTCCAGAGGGTGACGAGCAAGAATTCGTCAACGCGAGGGCAAAAGAGGTTACGAAATAAGGGCTGGTCGGTATATTGGACCAGCACGACGAGTCGAGGCATGCCAGGTCATGGCATGCGCATGACGTACTACGAGGCTGCGACGCGGCACGGGTGCGGCCCTAACGCCCACCGGCCCGCGGAGACGCGAATACAGCGCCCGGCGCGGCGGCCTTCCAGAGAGGATCAGCGATGAGCGAGCGAGCAATAGGCACAGCCACGTCAGTGGTCATGACGGAGCTGCGCGACAGCGAGGCGCAGTCATGAGCACTGCACTCGAGTCCGAGGGCACCTATGAAGGTGTTCCCGCGTATCACTTCGACAATCGGCTCGGCGGTCCGGTCCTGAGTCATCAGCAGCGATGGGATGAAATCGCCCGCACCCATACCGGATTCCGCAGCACCATCGCGCGCGGGTACTGGGTCGTCACGGACGGCCGGGCGGTGCAGGAGGCGCTGCAGGACTGGCGAACCTTCTCGAACACCTCGGTGACCGCGCTCGAGCCGAATCCCCGGTTCCTGTGGATTCCGGAGATGCTCGATCCGCCCGTGCACACGAAATGGCGGCGACTGCTCGGCAACGACTTTTCCCCGAAGACCATCGCTGCCCGTGAGGAGGAGATCCGTCAGGTCGCGATCGAACTGATCGATCAGCTGAAGGACAGCGGCAGTGCCGATGTCCTGGACGAATTCGCCCGCCGGTTCCCGACCATCATCTTCATGCGGCTGGTCGGCCTGCCCGAGGCCGATCTGCCCATCTTCCTGGACTGGGTGCACGACATGCTGCACCTGACCTACGACGAGGATCCGGAGGGGACCCGACAACTCGCCGCGATGCGGGCCGTTTCGGACTACTTCGACGAGCAGATCGCACTGCGGCGCGAGGCCCCGCGCGACGATCTGCTCTCGCGGGCAATGAATTACGAGATCGATGGCGAGCCGATCAGCGATGCGGATATGCACGCCTTCTGCATTCTGCTGTTCCAGGCGGGTTTCGATACGGTCCCGATCTCCATCGGCTGGGCCCTCTATCACTTCGCCACCCATCCGGAACAGCGCGAAGCGATCATCGCCGACCCGTCGCTGATCGCGACGAGCGTCGAGGAGATCCTGCGGGTCTACTCGTTCGTGGTGCCCGCGCGCAAAGCTATGCAGGACACCGAGATCGGCGGCTGCCCGGTCAAGGCGGGCGAGATGGTGATGCTGCCGCTGGCGGTTACCAATCGCGATCCCGAGCGGTTCGAGAATCCGCTGGAAGTGGATCTGCACCGCACCGCGATCAACCACATCGCCTTCGGCTCGGGCCCGCACCGTTGCCTCGGCTCGCATCTGGCGCGCTTGGAGCTGAATGTCGCGGTCGAGGAGTGGCACAAGCGGATTCCGGAGTATCGGATCGTGGCCGGACAGGAGCTGTCGCAGCACGGCAACATGTACGGCATCCAGTCGCTGCGATTGGAGTGGTGACCGCCATGACGAATTCCCCTGTGACACAAATACTCCGCGCCGCGGATCTCTATCACACCGGGATCGTGGTGCCCGACATCGAGGAATGGAAAGTGCGGATGACCGAGCTCGCGGGCTACCGGTGGACCGCGACCCAAACCGCCGAAGTGCCGGTCCGGCTGGCCGACGGCGAGCGGGTGATGCAGCTGAGCTTCACGTATTCGCTCGACGCCCCACACATCGAACTGGTGCAGGAGATTCCCGGGACACCGTGGACGGCGGCGCCGCCGCACGTCGCGACGCACCATCTCGGCTACTTCTGCGATGACGTCGCGACCACATCCAAGCGGTTGGACGCGGCGGGTTTCGCCCTGGAGGCATGCGCGGTGATCGACGGCGAGCCGTCGATCTTCGCCTATCACCTGTCGCCGTCGGGTGTGCGGCTCGAGATCGTGGACCGGTCACGGATGCCGGATTTCGACGTCTACCTGCGCTCGAAGCTGCAGTGATGGCTTTCTCGTTCACGGCGGAGCAGGAAGAACTCCGCGCTACCGTGCGCCGATTCCTGGCGGACAAATCGCCGAGTGCGGCGGTGCGGCACTGGATGGAAACCGAACCGGGCCACGATCGCGCGGTGTGGCAGCAGATGGCCGAGCAACTCGGCCTGCACGGCCTGGCACTGCCGGAGGAGTACGGCGGTTCCGGCGGGGGGCCGGTCGAGCTGGGCATCGTGCTCGAGGAGATGGGGCGAGCGCTGCTGCCGTCGCCGTATTTCGCGACTGTCGCACTCGCCGGTCAGGCGCTCGCCAGTTGCGGTGACGACGCGGCCAAGGCGCGCTGGCTACCCGCGCTCGCCGACGGCTCGCTGACCGCGACACTGGCGCTGGCCGAGGAGAGCGGCTCGTGGCGGCTCGCGGACGTCACCACCGTGGCGGCGCGGGCGGGTGAGGCCTGGACCCTGTCCGGCGCCAAAATGTTCGTCGTGGACGGCGACCTCGCCGATCTGCTGCTCGTCGTGGCAGGCGGCGAGGCCGGACTCGCACTGTTCGCCGTGGACGGAACCGCGGCCGGGGTGACCAGAACCCGGTTGGAGACACTCGATCCGACCCGCCGGCTGGCCAGGATCGACCTGAACGACGCTGTGGCGCAACGGATCAGCCCGCCCGCCGATGCGCCGGGGTACCTACAGGGCGTGCTCGATCTCGCGGTCGTCGCGCTGGCCGCCGAACAGGTCGGGGTGGCACAGGCATGTCTGGACGCCGCGGTCGAATACGCCAAGATCCGGGTTCAGTTCGACCGGCCGATCGGCTCGTTCCAGGCCGTCAAACACAAGTGCGCGGACATGCTGCTCGAGGTCGAGGCCGCACGCTCGGCCGCCTACCATGCCGCGACCGTGGCAGCCGCCGGTTCGACCGAGCTGTCGTCGGCGGCGGCATTGGCGGCGGCGTACTGCTCGCAGGTCGGCACCCATGCGGCCAAGGAGAACATCCAGATTCACGGCGGCATCGGATACACCTGGGAGCATGACGCGCACCTGTATCTGAAGCGGGCGAAGTCGTCCGAGCAGCTGTTCGGCGGCCCGGCTTCGCATCGGGCGCGGCTCGCCGACCTCGTCGGAATCTGAGCGGACCGGGCCGGGGACCTCGAATGGTGGTCGCCCGGCCCGGAATCCGTACTCCGCCAAGTCTTCTCGTAGTGGGCATCGGTACGGTCATCTACCGCCCATCAATATCGGTGCCCTGAAATGGATCGCTGAGCGATAGCCGTCGATGGTGTCGCGTTGGTTTGCCATCTATCCCATCTGGCGTCTCGATTGACTGATTCGTGCCCGAATCATGTGGCACAGGGGAATTCTGTAACGAACCTCGGCACGTTCACAATCACGGATGTGATCTATCAGGCTCCCTGGTTGTCTGTTCGATCCAATAAATCAGTGTACTCTTATCTCGACGGTGAGCTCGTGGACTCGATCTCCGCGCACACGGAGTGGTCCGAGCAACGCACCCGATGCGGCGTTATCGCACGGAGTCGAACACCATGACCAACGTTCTCGCCGAGCAGGTGCTCGGCCTTCCGAAAGGCTGATCACATGGGAATTCGCGACCGACTGTCCCTGTTGCTCGCCGAGGCGCCCGCCGATGCCGAGGCCATCGAGCACGAGGAGCGCTGGTGGACCTGGGGCATGGTCCAGGAGACGGCGCGGGTGGTGAACGGTGCGCTCGATGCCGCGGGTCTGCACGCCGACGCCCGCGTGGGCGTTGTGTTGGAGAACCGGCCCGAACACGTCGCGGTGGTCGCCGCCGTGATCGCGTCCGGGCGCTGTGTGGTGATGCTCAGTCCGCTGCAGCCCGCAGCCCGACTCGCGGCCGATATCGCCCGCTGCGAACTCCCCGTCGTCATCGCCGGGGCGGAGGCGCTGGCCCGTGCGGGTGTACTCGCCGCGGTGACCGCGCACGGTCTCGCCGTGGAACTCGGTACCGACGGTGCACTGCGTCCGGCGGGTGGTAGTGCCGCACCCGACGCGCCGACCAATCCGGGCGTGGCCGTCGAAATGCTCACCTCCGGCACGACCGGTCCGCCGAAGCGGGTGCACCTGCGGGTCGGACAGCTCGACCACGCCCTTGTCTCGGGTGGGCAGACGCCGAAGCCGGGACGGTTGCTGACGCGGTCGGCGGCACTCGTATCAGCGCCGCTGGTGCATATCGGCGGACTGTGGCGGGCGCTTGCCTGCCTGGCCACCGGGCGGCGCATGATCCTGATGCCCAAATTCGCCCTGGAGCCGTGGCTGCGCGCGGTGGAACGCCACGAACTGCGGGCGGTGAGCTTGGTGCCCGCAGCCCTGCGCACCGTGCTGGAGGCCGATGTGCCCAAGCAGCGGTTGGCGAGCCTGCAGGTGGTCACCTCCGGCACCGCGCCCTGCCCGCCCGAACTCGCCGACGCGTTCTTTCAGAAATATGGTCTGCGTGTCCTGATGACCTATGGCGCAACCGAATTCGCCGGTGCGGTCGCCGGGTGGACGCTGCCGATGCACGAGCAGTGGTGGGATCGCAAGATCGGCAGTACCGGGCGCGCCTTGGACGGCGTCGAGCTCCGGGTGACCGACGAGAACGGCGCCGAACTGCCGACCGGGAAGACCGGGCGGCTCGAGGTCCGCACCGAGCAGACCGCGCAGGGCGGCACCGTGTGGGTGCGCACCAGTGATCTGGCGAGGATCGATGCGGACGGTTTCCTGTGGATCGAGGGTCGTGCCGATGACGCCATCATCCGCGGCGGCTTCAAGGTGCAGCCGGAGACGGTTCAGCGCGTGCTCGAAGCGCACGATGGGGTGCGGGAGGCAGCGGTCGCCGGTCTGCCCGATCCGCGGCTCGGTGCGGTGCCGGTGGCGGCGGTCGAAGTCGAACCCGGACGCACGCCGCCCGCGGTTGCCGAACTGGTCGCCCTCTGCCGTACTCAGCTGATGCCCTACGAAGTGCCCGCGCACATCCTCGTGCTCGACGCATTGCCGCGCACACCGTCGAGCAAGGTGAGCCGCGTGGAGCTACTGGACATCGTGCGAGCCCGGCTCGCCGAACGCACGACGGCCTGACCGCAACGATCGAGGAGGATCTGTGACGAGCACCGAGGACAAGCCCGCCGAACAGTTCGGCGTGCTGACCGACCAGGCGATCGAGCGGTCCCGCCGCCGTCTCGGCATACCGAATCCGCAGCGCAATCCGCCGCACAACTTCCAGGTGACCTGGGATGGCGTGCGCCACTTTGCATTCGGCTACGGTGACGACAACCCGCTGTACTGCGATCCGGACTACGCGGCGCAGACCCGCTGGGGTTCCTTGATCGCGCCGCCGACCTTCCTCTACACGATGGGCGAGGATGCCGCACCGAAGCCCGACGCCGAAACCAAGGCACTGCTGAAAGGCGACCCCTTCGCCGGGCTCGGCTCGTATCAGGCGGTAATGGAATTCGAGTGGTGGCAGCCACTGCGCCTCGGGGACCGCAGCCGGGTGCTACAGACCCAGGTCGGCGTCCAGCCCAAGCGCAGCAGCTTCGGCGGCCGCACCGCGCACGTCACCCAGGATTACCTGTACACCAACGGATCCGGTGAGATGCACGCTGTGCGGCGCGGCACCTGGATCAATGCCGAGCGGCACACCTCGAGTAAGCGGGCCAAAGAGAAACTGGAGCAAACCCCTTATACGCCAGCACAACTCGCCGAAATCGACGCGGCGTACGCGGCCGAGACCAGGCGCGGCGCCGAACCGCGCTACTGGGAGGACGTCGCGGTCGGCGAGGTGGTGCAGCCCAAGGTGAAGGGGCCGCTGACCACCACCGATGTGGTCGTCTGGCATCTGGGCTGGGGTATGCAGCTCACCCCGCCGGGCGCATTCAAGATCGCCGCGAATATCCGGCGTAAGGCTCCCGGCCTGTACCCGGCCAACGGGTTGAACATCCCGGATACCGTGCAGCGTCTGCATTGGGAACCCGCGCGGGCACAGGAACTCGGGCTGCCGAACTCCTACGACTACGGCGGCATGCGTGAGACCTGGCTGTGCCATCTGCTCACCGACTGGGTCGGCGACGACGGCTGGCTGTGGAAACTGCGTTGCGAGCACCGCAAATTCAATTACATCGGCGACACCACCTGGGTGCGCGGCACGGTCGTCGACAAGCGACAGGTGGACGGGCGCAACGAGATTCACCTCGAGGTGCGCTGCGAGAACCAGCGGGGTGAGATCACCACACCCGGTACCGCCGTCGTGCTGTTGCCGACGCGGGATCGCGCCGTCGAACTGCCGGCACCACCCGCTCCGGATCTGGACGGCATGGTGGCCCACGAACTGGCCCGGTTCAGCGTCAGCGGTTGAGCCGGACCCGGCGGCCGGGACGCGGACAACGCCGGTGGTCGGCGTCCCGGCCGTCGAAACGTCAGTGGCGCTGCGGAGTTCGGTCCGGCTGGAGGTTCAGTGCCACCAGGGAGCGAGTGCGTCGAGGTGGCGGCGCATGCGGTGCCGGGCGATTCCGGCATCGCCCTGGACGATCGCGTCGAGGATGAGCTGGTGCACGTGCTCGACCTCCTCGGCGGCGGTGTCGCCGGGCAGCGGCTGATCATGTCCGGCCGCGTGGCGGCGGAACAGTTCGGTGATGATCGACAGGAACAGCGAAAGCACCGGATTGCCTGCCAAATCGGCCAACTCGGTGTGGAAGAGGTCGGCCTTGCGCGGGTCGTCGGCCGGACCCTCGGTCGGCCACCGGACCGCCGCCGCGAGACGTTGCGCCACTTCGTTGTCGCCGTCGGCGTAGCGGGCGGTCACCCGGGCGACGATGCCGAGTTCGATGGCATTGCGGACGATCCGCAGATCGTCGGCGGTGACGCCTTCGTATTCGAGGAACAGCGCCATCGTGTCGATACTGGCCTGCGGTTCGGGTTCGGTGACGACCAGTCCACCGCCCGGTCCGCGGCGCATCTGGGCGACCGCATGGTATTCGAGCAGGCGGACGGCCTCGCGCAGCACCGCTCGGCTGATCCCGTAGCGGGCGAGCATATCGGTTTCCGAGCCGAGCACCATGCCGACCTGCCAGCCGCGCGCGGCGATATCGTCGTGGATCCTGGCGGCGACCACCTCGGCCAGCTTGGCCCGCGGCCCCTCGACCATTTCGGGCTCGATCACATTGCCCGCGACCCGCGGCCCGCGACGCACCCGGTGCTTTTCGATCCAGGCCGCCACCGACTCCAGGTGTGCGGTCAGATCGGTCTGCGCCCGCGCGCCGTCGCCATCGATGACGGCATCGATGATGGCCCGATGCGCGATGCGCGAGGTCTCCTTGGAGCTGAGAATCTCGGTCTTCGAGAGTCGGCGCGAGGTGTTCGCGTATCGTGCGGTGAGGCGGGTCAGCACGTCGATGAACAAGTGCAGCACCGGATTTCCGGATAATTCACCCAGCATCGGATGCAGCGGATCCTGCGACTGAACCCCCGGTTCGTCGGCATGCCGGAGTTCGAATTCGAGGGCCGTGCGCAGGGTTTCGATACCCTCCTCGCTGATCCGCTCCGCGGCCAGACCCGCGGCAATCGGCTCGAGCAGTAACCGGGCCTGGAGCAGATCCGACACACTGGTGCCGACGTACTCGAGGTAGATCACCATGGCTCGCGTCGCGGGCCCCGCATCGGGAGCGCAGATGAACAGGCCGCCGTTGGGACCGCGCCGCATCTTGGCGACCTGGTGATGTTCGACCAGCCGCACCGCCTCGCGCAGCACCGCGCGGCTGACCCCGAAGCGTTCGCGTAGGTCCACCTCGGATCCGAGGGACTCACCGACCGGCCAACCGCGGCGTATCACATCCGCCTCGATACGATGGGCGATCTGGGCCGCGAGTTTGCCGACCGGTGCGCCGGTCTCGACGGTGGTGAGGTCGGAGTCCTGCTCGCTGTCGGCGGGCTCGACGTCGACGGCAGTCACTATGGGCCAACTCCTCAATGCGGACTTTGCGGATCCTCAGTCTACTGGCCGGTTGGCCAAAAGTGCGTGCGACGTGCGGGGGAAAGTAGTGAGTGACGCGATTAGGGCCACTGTTTGTCACTCGCTCACCGGGCGTCAAGCGCCCAGCATCTGCAATCCACCGCTGACCGCGATCAACTGGCCGGTCATATAGCGCGATCCTGGTCCGGCCAGGAATACCATGACGGGCCCGAGGTCGGCGTACGGATCACCGAGTTCGCCGCGCAGTGGGATGGTCTCCCGAAGGCGTTCGGCGAGCGCGGCCGAACCCGCGGGGCCGAGATGCTCCCGGAACCGCTCGGTGCCGGGGGTCTCGACCGCTGGTGCGAGTGCGTTCACGGTGACGTCGAACTTTCCCCACGCCGCGGCCGCGGACCTGGTCCACGCCTGCACACCGGCCTTCGCCGCCGCGTAGTGCGGCGCGAGCGGATTTCCGCGAATCGCCTCGCCCGAACCGAGATTGATGATTCGCCCGCCGGTGTCGCGCATGTGCTCGAACGCCGCCTGGTTGGAGACGATCGTGGTCCGGAGATTGGCGTCGAGGACGTGATCGAACTCGTCGTCGGTCAGCGTCTCCGGGGTACTGGCCTGCCAGACGCCCGCCGCGCTCAGCAGGATATCGAGTCCGCCGAGGATCGCCGTCGCCGATTCGAAGGCGGCCGCGACGGCAGCGCGGTCGCGCGCGTCGCAGGACAACCAGTCGCAGCGCCCCTTCAACTCGTCCGGCGGCGGCGTGTGGTGGAAGAGGCCGACGACACTGGCGCCGGCGTCCAGGAAGGCGGCAACGGCCGCAGCGCCTACTCCGGTGGCCGCACCGGTCACCACGGCGCGGCGGCCGGTGAGCGGGCGGCCCGCCGCGACCTGGTCCTCTGGGGGCGTGCTCATCACGGATCCTTTCACTTGATAAGGAGTATACTCTTTTTGATGCTCGATCAAGATATGTCGCGGAGAATGGTGTGATTCTTTGGTTGAGCAGCGGGTTAGAGTGGCCCCATCGCGAGGTTGTGGTGCCCGACGATGAGGAGTAGATAGCGATGCAGCTGGAGTCCACGCCGGAACTCGAAGCGTTCCGCAAGAAGGTGCGGGCATTCGTCGCCGAGCACGCGCCGGGAATCAAGACCCACACCGGTGTGCGCGCGCCCGAGTCCGAACTCATGCCCGCGATCCGCGAGTGGACCGCGAAGCTGTTCGACGCGGGCTTCCTCGGCATCAACTGGCCGGCCGAATACGGTGGTCGGCCCGACGCGCATCCGCTCGAACCGTTCATCGTCGTCGAAGAGATCACCCGCGCCCGCACCTGGCAGCCCATCGGTGCGGCCGCGCTCGCCTCGGCCGCGGTGATCGAATTCGGCACCGACGAGCAGCAGGCGCGCTTCCTGCCCCGCATCCGCACCTGCGAAGACGTGTGGTGCCAGCTGTTCAGTGAGCCGGGCGCGGGCAGTGATCTGGCGGCATTGCAGACGCGGGCGCGGCTCGAGGGTGAAGGTGATGACGCGGTATTCGTCATCGACGGTCAGAAGGTATGGACCACCAACGGGCAGCACGCCGATATGGGATATCTGCTCGCGCGCACCGACCGCGATGCGCCGAAACACAAGGGCATCACGGCATTTGCGCTCGATATGCGCAGTCCGGGCGTCGATATCCGGCCGCTGCGCGAGATCACCGGAACCACCGACTTCAATGAGGTATTCCTCGACGGTGTCCGGATTCCGGTGGCGAATGTGATCGGTCGGGTGGACGACGGCTGGCGGGTGGCGATGAGCAGCCTCGGACACGAGCGCTCCGGCGTGGCCGCGCGCGGGGTGGAGTTGTTCGCCGCGCTCGACGATCTGCTGCGGCTGGCCGGTGCGACATCGGTCGGCGGCAGGCCCGCACTGGAGGATTCCGCCACGCGGCAGGCGATCGGCGAGCTCGCGACGCGGGTCTATGTCAACGCGGCAATGGTCGGCCTCGCCCAGTCCCGGATGCTGCACCACACCGAACAGCCCGCCGACGCACCGATCGGGAAGATCTTCTTCAGCGAACTCAATTACGACCTGGTCGAATTCGGGATGCGGCTGCAGGGCACGGACGGGCTGCTGACCGAGGCCGATCCGGATGCGGTGGCGGCGGGCTGGTGGCAGGACGCGCACCTGTATTCGCGTGCCTACACGATCGCCGGTGGTGCGAACGAGATCCTGCGGACGCAGGTCGCGGAGCGGGGACTGGGGCTACCTCGGGAATCCCGGTGACAACCGGCGAGATCCGGACGCTGATTTCGGAGATCGAGCGCGGCGCCGCCGAGCGCGGGGGAGTGCCGGTGGTTTTCGCCGGAGCTGAGCGGACGGTTTCGACGACACTAGGTGAGTTGGTGTCCGACGCGACGCGGGTGGCGGGTGCGTTGCAGGGGCTCGGGGTGGGGCCGGGCGATATCGTCGCCGTGCAGCTGCCGAACTGGTACGAGGGCGCGGTTGCACAGACCGCCGTCACACTGTGCGGTGCGGTGCTGCTGCCGATCGTATTGAGTTATGGCCCAAGGGAACTCGGCTTCATGCTGCGGCGTTCCGGCGCGCGCGTGCTGCTGGCGCCCGGTGTCCGTCGCGGTCGCGACCATGCGGCAATGATCGCGAGCCTCGGCGAACTGCCTGGGCTACGTGTTGTCGTGGTGGATGAGCAGGCGGCGGAGGGGATGATCCCGTTCGGCGATCTCACCGCCCACCCCTACCTGCGCCCCGAGGTTCGCCCATCCGATCGTGCGTTGCTCGTCTACACCTCGGGGACGACGGCCGATCCGAAGGGCGTGCAGCACTCGCATTCGTCACTACTGGCCGAGCTGGATTCGCAACTGACACTACGCGAAAGCGGGCACGCGGCCAGGCATCTGGCGTTGTTCCCCGCCGGACACGTCGCCGGACTGCTCGGGCTACTGCGCATCCTGATCCACGGCGACCAGACCGTTGTGCTCGATGCCTGGCAGGCCGCTCGGGCGGCCGCGCTGGTCGACGAATACGGCCTGACGTCCGGTGTCGGTGCGCCGATATACCTCGCCGGATTACTCGACGAACGTGACCGCGGCGCCGCATCTCTCGCGACATTGCGCGAGTTCCTCGTCGGCGCCGCCGGGGTAGCGCCCGCGCTCATCACTCGTGCCGATCGCGCCGGCATCGCCGCATTCCGTTCCTACGGCTCCAGTGAGCATCCGACCATCAGTTCGGGGCGACCGTCGGATCCGCTGATCAAGCGGGCCAATACCGACGGGCGCGTGACCCATGGCAACCAGGTGCGCCTGGTAGACGAGGACGGCATGGATGTGCCGGAGGGTGAGATCGTCACCCGTGGCGGCGAGCTGTTCCTCGGCTACACCGATCCGGGACAGGATGCCGGAGCGTACCTCTCGGGCGGTTGGTTCCGCACCGGCGATATCGGCCGCCTCGACGCCGACGGCTATCTGACTATCACCGACCGCAAGAAGGACATCATCGTTCGCGGCGGGGAGAACATCTCGGCGAAGGAGGTCGAGGACGTCCTCGCGCAGCACCCGGCGGTTGCCGAGGCGGCCGCGGTGGGCTTACCGGATGAGCGCTACGGCGAGCGGGTCTGCGCCGTCGTCGTGCTGCGCGCGGACTGCGCGCTGGATCTCGACGAAATCGGAAGGCATTTCGCCCGAACCGGTTTGGCCCGGCAGAAGACACCCGAGCGGCTCGTCATCGTCGACGAACTGCCCCGAACGGCCGCGGGCAAGGTACAGAAGTTCGTACTGCGCGAGCGGATGCGCTAGCCGCGCATCCGCTGGCGATCAGCTGGTGGCGTCACAACGAGTAGGGGCCGAACCGGCCCCACGCGATCACGGCGGCAAGTACGAACAGCACCACGCTGGGCGCGATCTCGGCCCATTCGCTGCGGCGCGCGTGCGTCAGGGCGGCGCCGATCATGATGATCGCGACACCGACCGCGGCGATCGGGGTGAGTACCGGGACGATTCCGGTGAGCGCGGGCAGCACGAGGCCGAGTCCGCCCACCACTTCGACCGCGCCGATCGCCTTCACCTGCTGATCGGTGAAGCTTTCGACCCAGGACATTTTGGCGGCGAGTTTCTCGCGGGGCTGGGCGAGTTTCCCGGCGCCTGCGGCTACCAAGACCACGGCCAACAGGCCCTGCAGGATCCAGAGGAAGACGTTCATCGAGAACTCCTAGTCAATCGCTCGACCGGAGGGCGGTGAGCGGGCAAACACGAATAGAATCAAAAGCGGACTTTACCCCGCTTTCATTCCCGGCGGTAACTTGGAACTCGTGGAACCGACCGCGCTACACCTTGGCCCGCCGCGTAACGAACGCGGCGATGCCGCACGTAATCGACGACATCTGCTGGATGTGGCGCGCCAGTTGGTCGACGAACTCGGCGTCGAAAAAGTCACGATGGATGGACTGGCCGAACGAGCCGGACTCGGCAAGGGCACGGTGTTCCGCCGATTCCGGACCAGGGCGGGCATTTTCCACGCCCTGATGGACGAGGACGAAAAAGCCTTCCAGCAATCGGTACTTTCGGGCCAGCCGCCACTGGGCCCCGGCGCCGACCCGATCCAGCGATTGATCGCCTACGGCCGAGCTCGCCTGGACTTCCTGTTCGATCACATCGCGATCGCCCGCGCCTCCCTGGACGCCAACCAGCCGATCCCCGTCGGCGCGGCCACCATCTCCCAATTCCACATCCGCATGCTGCTGAACCAGGCGCACGTCGACACTCCGGATGCCGACGTCCTCGCCATCCAGCTGACCGCAGCCTTGGAAGCCCCCGTCCTGCTCTATCTGCAGACCACGACCGCAGCGGATACCGCTTACGCGCGACAGCAATTAGCTGATGGCTGGCAGCGCCTGGTCGAACGAATTGCCACGTCGAACCCGGTGGACGCCAGGGGGATTCGATAGCCGACCCGGCATGCGGTCGGATGGGCGACCCGCCGTTAGCGGCCTGTTCTCGCATGCTGGGAGCTTGCCGTCCGATGAACTGACCAATCCCGGCAATCCCCGATGCAATACGCTAATTCAGGATACTCTAATGTTCTAGGTGGCGGCAGGTGGTGCAGCAATGCCGAGGTAGTGCGCGCTCTCCGTACCTCATCGAACAATATGAGGAGACTGCAATGGCGCAGATAAGACGTAGCTGGATCGCTGTCGCGACTTCGATAGCGGCGTTGACGCTGGCGATGACGGGATGCACATCCGGCGGGTCGGACAGCGGCGACATCCAGGTGATGGCCATCGGCACCGTCGAGTCGGCGGCGCTGTCGCTTCCGGACGCGGCAGCGGCCATGAAGGCGCATGTCGCACAGATCAACGACGCGGGCGGAATCAAGGGTCGCAAGATCAATCTCACGGTCTGCAACGACAAGTTCGACCCCAACACCGCCGCGGACTGCGCCAGGCAGGCTGCTTCGAAGCGCGTCGTCGCGGTGCTCACGCATTACGAACCCTTTGCGCCGCAGGTGATTCCGGTGCTCGAAGCGGCGAAGATTCCCTATATCTACAACGCTGTCACCGCCGATGTCGACGGACAGAGTGCCGTTTCGTTCCCCCGTGACTCCGGCATCATGGGCGTCTACGGCACGCTCGGAATCGAACTGGGCAAGGCCGGGTGCAAGAGGGTCGGCGCCGTGGTCAATGCGACGTCGAACACCATTCTGGGCGCCCAATGGCTCGAACGCGGGCTTGCCACCAAGGGAGCCGCAATGGTGCAGGTTTCGGTCGGGCAGACCCAGCCGGACTTCGCCGCACCGGTGGCGAAACTGCTGTCGCAGGACATCGACTGTCTCGTTCCGGTGACTGCGCCGGATCAAGGCCCGAAAGTCGTTGGCGCACTGAATCAGTCGGGTCGGCACGTCCAATTGGGTGCGGTCAGCTCAGAATTCGGTTCCACCGCACTGACGGCAATGGGTGCCGCGGCCGAGGGGATGATCATCGTCGGACAGGAGTACCGGCCCACCGACACCTCGGTGCCCGCGGTCCAGGAAGTCCTCGACGGAATGCACAGGTATCAGCCCGATGTGCCGGTCACGACCAAGTTCGCGATCTCCGGCTGGGCCGCGGTGACCGCCCTGCAACAGCTTCTGGAGAGTCTCCAGGGAGCGATCACCAGCGCCACCGTGCTCGACGCCCTGGCGAAGCACGCGCCGGACACCAAGCTCTATGCCACGCACGCCTACGGTGGCACCGTCCTGGTCGCCCAATATCCGCGGATCGTGAACTGGGACTATCTGACCTGGACCGTGCGCGGCGGCAATGCCGTGCTCGACCGGCCGACATTCACCACGATGTCGGGTCTGTGACCATGTCCGAACTATTGGAATGTCGCGGGATGTCCGCCGGCTACGGTCAGCTCCCGGTGCTCACCGATATGAACCTGCGGGTCGACGCCGGTGAGGTGGTGGCGCTGGTCGGGGCGAACGGCGCGGGCAAGACGACTACACTGCTCGCGCTGGCCGGTGAGGTCCCGGTAACTGCGGGGCAGGTGCGGTTCGATGGGAAACCCTGGGCCGGCTCACTGGAGCAGCGGGCGCGCGGCGGTCTGCGGCTGATCACCGAAGACCGCGCGGTCTTCATGTCGCTCTCGGTCGCGGACAATCTCCGGTTGGCGCACAAGTCACTGGACGAGCCGTTGGCACTGTTTCCCGAATTGGAACCGCTGCTGCGGCGCAAGGTAGGGCTGCTCTCCGGCGGCGAGCAGCAGATGCTCACGCTGGCTCGGGCACTGGCCGGGGACACCCGACTGCTGCTGGCGGATGAGCTGTCCCTGGGACTGGCTCCGATCGTCGTGGGGCGGCTGCTGCGGGCCGTGCGCGCCGCGGCGGACCGCGGCATGGGAGTTCTGCTGGTGGAGCAGCAGATTCGCAATGCCTTGGCGGTCGCCGACCGCGCCTACGTTCTGCGGCGCGGACGCGTTGTGCTGCAAGGCCCGGCCGCCGAGCTGCGCGGGCGAATCGGCGAAATCGAAGCGTCCTATCTGGCGGCGGAGGCATCATGAGCACGGTATTCACCTTCGCGATCCTCGGCCTGGCGGCCGGCGCGCTGTATGTGCTCTTCGGCCTCGGGCTGGTGATCATCCATCGCGGTTCCGGAGTGGTGAACTTCGCCCATGGTGCGGTGGGCATGGTCGGCACCTTCGCGGCGTGGAAACTGCACGAGGGCAACGGTTTTCCATATCTCGTCGCACTGGTCGCGGGAGTGTTGGTCTCCGGAGCGCTCGGACTGCTGATCCACCTGCTGATCATGCGACCGATGCGCGGCAGCGCTGTACTGACCCGAGTTATCGCGACACTGGCCGTCTTGACGATCCTGCAGGAAGGGATGGTCAAGCTCTACAGCGGTCCCTCCATCGTGGTCGCCCCCGGTCTGCCGAACGGACCGGTCACGATGCTCGGCGCGACCGTCGGGCGGGACCGGCTGCTCATTCTGGTGCTGGTGCTGGTGCTCACCGCTGGGCTGGCCGCGCTCTACTCCTACACCCAGTTCGGCCGGGCCACCGCGGCGGCGACCGAGAATCCGCGCGCGTTGGCGGCGCTGGGCCGGTCGCCGAATCTGGTAGCGGCGGGCAACTGGTTTCTCGGTTCGGCGCTGGCCGGGCTCGCCGGAATCCTGTTGGCGCCCATTACGAATCTGTCGGTCACCGGCTTCACACTGCTGGTGGTTCCCGCCCTCGCGGCCGCGGTGGTCGGTCGGCTGGCATCGTTCCCACTGACCATGGTCGGCGGTCTGGCGATCGGCATCATCCAGGCCGAGGTAGGCCGCTTCGTCGACGCGCCGGGCTGGGCCGAGGCCGTACCGTTCCTGGCCATGATCGTGGTGCTGATGGCACGCGGCCACGATCGCACGATCCGGACGCAGGTCGCGCAACGGCTGCCGCGGCTGGGCACCGGGCGGGTGCGCTGGTATTTCGTCCTTATTTGGCTGGTGGTCGGCGTCGCGCTCATCGAATCCGTACCGCCGGAGTGGAACGATGCGGTCACGACCACGATCGGCACCGGGTTGATCGTGCTTTCGCTGGTTGTGGTGACCGGCTACAGCGGCCAATTGTCGTTGGCACAGTTCGCCTTTGCCGGTTGGGGCGCCTGGATCGCCGGCGGGCTGGCCAGGTCCTTCGACGTGCCGTTCCTGCCCGCCATAGTGATCGGAGCACTGGCGACCTTGCCGCTGGGCCTGCTGGTCGGCGCGGTCTGCCTGCGCACAAGAGGGGTGAACCTCGCCATCGCGACTCTCGGTATGGCAGTCGCGCTGGACAATCTGGTGTTCAGCAATCCCGCACGCACGGCGTACGGCGCATTCGTCGTTCCCACACCGGCAATCGGCGGGTTGGAACTCGGCGCCATCGTGTATCCCGACCGCTACGCCCTTGTCGTGCTCGTGGTCTTCGTGGCATGCGGGCTGGCGATCGCGAACCTGCGGCGGGGCCGCGGCGGACGACGTCTGGTTGCGGTGCGGTCCAATGAACGCGCCGCCGCGTCGCTGGGCATCAATGTGGTGCAGGCCAAGCTCGCCGCCTTCGCATTCTCGAGTGTCATCGCAGGTCTGGGCGGGTGCCTGCTCGCCTTCCGCAATCCCAGCATCGTCTTCGCGAATTATGGTCCGCTGCAGTCGATCAAGATGGTCGGCTATGCCGTGGTCGGCGGGATCGGCTGGATCGCCGGTGCGGTCTACGGCGGGTTGCTCGAGGTCGGTGCGCTGGGTGCGAAACTTCTCGATCAGCTGGGCCCGGACGTCGGTTCGTATCTGCCGCTGGCCGGTGGCGTACTGCTCATCGTCATGCTGCTTCGTGCGCCGGATGGGCTGGCCAGTCAGGGCCTGGATCATGCGCGGCATCTTGTCGCGCTGGTGCGACCAGCGGGGGAACGGGCCGCACCGGCAAATGGAGTACCGGCCGTGCCGAAGGATGACACGGCTCAGCGGGTCCGCCCGCAGGAATTGGAGCTGGTCGACCTGAGTGTTTCCTTCGGCGGTGTGCGTGCGCTCTCCGGTGCGAACCTGCGGATCGGGCCGGGCGAGATCGTCGGTCTGATCGGCCCCAACGGCGCGGGCAAGACAACCCTGATCGACACCGCAACCGGATTCGTGCGCGCCGGTGCCGGACAGGTTCGCCTCGGCGGCAAGGACATCACCGGCGCGTCACCGAGTGCACGAGCCCGCGCGGGACTGACCCGATCGTTCCAGTCGCTGGAACTCTTCGACGATCTGACCGTATTGGACAACCTGCGCGCCGCCGCGGAACCACGCGACGGGCTGGCCTACCTCCTGGACGCGCTGTGGCCGCGGACGCCACCGCTGACCGCCGTCACCACCGCGGCGATCGAGGAATTCGGGCTGGAGCCCTACCTGCACAAAACTCCGACAGAACTGCCCTACGGCATCCGGCGACTCGTCGGGATAGCCCGGTCGGTCGCCACCGGTGCCTCGGTCATCGCGCTCGATGAGCCGGCTGCCGGACTCGACCAGGCGGAGTCGCGCGAGCTGGCCGAACTGCTGCGCGGCCTCGCCGATCGGTGGGGCGTGGCGATCCTGCTCGTCGAGCACAATGTGGAACTGGTGCTCGGCCTGTGCGACCGGGTCTACGCGCTGAACTTCGGCGAGGTGATCGCGGCCGGAACCCCGGCGCAGGTCCGCGGTGACCGCGCGGTGATCGCCGCCTACCTGGGCGATGACCGCGACGATTATGTGACGCAAAGCTGAACCGGGACAACGGAATCGAACTATCAGGAGCGAGCGATGCAGCTCACAACACTGGCCGCGGATCTGGCGGATAAGCCCGCGATCATCATGGGAGGTTCGGGTGCCACATTGACCTTCCGCGAGCTCGAAGCCAGGTCGAACCAGATGGCGCGGATGCTGCGGGCGCGGGGGTTGCGCACGGGCGACCACATCGCGTTGCTGTTCGACAACACGATCGACATGTTCCCGATCGTGTTCGCCGCCCAGCGGTCGGGCCTGTTCTACACGCCGGTGAATTGGCATCTGTCCGAATCCGAGGCGATCTACATCGTCGAGAACTGCGAAGCCCGCATACTGCTGTCCGCGCCCGCCGTGGAGGATTCGGCCGCGGCAATCGGCGGTGCCCTGCCCGGCCTCGAGCGGATCGTCACCGGCGACGTTTCCGGGGTCCAGAGCCTCGGCGACGCGATCGCGGGCTGTCCCGCCGATCCGATCGAGGACGAGACCGAGGGCTACTACATGTTCTACTCGTCCGGCACGACCGGTCGCCCCAAGGGGATCCTGCCCGAGATCTCCGGACTGCCGTTCGGTGCCGGACTGCCGATCGATCACCGGATGGCCGCCGCCTTCGGCTTCGACCGCGACACCGTCTATCTCAGTCCCGGTCCGCTCTATCACGCCGCGCCGCTCGCCTGGACCATCGGCACCATTCGCAATGGCGGAACAGCCGTGGTGATGGAGAAATTCGATGCCGAGCAAGCATTGCGGTTGATCGAACGGCATCGCGTGACCCAAGGCCAGTTCGTACCGACCATGTTCGTGCGCATGCTCAAACTCCCCGAAGCGGTGCGTGCGCGCTACGACGTATCCGGTCTGCGCGCCGTCGTGCACTCCGCCGCCCAATGCCCGGTCGAGGTGAAAGAGCAGATGATCGACTGGTTCGGTCCGAAGCTGGTGGAGTTCTACGGCGGCACCGAGGGCACCGGATTCTGCATGATCGACACCCCGACCTGGCTGACCCACAAGGGTTCGGTCGGCAAACCACTGCGCGGCATCCCGCACATCTGCGATGACGACGGCAACGAACTGAAGCCCGGTGAGATCGGAACGATCTGGTTCGGCGACGCCGGGCAATTCTCCTACCACCGCGACCCGGACAAGACGGCGAGCGCATACAACGACAAAGGCTGGAACACCCTCGGCGACCTCGGATACGTAGACGAGCAGGGCTACCTCTACCTATCCGGCCGCCGCACAGACCTGATCCTCTCCGGCGGCGTCAACATCTACCCCCGAGAAATCGAGGACACCCTGACCCTGCACCCCGCAGTCGACGACGTAGCCGTAATCGGCATCCCCGACCCCGAATTCGGCCAACGTGTCCACGCCGTCGTCCAACCCGCCGCCCCAGCCACCCCGGGCCCGGACCTCGCCGCAGCCCTGATCGCCTACTGCCGCGAGCATCTCGGCCACTACAAATGCCCGAAATCGGTCTCTTTCGAACCCGTCCCCCGCCTGCCCAGCGGCAAAATCCTGCGCCGCGAACTGATGAAGGCGTATGAGAACGGGGCGAAGTCCTAGCCTCGCCGCTGGTCGTACATCGCCCGAAACCCTTACGCGCGTTGGGCGATCCGGGCACCGTCATTGCCGGTCGATGGCATGTGAACCTCTGACACCAACGACGCTCGAGCGGAGGTGACCAACGACGGTGCTGACGGCCGCCAATTCGTCGACTATGCCCGTTTCAGCAGCATCGCCCCAGAAGGGACACCGCCGCCCGCGGTTACCACCGCAACTCGCGCATCATCGACCTGACGGCCGTGGGCGTCCCCGCGAAGTTGCAGCATGGCCTCGCGGACGAAGCCGTAGCCGTGCAGACGGCCGGCTGAGAGTTGTCCGCCGTGGGGGTTGAGGGGGAGGGGGCCGTCCAGGGCGATGGTTTTGCCGCCTGCGATGAAATCTGTTGCCTCGCCGGGGCCGCAGAAGCCGAGACCCTCGATCCAGGACAGGGCGTTGAAGGTGAAACCGTCGTAGAGGAGGGCGAGGTCTACGTCGGCGGGGGTGAGGTCGGTGCGGGTCCAGAGGTGGGCCGACGGGCCGCGGGACTGCGGGGTGTGGGTCAGGGTGTCCTGGTCCCAGCTGAGCCGTTCCAGGATCGCGGTGCCGACGGCCTCGACCAGCACCGGTGGGTGTGGGCGGTCATCGGCGGTCTCGATGGCCGAGACGACGACCGCGATCGCGCCGTCGCACGGCACATCGCAGTCGTAGAGCCCGAAGGGGGTGGTCACCATGCGGGCGTTGAAGTAGTCGTCGACGGTGAGCGGGTCGCGGTAGAGGGCCTCCGGGTTGCGGACCGCGCCCGCGCGTGCGGTGACCGCGATGGCACCGAGCGCTTCGCGCCCGACACCATACCGGTGCATGTAGTGCGAGGCATTGCAGCCGATCCACTGCGCGGCCGACATGGCGCCGAAAGGGGCCCGGAACTCCATCATTCCGCTCGCGCGGCCACCTTCCGGATGCCATTCGCCCGACCGCAGCAGCGCGCTGTGCGACGCCTCCCAGACCGTGCGGAAGCACAGCACATGCCGACACAGCCCGGCCGCGACCGCGAGCATGGCGGCGGTGATGGAGCCGATCTGCCCCGGCACCTCGCGCGCACCGTTGACCCAGGTCGGAGTCAGCTGCAGCGCCTCGGTCAGTGCCGTGATGCCGCCCTCGCTCATGCCGCCCGCGGCCGCTCCCGGATAGGTGGACAGCCCGTCGATCTCGCTCAGGTCGAGCCCGGCGTCCGCTACCGCGGCCGAGCAGGCGTCGACGGTCAGCGAGATCGGGTCGACCATGAGCCGTCGGCCGACTTGCGACTGTCCGACCCCGGTGAGTGCGACCTTGTCCTCGTACTTGCGTGGGGAAGCCATGGGGCGCAGCGCATTTCGCACCTCGCGCGGCTCGGGCAACGGCCCGGGCCCTTCGGCGGCTTCGGTTTCCGGGTCCGGCTCGAACAGGGGAAGGTACAGATCATCGAGCTGTTCGAAACGCACCCGCACTCGCATTCCGATGTGCACGTCGTCCGGCTCGCACCCGACGATATTGGTGGTCAGCCGCGCCCGATCGTCCTCTGCGAGCGCGACCACCGCTACTACGTACGGCGGCGGGAACTTCGGCAACCACGCCTGATGGTTCACACTGAACCCGACGACCACGGCCTTACCCGAAGTCGGCGCGAGCGACACCGCACGCCCGCGACAGGACGGGCACACCGGCATCGGCGGATGGAAGAACCGCCCGCAGTCGGCGCAGTGCGAAATCCTGAGTACGCCGTCGGCACCGGATCGCCAGAACTCGGCGCTCGCGAGTGTCGGTTGCGGGAGTGGGCGATCCGGGGCGGACGGCATCATGATGTGGGATTCCTCGAATTTCAGCGCAGCAGTTCGATAATGGTCGCGTTGGCGGTGCCGCCGCCCTCGCACATGGTCTGCAGTCCGTACTGCAGGTTCTCGCGCCGCAGCTGCGCCAGCAGCCGCGTCATCAGAATGGCACCCGAACCGCCGAGCGGGTGGCCGACACCGATCGCACCGCCGAGCGGATTGAGCTTTTCGGCATCGGCACCGGTTTCGGCCAGCCATGCCAGCGGTACCGGCGCGAACGCCTCGTTGACCTCGAACGCACCGATATCGTCGATGGACAGTCCGGCCTTGTGCAGCACCTTCTCCGTCGCCGGGATCGGCCCGGTAAGCATCAGGATCGGGTCGGCTCCGCTCACCGCGCCGGAATGGTAGCGCGCGATCGGCGTCAGTCCGAGTTCGCGGGCCCGTTCGGTGGTCGTGATGAGCAGCGCGGCCGCACCATCGGCGATCTGGGACGAATTGCCCGCGTGGATCGCGCCGTCGGGCTTGAACGACGGCTTCAGCCCGGCCAGCTTCTCTGCTGTGGTGCCTCGGCGCAGGCCTTCGTCCACGGTGAACTTGGTCCCGTCGACCTCGATCGGCACGATGTGGTCGTCGAAGACGCCTTCGTCGATCGCCGCGGCCGCCTTGGCGTGCGAGCTCGCCGCGAACTCGTCGAGCTGGGTGCGGGTGAAGCCCCACCGTTCGACCATCAACTCGGCGCTGATGCCCTGGTTGAAGTCGAAGTTGTCGTAGCGGGCCAGCACGGCGGGTCCGTACGGCTGCCCCGTGGTCCGGTGCGACCCGAGTGGAACGCGGGTCATCGTTTCCACACCACCGGCGACCACGAGGTCGTATTGCCCGGCCATGACGGCGTGCGCCGCGGAGTCGATTGCCTGCTGACTGGAGCCGCAGGCCCGGTTGATCGTCACGCCGGGCACATGTTCCGGCCATCCGGCGGCGAGTACCGCGAACCGGCCGATATTGCTCGATTGGTCGCCGATCTGGGTGACACAGCCCCAGACCACATCGTCCACGGTGGCGGGATCGATCCCGTTGCGCTCCACCAGCGCATTGAGCACCTTCGCGGACAGATCGGCCGCGTGCACCGGCCCGAGCGTGCCGTTGCGCTTACCGATCGGGGTGCGGACCGCATCGACGATGACGGCGTCTCTCATATGGACCTCCTCAGTCCTGCGGGTCGGCACGGTGGCGACCCGGTCTGGTGTTGGTTGCCTCTTGGCTCGCCTGCATGGCGGCACCGCTGTGGACGAGTTCGTCGCCGCTGCCGATACCCCAATCCTGGAACACCGCGCGGGTGTCGGCGCCGATGGCCGGTGCGGCCGCGCCGGGTTGCGCCGGGGTGGCCGAGAATCGCGGTGCGGCAGCGGGTTGGACCACACCGTCTCGGGTGATCACACTTGCGCGTGCGGCCAGATGCGGATGGGTCGCTGCCTCGGTGAGGCCGAGGACGGGCGCGACGCAGGCGTCGGTTCCCTCGAATAACTGAGCCCATTCCTCGCGCGTGCGCTCCGCGAATCGTTCGGCCAACACATTGCGCAGCTTCGGCCAGGTCGACCGATCGTGCTGTTGTTCCGGGTCGATGTCGAGGTCTAGCAGTTCGATCAGCTGCCGATAGAACTTCGCCTCCAGCGCACCGACCGCCATGTGCCGACCGTCTTTGGTCTCGTAGACGGAATAGAACGGCCAGCCGCCGTCGAGTTGATTTACCCCGCGCTCGTCGGTCCACGCGCCACGCGCGAGTTTGGCGAAGGTGCTCGCGAGCAGATGCGCGGTGCCGTCCACGATGGCCGCGTCGACGACCTGACCGCGGCCGGTCCGCTCGACGGCATACAGGGCGGCCAGCACCCCGATCACCAGATAGCAACCGCCGCCTCCGAAATCGCCGACCAGATTGAGTGGGATCTGCGGTGGTCCGCCCGCGGACCCGATCGCACCCAGCGCCCCCGTGAGGGCGACATAACCGATATCGTGCCCGGCCGCGGCGGCCAGCGGGCCGTCCTGGCCCCATCCGGTCATCCGGCCGTACACCAGCCGTGGGTTGCGAGCCAGGCATTCGTGCGGCCCGATACCGAGACGCTCGGTGACGCCGGGACGAAATCCTTCGATCAATACGTCGGCACGTTCGATCAGGTCGAGCAGCGCGGCCGGACCCGACGGGTGCTTGAGATCGAGCACCACCGACCGCTTCCCGCGATCGGTCACATTGGTCGGGCCGCTCACGTCCGGCTCATCGGCGCGCTCCGGTCGATCCACCCGGACCACCTCGGCCCCGAGATCGGCGAGGAACATCCCGGCGAAGGGACCGGGGCCGATACCGCCGAGCTCGACCACCCGGCAGCCCGCCAGCGGACCGCCGGACATCAGCGACCTTTCCAGATCGGTGCCCTCTTTTCCGCAAAGGCGGTGGCACCTTCAACGGCGTCGGCGGAGGAGAACACCGGCTGCGCGATGTCGACCTGCTTGGCCCAGCCCTCCGCCAGGGTCCAGTCGGAGCTGGAACGGGCGATCTCTTTGGTCGCCGCGATGGCCAAAGGTCCGTTCGCCGTAATCGTTTCGGCGAGCGCCAAGGCGCCCTCGAGCGCGCCGCCCTCCTCGGTGAGCCGGTTGACCAGGCCGACCTCGGCCGCCCGCTCGGCGCCGATCGGATCACCGGTCAACAGCAACTCCAACGCGATCGCGTACGGCACCCGCCGCGGCAGCAGCAGCGCGGCGCCACCACGCGCGACCAGCGACCGCTTCACCTCGGGAACGCCGACGCGTGCGGTGCGGGCCGCGACCACGAGATCGCAGGCCAGCAGTAGTTCGAAGCCACCGGCGACGGCCCAACCTTCGACCGCGGCGATCAGCGGTTTGCGTGGCGGCGTCATCGTGATTCCGCACAGGCCACGGCCTTCGATCGCGGGACTCTCACCGCGGAGCCACGCCTTCAAATCCATTCCGGACGAGAACGTCCCGCCTGCGCCGGTGAGCACGCCTGCCCATAACTCGTCCGACTGGTCGAGCTCGTCGACCGCGGCGGCCACTCCGGCTGCGACCCCGGCATTGAGCGCGTTCTTCGCCGTCGGGCGATTGATCGTTATGACCTGGACCGCGCCACGGCGCTCCACAAGCACTTCGTCCGACACATCTTCTCCTTCGCACTGGCCGTCGATCGGCGCCGGTCTCGGGCCGTTCGATTCAGAACAGTATACTTAATTTGGCTAATTTTCCGAATGAATGCGTATACTGAATTCGTCGCAGCGGCCCTTGGTGGCCATCGCGACGCGCTCGCTACGAGGAGGTAACCGGATGCGCCGGACGCTGTTCACCCAGGACCATGAGGACTTCCGCCTCCTGGTCCGCGACTACCTCGCCCGCGAGGTGGTCCCGGAGTACGAGCAGTGGCGCGCCGCGGGCCTGGTGCCCCGCGAACTGTTCACCTCGCTGGGCAAGCTCGGCATCATCGGCACCGCCATTTCGGAGGAATACGGCGGCGGGGGTCAGGACGACTACCGCTACAACGTGGTGCTCCAGGAGGAGTGCGCACGGGCGGGCGTGACGCTCGGCGGCCTGCGCACCCACCTCGACATCGTTGTCCCCTACTTCCTCGGCCTGGCCGACGACGCGCAACGGTCCCGCTGGTTCCCGGGTCTGGCCTCGGGCGAGCTCTACACCGCGATCGCGATGAGCGAACCGGGTACCGGTTCGGATCTGGCGGGTGTCGCGACCAAGGCGGTTCGCGACGGCGACCACTATGTGCTCAACGGAGCCAAGACCTTCATCACCGGTGGCTACCACGCCGACCTGGTCATCGTCGTCGCGCGGACCAGCACCGATCCGGACAATCGCCGCGCGGGCCTTTCCCTGCTGGTGGTGGAGAAGGGGATGCCGGGCTTCACCGTCGGGCGCAAACTCGACAAACTCGGTCTCACCGTGCAGGACACCGTCGAGCTGTCTTTCGCCGATGTGCGGGTCCCCGTTGCCAATCTGCTCGGCGCGGAGGGCGAGGCGTTCTCCTACCTCGGCCGCAATCTGGCGCAGGAGCGGCTGGCCATCTCGGTCGGCGCGGTCGCGCAGGCCAGGGCCGCGCTCGAGATGACTATCACCTACGTCCGGGACCGGACGGTATTCGGCAAACCGGTCGCGCACTTCCAGAACACCAAATTCGAACTCGCGGCCATCGCCGCCGAGGTCGAGGCCGCCCAGACCATGCTCGACGCGGCCATCGCGGCATTGGTCGCCGGCGAGTTGAGTCCCGTCGACGCGGCCAAGACCAAGCTGTTCTGCACCGAGATGCAGGGCCGTGTGGTCGACCGCTGCCTGCAACTGCACGGCGGCTACGGCTACATCCTCGAATCCCCGATCGCCCGGCTCTACGCCGACGCCCGGGTGAGCCGCATATACGGCGGCACCAGCGAGGTCATGAAGACCATCATCAGTAAATCCCTTGGCTTATAAGGAGTTTGGAATGCACATCGACGGTTCCTCGGCACTGGTCACCGGTGGCGCCTCCGGGCTCGGCCTGGCCACCGCGCGTCGGATCATCGACCGCGGCGGCCGCGTCGTCCTCGCCGACATCTCCGAAGAGCAGGGCGCCAAGGCCGTCGCCGAACTCGGCGACGCGGCACAGTTCGTGCGCGCGGATGTGACCGACGAGGCCGAGATCTCCGCCGCGCTCGATGCCGCCGAAAAGAGCGGTCCGCTGCGTTTCGTCGTGCACTGCGCCGGGCGCGGTGGCGACCGGGTCCGGATCATCGACCGCGATCGCACTCCCGGTGACCTGGCGACCTTCGCCGAGGTCGTGCGGATCAATCTGATCGGTACCTACAACGTGCTGCGCCTGGCCGCCGCCCGCATGGCGGCGAACGAAATCGTCGACGGCGACCGCGGTGCCATCGTCCTCACCGCATCGGTCGCAGCGTTCGACGGTCAGATCGGGCAGACCTCCTACACCGCATCCAAGGCGGGCGTGCACGGTATCACCTTGGTCGGGGCCCGGGATCTTGCCAGCTGGCAGATCCGGGTGAACACCATCGCGCCGGGCATCATGGACACCCCCATGCTCGCCCGGCTGCGCGAGGATATCCGCGAAAGCCTGGCCGCCACCGTGCCGCATCCCAAGCGCCTCGGCGAGGGTGACGACTACGCCCGTCTCGCCGTCGAGATGCTGGAGAACCCCTACCTGAACGGCCAGACCATCCGGCTCGACGGCGCCATCCGCATGGCCCCGCGCTGACCGCCGGATCGATCGCAACCATGGAGGAGCCAGGTGACTCTCACGTTCACCGAGGAGCAGGTCGAGACCGATGAGCAGTTCCGGGTGCGCCTGCGAGCGTTTCTGACCGACCATCATCCCGGCCGTCGGCCCAAGGATCCGGCCGAGCGGCTGGCCTGGCAGAAGGCTTGGCTGGCAACGCTTTTCGACGCCGGATACGCAGGTCCGAGCTGGCCGCGGGAATACGGTGGGATGCGCCTGAGCTTCGGCCGTCAGGTGATCTACCAGGAGGAGTACGCGCGGGCCCGGGTCCCGGGTCCGCTGGGGACCGGACTCGGCATCGCCGCACCGACGATCATCAAATACGGCACGGCCGAGCAGAAGCAGCGCTTCCTGGCTCCCATGTTGCGCGGCGATATGGTTTGGGCGCAGGGGTATTCCGAGCCGGGCGCCGGATCGGATCTGCCCGCGCTGCGCACCTCGGCGCGGCTCGAGGGCGGCGGTCCCGATGATCCCGACGCGGAGTACGTGGTCAACGGGCAGAAGGTGTGGAACAGCGCGGCCGATATCGCCGACATCATCTTCACCCTGGTCCGCACCGGCCCGCCGGGATCGCGGCAGGAGGGAATCAGCTATCTGCTGATCGATGCGCACGCGCCCGGCGTGAGTGTGCGGCCGCTGCGCGACCTGACCGGCGACGCGCATTTCTGCGAGATCTTCTTCAGCGATGTGCGGGTGCCGGTCGCCAACCGGATCGGCACGGAGAACGGCGGGTGGCCGCTGGTGCGCACCAGCCTGGGCCATGAGCGTGCGGCCGGGGCGATGAACCAGGCCGCGATGTACCGGCGCGTACTCGACGAGCTGATCGAACTGGCGCACGAGCGCGGTGCGACCGCCGATCCACTGGTGCGTGATCGACTGGCGGACTTCGAGATTCGAGTGTCGATCATGCGGCTGACCGGGATGCGCACGATCGCCGACATCATGGCCAAAGGGGAGCCGGGGCCCGCATCGTCGACATCGCGGTTGTTCATCGTGACCTTCGAACAGGACCTGCACGAATTCGCCGTCGATATGCTCGGCGCCTACGGTGTGCTCGGTCGGCGCGATCCGCACGCCGTCCAGCGCGGCCGCTGGGTGTGGGGCTTTTTGCGCACCCGGGCCTCGACGATCGGTGCGGGAACCGCGGAGATCCAACGCAATACCATCGCCGAACAGGTGCTCGGCCTGCCGCGCGATCCGGCGATGCCGTCTGTCGGGCGGACCCGATGAGGGCGGCGCGCTGCACCGAATACGGTGCGCCCGGCGGACTGTCGGTCGTCGAGCTCGACGATCCCCAGCCCGGTCCCGGCGAAGTGTTGATCCGGGTGCATGCCGCCGCGGTCAACTACCCGGATGTGCTGGTCATCGCGAATCGATATCAAGTGTCGGCACCGCTGCCCTTCACACCGGGCAGTGAATTCGCCGGTGTCATAACGGCTTTGGGGCCCGGGGTGACGGGCCCACCGGTGGGTTCGCCGGTGGCCGGAGCCGCGTTCACCGGTGCGTTCGCCGAGCAGATCGTGGTGCCCGCCGCGGGTTTGCGCCCGATTCCGGACGGTCTCGATATGGTCCACGCCGCCGCGTTCCACGTCACCTACGCCACCGCCTACCACTCGCTGGTCACCATCGGTGAGGGAAAAGCGGGGGAGTGGGCGGTGGTGCTCGGCGCCGCGGGCGGAGTCGGCACGGCCACAGTCGATGTCGGCACCCGGCTGGGGTTGCATGTCATCGCGGCCGCGTCGAGTGAGGATCGGCTCGTGGTCGCGCGCAAGCTCGGTGCCGAGGCCGGAATCGATTATGTCCGTGAGGATCTGAAGAAGCGGTTGCGCGAAGTGACCGGTGGCGAAGGCGTCCACCTGGTGATCGATCCGGTGGGCGGTGACTACTCGGAGGCCGCCCTGCGCGGACTGCGGCGCGGTGGCCGGTTCGTCACGGTCGGTTACGCCGACGGGAAGATTCCCAGCATTCCGCTGAATCTCGTACTGCTCAAAGAAGCGACCGTGCGGGGCTTCGAGATCCGGATGTTGCGCCAGTACGCCAAAGATGCTGTGGCAGCGGGTGATCGCGCGCTCGCCGCGATGGTTCGTGACGGGATGCGCCCACTCGTATCCCAGGTCCATTCGCTCGCCGATATCGCTACCGCGTTGACCGATGTGGCCGAACGCCGCACGACGGGGAAGATCGTCCTGGATATGACCGCCAGCTGACGCGTCCGGGGTGGCCGTGCCGTAAGAGCAACGGCGCGGGTTTCCATGGTGTCGGCGATCATTCATCGCATGGCGCGCGACGATGTCGCCGTCGCCCGGGAAGACCGTGCCGTTGAGCGGAGAAACGTAGCGCGCAGCTTCAGTCGGGTAAGCGCATCATGTCCGAATCTGAAGTCACTCGCGATTCGAACATTCTTGCGATAGATAGTGTGCAGCTGCATAATTGGCGTATGTCGATGTCTACGCGTAGTAACTCGGACGTCGTGTTCCAGTGCGCGTATCACGTCGTCTGGTGCTCGAGTATCGGCGCCGCGTCATCGGCGGGCCTATGCAGGAGCGCCTCAGAGAACTCATCCGTGAGGTCGTGGATGAGAAGGGCGCATGGTTGGTGGAGCTGGAAACCATGCCCGACCGTGTGCGCCTGCTCGTGGAGGTCGGCCCCCAGTATGGAATCCACCGGCTTGTGAAGTCGATCAAGGGCCACTCGAGCCGGGCGCTACGCGATGAATTTCCTTGGCTGCGTTCCCGTTTGCCGACTCTGTGGACGAATTCGTATTTCGTTGCGACGGTTGGCGGTGCCCCGTTGGCGGCTATCGAAAGGTATGTCGAGCAGCAGAAGGGACGGTGACGGCGTGCTGACAGGACGTAGATACCGGCTCGATTTGACCGCCGATCAGGCCGAGTACGCCGAGCGTGTCGGCGGTATCTGCCGCGCGGTGTGGAATACGGCGCTGGAGCAGCGCCGCGAATACCGTCGCCGCGACGCGTGGATCAACTACCCCCAGCAGGCCAAAGAACTCGTCGAAGCAAAAGCCGAGCACGGTTGGCTCAAAGACGCGCCGTCGCACTGCCTTCAACAGACCCTCATGGACCTGGATAGGGCGTGTCGGATGCATGGTACGTTCGGCGTTCGCTGGCGGTCGGGTCGCCGTTGGCGGCCCTCGTTCCGGTTCCCGGACGTGAAACAGATCGAGGTGCAGCGGTTGGGGCGGCGTCGGGGTCGGGTGAAGTTGCCGAAGCTGGGGTGGGTCCGGTTCCGGTGGTCCCGTGCTCTCGGCGGCACGATCCGCTCTGCGACCGTCTCATACAACGGCCGCCACTGGTATGTGTCGTTTCTTGTCGAGGACGGCATCATCGCGCCCGAACGGCACGCGAGCACAGCGACGGCGGGGGTGGACCGTGGTGTTGCCGTAGCTGTCGCTACCAGTGCCGGGAGGCTCTACGACCGCGAATTCACCACCCACGGTGAGGGGAAGCGTTACCGGCGGCTCCAGCAGAAACTCGCCCGCCAGAAGAAGGGCAGCGTCAATCGCAAACGCATCATCGCCGCGCTGCGCGCCGTCAAGCGCCGAGAAGTGAACCGGCGGGCGGACTTCAACGCGTGGGTCGCCAACCGTGTCACCGCCCGCTACGGGCTGGTCGCGCTGGAAGCGCTGCGCACACGGAACATGACGGCGTCCGCTCGCGGGACTGTCGCCGAGCCGGGCCGCAACGTAAGTCAGAAATCAGGGCTGAACCGGTCGATCCTGCAGAAGGGATGGCATCGGTTCGAGCTCGCATTGGCCAACGCGGCCCGCTACACGGGCACGCGAATTGTGAAGGTACCGGCTGCGTACACATCGCTGACGTGTTCGCGCTGCCGCATGATCGACCCGGAAAGCCGTGAGAGCCAAGCGGTTTACCGGTGCAGGTCGTGCGGGTACAGCGAGAACGCGGATGTGAACGCAGCCAAGAACATCCGTAACGCGGTAGGGCATGCCGTGTCCGCCTGTGGAGACCTCGGCACTGGCCGGTCGGTGAAGCAGGAACCAGCGGGAACCCGTGAGGAATTACCGCTCCAGCCGGTCTAGCCGGTTGGAATCCCCTGGCTTCAGCCGCGGGGAGGAAGTCAAGACCTTCCCGTTCGCCGGTCGCGCGGCGGTCTACAGTCTTGGCCATGCCCTGGTTCTGATGGGGAGGCCGGGATGACGTTCGTCGGCGCTGATCCGCAGGTCGGACAGGACCACCCGCTCTGCGGCGTGCCTGGCCACCAGCCAGTGTGTGCTCCCGTTCCGAGATCCGCACCCGGGACAGCGGTTTCTCGGCATGCAATTCGCGCTGCCGCTGCGGCGGCCCGAACGGGCAGCTCGCGGTCCGCGCCATCGGGAATTCGGGCAGGTCCGCGGCAATCATGGACTCGGACATGGGTTTTCCTTTCGCGGACGGCTATTCCTGGATGGTGATGACGAGTGCCGGGCAGACCGCGGCGGCCTCCCGGACGTCGGCGGCCTGGTCCTCGGGCGGGTTGGCGTCGAGCAGGATGACGATCCCGTCCTCGTCGCGCTGGTCGAAGACATTGGGGGCGACGGCGACGCACTGCCCGCAGGCGACGCACTTGTCTTCGTCGATGGTGACTTTCATGGGATGCTCCTCGCTGTCAGTGCCGACTGGTCGCGACCGACCGGGCGTCGATGATTTCCTGCCTGCGCAGGCGGGTCTGTTTGGGCATGTTCCAGCCGACGACGCCGGTGACTCGGCCGTCGAGGGTGTAGCGGGCGACGAATCTGCGCGCGTCGGTGGAACCGTCCACGATCTCCACTTCCGCTCCGGTCGGGAGGGTGCCGTGGACTTGGATCTTGGTGTCGAACTGATCGGTCCAGAAGTAGGGGACCGGGGTGTAGGCCTGTTCGGCGCCGAGCAGATTGGCGGCGACCGTGGCGGCCTGTTCGGTGGCGTTGGTGCGGTTCTCCATCCGGACCAGGCCGCCCACGTGGTCGTCGTACCAGCGGGCGACGTCACCCACGGCGTAAACACCTTGGGCCGCACGGCAATAGGAGTCGCACACCACGCCGTTGTCCAGCGTCAGTCCGCTGTCGGTCAGCCAATCGGTCGCCGGGACCGCGCCGACCGCGACCACCACGACATCGGCGGGCAGCTCCTCACCGGTATCCAGTCGCACGCCACCGACCCGGCCGCCGTCGTGGATGAACTCGCTGACACCGGTGCCGAGCCGCAACCGCACCCCGCGTTCGGTGTGCAGATCGCCGAGCAGCGGCGCGATCACCGGACCGAGCTGTCCGGCCATCGGCGCCAACAGTGGGCCGACCACCGTGACGTCCAGGCCCATAGTCCTTGCGGTGGCGGCGATTTCGGAGCCGAGCACGCCTTCTCCGACGACCACGAGCCGAGTGGCGCGCAGCAGGTCCGCGCGCAGAGCGACTGCGTCTTCGAGGGTGCGCAGCACGTGCACACCGGCCAGGGCGTCCGCGCCGGGCAGGGTGCGGGCGCGCACCCCGGTGGCGATCACGACGGCGTCGGCCTGTACGGACAGTCCGGATTCGGCGTGCACGATGTGGTTCACCGGGTCGAGGGCGACCGCGGTCTCGCCGAGGACCAGGTCCAACGGCATCGCGGCCAGATGCGTGGTGGGGCGCAGTTGCGCCTTTTCGGGTTCCCACGCGCCGGCCAGGATCTGCTTGGACAGCGGCGGCCGGTCGTAGGGGAGTTCGGGTTCGGCGCCGAGGATGGTGATGCTGCCCTGATATCCGTTGCGCAGCAAGGCTTCCGCGGTGGACAGTCCGGCCGCCGAGGCGCCGACTACCAGTACGCTCTCGGGAAGGTGCATGGCTGACTCTCTTTCGTAGGTCTCGTGGTTCGGATCAGACGAGCTGCAGACGTCTGCGCAGCAGGGCGGCGCTCGCACCCAGCGAGACCAGACCCATGCCGACGCAGGTGACTATCTGCTGGACACCTTCGAGGCCGAGGCTGTCGGCCACCGGTTCGAAGCCGACCGCCAGCGCGATGGCGAGGTTGAACAGGAACAGGAACCAGAGGGTGGGCTTCGCGGAAAGCAGCGTCTGTACGGACTTCATGGCGATTCCTTCGAGATCGGTTAACGTCTGGCGTCAACGATTCCGTCTGCCGCTCGCCGCAACGAGGGAGTGCGGTCCCGAAGTCGGGGTGTACCTGGCTACACCTCTCGGCGGTACCTCGCTACACCGTCAGCGGGCACCGTGTCGCATAGCCTGGTCACATGCGGAAAACGGTGCGACATGCGGCGCGGGCAACCGCGCAGCTGGCCAATGCCGCGGCGCTGGCCTTCGGCTCGTACCTGTTCATCTCGATGCTGTTGCTGACGCTGGCCGGTGCGGTGTCGCTGGTCGGTATCGGCATGGTGCCGGTGACGGTCCAGCTGGTGCGCCAGTTCGCGGGCAGCAAGCGGCGCCAGGTGGCGGCTTGGACGGGCCGCACCGTCCCCGAGGCGTATTCGCCGATCGGCGGCCCGCTACGGCAGAGCCTGCGCGCGGTCGTGCGCGACCCGACGACGCTCGCCGACCTGCGCTGGATGCTGGCCTACTACTTCTACGGCGCCCTGGCCTATCTGGCGATTCCGCTGTGGCTGACCGGATTGCCCGTCGACGGCGTGTGGTGCGGTCTGCTCGGCCGAAAAGCGTTGGTACTCCCGCTGATCGGTCGACTGGCCGATCTGGACGCCGATTGGTCGCGGTCGCTGCTGCGACCCCCGCCCAAGGCATGGCTCGCGGCACGGGTCGACGAGCTGACGCAGACCCGGGCCAGTGCCGTCGCCGCACACGGCGCCGAACTGCGCCGGATCGAACGCGATCTGCACGACGGCACGCAGGCGCGGTTGGTGTCGCTGTCCATGCGGATCGGTCTGGCGAAACGTGCGATGGACCGCGATCCCGCGAACGCGCGCAAGCTGCTCGACGAGGCGCAGCAACTGACCGAGGAAGCGCTGACCGAGCTGCGCCACATCGTGCGGGTGATCCATCCGCCGATCCTCACCGACCGCGGCCTCGCCGGAGCCATCCTGGCACTCGCGACCGACAGCGGTCTCGACGTCACCGTTGACGTGGACGAGGTGTCGCAGGGCCCGCGCGCCCCGGCCGCGGTGGAGGCGGCGGCATATTTCGTCGTCGCCGAGGCATTGACCAATGTGGCCAAACACAGCGGGGCCGAGCGGGCCGAGGTCCGAATCATACGGATACACAACGGTTTACGTGTGTCGGTGCGCGATGAGGGCCGGGGTGGAGTCGAGGATATGTTGCGGGGCAACGGTTCCGAGGTGGCGGGGTCCGGCGTGCTCGGAATGCAACGTCGGGTCGCCGCGCTCGACGGAACCCTTACTGTGACAAGCCCCGTCGGGGGCCCGACCGAAATCGAGGTGGAATTGCCGTGCGCGTGGTGATGGCCGAGGACAATGCCCTGCTGCGGGAAGGACTCGTCCTATTGCTGACCTCGGCCGGACACGAGGTCGTGGCCGTGGCGGGCAGCGGACCGGAGATTCTGCCCGCATTGCTCACCCACCGCCCGGATATCGCCGTACTCGATGTCCGGCTGCCACCGGCCTTCCGGGACGAGGGTCTGCGCGCCGCGCTGGCCGCGCGCAAGGAGCTGCCCGGATTGCCGGTGCTCGTGCTTTCGCAGTACGTCGAGGAGTCCTATGCCGCCGAATTGCTCGGCGGCGGGGCCAGCGGGGTCGGCTATCTGCTCAAGGATCGGGTGGGTCGCGTCGACGAATTCCTGGAGGCACTGGACCGGGTCGCGGCCGGTGGCACCGCACTCGACCCGGAGGTAGTGAGCCAACTGCTTACTCGCCGCCGGAATTCGCCCTTGGACTCGCTGACTCCGCGGGAGCGCGAGGTGCTCGAATTGATGGCGGCCGGGCACGACAACGCGACCATCGCCGAAACACTCGTCGTCACCGAACGTGCGGTGAGCAAGCACATCGGCAATGTCTTCCAGAAGCTCGGCCTGCCGACGACAGACAGCGGACATCGCCGGGTGCTGGCGGTGCTCGCGTACCTCAACAACGCCTAGAGGCAGGCGGGTGAGCACAAGCGCCCCGTCCAGAGACCTGCGGCAGGTTCTCGACGGGGCGCTGAGGATCGGAACGGTGTCACTCGATGGTGATGGCGCGCTCCGGACAGGCCATCTCACCCTCGCGCGCCGCATCCTCGAGATCCGCGGGCACCTCACCTGCGAAAGGCAGTGCGTAACCGTCGTCATCGAGTTCGAACAACTCCGGTGCCGCGGCTGCACACCGGGCGTGTCCGGAACACAGCGAACTATCGATCGTGATCTTCATCGAACAACTCCGTTCTCGAGAGTAGAGATTTCGCCGAGATTCATCGGGCCGGCGTAGGCGATGGCCAGCAGTTCCGAGAGGTCGACCCCCACTTCGGCCGCGACTTCCCGGCAGGCCGTCAGATCCTTGCGCAGGAAAGGACCGACGGTTTCGGCATACTGATCAGGGTTGCCGACAGCGGCGATATGACGCCCCGCATTGCTGCCACCGGCGCTGACCGCGAGGGCTTCGAGCAAGGCGCCGTCCTCGATACCCACCGATCGACCTGCCGCGAGACCACGCAATGTCACCTGCGAGATCGTCGCGAACAGCAGATTGTTGAGCAGCTTCACCAGCATCGCCGTACCGCGCGCGCCCGTCGTAATGACGGGATCGGCATAGGCGCGCACCACCTGACGCGCCGTCGCCACATGTTCGGGCTCGCCGCCGAGGTATACCACCAGACGTCCAGCGCGCGCCGAATCCACTGTCCCGCTGAATGGTCCGTCCACGATCGCGGCCTTGCCGCTGGGTGAGAACTCGTCGAGGCGACTCAGCGTCGTCGGTGTCCCGGTGGTATGCGATATGAGAATCGCGTCCGCGCACATGGCACCCACGACTTCGGGCAGCACCTCGAGCACCTGGGCATCGCTGAACAGACAGCTGACGACGACGTCGGCGTCCGCGATATCACGCACCCGGTCGACGAGTTCGGCTCCGGCAGCGGCGAGCCGGTCGCGGACCTCCGCGCGCCGGGTATACAGGCGGACCCGGTGACCAGCCGCGAGCAAGTGCTGCGCCATCGGTTCACCGATACGCCCCGCCCCCAGGAACCCGATCGTCGGGAGCTCGCTCATGACTGCGCCCCGCTGCCGCTGGGCTCCGGCATGACCACGAACGTGGTTGTGTCGGTTCTTCGCTCGCTCATGGCTTGGTGGTCGACCCCGCGTCGACGGTGAACTGCAGTCCCGTCACGTACCGCGCCTCGTCGGAAGCGAGGAACAGCACGGCATTCGAGATATCCCGCGGCTCGACGTGCGTGTGCAGCGTATTCATCGCGGCCAGCGCGAACAGCGGCTCGCGTTCCTTCAGCTCCTCCATCGGCACGCCCACCGTGATGCCGGTGTCGCTGACGCCGGTGGGATGCACGGTGTTCACCCGGATCCGGTGCTTGGCAAGCTCATTGGACAGCGCCTTCATCAGGCCGACCACACCGTGCTTGCTCGCTACATAGTGGGCGTAGGGCACATGGCCCCGGATGCCCGCAGCCGAGCTGGTGATGATGATCGATCCGCCCGCATCGGCGGCGATCATGCCGGGCACCGCGGCACGCACGGTATTCCACACGCCCTTGAGGTTGACGTCCATGGTGACGTCCCACTCCTCTTCGGACAGTTCCCAGGCGCGACCGGCACTCATCACCCCGGCATTGGCGACAATCGTGTCGAGGTGACCGAATTCGGCCGTCGCCGCCTCGACCGCGGCGCGCATATCGCTGAGCGAACGCACATCGGCCTGGAGAGTGACGCATCGGCCGCCGACGGCCTCGACCAGCTTCGCGGTCTCCTCGAGCTGTTCCTTCGTCGCCAGCGGATAGGGCAGCGCATGGCTGATCTCCTGGCAGACATCGGTGATCACGACGGCGGCCCCCTCTTCCGCCAGCCGCACCGCATGCGAGCGGCCCTGGCCGCGCCCAGCTCCGGTGATGAGTGCGACCTTGCCCTCTACACGCCCCATACCAACCTCAGTTCCTTTGTTGTGCAATGCTTTCCGCGTACTCGACCGACGTTGCCGGTCAGGAGCCGAGCAGGTCGGCGGCGGCCTCGCGCAGTGCGCGCAGCCGGGTTTCGAGCAGCTCACGCTCGGCGGCATCGGCCGCACCGAGTTCGGGCAGCCGCGCCTCCACCTCGCCGATCTCCTCCTGCAGGCGGCCGTAGGCCTCCTCGCGGGTCAGCAGGTCCAGTTCCGTCCAGTCGGAGCGCTCCGACTCCGGCTTGCGACTCATGCTGTACCTCCTGCGACATGCGTGGTTACGCTGCGCTGCCGCCTCCGGGCCTGACCGTTCATGCCGGAAGGTTGTAGAGCCGACGGGTGTTGAGCTCGACCATCTGGTGCACTTCGTCGTCCGGTACGTCGGCGAGCACTTCGGCCGCGTAGGCACGGCTCTTGGGCCAGTACGAGTCCGAGTGCGGGTAGTCGCATTCCCAGGTGATGCGCTCGACGCCGATATGGTGGCGCACCTCGATGCCGAACCGGTCGTCGATGAAGCAGCCGTGGAAGTGCTTCTTGAACAGATCCGAGGGCCGCACATCCTGATTGACGTTCTGGTAGAAGCGGTGCCGCTCCCACGTGCCGTCCATCCGCTCCAACATGTACGGCATCCAGCCGATGCCGCCTTCGGACAACCCGACCTTCAGCTTGGGGTGCCGGTGGAACACCGGTGAGAACAGCAGGTCCGCGGTGGCGAACATGGAGTTGCAGCCGAACAGCGAGATGGTCACCGCGAACGGCGCGTCCTCGGAGGTCTTCGGCGGTTTGCCCGAGGTGCCGAAGTGCAGGCACAGCGGCATATCGGTCTCCTCGAGCGCGGAGAACATCGGATCCCAGTAATCGCTGTAGAACGACGGCAATCCCAATGGCGCCGGATTCTCCGGGAAGGAGATCGCCTTCGAACCCTTGGCCGCGACCCGGTGGATCTCCGCGACGCACGCCTGCACATCCCACAGCGGCAGAATGCTCAACGGGATGAGGCGGTCGGCCGGACCGGCGGTGCACCACTCGTCGAGCACGAAGTCGTTCCACGCCTGCACACACAGCAGCGCGAGTTCCTTGTCCTGGCTCTCCAGGAATACCGTGCCCGCGAAGCGCGGGAACGACGGGAAGCACAGCGCGCCCCAGACACCGTCGAGGTCCATATCGCGCAGCCGGGCCTTCGGGTCGTAGCAGCCCGGGATCATCTCGTCGTAGCGGGTCGGCTCGGTGCCGAACTCCTCGGGCTTCTTGCCCGCGACGGCATTCAGGCCGATGTACGGATAGACGCGGCCCTCGTAGGTCCACACCTCCGCGGGTGCGGCGCTGCCCGGCCGAGCCTGTTCCACGATCCGCGGACCGGCCTCCCGGTACTTCGCGGGCAACCGGTCCACCCACAGCCGCGGGGGCTCGATCAGGTGGTCATCGGTCGACAGCAGCTTCATCCATGGCTGCAATGGCATCGTTGTGCTCCCTCGTCCAGATCGCGGCGCGCCGGGGGAACCGCCTCCCGCAGGGGGCATGCTCCGCCCTCGACACACGCAGTGCAGAGCCGAAAGCCAGCTGTGTGCTGGCCCACAAACTCTATATCACTCGGTTTATTGTGTACACCTGATTACTTCTCACTCAGCGGAAACTGTGCCTTCGTCAACTAATCGGGCAATATTCAGTCTACCCATTTCCGGCTGAACTCACTATGCTCATGGCACCAGCTCGCCGGGATCGTGCGGCCGCGCCGTGTCCACGGCAGCGCCGGAGTGGATCCGCGCCCGCATTCGAGGAGTCCCGCCGCGCTGCGAGAGTCGATGGAAGGAAAACCCACGATGGGTCGAGTACAGGACAAAGTCGTCTTCATTACCGGAGCCGCCCGCGGCCAGGGGCGCGCACACGCGCTGCGGCTGGCGGAGGAGGGCGCCGACATCATCGCCGTGGATCTGTGCGAGAACATCGCCACCAACGGCTACGCACTGGCGAGTCAAGACGATCTCGACGAAACTGCCCGCCTGGTGGACAAGCTCGGGCGGCGCATCGTCGCCCGCAAGGCCGATGTGCGCGATCCCGCCGCGCTGAAGGCGGCGGTGGCCGAGGGCGTGGCCGAGTTCGGTCGGCTCGACGGCGTGGTCGCGCAAGCCGGTATCGCCCCGTTGGGGCCGCAGGACAGTGCGCTGGCCTTCATCGATGCCATCACCGTCGACTTCAACGGCGTGGTCCATGCCGTCGAGGCCGCCCTGCCGCATCTGAAGGCCGGTGCCTCGATCGTCGCGACCGGATCGATCGCGGCACTGATTCCCGCGAGCGTCGACAACCCGGCCAACGGTCCCGGGGGTCTGGGTTACTCCTTCGCCAAGCGCACCGTCGCCGCCTTCATCCACGATCTCGCGACCGTGCTCGCATCCCGGCAGATCAGGGCCAATGCGGTGCACCCGACGAACGTCAATACCGACATGCTCAACAACGAGCTCATGTACCGCTCGTTCCGGCCCGATCTGGAGAATCCGACGCGCGAGGACGCCTTGGTGTCCTTCCCCGCGACCACCGGCATGGGTAACCCCTACGTCGAACCGGAGGATATCGCCGACGCCGTGCTCTTTCTGATTTCCGAGGAATCCCGCTGGGTCACCGGCATGCAGATGCGCGTCGACGCGGGTGGTTACGTCAAGAAGCGCCCCCAGCTGCCGACTTTCTGACCGAGTGGGTGGGCAGTGGTCGGCTGCCCACCCACCACTTTCAGGCTCGCGCCGAACGCGCCACATACCGCGCGATCACATTGCGCTGAATCTCGTTGGTGCCCTCGCCGATTTCGAGGATCTTGGCATCGGCATAGAAGCGCGAGATCTTCGACTCGCGCATATAGCCGTAGCCGCCGTGGATCTGGACGCTGGCGCTGGCCGCCCGATTGGCTACCTCGGAGGCGTACAACTTGGCCATGGCCGCCGCCTGGCCGAACGGCCTGCCCTGGTCGGCGAGCCACGCGGCGCGATAGACGAGGGCACGGGCCGCTCCGACCTCGGTGGCCATATCGGCGAGCTTGTGCTGTACCGCCTGGAACGCCGAGAGCGTTTTGCCGAACTGCTCGCGCTGGGACGCGTGGGTGGCCGCGAGATCGAGCGCCTCTTGGGCCAGGGACAGTGCCAATGCGGCGACGCTGATGCGGCCGCCGTCGAGCACATCGAGGAACTGCCGCAGTCCGTTGCCCTCGTCGCCGATCAGGTTCTCGCCCGGAATCCAGCAATCGTCGAAGATCAGCTCCCGCGAATCCATCGCATGCCAGCCGAGCTTCTTCATCGGATGGCCGACGGTGTAGCCCGGTGTGCCGGTCGGCACGAAAAACGTTCCGTACCTTCTGGTTCCGTCGTCGTCGGTACCGGTCACCGCGAGAATCGTGACCCCGAGGCTGATCTCGGTGCCCGCATTGGTGATGAACATTTTGGTGCCGTTGATGAGCCATCCGTCACCGTCGCGCTTTGCGGTGGTCCGGATCCCGGCCGCATCCGAACCCGCGGTCGGTTCCGTCAGACCGAAGGCGCCGATATGAGTACCGCTCGCGAGCGGCGTCAGCCATTTCGCCTTCTGTTCCGCGGTGCCGAACGTGGCCAGGGGGAGTGAGGCGATGGTGGAGTGGGCATTCCAGCAGGCGGCCAGCGACTGATCCGCCGCGCCGATCATTTCCATCGCGGCCACGTAGGAGACGAATCCGGCATCGGTGCCGCCGTACTCCGGGGCGACGAGCAGCCCGGTCAGGTCCAACTCGCCCATTTTCAGGAAGACCTCGGACGGGAATCGTTCCTGCTCCGACCAGGACTCGGCGTGCGGCTCGATCTCCCGTTCGGCGAAGTCACGGCACAGCTTCTGTAGCTCGATCGCCTCGGCGGGCAGGTCTAGATCCATAGCGAGTCCGTCCTGTCATCTGGTCGCCAACAGCGACTCTTGTTTTTTCGAACACTCGGTATAATATTGACCATCGGTGCCGCACGTCAACAGTCGCACCGAGTGCGAGGCCGTCGAGCGATCGGTGAGAAATCCATGACAATGACTGAATCCAAATTGCGGACAACGGACTTGGGGAATGCGGCGACGCTGACCGAGATGTACCGGAGAATGCTGACGATTCGGCGGTTCGAAGAGCACGCCGCCCGGCTCTACCGCGACAGCCGGATACCCGGATTCCTGCATCTTTCCATCGGGCAGGAGGCATCCGCGGTCGGTGCCTGCTGGCCACTGGACGACCGGGATGTGGTGACCTCGACCCATCGCGGCCACGGCCACTGCATCGCCAAGGGCCTCGATGTCGACGGTATGTTCGCCGAGCTGATGGGCAAGGAGACCGGAACCTGCAAGGGCCGCGGCGGCTCCATGCACATCGCGGATCCACGCAAGGGGATCTTCGGCGCGAACGGCATTGTGGGCGCGGGCCTCCCGATCGCGGTCGGCGCCGGTACCGCCGCCCAGCTGCGCCGGGGCGGCGGCGTGGTCGTCGCCTTCTTCGGCGACGGCGCCATCGCACAGGGCGTGTTCCATGAATCGGTCAACCTGGCCGCGGTGTGGGACCTGCCCGTCATCTTCTTCTGCGAGAACAACGGCTACTCCGAATTCTCCGCGGCCGCCGACCAGCACCGGGCGACCCTGCGCGAGCGCGCGACGGGCTACGGCGTCGAATACCACGGGGTGGACGGCAACGATGTCGTGCAGGTCGCGGCGCTACAGCGCGAGCTGGTCGCTCGGCTGCGCGCTGGCGCGGGCCCGATGATCGTCGAAGCCACCACCTACCGCTGGCACGGGCACTACGAGGGTGATCCCGAAAGCTACCGGGACGCCGAAGAACTCACCGAATGGAAGAAGCGCGATCCGCTGATCCTGCTCGCCGACACCATGCGCGGGCGCGGCCTGGCCGAGCAACTGGCTGTCGTCGAGCGCGAGGTCGATGCCGTGATCGAGCACGCGATCGAGCAGGCCACCGCCGCACCGTATCCCGCTGCCGAGACGGTCGGCGATTTCGTCACCACGCCACGTGCCGAAATACCGGAACCGGCGACCCCGACCGGCGGAACGCTGAAGGTCATGCATGCGATCACCAATGCGCTGACCCGCGAGCTCGAAGACGATCCGACCGTCTTCCTGGCGGGTATCGATGTCGGAAAAGGTGGCAATGTCTACGGTTTGACTCGCGGTCTGGCCGACCGATTCCCGGGCCGCGTCCGCGACACCCCGATTTCCGAAAGCGCGATCATGGGGACCGCGGTGGGCGCGGCGATGGCGGGCTACCGCCCGGTCGTCGAACTGATGTACTTCGACTTCATCGGCGTCTGCCTGGATCAATTGATGAACCAGGCGGCCAAATTGCGCTTCATGACCGGCGGCGCGGTGACCATGCCCCTGGTCGTGCGCACCCAGTTCGGTGCGGGCAAATCCTCCGGCAGTCAGCATTCCCAGAGCCTGGAGGGTCTGCTCGCCCATATCCCCGGCTTGACCGTGGTGATGCCGTCGACTCCGGCCGACACCTATGGCTTGCTGCGGGCCGCGATCCAGGATCCAAATCCGGTGATCTTCATCGAGAACCGCCTGCTGTACGGCAAGAAGGGGCCCGAGCCGTCGGCGGATCACCTTGTGCCCCTCGGTAAGGCGATCGTGCGACGACCGGGCGTGGATGCGACCGTGGTGTCGTACTCGAAGATGATGTACGACTGCCTCGCCGTCGCCGATCGACTGTCCGCCGAGGGTATCGAGGTCGAGGTCATCGACCTGCGGACCATCAGTCCCCTGGACTTCGATACCGTCCTGACCTCGCTACGCAAGACGAATCGCCTGGTGGTCGTCCATCAGGCCGTCGGTGAATTCGGCGTCGGCGCCGAATTGGCCGCGCGCGCCGTCCGCGAGGGATTCTGGTACCTGGACGCGCCGGTGATCCGGGTAACCGCAGGAGCGACACCCGCGCCGTACACTCCGGCGCTGGAGCAGATCTGGCTGCCCGACGAGGCGCGCATCGAGGCCGCGATTCGCGAATCCCTGGACGCCCACCCGTGACAGACACCGACACGGTAGCTTCTACCGACCGTTCACTCTGCGTATACTCGGTTCGCACGCGACCGCGGGAGGGATGAGATGGCTCGACCACCAGGACACGGACCCGCCTACGAGGTCAAGCGACAGGAAATCATCGATACGGCCGCGGCGCTATTCGCGAAAAAGGGCTATGCCGCGACGGGGATCATCGAGATCGGTGACACGGTCGGCTTGGCCAAGGGCGCGCTGTACTACTACATCGGCTCCAAGGAAAATCTGCTCGTCGAAATCCAGGGGCGGGTTCTCGACCCGTTGTTGGTCGTCGCCACGCGTATCCAGGAGTTGGATGCGCCACCACTGGTCAAACTTCGGTTGTTGTCCGAGGAATTGCTGAACGTCATCTTCGAGCGCCTGGACCATATCTGGGTGTACGAACACGACTATCGCCAACTGACCGGCGAGAATCTGTCCCGGATGCTCGAGAAGCGCAAAGAAGTCGAGCATGTCGTGCGGTCGCTGCTGGTCGACGCGATGGACGACGGATCGCTGCGCAAGGCCGATCCGACCCTGGCCATGCTGCAGTTTCTCAATATGCACAACCGCACCTATCAGTGGCTGGATCCGGATAAGCGATGGGATGCGAAATTCCTGTCGAAGTCCTATTGCCACACACTCTTCAATGGCTTCGCCGACGGTAAATGCGATCTCGAGGCGTTGGAGGCGCAGGTCGAGGCGCAGACAGCGGCGAGTACCGCCTAGCACCTGACCGACCCGAACGCCGCGTTCGACAACCACGTGTTGTCCGACGCGGCGTTCGGCGTTTCCGGGGTCTGTGCGCGAGACCTTGACAGATTTGCGGTTTTGGTTTTGTATACCGAGTGTTCTAATTAATTAACTGTCCCGACATGGGAGGCCGACATGGGTTCGAGGCTCGAAGGCAAGACCGCGGTGGTGACCGGCGCGGGGGGCGCGCTCGGCTCGGCGGTCGCGCTGCGCTGCGCCGAGGAGGGGATTCGCGATCTCGTCCTCGCCGACCTGAATGTCGATGTCATGGCATTGTTGGCAGATACATTGCGTGACAAGGGAATTGCCGTAACTACCGAACGGCTGGACGTCGCCGACGGCGACGAATTCGATGCCCTCATCCGGTCTGCCGTCGAGCGCAGCGGCACCGTCGATGTGCTGGTGAATACCGCGGGCATCGTGTCGCCGAACGCCCGTATTCATCATCTGTCCACCGAGGACTGGCAGCGCACGATGTCGGTCAACTTGACCGGCACCTTCCATGGCATCCGTGCGGTCGCTCGCGCACTGCGCAAGAAGGGGAATGTCTCCATCGTCAATATCGCCTCCGTCAGCGGGCTGACCGCTTGGGCGTATGCCGCGCCCTACTGTGCGTCGAAGGCCGGAGTGATCCACCTGACCCGCGTTGCCGCACTCGAATACGCCAAGGAGGGAATTCGGGTCAACGCCGTATGTCCGGGCACCTTTCCGACGGCCGTGCACGACGGCCTGCCCGCCGAGGCGATGAATGCGATCGAGGCCAAGCATCCGCTCGGATTCGGCGCACCCGCCGACATCGCCGGCGCGGTCGTATATCTCGCCGGCGATGAATCCCGTTGGGTCACTGGGCATTCCCTGGTCGTCGACGGCGGCTACTCGTTGCCGTGATGTGGCGGAACCGTCGTCGATGGTTGTCTGCCGCGCCGCAGTTGATTAGCCTGACCGGTACAGAAAACTTTCAGTTTCCTCTTCACAGCGAAGGCCCGTGAATGTTCAACTTCGCCGCCGTGTTCGACCGGAACGCGCAACAATACGCAGCCGAAATCGCACTGTCCGAAGGCGATCGGGCCCTGAGCTACGCCGAACTGCGCACCCGCGTGCATGCGCTGGCCCGCACACTGCGTGAACTGGGAGTCGGCGCGGGCGATATCGTCGCCGTGCTGTTGTACAACCGGGTCGAATTCGTGGAAACCATGCTCGCGGCCAATCACATCGGCGCCGCGATCATGCCGCTCAACTATCGGTTGTCCCCGGCGGAATGGCAGTACATTCTCGAGCACTCGAACGCCGGCGCCATCGTGACGGAGTCGGAGTTCACGGCGGGGATCGACGCATTGGCTCCGTCGCTGCCGCTGTTGCGGCATCGCGTGACGCTGGATGCCGCGCCGGATCCGTCGTGGCTGGAATACGACGCGCTGATCGGACCGAATATCGGCCGGACAACGGCGATTGTCGATGTGCAACCCGATGCGCTGCAACGACTTATGTACACCTCGGGCACGACCTCGCGCCCGAAGGGTGTGATGATCTCGCATCAGAATCTGACCTGGAAGAACCTCGCGCACATCCTCGAGTTCTCGCTGACCGCCGCGGACAACACCCTGGTGTGCGGCCCCCTCTACCACGTGGGCGGTATGGATCTGCCGGGTCTGGCCACCTTCCACGCCGGTGGGCGACTGAGCCTGATCCGCCGGTTCGACGCCGCCGCGGTGATGGACGCGATCGAAAAGCTGCGCCCGACCAATGTCTGGCTGGCGCCGTCGATGATGAACGGCCTGCTGCAATTGCCCGATATCGCCGATCGCGACACCTCATCGATCCGCTTCATCACCGGCGGTGGTGAGAAGATGCCCATCCCGCTGCTCGACCGGATCGCCGATGCGTTCCCGGGCGTCTGGTTCGCCGACGCGTACGGCCTCACCGAAACCGTCTCCGGCGATACCGTCAACGATGCCGAACACATGCGATCGAAGGTCGGCTCGGTCGGTCGGCCGGTGGCCGATGTCGAGGTCGCCATCTTCGACGAGCGCGATACCAGTGTTCCGGCCGGACAACTCGGCGAGATCGTCATCCGTGGACCCAAGGTGACGTCGGGCTACTGGCGGGACGAGGCGGCCACCCGCTCGGCCCTGCGCAACGGGTGGTTCCACACCGGAGATATCGGGCGTCTCGACGAAGACGGCTACCTCTACATCGAGGACCGCAAGAAGGACATGATCGTCTCGGGCGGGGAGAATATCGCCACCCCGGAGGTCGAGCGGGTGCTGTACGAAAACCCGGACGTCGTCGAGGCGGCGGTCGTCGGCATACCCCATCCGCGCTGGGGCGAGGTGCCGAAGGCATTCGTCGTGCTGCGTGCGGGCAGCCACTTCGACGCCGAGGCGCTGAAGGATTTCTGTCGCACCCGCTTGGCCAAATACAAAGTGCCCGCGGAGATCGAATGCATCGACACCTTGCCGAGAACTCCTTCCGGAAAGGTGCTCAAGCGCGTATTGCGCGACGGTACCGCCTGATCCTGGAGCACCTGCGCGAGACGCTCGGCGCGTCCGTCGAGGACGCGGGCATCGCGTACAGCTGGGCCAAGTGTGGCGTGCACCGGTTCGTTCGGCAGGAGGTGATGCGCCTCGGTCCGGTCGGTGCGCGCATCTGCTCGGTATCGCCCGGCATCGTCGCCACGCCCCAGGGGAAACAGGAAGCCGAAGCGCATCCGATGACGGGCAAGCTGGTCGGGGGCACACCGTTGCGGCGGATGGGCAAATCCGGTGAGGTGGCCGCCTTGGTTGCCTTCGCGCGGTCCGATCAGGCAAATTTCCGCAATGGCATCGACCTGCTCGTCGACGGCGGTGCGTATGCCGCCGTGCAGGTCGTGGCCGGAAAATAGTTCACTCTTTTTGCCCGGTTCGGTCGGTCGCCTGCGGCCGAACCCGACCTCCTGCCGCTGGTCCACTGGTTTTCCTTGATTGTACCGACCGATAGGTCTAACATTCGATTGTCGCCGGGCACGAGGCAGTCGAACGGAGTCGCAGATGAGGTATGTGCGCGAGGCAGTCGCATGACCGCGCCGGAACAGGTGCTGGTGGTCGGTGCGTCGGCTGCTGGATTGTCCACGGTGGAAGCGCTGCGGCGCAAGGACTTTCAAGGCACGATCACGGTGCTCGGCGATGAGCCGCACGCACCGTACGATCGACCGCCGCTGTCCAAGCAGGTGCTCTCCGGCGCGTGGGAACCGGATCGGGCCGCGCTACGCAAGCAGGAGATGCTCGCGGCATTGGATGTCGAATTCGTACTCGGTGCTGCGGCGACGGCGCTGGATCCGGCCACACGAACCGTTCGAACCGCAGCGGGTCACGAATTGCGGGCGGATGCGGTCGTACTCGCCACGGGCGTGCGGGCGCGGACATTGCCCGGACAGGATGACCTGACCGGTGTGCACGTATTGCGCACACTCGACGACGCGCTGGCGCTACGAGCGGATCTACTGATCGGTTCGCGATTGGTCGTCGTCGGCGAGGGCGTCCTGGGTGCCGAAATCGCCGCCACCGCACGCACACTCGGGCTGGACGTGACGATGACCGGTCCGCAGCCGGCCCCCATGGCCTTGCAGGTCGGCGCGATGGTGTCGAAACTGTTGGCGGACTTGCACACCGAGCGCGGTGTGCGGCTGCGACTCGGCACCGGCGTCGTCGGCCTGGACAGCGTGGACGGTCGAGTCACCGGTGTGCGGCTCGGCTCCGGCGAAGTGCTGCCCGCGGATGTCGTGGTGGTCGCGATCGGCGCGGCCCCGGCGACCGGCTGGCTGAAAGACAGTGGGCTGCAGCTGGATAACGGTGTGGTCTGCGATTCTCGCTGCCGTGCCGCCGAGGGCATCTATGCCGTCGGCGATCTGGCCCGGTGGCATCACGAGCATTTCGGCGGGCTGATCCGCCTGGAAAACCGGACCAATGCCACCGAGCAGGCCGCGGCCGTCGCCGGTGTGATCATGGGGCAGGACCAGCCGTATGTGCCGGTGCCCTACTTCTGGACCGATCAGTTCGACGTGAAGATCCAGGTGCACGGCAGGCTTTCCGCGGGTGCCGATGTCGACATCGTCGACGGTGACCCGGCGACCGGTCGGTTCGTCGCGCGGTACCGCGACGCGGATGTGGTCACCGGGGTCCTCGGCTGGAATATGCCCAAACAGACCCGCCAGCGCCGACAGGAGATCGTCGATACGCTCCCGAGTCCGGCCACTCCTCGGCCCTGATTGCCTTCAGCCCCAGCCCAATTCACCGAAATGACCAGGAGAGAACCGATGAAGGTTGTCATCGACGAAGACAAGTGCGTCGCCGCGGGGCAATGCGTTGCCGCCGCTGCCGAGGTGTTCGACCAACGTGACGAGGACGGCATCGTGGTGCTGCTGAACGAACACCCGTCGGCCGAACAGGCCGAGGATGTCCGGCAGGCGGCGGCCGTCTGTCCTGCGCTGGCGATCTCCATCGAGGAATGAAATGTCGAGCCAAGGAGAGCCGATCATGACCGAGACCGTGGATGTCCCTGAATACCCGACGCCGCGCGATGCCAAGTGCCCGTTCCTGCCCTCGCCGGAATTGCGTGAGCTGCACGCCGCCGGTCGCCCGGTCTCGCGGGTGCGCACCTGGGACGGCCGGACCCCGTGGCTGATTGCCTCGCACGCCGCCCAGCGACAGGTCATGGGTGATCCGCGGGTCAGCGCCAACGACCATCTGCCCGGATTCCCGTATATGACCCGGAGCATCGCCGAGACGATCCATGACCGGCCGAAGACGCTCTTCGACACCGACGGCCCCGAGCATGCGCGATTGCGTCGGATGCTGACGAATTCGTTCACGCGTGGGCGGATGGAGAAGGTCCGTCCGGCGATCCAGCGGGTCACCGACGACCTCATCGACAAGATGCTGGCGGGCCCGAATCCGGCCGATCTGGTGGAGGCCCTGTCGCTGCCGCTGCCGTCGCTGATGATCTGCGAACTGCTCGGCGTGCCGTACGAGGATCACGACTTCTTCGAGGAACACGCCAAGATCACCAATGGTCGGGAGGTGACTCCGGAGGAGAACAGCGTCTCGAGTGCGGCCCTCGGCGCCTACCTGGGCAAGCTGATCGTGGCCAAGATGGAAAACCCCGCAGAGGACGTTGTCTCCGACCTCGCGGCGCGGGTCAAGGCGGGCGAGCTGGATATGCCCGGCGCCACCATCATGGGCATGATCATGCTCATCGCCGGTCACGAGACCAGCGCGAATATGATCACGCTCGCGACCGCGCTGCTGCTGGAGAATCCGGACCAGCTGGCACTGCTGCGCGAAACCGAGGATAAGAAGGTCATCGCGGGCGCGGTCGAGGAACTGCTGCGCTATCTGACCATCCCGCACCTGTTGCAGCGCCGCATCGCCACCGAGGACATCGAGGTCGAAGGCCATACGATCCGTGCGGGGGAGGGCATCATCAGCTCGTTGCCCGCTGCCAACTTCGACCCGGTGGCGTTCCCTGACCCGGAGAAGCTCGATCTGCTGCGCGAGGCGCGCCACCATCATGCGTTCGGCTGGGGGCCACACCAGTGCATCGGCCAGCAGCTTGCGCGCATCGAACTCGAGGTTGTATTCGGCACCCTCTACCGCCGCATCCCGACGCTGCGACTCGGCGTCGACTTCGACCAGTTGCGGTTCAAGGGTGATTCGCTCGCCTACGGCATCTACGAACTGCCTGTTGCCTGGTAGTCGCAAGCGCGGCCGTGGCCCGCGTCCGCACCGCCGTCGAGCGGTTGCTCCCGGACGCGGCGTCCGCGGCCGCGCACTTCAGGTTTAGGTGCACTCCTCACGGCATATATGCAGTACTACACCGACTTTGGCGGCAGAAGTATCCTCAATTTCGAAGACTGGACCGAGCGGTACAAGTAACCTTGGACGCGGATCCCTTTACCGATTGCCAATGGCGCATCGAGGGACGAGAGAGGTACCGCATGTTCAAGGAATTCGTCGCCTCCGGTGACTCGCACATCATCGAACCGGTCGACCTGTTCAAAACCCGGCTGCCCGTACATCTTCGGGAACGGGCGCTCTGGGAAGAGGAATTCACCCTCGACGAGCCGATCGTGCCGGGTGGACACACCGAGTTCAAGAAACTCCACACGATCGGCTTCGACGGCTGGACCATTTCGAAGTACCGGCAGACCGCCGGACCGACTCCGGACGGCGAGCCGGAGCACATCCTTCGGGATATGAATATCGATGGCGTCGACGCCGCCGTGATGTTCCCGAATCTGTCGCTGTTCGTGCTGTTCACCGACGATCACGAGTTGTCGATGGCGCATGCGCGCGTCTACAACGATTACATTGTCGAGCGCTATCTCCGGTACAAGGACCGGATGCGCCCGACCGCCGCCATCCCCGTCACCGATATTCCGGATGCGGTCGCCGAGATCGAACGCTGTGCCCGCGCCGGTCTCGGGGCCATCCTGGTGCCGGAGCTGCCGCCGGTGCCGTATTGGTCACGGCATTACGACCCGATCTGGGCGGCCGCGCAGGCCAACGGAATGCCGGTGTTCTTCCACGTCGCTACCGGCGGGGTTTCGGTCAAGGAAGAAACCTCGGAGACGGCGGTCACCGTCAAGGGCCTGATGATGGCGGTCAATATGGGCAAGGGGCAGCTCACCGACGATATGGTGGCGGGCCGGACCATGGGCGGCGGCAATACCGCCTCCGCGATCCCGCAGGGCATCATCGCCGACCTGGTCGGCGGCGGCGTCTGTGAACGCTTTCCGAATCTGCACTTCAACCTGGTCGAGTACAGCGCGGGCTGGCTGGTTTCCTACCTTGGCATGATGGACCGGTCATGGCGGACCGGCACCGGCCAGGACCCGGACTGGTGGCTCGGCTTCTGGGACGAAACTCGTTCGCCGAAGGATCAGCCGACCATGGGACGGCTGTTCAATATCAATGCGAAGTGGCCGTGGCCGCTGAAGCCGAGTGAGTATGTGCAGCGCCAGATCCACGTCCAGTTCGCCGATGACCCGACCGCGGTCAAAGCCCGGCACATCACCGGATTGACGACCATCATGTGGGGCAACGATTACCCGCATGCGGAGGGAACTTTCCGCGGCAGCGCCGAATGCATCGCCGAGAATTTCGAAGGGGTTCCCGACGAGGATCGCGCGGCTATCCTGGGCGGCACCCTCGCCGATATCGTCGGTTTCGACAAGTCCGAGAAGCTCGCTGAGGTCCCCGAGGGCGTCTGACTCGCGCTCGGATGCCCGGAGCCGAGCCGCTCCGGGCATCAGTGGGCAGGGACGCGGTCCAGCGCGCGCACGATGTCTTCGACACGTTGTTCGGCGTCGCCGAACAGCATCTGGGTGTTCTCCCCGAAGAACAGCGGATTCTGCACGCCCGCATATCCGGCCGCCATCGACCGCTTGAAAACGATGACGTTCTCGGCCTCCCACACGCGCAGCACCGGCATGCCCGCGATCGGGCTGGTCTTGGGCGGCGGGGTTGACCGCTGCGGTAGGACTTTCGGTGCGACCACCGGGGTGGCCGAGACCTGCACCGGCGGTGGCGGCCACAGCTTCGCGCCGTCCCGAGCGACGGTGATGGCCCGCTGCACGACGTCCTCCAGATCGAGGACCAGCCGACCGTCCTGGCCCGGTGTCAGCAGCTTCAACAGGTTGACGAGGTTGGTGCCGTAGAGCTGCGAGTCTTGTGCGGGCAGCCGGCCGACCAGATCGGTGTAGCCGATGATCGTCACACCGTTGTCGGTGACAATCTTCCGGCCGGGCACCGAACCTTCCACATTGCCGCCCTGCGCCGCCGCCATATCGACGATCACGCTGCCGGACTTCGTCGACGCGACATCGGCACGGGTGATCAGCCGCGGCGCCGCCCGACCCGGGACGAGTGCCGTGGTGATGATGACGTCGACCTCCCCGGCCTGCTGGGAGTAGAGCTCGGCGGCCTTGCGGTTGTATGCCTCGCTCGTGGCCTTGGCATAGCCGTCCGTAGCCGCCATCTGCTCCTCGACATCGACCGAGAGATATTGTCCGCCAACGGATTCGACCTGTTCGGCGACCTCGGGCCGCGGATCGGTGGCCCGCACGATCGCGCCGAGCCGGCTCGCCGCACCGATCGCGGCCAGTCCGGCGACTCCGGCACCGGCCACCAAGACCTTTGCGGGCGGCACCTTTCCGGCCGCGGTGACCTGACCAGTGAAGAACCGGCCGAATTCGTGCGCGGCCTCGACGACCGCGCGGTACCCCGCGATATTCGCCATCGAGCTGAGCACGTCCATCGATTGCGCGCGCGAGATCCGCGGGACGGCATCCGACGATTCCGATCCTCATCGTGTATTCCTCTACGCGCGTCCGTCACAACCACCCGGCCGACATATCTTCCGGCGGCCGGATCGCCTCCAGATCCACATCATCGGGGACCACCACCGGCGCCGTTGCCGGGGAGCGGGAGTACCGAGCACTCCCACCTGGAGGCGAATCCATCCGGCCGCGAACCCGGCTTCATCAGCGGATCGAGTTGTCAGAACAGATAGCGTCCACCGTTCACACTGAGCGTCTGACCCGTCACGTAACCGGCTTCCTCGGAGGCGAGGTAGGCGACCGCATGGCCGATCTCCTCCGGCTGCCCGGCCCGCTTCATCGGCATATGCGCCGCTGCCGCTTCCACGTCGATGGTCTGGCGGGTCAGTGGGGTGTCGATGAATCCGGGCGGAACGTGGTTGACGGTGATTCCCTGTTCGATGAACTCGACCGCCAACGCCTTCGTCAGGCCGATCACGCCGCCTTTGGAAGCCGCGTAGTGGGCCATGCCCGGTGCTCCGGTCTGCGCGGAGGACGAGGAGATATTGATGATCCGGCCCCATCCGGCCGCGAGCATATCGGGGACCAGCGCCTTGGTAACCAGGAAGGGGCCCTTGAGATTGATCCCGATCATGCGATCCCAGGAATCCTCGGACAAGCTCGTGAATGGCTCGTACGTCGTGATTCCGGCATTGTTGACCAGCACGGTGACGGGTCCGAGCTCGGCGTGGGTGCGGGCGGCCGACGCCGAGATGGCATCGGCATCGGCCGCATCGCCGACGACCGCGATGGCGGTGCCGCCCGCTTCGCGGATCGAGGCGACGGTCTTCTCGGCGTTCTCCAGGTTCAGATCCCAGATCGCGACCGCGGCGCCCTTGGCCGCGAGTACGGTCGCGATGGACTGGCCGATCCCGCTACCGCCGCCGGTGACGACGGCGAGCTTGCCTGCGAGTGACATATTCGTTCCTTTGCGTCGAAAGCGGTTGCCGGGCCGGGTTATTCGCCCGGTGCCGATTCACCCAGCGCGGCCCGGGCGGCGGTGCGTGCCGCGGTCGCGCGCGGGAATCCGGCATAGCCGCTGGCGTGGTAGATGACCTCGGCGATCTCGTCCTTGGTGAGTCCGTTGGTCAAGCCGATTCGGACGTGGTGCCCGAACTCGGTCTCGGACCCGAGCGCGATCAGAATGCCGAGTGTGACCAGGCTGCGATCGCGTGGAGCGAGTCCCTCCCGGCCCCACAGCTGGGCCCACACACTGACCAGGCCGATCTCGACGAGATCTTCACCGAGCTGACCGTCACGCAGGTCGATATCGCCCTCGGGAAAGACGCCGGGCAGGGCCGCGCGCATCACCGCGAGACCCTCGGTGCGCAAGTCGGTGTCCTTGGTTGTCATCAGCGACTCCCATCGCATTCCGTTGTGCTACTGGTTGTCGGCAATGTTAGAACAATCGGTCGGTACAATCAATGAGGGGGCGGCGTCCGCGCGTACGAAAAGTTCGGACGGGGCGCTGTTGATTCCGATCGGATTCGGCTCTAGTCTCGTGACCAACGTCATAGACCGACCGGTCGAAACATCTTTGGCGTCGTACAGCAGGCGACCCATTCGAGATTGGAGAACATATGAGTGGATCGGCGAACGCCGCTGGTACGACGGCTGACGCGGTCGACGTCCTGGTGGTCGGCGCGGGCGTGACGGGCATCTATCAGCTGTACCGGGCCCGCGAGGAGGGCTTCTCGGTGCAGCTGCTCGAGGCGGGCGACGGCGTCGGCGGGACCTGGTACTGGAACCGCTATCCCGAGGCGCGTTTCGACTCCGAGAGCTACACCTACGGCTACCTGTTCTCCAAGGAACTGTGGGAGGAGTGGGAGTGGTCGGAGCGGTTCACCGGCCAGCCGGAGAACGAACGCTACTTCAACTTCGTGGTGGACCGATTCGATCTGCGTCGCCACATCCGGTTCGGCGTCCGGGTGACCGCCGCGGAATTCGACGAGTCGGCCGGAATCTGGACGGTGCGCACGGATGATGGCGCCGAGCATCGCGCACGCTTCCTCGTCGCCGCGACCGGGGTGCTGTCGGTGCCGTTCATTCCGGAGGTGCCCGGACGCGAGGTGTTCGGCGGCGAACAGCATCACACCGGTCGCTGGCCGCAGACACCGGTCGATTTCACCGGTAAGCGCGTCGCCATCATCGGCACCGGATCCAGTGGCGTGCAGATCGTTCCGGCCATCGCCGACCAGGTCGCCTCGCTGACGGTGTACCAGCGGACGCCGGACTGGTGCACGCCGCTGAACAACGCCCCGCTCACCCCGCAGGAGCGGGCCGAGATCAAGGCCGACTTCGAACGGATCCGCGAGACCCTGAACACCTCGCCGAGCGGATTCCTGCATGCGCTGCCCAGCCGCTTTTCGACCGACGATACGGCCGAACAGCGGCAGGCGTTCTTCGAAAAGATGTGGAACAGCCCGGGTTTCACGAAGCTGACCGAAAACTACATCGACTTCACGACCAATCCCGAAGTGAACAAGGAGTTCTGCGAATTCATCGCGGACAAGATTCGCGGCATCGTCACCGATCCCGCGACGGCCGACAAACTGATCCCGAAGGACCACATCTACGCCGGTCGGCGTCCACCCTTCGTGACCGGCTACTTCGAGGCCTACAACAAGCCGAACGTTTCGCTCGTCGCGCTCAGAGAGACCCCGATCGTCCGCATCACCGAGACGGGCATCGAGACGGCCGAAGGCCCGCGTGAATTCGACATCATCATCTGGGCGACCGGCTACGACTTCGGCACCGGTGCGCTCAATCGGCTCGGCGTCCGCGGCCGCAATGGTCTTGCGCTCGAGGAGTATTGGTCGGAGGGGCCCAATACCTACCTGGGGGTCACGACGGCCGGGTTCCCGAACTTCTTCTTCCCCGGCGGGCCGCACGGCGCACTCGGCAACAACCCGCGTTACGCCGGTGACCAGGTGGATTGCGTCATCGGGGCGCTGGTGCACGCACGCGACAACGGCTACGAAGTCATCGAGGTGGACCCCGCCGCGGAGGCGGAGTGGACCGAAACGGTCAACAGCAGCGGGTCGCTGTTCTTGGAGAGCAGCTATTTCTACGGATCGAACATTCCCGGCAAGGCGGTCAAGCAGCTGCTCAATCCGACCGGGCGGCCCAACCTACAGCGGCTGATCGCCGAACTCGCCGCGAACGAGTACTCGGCATTCATCTTGTCCAAGGTCGAGGAAGCGGCCGCATGAAGCGATCTAGCAGGCAGTTCTGTTCGAAGATGGAGAGAAAATGAGCGAATCCAACGAAGCCCGGATCGCGGCCGGCGTGCGTGCGGCGATCGGCGCCCACACGCAGGCGCAGGACGCGGGACAGGCCGATGAAATCGTCGCCCTGTACGCGCCCGACGGGGTGCTCGAGATTCCGGGCATGGACCCGATCAGCGGTCAGGACGCGCTGCGGGCGGCATTCGAAGGCTGGGCGCCGACGGCGCCGCAGCGTCACCTCGTCGCCAACACCCTGATCACCGCCGTGACCGCGGACGAGGCGACGGCCGTCAGCGACGTGGCCTTCTTCCAGCGCGGCGAGGCGGGGTGGGCGGTGCAGGTCGTCGGTCGATACGAGGACACGCTGCGCCGCAGCGACGGAGTCTGGCTGTTCCAGCACCGCAAGACGACGTACCTGACCTAGAAACGGCGAATCTGCCGGAACCAGAACATCTTTGGAGAATCAATGAGCGAGTCCACCCAGGCGCAGGTCGCGCACGGGGTCCACAACGCCATCGCCGCGTACGCGCATGCGCTCGACGATGGACGCACCGACGACATCGTCACGCTGTTCTGCCCCGATGGCGTCAGCGAGATCATGGGCGTCGGCACGTTCGAGGGCCACGAAGCCATCCGTCAGGTCTTTGCCGGGATGGTGCCCACCCAACCGCAACGGCACCTGGTGGCCAACACCGTCATCACATCCTGGACCGAGGACGAGGCGACCGTGAACAGCGACCTGGTCTTCCTGCAGCGTGGTGAATCGGGTTGGGCTGTGCTGATCGCGGGCCGTTACGAGGACACCCTGCGTCACGATGGCGCCTCGTGGCTCTTCCGGCACCGCAAGATCACCTACGTGATGTAAGAGAGATAGGAGCAACCCGTGACCAAACGGTGGAAGCAACGCCCGCCCGGTTCGAACTGGGGCGATTTCGGCGACGACGATGAGTTGGGGCGGGTCAACCTGCTCACCCCGGAGAAGGTTCTGCAGGGGGTGCGCGAGGTCGAACACGGCATCACCTTCAGCCTGAGCCTGCCGCTGGACTACCCGGGCGGTAGCGCATTGAACCAGCGCCGGTATCCGCCGATCCTTCGGCCGACCGAGGATCTGGCGCACAATCAGGACACCTTCTACAACGTCGTCGCGCGCGACAAGATCGCCCCCAGCTTCATCGATCTGTGGAGCGACGATGTCGTGACGCTCTGGCTGCAGTATTCGACGCAGTGGGACTCGCTGGCGCATCAGGGCGCATTGTTCGACGCGGACGGCGACGGTGTCGCGGAACCGGTGTACTATAACGGATTTCGCCCCGGGACCGATATCGTCGGTCCCCAGGAGGACGCCAAGGGTGACGGCAGCGGAAGTGTCTCCTTCGCCAAGCACCTCGGTTGCGAGCACATGGCCGCACACGGCATGCAGGGCCGCGGCGTCCTGATCGACGTGTCGCACCTCGGAAGCGACTGGCAGCCGGTCGATTTGAAGATGCTCAAAGACATCATGGCGAAGGACAACGTCGTCGTGGAACCGGGCGACATGCTCCTGCTGCACACCGGCTTCGCCACCCAGGTTCTCGCCTGGGAGAAGAACCCGGGACCGGAGATCCAGGCCATGTACCCCTACCTCGACGCGACGGATGAGTCGCTGCTGGAGTGGATCGCCGAATCGCAGATTTCGGCGCTCGTCTCGGACAACTACGCGGTCGAAGGCTGGGCGCCCGACAGCGAGACGCCGCACACGCTGCTGCCGATCCACAACCTGTGCCTGTTCAAGCTCGGCATCCCGCTGGGTGAGCTCTGGTACACCGAGGAACTGGCGACCTGGCTGCGCGAACACGAACGCAGCCGCTTCCTGCTGACGGCGCCGCCGCTGCGCCTGCCCGGGACGATGGGCAGCCCGCTGACCCCGGTCGCGACCGTCTGACGCGGGTCGCCGGATTCCAGATTCGGTTCGGTGCAGGTGAGGCGCTATGCCTGACCTGCACCGAACTGTTTTCGCTCGAAGGAAGGGAGCGCCGCGATGCCTACAACGCGCACGGAACGCGCGAAAACCGCCCGCTACTACCGCAAGCGGGAGCAAGTGGTGGATGTCGCCGTCGAGCTCTTCTCGAAGAACGGCTATGCGAGCACCGGGGTCGCCGATATCGGCGCCGCCGCCGGACTGGCCCGGGGTGCGCTGTACTACTACATCGGTTCCAAAGAAGAGTTGCTGGCCGAGATCCACGACCGCGTGATGGATCCACTGCTCACCGAGGCCTCGGCGATCGTCCGGCTGGATATCGGTTTCCAGACCCGTCTGCGATTGCTCTCGGAATCGCTACTGCGCCAGATCGTGCACCGGCAAGATCACGTGTGGGTCTTTCTGCACGAGCACCATCAACTGCAGGGTGAATACCGCATCCGATTCCGGGCCAAGCGCCAGCGTTTCGAGTCGCAGATCCGCGACGTGCTCGCCGACGGGCATCGGCAGGGCAAGCTGCGGGTGCGGGATCTGGAGCTCACCACCCTCGCGTACCTGAACCTGCACAACTACACATATCAGTGGGTGGGTCGGCGCGCGGATCTGCAGGTGGACGAGCTCGCCCGCTTCTATTGCGAGATCTTCTTGAACGGAATTCTGATCGAGCGGATCGACGAGGCGGCGGCCGAAGCCGAACTGGCCCATGGCCGTTCCGTGCTCGGTGTGCTGCTCGCGAAGGGGCTCGAACACTAGGAAGCCCGTCGCTCGCCGCACCTCTCCCACCGGGTGCGGCAAGCGACGGGCTGCTGCCTATCGCCGCTATGACGTTGCGTCGGCGCTCATCTGAGCGAACTGATGCTTCAGGAAGGTGGCGGACCAATTCATCAGATCCGTCGGCACGTAATAGCCGGTCTCGTCATTGATCGCCGCCCAGTGTGCGGCGACATCTTCGATCGTGGCCGGGCCCTGTGCCAGATAGCCTTCCGTCGAGGCCAGGAACAGTCGTGCGAAGCGGCCCGCTCCCGCGGTGTAGATCTCGCCGTTGACCGGGCAGCTCTCGTGGGCCAGGAAGGCGGCCATCGGCGCCACCGACTCCGATGGCATGGCCGCGGCGGCGGCCGCGGCATTCTCGTCGCTGTCGGGATCGCCACCGGCCATGCGGGTATAGGCCGCGGGCGCAAGCAGATTCACCTTGATCCCGTGCGGTTCACCGGCCAGCTTCGCGCTGCGCGCCAGGCCGATGAGGCCTGCCTTCGCCGTCGCATACGGCAGGTTGACGTCCATGCCGAAGATTCCGCTCGAGGTGGTCAGCACTACCCGGCCATAGCTCTGGTTCAGGAAATGCGGCCAGGCGGCCTTCATGGTGTTGAACGAGCCGAGCAGATGTACGGCGAGGTGTCGCTCGACATTGTCCAGTTCGACATCGGGCAGGCCCGCGTACCTGACGATGCCCGCGTTGTTGATCAGGATGTCGATGCGGCCGAACCGCTCTACCGCGGCGTCGATGATCGCCTGGGCCCCGGCCGGTGTCGAGACGTCGTTGCCGTCGGCGATGGCCGAACCACCGGCCGCGATGATGCTGTCGACGACCGCCTGGGCCGGTGTGGTGTCGGCGCCGTCGCCCTCGATCGATCCGCCGAGGTCGTTGACGACGACGCTCGCCCCGCGTTCGGCCAGGAGCCGGGCGTGGGCCCGCCCGATGCCGCGACCCGCGCCGGTAACCACCGCGACGCGGCCCTCGAAACTCAACTCACTCATTCGCGACTCCTGTCGTACTTCATTGTCGATCCGTGGCCCCGGTCACCGTATTTTAGACCAATCGGTCAGTACATACAATGAAAGTTATCGGCCGTGGAAGGTTGCTTTTCGCGGGCCTTCCTGGACGAAGCTGCGCAGACCGTGCTGTCCGTCCTCGCTTGCGAAGCATCGGGTGATCAGATCGGCTTCCAGTGCCAGCCCGTCCTCGATCGGCATGTCGAATCCGTTATCGATCGCCTGCTTCGCATACCTGAGCGCGAGCGGGCCGCGGGCGTACGAGAGGCCTCGCTCGACGGCGGCGTCGAACACATCGGCGTCGTCGAGCAGTTGATCGATGAGGCCGATGCGCAGGGCCTCCTCCGCGCGCACGAGGCGTCCGGTGAGGATCAGATCCTTTGCTCCGGCGAGTCCGACGATCCGCGAAAGACGTTGTGTACCACCGGAGCCGGGCATGATCCCGAGCGTGATCTCGGGCAGGCCGAGAACGGCGCCGCGACCGCCGATGCGGAAATCGGCGGCCAGCGCCAGCTCGCAGCCGCCGCCGAGCGCGTAGCCGTTGATCGCCGCGATCGTGATCTGCGGAGTAGTTGCCAGGGCGTGAAATGCTTGTTGCAGCACCCGGTTTCGCTGTCCGAACGCCTCGGGGGAGAGGCTGAGCATCTCCTTCACGTCGGCGCCGGCTGCGAAGTGTTCGCCGCCGGTGATCACGACCGCCCGATAGGTGGTGCTGCTGCTGTGCAGTTCCGCCGCAACGGTTTCGAGCAGATCCCACATCTCCTGGTCGAGCGCGTTCACCGGATGGCGCTCGATGCGCAGGATGGCCAGTCGCTCGTCGGCGGGATGCGGCTCGAGCCCGACCTTGGCGGGCGCTGGATTGCTGCTCACTATTCGATGCCTCCGTTTGTGTGCTACGTTCGCGCGGTACAGTGTACCGACCGGTCGAAGAATTTATCGGTGGATGGACGGTGAGATGCAATGGGTATGGGGCATGCCGACGTATCGGGGCGACGCGTAGTCATTACCGGCGCCGGACGCGGCTTGGGACGGGTACTCGCGACCGCCTTCGACGCCGCGGGGGCACAGCTGGGATTGGTCGCGCGGTCGGAGCACGCGCTGCGCGAGGTGGCCGACTCGCTGCACGGCGACCCGCTGGTGTGCGCGGGTGATGTGCGCGACGACGAGTTCAACGACACCGTGGCCGAACGCATGGTCGAGCGCTTCGGGGGCGTGGACGTGTGGATCTGCAATGCCGGTGTGTCGCCGGAGGTTTCGACGGTGACGCAGACCAAGCCCGCCGTATGGCGCGACATCATCGACGTGAACCTGACCGGTACCTTCCTGGGTGCGCGTGCGGCGGCGTCGGTGCTGGGGGAGGGCGGTCGGATCATCGTCACGGGTTCGGTCATCGGTCAGCGGCCGCGTGCCGGACTTTCCGCGTACGCGGCTTCCAAGAGCGGCGCCCACGCCCTGGTTCAGGCCCTGGCACAGGAACTCGGACCACGTGCGATCACCGTGAACGCGGTCGCGCTCGGCTGGTTCGACACCGGGATGGGAGCGCATTGGCACCGAGATGCCGAGCGCGAGAACGATATCGTCGGCCATACCGCCCTCGGGCGCTGGGGAACCCCCGCCGACCTGCCCGGCATCTATTTGTTCCTGGCCGCCGAATCCTCGGCCTATGTCACGGGAACGACGATCACGGTCGACGGCGGATATTCACTGCTGTGACCGCTGCCCCGCGCTACACTGCCGCACAGGCCGCGGCCGCCGCCGGGGTACCGCTCGCGCGGGCCCGCCGGTACTGGGGCGCGCTCGGTTATCCGGCCGCGGATGCGGGCGATCTCGAATTCACCGAATCCGATATCGAGATGCTGCGCATGATGACCGGGTTCGTTGCCGAAGGTGCGGTGGCCGAGCCCGATTCGCTGCGGTTGGCCCGGGTGTTGAGTCGCTCCATCGCGCATCTGGCGCAGTTGCAGGTGGAGATCGTCACCAGCCGGTCGGGAGCGAACGGTGTCGGGCGCGCCGAGGCGGTCCGGGTCCTGACCGACCGGACCTCGGAGGTGCAGTGGTTGGTCGGGCAGATCTGGCGTCGCCAGTTGAGCGTCGCGGTGGCCATGCCCGAGGCCGACGAGTCCACGTCGGCGGTATCGGGCGTGGGCTTCGCCGATATCGTCGACTTCACGGAACTGAGCCGGGATCGCTCCGAGATCGAGCTGACGCGCATCATCGCGCGATTCGAATATCGCGTCACCGAGATCGTCGTCGACCGCGGTGGTGACGTCGTCAAAACGCTCGGCGACGAGGTGCTGTTCACTGCCGACAACGCCGCGGCCCTCGCGCATATCGCCACCGGGCTGATCGCGGCCTTCGAAGACGATGCCGATATCCGCGGCCTGCGGGTGGGTTTGGCGCTGGGACCGGTGGCCCGGCACCTGGGTGATGTCTTCGGCACCACGGTGAATCTGGCGAGTCGACTCACCGTGCGCACCGAACCGAATACCGTGCTGGTCGCACCCGCGGTGGCCGAGGCGCTCGCCGGGCATCCCGACTTCGACCTCACAGCACTGGAACCTGCGGATATTCGAGGATTCGGCCCGACGACGCCGGTCCTATTGCGCAATAAAGTATCCTGATTTCCGTCGCGGCCGTCACGATCAGCGCATTCCCAACCTCCGGCCGTGTTCGAGGAGATTCCATGAGCGTGCCGCCCGTCCTGCGCGACCGACTGCGTCTGCCCGTTATCGCGTCCCCGATGTTCATCGTGTCGAATCCGGAGTTGGTCATTGCCCAGTCGACATCGGGCATAGTCGGGTCGTTCCCCTCACTCAATGCCCGCCCGGAATCCGAACTGCGGCACTGGCTCACCCGGATCATCGAGGCGCTGGCCGAATTCGATGCCCGGAATCCGCAGTCGCCGAGCGCGCCGTACGCCGTGAACCTGATCGTGCACAAGACCAACGATCGGCTCGACCACGATCTCGCGGTGGTCGAGGAATTCCGTGTCCCCATCGTGATCACCTCACTGGGGGCTCGGCCGGAGGTCAACGAACGCATCCACGCCTACGGCGGCATCGTGCTGCACGACGTCATCAACAATGCCTTCGCCCGCAAGGCCGTCGAAAAGGGCGCCGACGGGCTCATCGCCGTGGCGGCGGGCGCGGGCGGTCACGCAGGAACGCAGTCGCCATTCGCATTGGTCCAGGAGATCCGGAGTTGGTTCGACGGACCGCTGGTGCTGTCCGGATCGATCGCGCACGGCAACTCGGTATTGGCCGCCCAGGCGGCGGGTGCCGACTTCGCCTACATCGGGTCGATGTTCATCGCCACCGACGAGGCGAACGCGGCACCCGACTACAAGCAGATGATCATCGATTCGACCGCCTCCGACATCATCTACAGCAACCTCTTCACCGGCGTGCACGGCAACTACCTGCGCGGCAGCATCATCGCCGCCGGCCTCGACCCCGATGCCCTACCCGGATCCGACTCCGCGGCAATGAATTTCGCCGGCGGCAGCGCCAAGGATGCGAAGGCCTGGCGCGATGTCTGGGGTGCCGGTCATGGCATCGGCAACGTCGACGCGGTTCGTCCGGCCGCCGCCGTCGTCGACCGCCTCATCGAGGAGTACGAGACAGCTCGGGCGCGTCTGTCGGCCGTACCCGTCCATACGTGACGGGGGTGCGTAGGGAACCCCGCACCGCTGCCGCGGCGGTCGACCGGTGGCCGGTGAGTCGCTGCGTAACTGTCATATCGCTGGGTATGGCGGGTTGTGAGGGCAACTAGCGAAGAAGGTGAGACCCCGATGTTGATGGATATGTTCTGGATGACCGTGGACTTCTTGCGTTCCATGCTCGGCATGTGATCACCGACCACATCCAGGGCCGGTTCCTGCCGCAATGCGGCAAGGACCGGCCGCCTCATATCCGGTCAGAGTGTCAGCACTCCATGCGATCTGAGGAGTTTGGTGAGATTGGTGCTGACCAATCCTGCCGCCCGCTTTACCGCTTCGGCCACGCCCGGGATTCGCTGGACTTCGGCCACGGTCGCCGCCAGCGCCGCGACGATCTCACCCGCGGGGCCGTGCACCGGCGCGGCGACGCAGGCGAGTCGGAATCGGCTCATATCGGTGTCGTAGGCAAGTTCCGTGGCGCTGCTCATGGTGATTCGGCGACGCCACTCTCGCGCCGAAAAACCCTCCGGCGGTGTGGGATTCGGATGACCGAAGGCCAAGACCTGCTCGGCGGCCGTGCCCGGCGGCAGCAGTACTCCCGGCCGCAGTGGAAAAATCTCGTCGATCTCGCGTCCGATGCCGCCGATGAGCATGGTGTGTCCCCGGTCGGTCACCGCGAGGCTGAACCCGCCGCGATCGGATGCCGCGGTGAGCTGTCGCAGCGGCCGTGCCGAGGCCGCCCGGAGCAGCCGCGCTGGTTGCCAGGTCTGGCCGAGCCGGAATACCCGGGGGCCGATCTGATAGCGGCCGCCGCGCCGCTGCACCGCCCCCTCGGCGACCAACTGGTTGAGCAGCCGGTACGCCGTTGCCTTCGGCAATCCCGCTGCCGCCGCCAACCGGGTCAAACCCATCTCGTTGCCGTGTGCTAGCACCTCGAGCAGGGCGAATGCTCCCTCGAGCACGGTGCGCCCGCCAGTGGTCCCCGTGTTCTCCGTGATCGCTTCGCTCACTGTCTGTCCTCCCGTGCAGATAGTGAGAAGCCTCCGACTTCCAGCTCTCACCCGCGTTTCACCGATGTCTCACGGTGCTGCGGGAACCTCGGGCGATCACGAGCCAGGTGGTTCTCCCTCGTCCTGAATTCTGCCCGGAGGTTCGCCTTCCTCGACAACCGCCGCGTGCACGATCTGCCGCTTTGCGCGGCTGGAGAACTCGTCGACCAGCCCGGCTGTCACGGTTGTATCGATCGCACCGATCGGACGGATCGCGTAGTCCTTCGTGATGTCGTGATCGACCCGAACGTGCACGGCCGGAGGGACTTCGGGGTTGTCCATGATCGGCATCGACTCACTCCTCGGGGTGTCGGTGGCCGGTCCACACTGTCTCGGCAGGTAAGTACACGTCCAGGGCATAGTCCGCTGGACGAACCGGGCATTCCGGTGATGGCGTTGCGGGTTCGCTCAGCGGACCCGGTCCTCGACGCTCGCTCGCGTGCCGGGGCAGCATTGTCGGCAGCAATCACGCAGTCTCCGCGATCGCTGAAAGATGTTGCATCGCTGGTGAACTCGTTCTCAACGCCGTCTTACGGAGTAGCCGATGGCAATCATGGACAATCCCGAAGTCCCTCCCGCCGTTCATGTTCGGGTCGATCACGAGGTGGAGAAGGACTATGCGGTCCGCCCGATCGGTGAGGTCGAGGTGACCATCACGGCCGGGCAGGTCGACGGTTTCCTCAACCGTCCGTCGGGACTGGTCGCGAGGTCGAAACCGGTTCCCGAAGGGGACGATGCCACGGTCCGCCCGATCAGCAAGTCCGCGGTAACCGTCGCAGACGGTTTGGTGGACGAGTTCGCGAATCGCCCCGCCCAGCTTGTTTTCAGCCCGCAACGGGACGACGAATGACCGATACGTCAACAGGTTTCGGGTTCGCCGATTGGTTCACGCCGTTGGATCTGGCGGAATTCCGCGACGGTGTGCTCGGCCGCGAGGTGCTGGTCACCGAACCGCGCGCGGAGCTGGCCGAACGGCTTCGCGACGCGCTCGCCATCCAGTCCGTCGACGACCTGTTCGTCAAGCGGGTCCGCCAGGTATCGGCGTGGTTGCCGCTGCTGGACGGCACGCTCGGTTCGGCGATTATCCGCCCGGACAGCGCGCGAACCTTCTATGCAGCCGGCACCACGCTGTTCTATCAGGACGTCGCCGAATTCGCCCCGTTCGCGACAGAAGCCGCCGACGCGTTCGGAGTCTCGGCGAAATCGGCGAAATGCCAGCTGTTCTGCAATCGCCCCGGTTCAGGCACCTCCGTGCACTTCGATCCGGTCGATGTCATCACGGTGCAGCTGACCGGCTGCAAGACCTGGCGGGTCGCGCCGAATCGCTTCGCGCCCGCGCCGCTGGAGGGCTGGGCGCCGAATGATCCGGTGTCCGCGATCATGCGCATCTACGGTGCAAGCGAGCCGCCATCGGAGATACCCGACGACGCCACCGAATACCGGCTCGAACCCGGCGCGGTACTGCATGTTCCGCGCGGATACTGGCACGAGACCAGTTCCGACCAGGAATCGATCTCACTACATATCCTGCTGATCCCACCGCTACGCCTGGACTTCCTGCTGGCCTCCCTGCGCAACGAACTGCTCCGGGAGCCGTACTGGCGTGAATCGGTATACGACCTCGACAGCACGCAGTGGCTCACCGCCGCCCAGGATGCCTTCGACGACGCGGTCGCCAGAATCAGCATCCAGGATCTGGTCCGATCACCGGTCCCCGACTTGTCCGTGACCCCCGAAACTGCCTTTGTCCGAGCCGGGCAATGCGCATTGCACGTCGACACCACCCACGCCGAAACCGCCGGAATCTCCGTCACCGCCTACGGCTTCCGCGACACCTCGACCACGACAGTGCAACTCGACCGAAGCTACCTCCCCGCGTGCCAGTGGGTGAACCAGCTGCCGACCGGAGTTTCGCTGGACGTAGCCGACGTACTCACCGCGGCACCCGAACTGTCCAAAGCGGAGGCACAGCAACTGCTCGGTCTCTTCGAGCGAGCCCGACTCGTCCGCCGCATCGGGGAGCACCGCCTCGAATAGTGCCGAGAGGCTATTGACAGGAATCGGCATGAAGGTGCTATACATTAGGGGAGGCTTACCTCTTTAGATGAGGCTAACCTCGTGAAGTGTCCCGCTCGCACAATGAGGCATCCGTGTACGTCTGTATCTGCAACGCCGTCTCCGAATCGGACGTGCACAGCTGTGTCGCCGCAGGCGCCAGCTCGACCGCGCAGGTCAAAAAAGCGTGCGGCTGGAAGCCCGGCTGCGGCAGCTGCACCCGGCGCCTTGCCGAGGTCGTCGGCCGAGCCTGCGCGACCCCTGACCAGAACGTCAAGGCGCCCGCAGCATAGTCCGACACGATAGGCCGTCCTTACCGGTTCGCCGATTGTGAGCTGTGACACCATCACAGCCATGGAAGGCGATAAGGAAATCATCACCCTGCTCAACGAGCAGCTGACAGCCGAACTCACGGCCATCAATCAGTACTTCCTGCACGCCAAGATGCAGGAGAACTGGGGTTTCACCAAACTTGCCAAGCACACCCGCCACGAGTCCATCGATGAGATGAAGCATGCGGAGGTGCTCACTGATCGCATCCTCTTCCTCGAGGGGCTGCCCAACTATCAGAAGCTCAACCCGCTGCGCATCGGCCAGACCGTCCCCGAACAGTTGCGGGCCGATCTGAAGATCGAGATGGAGGCCGTGGACCGGCTGCGCGGCGGTATCGAGCTGATGCGCTCGCGCGGTGATGTCACCTCCGCGCGCATCTTCGAGTCCATTCTCGAGGATGAGGAGTCGCACGTCGACTATCTGGAGACCGAACTCGACCTGATAGAGAAGCTGGGCGAGCAACTCTACCTGCAGCGTTATACCGACACCCCGGAAGCCGACTGACATCGTCACCGGTTCCGGTCCGTCGATCTCGGCGCCCGGAACCGGTGATCGTCAGGTGCCGGCACTCAGCGGATCGGCTGCGTGACGGCGTCGTGTTCGTCGTTGACCAGATGGAATGCGATCGCGAGATCATCGATTACCGCCCGCCACGCGGCCTGACTGCCCTCGCCGCGGGGATCGCGGGCCAGCGCCAGCAAAGTGGTGGCGGCGTCGACGGCCTGAACCGCGGCGGCCAGTAGCGCGGGCACTGGAGTCGGGGCATTGCGGGACGCCAGTGTAGCGATGTGGTGACGCAGCCACCGTGCGTCGAACTGCGCCTGCGCCGACACATCGCCTACGGCGTCTTGCTCCGCGGTCGCGGCCATCGACCAGTGGCCCATGTACTGCCCCAGTGGGGCCTGGACTACCAAGTCCCGCAGTTCACTACTGAGCAAACCGTGTAGCCGACCCGCTAGCTCGGCGCGTTCGACGGGCGGTTCGGCCGACCAGCCGGAAGCGGTGTTTTCCAGGTCGGCCTGCAATACCGCCAGCACTGCTCGCAATTGCGCAGCTGTTGCCACCTACGCCCCTCTCCGTCGTTCATTCCGAGCTACCGTTGCGCGACAACACTTCGTGGACCCAAAACGACTACTTAGAACCCTCCCGGCACCCTCCGCTGCGCGTTCGTGTTGAAACGTCCGCCACCCGACGGGTAAGTGCAGACACGACGATACAGAAGCAGGCAATCTCGAGCTACCGACAAGCGGCAGCTAGTAGTCGCTGTATCGACTAGAGGTGAGCCTCAGTTCCGGACACGAACGCCTCGGACTAGTTATCGAAACCGGTACGTTCAATATTTAGAACCATCCGGTGATTGAAGAGCGGCGGTGGAGGTATGTCCGGTCGGCGGGACTACCGGGCGAAATCAATTGCGCGAACACACCTCTGGTGCCTGCTGTCCTGCGGCGGGCACGTCACGTTAATATTGGGATGATTGCTTTCACAGGAATGCGGCTCGTCCGCCCGACCGAAGGCTGGTGAGTCCGCCGATGTCGGTATCGATGTTCGATGAGGCGCTGCCGCGCGGCGAACGTGATGGTGTCGGTCTGCGAGTCGGTGCGATCATCGACCGGGGCGGGGAAGTGTTGTTGCTGGAGGCCCATAGCACCGGACCGCTCCCGCTGACCCGCAAGCTTCCGGGTGCCACCGTGGAACCGGGCGAATCGGTCTCCGCCGCACTGATTCGCGGGGTCCGCGAAGAGACCGGGCTGACCGTCACCGACATCGGCCACCACATCGGCGACTTCGACTACCTGTCGCCGGCCGGAAAACCGGTGCGGCGCTTGCATTTCGCCGTAGCGGTGGCAGCCACCAGCCCGATCGTCCTTTCCGCCCACGCCGATTACGTATGGGCACCGCTGGACGGTGACCTGCTCGTGACGCCATCCATCCGCGGCATCCTCGAAGCCTATAAGGACCTCCTCAGCCGCTGAGCGCCGTTTCGATACTCGATATCGGTTGTGCCCGTGCACTTCTCACACTGAGCGCACCCTGTCGAGCTCGTTGACAGCCCACACCTCCGCGTCGGCCGCGGGGTTCGCGGGATCGGCGATGCTGGACCACCGCTCGCATGGAGCCGACCGCGGATGCCCGGCGCGTGATCGCGGCTCGTCGATTCAGGTTCCTTATGTTATCCGATATTCATGAGCGAACAAGGCGAACAGTTGACTGGCCCTGACCAGCTAAACTTTGGTTAGCGCACGATTTTTCGCCGTTGAGCAGTGTTCTTGCTGGCAATAAGTTATTGTATATTCATGATGCTTCGACCTCTTGGTCGCTGGGGAAGGAGCTGCATGGTCGTCCGGTGCCAGGTCGGGGGGAGAAGAACGACAGAACGTACATACACCTCACTCGACCTCTACAGAACCCGACAACGGAAGGAATCCGATGACCGCCACCGCTGCACCGCTGTCCACGCCGGTGCCACTGACTACCGAGGAAACCCGGATCCGTATTCCGGCCAGCCATCGCTCGCAGACCAAGCGGCCGCTGAAACTCGCTGACGCACTGGATTTCTGGAATTTCGCGGGTGCCGCGGCCAATGTGGTGATGCAGATGGCGCGACCCGGTGTCGGCTATGGCGTTTCGGAGAGCCGAGTGGAGTCCGGCGCGCTGATGGTGCATCCGTGGAAGCGGGCCAGGACCACCACGCAGTATCTGGCGGTCGCGATCCTGGGGACCCAGGATGAGATCGATGCCTATCGGGAGGCGATCAACGTCGCGCACCGTCGAGTGCGGTCGGGTCCCGACAGTCCGGTCAAGTACAACGCCTTCCACCGAGATCTCCAAAAGTGGGTCGCTGCTTGCCTTTTCATCGGTTTCGAAGACACCTACCAGTTGTTGCACGGCAAGATGAACGATGAGCAGGCCGAGCAGTTCTATCAGACCGCTTCCACCCTGGCGACCGGTGTGCAGGTCACCAAGGATATGTGGCCCGCGACTCGCAAGGACTTCGACCGCTACTGGAACGAGGCGAGCAGCCACGCCGTCCTCGACGACAAGGTCCGCGCCTACCTCGATGATCTGCTCAACCTCCGCATGATCCACTGGTATCTGCGGCTGCCGTTCCGAAACCTGTTGAAGTTCTTGACGATCGGTTTTCTGGCGCCGTATTTCAAGGATCAACTCCAGGCCGAATGGACCGATGCCGATCAACGCCGCTTCGAACACCTCTTCCTGTTCGTCGGCTTCGTCAATCGCTTCATCCCACGCTTCCTGCGCTTCGCCCCCACCTACGGGCTGATGCGAGACCTGCGCCGACGCATCCGCAAAAACAAGAGCCTCATCTGAAAGCCCCCTCAGCTCACCTGCAGACATCGCCCCTTAATTCTTTGCCCCCCAGGTCGCGACGGTGGCCATGGCGAAGGCACGGCCGACGTGCCATCTCGGCTGGGTCACCCTGGCTGGGATCGTCCGTGTGGAAAGCGATCACGCCCGATTCGGCGGTGCCACCATCGCGGCCGACGGTCGGGTGCGCCCACCGATCCGCGGAATCGCTCTGAACGGGACCGGCGGCAATGCCCTGATCATCAATCCCAACGCCACGGCGAGAGCCGGGCGCACGGTGTATGCCCGTGCGATGGGACCGTTTCAGTTCATCCCTGACACCTGGAAACGCCGGGGTGTGCGCGCCGGCACCGACTACAACACCCTCGCCAAAACCTTGGAGACCGGCAAACCCGCGGCCGCCAGCGATCTTTCGGGTAGCCCCGACAACATCGACGATGCGGCGCTGGCCGCGGGCCGCTATCTGTGCGCGGCCGGCGGTGACCTGGCCACCGTCCGTGGCTGGCGGCAAGCCATCCCGGCCTACAACCACTCCACCGTCTACGTCAACCAAGTACGCAGCGCCGCAATCGGTTACGAGAGCTGACTGCCGGCGGCTCAGGGTGCGTAGCCACGCTGGACGAAGGCGATGTATTGATGCGCAAGCGCTGCGACGGTCTATCCTGCGAGTACGGTCGAGGTGATGATGGCGGACCGCAACCGGGTTGCGCGAGTGGGTGAGTGATCATGAATACGAGAACGCCGGAGACGGTGAAATGCCGGGGATGTCGCTGCTGGTGGCCTTTGAGCGCGCACAATGTGTGCCATTGTTCCCAATGCCATCAGACGTTCACCGGTGACAAGGCCGCGACTTTGCATTTGGTGGTGGATTATCGCCACAAACCGCACGTCGTCTGCCGTACGCCGCAGAGCGTCGGCCTTGTTGATGCCGGCCGCGATTACCCCTGCTGGGGCTTGCCGCAGAATTAGCCGGTTCTGATCTTGCCCGGTCCGGACTACTGGCCGGTCGTGCTCTGGTCCTGCTGGGCGAGGACGAAGGTGCCCTGGCCGTTCGGATCCAGTTCGGTGTCGAGGATCTTGTCGTCCAGGAAGGCGGCGGCTTGCTCGTCCAAGAACACCCGCGACCCTTCCGCGGTCAGGACCTGGTCCTGCTCGGCCGGTCCCGCCGCGATCGCGAGCGACATCGTCTCGGCGCCGTCGGTCGTGGAGATCCGCAGCCCGGCATCCGTGGGCGTGCCGTTTGCGGAGGTGATGGTGCGAACTGCCTCGATGGCATTGGGGGTGAGCATCAGCATGCGTCTGGTTTCCTTCCGCTGTCGTCACAGTCGGCCGAGGTAAGTGGCCGCCTGCATTTCCTGCGGGCTAGTCTCCAGCCCAGATCGTGCGCCGGTGGCGTCCTCGGCACCGGCATCCTCCTAGCAGTAACCACGAACCGGCTCGCGCAAACTACCTTTTTCGCCGACCTGCGTTAGTCGATGGGGGCAGGCAGCCGCGGCGCGGCTGGTGCGGCCGTACGCAGTGGCCCCGGGAAGTGATTCCATGATGTTTGTCCGAAGTAATCCGTTGCTGCTCATGGTCGTTCGCCCAGCGATACCGTGGCAGTCGGAAGGGTTCGATCAACGACGGAGGTGGGTGGCGGATCAACCCTCCAGGGCCTATTCGACCGCGCAGGCAGTAACTCCGCCGTGCCGAGGACTGCAGAGGAGGAGATCATGACAACGGTTCAAATTCCCGGTCCCGTCGCCGAGGTCATCCGGCGAATGCACGACATCAAGGACGAGCTCGATCCGCGCGACGGCGTCGCGTGCTTCAACAACATGTATTTGCGTGTCACCGAATTGGTCGGCGCACAGCTCACCGCGGGATTCTTCGCCGACTCCGAATTCGTCGAACGCCTCGATGTGGTGTTCGCGCAGCTGTATTTCGATGCGGTCGCCGCCGACAAGGGCGGCAAGTGGCCGAATCCAGTCTGGCAGCCGGTCTTCGATTCCCGGTCCAACCGCACCGTGTGGCCACTCCAGTTCGCGTTGGCGGGCATGAATGCCCACATCAACCACGATTTGCCGATGGCAGTTGTGATGACCTGCAAGGAGCGGTCCACCACACCGGACACCAAACCGGTGCACGCCGACTATTTGAAGGTCAATGAGCTGCTGGCCAGAGTCGAGGCCGAGGTTCGCGCGGAATACGAGCCGCAGTTGCTCCGGCTGACCACCAAGGATGCCGAGACACTGAAGCACATCCTGTGCAGCTTCAGCATCGCCCACGCCAGGGACGCCGCTTGGGCCACGACGCAGGCGCTCTGGATGCAACGCAACAACAGCATGCTCCGCCGTATGACCGAGCGCGGACTCGAAGAAAGCGTCGGCGCCACGGGGCGGCTGCTCCTCACACCCGTAGCCCCGCCGCCGAAGTAGACCTCAGTTTGTGTGTTCGCCGGTTCGAGACCGGCTGGCTCGGTTGACGTTTCGCAGGACGAGTAGCCGGCCGTGGCACGGATCGCGGTGGAGCCCACCTCAGGGCTCCACCGCAACCTCGGCTGACGATCCCCACCGTCCTCGTCGTCCGCTCAGAACGTGCCTGCCGCCGGCACCGGCTGGAAGAATTTCATACTTGTCGGCGGTCCCGGGATCCCAGCGGCTTGGATTACCCGGGCGATCTTGGGGTTGTTGTCGAAGAACTTGCGGAACGATTCTTCGCTTTCCCATTCATCGATGACAACGATCTCTCCGTCGCCCTGGTGGAGTCGGCCCATGTTTTTCGCATCCTGGGTGATCTCCTGCAACAGATCCCGGTTGGAATCAAAAGACTGCTTGGCTGCGGATACATCGTCGGTCTTGAAATGCAACTCTACGACGACAGCCATTACTGGCCTCCTCGGGTCGTCTTCAGAGGGTTTCTCGGACTGTCGAGTCATACTGCTGTCAGGTCTCGGCCGTGACCGAAGCGCCACGGTCGTCGAGGTGCCGACACGAATATTGTGACCAGTGCCGTGAAACGCCGCGAGAGGTCTGTCGCCATGTCCGGAGGGCGTATCGCAGCTCAGTGACGCTGCTCCGGTAATCATCTCCACTCGTTCGTGGAATTGATTCCGAATAATTACCACAATTGCCGACGCTGCTCCTGAGGGAATTGAGTGCATGGGGGTTCTCGTCGGCGTTGAGCCGCAAATGGACGAAATTGTGTCCGGAGGGGGTATCGACCACTACGTCCACGCGTTTACCAATTGCGATTTCACATCGAGTCCTGCCGCGGTCGGGCTGTCCTCCGGGATCTCGCAGGGATCCCACCCCCACCGGAAGCCTTCGTGGGCGTGCTGGTGCTGCTGGTCGACGAAGGGCTGGGTGAGCATTGTTGTCGGGAGTGCTGACGGAGCTTGTTGGGCAACGGCTTTCGCGATCGCTTCGGTATCGGTGTGCAAATCTGCTCGCAGTCCCGGCGAGTCGATGACGGGGAATGTCTCGGAGACTCCGGACCAGTCCTTGCCCCATGTCTCGACCGTCACGATCAGGTTGTCGATGGCGAATTTCACGCTGCCCCGCGGCACCGCATACCTCCACCTCCGTGCCGAGCCGGCCTGACGGCGGCCGTCGCGAGCTTGGTTCCCGGCCCGTGTTCGGCGAGTTCCGGCGGTGCTCGGACGCGGCAGCTATACCTCAGCGTTGCGACGTACGATCTCGGAAGATCGCAAGGCGCGGCTGATACGTCCGAGCCATTCGGCTTCGTCGAGTAGCGTGTCAGCGCCACCGTTTTCGGCAGACAAGGTCATCGTCGTGTTGTGCCGAGCCGGTATGCCTGCCTGCTTCGCCTGGATTGCGGCCGCGATGACGGCCGCCTCGATCATTGGGCCGCGCTCATGGTCTGGCAGGCCGAGCGCCGCGGACCGTTCGGCGGCGAGTCGCCGCACCTGTGGATCGGCGTACCCGCGCAACGCCAGTTGCGCGTCCCGAATATCGATGACCCGGCGACAGAGCCGGAATTCGGCGTCCCGCAAAGGATTCCATTCGCGGTCGACCGGGAAGGGCACAGCGCTGGCCGTGCCGGTGGCGGATGCCAGGTGCCGGCTCAGCGCGCTTAGTTGTCGTTCGGTTCGGTGGCATCGGTAAGCGTGGAGCAGCGACCCGAAAACCTCACCGCCCGAGGGGAGTGCCATGCCTGCGATGACGATGAGTAATCCGGTTACGGTGAGTAGCCCGTCGACGACGGCATACATCGGCTGGGGTGGGTGGCCGAGATCGGCTACGACGAGTGTGTAGGCGAGGAAGGCCAGACGCGCGAGCACGACGATGCCGCCTATCGCGATGACGCGGAATCCGATGCGTAACCACGGCTTCGCGGTGAGCGCGGCATAGCGGAACCCGAACACGACCGCCGCGACGGCGCTGACACCGACGTAGCAGATGAACAGATACCGATACCGCGTACCGTTCGGAGACGTCGACGAGGAAATGGCAAACAGCGAGACAACGGCGGCGACGACAACAACGAACCCCGTGTAGCACAGCCGCGACCTGCGGCGAGCAATCTCGGTCCGTGTCGTGAGGTACACGAACCATATCTGGCTCGCGCATACCGCGAGCATGGCTGTGACGTCACTGAGCAAGATGCCGATTTCCGGAACATGGGTGTGGTAGTCGATGGCATCGGATTCCAGCCAGACCGCCATGGTCGCCAAGATCGCGCCGGCGAACAGCGCACTCGCACGGTGCATCCCGTTGTCCGGATCCCGCATGATGTCGCGAGCCTTGATGGCGAGGACGGTGACGCAAGCGAGCGCCGTGAGCAAGATGAGGAGAATCGGGTGGGAGGTCACAGTGAGTTATCCAAGCGGCGGACTATGTCGGCAATCGCTGGATCGGCAGCGACGGTAACCGGCTGGCTCGAGCGTTGTGCGCGCCGAAGGAGCAACGTCGCCGTCATCTCCGCCTCGGCCTCCTGCTCGGTCGATCCGCAGGATCGGGCGAGAACCTGTCCCTCGATCTGATGAGCGATGTGCACGAACAGGCAGTGCTGTCGGTTATCGCCGATCGGCTGCCCCGTGTGACCGAGAAGTAGATGTGCGAGTTCGTGGAAGATGATCTGCTGGCGGTGGATTGGACTGGCCGACTCTTCGTAGATGACGGAATGCCCGTGTTCGTCGGTGATCAGCAAGCCGAGTGGACTCGCCGGCGGCAAGGCCATCGGGATCAGTTCGATCCGTCTACCCAAAAGACTCTCCAGCCGCTCGCATACCTCGTCGATACCGAAACGAACCGGTAGCCCAAGCGTGTCGATTCGCCGTTCGCAGCGCTTCCGCAAGTCAGTGGTCCGCATGGCAGTCCTTGGTCGGTCGAGGTTCTTCGGGTGTTATTGGTCGTTGGACGGGCCTGCGGGTAGTCGCTCCAATCGGCGGAAACGATTGATCACGTCGGTCACCGCGGCCAGGCTTTCGGCGGACAGACCCGCCGCCCGCAACGCCATATCACGCACACCGGCGTCTCGCATGGCGGCCAGCAAACCCAATTCGGCGTCGACCTCACGACTGGTCTCATCGTCGAAGAAGTACGCAGCAGGAACTCCGAAGAACCGAGCCAGCGCACTCAGGTGCCGAAAGGTCGGGTTGTCCCGTTGACCGGTACGCAAATACCAGACATACGAGCCCGACATCTTCACCCCCTGATCGCGGGTGACCGCGGTGGCGACCTCCTCGTTGCTGAACTCGCGGCCGTCGGGCCTGCGTACGACGTCGAACAGATGGGTCAATTTCGACGCCAACGTCGAGGCTGTTTCGTCCACCGATCGCCTTCCCGTCAACTGGAATGGTTACCAACCATTATCGCTTGACAACCGTTGACAGGGCCCGCCAGGCATGGCAATAATCAGGCTCGTCAACTGACGTGAAGGGAATGTCAGCCTCACAGTCACACATGTTGACACGCTGGCAGATGCGTTATGCCGTGGCGAGATGGCCGGCAGAGGGCAGGAGCCACACCGGAGGACCGATCGTCGGCGGCGCCCTCGGTGCACCGCGACATTGCTCGACACCGGCGCGAGGAGGCTACGGCCCTGACACATGTGGATCAACCGTTATGGGTCGATCCCGATGAGTTGCGCGCGTTGGTGCGGAGCTACATCAGCTCGCCAAAGACGGTGTGCGGTGACCGGTTCCGGGAGTTGCGGGGCCGGCCGATGGGATGAGCTACCTGGGCTTGCTCCGCCCGAGACGTTCACAATCCCCAACTCATCGAGAACCTCTCCGGTCTCGCTTACCTGTGTTGCCGGCGATCCGCCTTCGCAGGACCACCGAACCGTGTCGGTCGGTTACGAACACCGCCGGTCCTGTCGGCTCCGATAGTGAATTTACCCGCACCACGAAGACCGGGTACCGGATCGCAGGATAATTGGCTCCGATTGCAAGAAGGACAACATGAATTTCAACCCCGTGGCGGCGATGAAGGATTACTCCCAGCAGATATTGAGTGGAGAGGGCGATAACGACTATGCCCGCTACATGCGCACTGATCGACTTCTGGATCTGCAGCGTCGCCCGGACGAGATGGTGCACCGTGACGAGTTACTGTTCCAAATCGTCCATCAGTCGACCGAGCTGTGGCTCAAGCTGGCCTGCGCCGAGTTACGCAAGGCGTCCGACGATATCGATAATTCCGATCTGAACAGCGCAATCGCATTGTTGACCCGAGCATCTCTGGCAATGGGGCTTATCGCCGACCAGTTGGAGATGATGCGCCATCTGTCACCGTGGGACTTCCAAACGATCCGTACCGTTCTCGGCCACGGTTCTGGATCTGATTCTCCTGGCTGGCTTTCGGTGCGGCGGGATAGCCGGACTATCGGGAAATCGTTCACCACGTTCGTGCAGAATCGGGGCGTCGACCTTGCCGAAGTATATCGGGCAGAGCAGCAATCCGAAATACACCGCCTGGCCGAGGCTCTGATCGAATGGGATGAGCGGGTATCTTTGTGGCGGGTGCGGCACTTCAAGATTACCGCACGGTTGATCGGACATCACGCCACCGGCACACAGGGCACGCCAGTCGCAATGCTGGCCAAATTGATCTCGCACAGGTTTTTTCCCGAACTGTGGGAAATCAGAAGTTTCCTTACAGAGACCGGCCCGATGGCAGAGCCGAATGCCGATCCTGCCCAGGAAGTTCGGCGATGAATCGTCGGCCGATGTCTCCCGAGACATTCCGATCCCACTTTCCGATGTTGCAACGCGCAGTACATCTGGCTACTTGCAGCCTTGGGGCGCGTTCGGTGGAGCTCGACCGTGCCTTGGCTCGGATGCTGGCGGAGATGACCCGTGTCGGCGCAGCATGGGAGGCATTCGAGGGCCAGGTCAGTGTGGCACGAAATCGGTTTGCGGCACTGATCGGTGCGCGGGTCGACCAAGTGGCGGTAGTTCCCAATGCATCGATCGGCGCCTACCAGATCGCCTCCACTCGGAGCTGGCAAACTCGGCCTCGTATCGTCACCACAACCGCCGAATTTCCGTCTATTGCCCATGTCTGGCGTGCCCAGCGGCGGTGCGGTGCCGAGGTTGTGGACGCCGGTCATACCGTGGATAGCTTCACAGCTCTCATCGACCGAACAACCCGCTTGGTTTCGGTGCCTTTGATCAGCTATCAGCATGCCGTGCGGCTGCCGGTCGTCGAAGTGGTGCAGGCTGCGCACGCGGCCGGTGCCGAAGTCTTCGTCGACGCCTATCAGGCGGTTGGTGTGGATCCCGTGGACGTCGGAAGCCTCGGCTGCGATTTCCTCGTTGCGGGTACTTCGAAGTATTTACTCGGCTTGCCCGGCTTCGCCTTCCTCTACGCCCGTGCGCCCGAATATTCCGACCACATGCCGACTTTGACAGGCTGGTTCGGGCGAGTCGACCCATATGCCTTCAACTCCTTCCAATTGGATTACCCGGCATCGGCGAATAGATTCGAAACCGGTACACCGGCCGTGCCGGCATGCTATGCCGCGGTGGCGGGACTGCAGCTTGTCGGTGAGCTGGATCTCGCACTTGTTCGCGAGCACGTGTGGCGCCTCGGCGAATTGGCTCGCGAGCAGTTGAGCGCACAAGGTGAGCGTGTGCGTGCCGCCCCGCCCGAGCGCCGTGGCGCACATATCGGAATTATCGACGCCGACCCCGCCGGACTCGGTCGCCAATTGGCCGGACATGACATCGCGGTCAGCCCACGTCACGACGTGGTAAGGGTGTCGTTTCACTACTACAGCAATGCCGAGGACGTCACCGCCCTATGTGCAGCCCTGCGTCACATCCGACGTGCGTTCTGAATTTCTTTTGCATCGATAGAAAGGCTCTGATGTCCACCGCTGAACTCATGTCGTGGCTGTGCGTGCCGGCGGCTGAACGATTCCCTTATGACGCAGTCCTTCGCGGGTATCACAGTGTCGGCAAGCACTTCGTGCCCGCCGATACCTTGGACCTGCTCGACCAGGCCCGCGCGGTACTGCCCGGGCTCGGTGGTCCTTGGCCCCCAGTGCGAGTCCTCGCCGCATTTCTGGACTGTGCGCTGGATAAACTGGACAACCGATATGACTACCCGACCTACTTGGCGCTGCGACTGCTCGAGTTGCCCGTCGTCGACGACCCGATAGAGCAGGCGCTTTTCGCGCGGTCCCGGTGTGATCGGCGCACGGTACAACTTCTCGCGGATGTTCTAGCCTTCGAACTAGCCGCGATACAGGACCGAACCACACTGTTGCCGACGATGCGTCCGCCACGGAATGTTGTCAACAAGCGGATTCGGCATGGATTGCGCGCGATCCGGCCAGCGCTGGAGCGATTAGCACTGGACCGCGAGTTGACCGATGACGAGCCAGTCATCCGGGCGCAACAAGTCAGCGCACTCGTGCACGCCGATATGTCCTTCGCGGAGCGGCGCGTGCTCGAGTTGAGTATGCTGCCCGTCTACACCATGCACGACGAGTACCTGTTTCTTCGGGTGCTGCAGACCTTCGAAACAACCTTCTCGCTTCTGGCCATGCACCTGCGTGGTGCCGTGGCAGCACTGGCCGCCGGCGATGTGAGCCGAGCGGTCTACTTCATCAGCAACTCGACGACCGCGCTGCGCGAGGCGGCACCGCTGTTCTCGATGCTTGCCACGATGCAGATCGAGTCCTTCCGGACGTTTCGTCAGTTCACCGAGGGTGCCAGCGCGATCCAGTCGCGAAGCTACAAGCTCGTCGAGTCGCTGTGTCGGCGCCCGGACGCCGAGCGTGTCGACTCGCCCGCTTACCACTCGGTGCCTGAGGTGCGCGGCCGGGTTCTGGCTGGTCAGGAATGCACGCTCGACGATGCCTACGCCGGTGCGAGAAGCTCGGGTGACATCGGCGGATCCGAACTGGCGCGGCTGGCACAGGTGATGGCGGACTTCTCGACCGCTCTGCTCCGCTGGCGCGCCACTCACTATCGACTTGCGCTGCGCATGCTCGGCGGTGCCAGTGGCACGGGATATACCGAGGGCACCCCCTACTTGGCGGCCTCGCGCACGATTCCGGTTTTCATCACCGTCGAGTCCGTCAGCGACGTGGCTCCCGACAAGCCGATCGTGGTCTGACACCTCCGCATGGCAGTCCTTGGTCGGTCGAGGTTCTTCGGGTGTTATTGGTCGTTGGACGGGCCTGCGGGTAGTCGCTCCAATCGGCGGAAACGATTGATCACGTCGGTGACCGCGGCCAGGCTTTCGGCGGACAGACCCGCCGCCCGCAACGCCATATCACGCACACCGGCGTCTCGCATGGCGGCCAGCAAACCCAATTCGGCGTCGACCTCACGACTGGTCTCATCGTCGAAGAAGTACGCAGCAGGAACTCCGAAGAACCGAGCCAGCGCACTCAGGTGCCGAAAGGTCGGGTTGTCCCGTTGACCGGTACGCAAATACCAGACATACGAGCCCGACATCTTCACCCCCTGATCGCGGGTGACCGCGGTGGCGACCTCCTCGTTGCTGAACTCGCGGCCGTCGGGCCTGCGTACGACGTCGAACAGATGGGTCAATTTCGACGCCAACGTCGAGGCTGTTTCGTCCACCGATCGCCTTCCCGTCAACTGGAATGGTTACCAACCATTATCGCTTGACAACCGTTGACAGACAACGTCGGGCGTGGTGCAATCGAGTCATCAACTGATGTGAATCAGTTTCGATATCACAGTCACGCATGTTGACATGATTGGCATCACGCGCGGGCGGGGGTTCCGAAGGGAGATCATGTGGGTCAACCGTTTGGGAGCGATCCCGATGAGTTGCGTGCGCTAACACTGGAACTGCACCAGCTCACCGGAGGAGACAGCACGGATGGCGGCGGAATCGAACGCCGACCGCGCCCACGAAGCGGAGTGCTGGGGCGACGACGAACCTGGAAAGACCTTCGCCCGAACGCATGTGCCCGGAATGCAGCAGGGCGTGGACGGCTTCGAGGATCTCGAGGCGAACCTCCGCGCCATACCGTCGAGGTGACGAGTCGGGGTCTCGGGTCTCGGCGTATTCGTGGTTGCGAACATGTCGGGGTGTGCGGTGACCAGTTCTGGGGGTGAGGATCTTGCGGCGTTGGCCGAGCGGATCGCGGATGGGCTGCGTGAGCTTGTCCCGCCGGGGTGGCAACGGTTGGAGGCGTGGTTCGCGATGACCGTGGTCGCCGAATCGGTGCTGCTGACGGTCGACGATGGCAGCCGGTCGATTCGGTACCAGGTGTCGGATGCGGTGTGGGAGATGGTGCGTCGGCATCGGCAGCTGTCTGCGGGCTCGGAGTATGGGCCGTGGTGGCGGCTGCTGGTGCGCATCGACGCCGACGGTGTCGAGGTCGTCGCCGACCAAGGTGCGGAGGAGCCGTTCCCCGGTGAGCAGTTGTTCGCACCGGATGCCTATCTGGCTGACGTGGAACGCTATCCGCGCGGTCGGTTGCCGGTGTGGTTGGCGGCTTACATCGGGCACGGTGAACGCCAGTCGAGGTCACCGCAGGCTGCCGTGGACGGGATACGTGCGGACCGGCGTGCGGGTGTGCGGGCGGTGGCCGTGGATGGCGAACTGCCGGATCTGGCGGTGTTGTGGGCGCGATGGGCGGTGCTGGCTGCGGCCTTCGTAGCGGTCGAATCGAGGCGGGGACCGCGGATCGGACCATCGGTGGGCATCTTCGAAAGTGCGGGACGCAGCGGCTCGACGTTGACTCTGCTGCCCGGTGGCCGGGCGGTGCTCTCGGGCGGCGTGTGGGATGCGCCGGTCTTGGACGCCGCATACAACGGGAGTGGCGCGATGCCGAAATTGTTTGCGGGAGCACCGGATTGGGTGGCGAACCCGGTGCTCAATCCGCGTGCGGCAACCGGATTGCTGTCGTTTTGTTACTGGTGGGAGGCCGGTCGATGGCATCGGGGCGAATCCGCTCCGATACCGGAGTGCGCGCCGGCGCTGCCTGCGGTGTGGACCGTCTCGACGGTCGCGGGAGTTGTCGGCAGCCTGCTGGGTGACCAGTCGGCTGAAAACCCGCAAGCCGCCGAACTGTTGGTGTTGGCGGCGCAGGCGGGTGCGGTGACTCGCGAGGCGATGGTGCAGGTCGTCGGCGATGGCGACGGAGTCGACATCGACGGTGGACTATTCCAGTTGATGCTGGCGGATCTGGTTGCCGATGACGTCGCCGGGATCCGCGAAGCGGATGCGCTCGATCTGGTCCGGGATCACATCCGCCAGCGGAGTTACGACACCACCGGATACTCGCTGTCGACGTTGCGGGCCGATCGCATCAGCGTGGGCTGGTTGGTGCGTTCGCCGGTGCCGGACGGCGATATGGCTTTAGACCGTTCGGTTTTCTATGTCGCTGACGATGGCATCGTGGAGCGCTCCACCTCTTCGGTGCCGCTGTCGGTGTTCGTCACCGATTTCGAGCGACGGTTCCGGATACGTAGCAGCGGCCGAGTCTGACCGACGGGGTTGGGACGTGAACGGTGAAGTTCGGTTGGATCCGGACAGTCTGCGAAATCAGGGAGCGCGGCTGTCCGAACTCGGTGACCGCGTGGGGCAGACCTATGCGGACTTGCGGGATTGCCTGGCACAGTCCGAAGGCAGCTGGGGCGACGACGATATCGGCCTCGCGTTCGCCGAGAATTTCAGGCCGCACGCCGATCAGTTGCTGGCCGATGTGCGGGCAATGGAGGAGAGCCTGCACGGCACGGCCGCCGGAATCATCGACGCCGCACGCCAATTCGAGGCGCAGGACGCCTATCTTGCGGCCCAGGTAGGCACCACCGCCGGCGACGTAGACCCGAACATCGGGGAGCCGGCTCCGCAGCTGGACGGCCCCGGCGGCACGCCTGCGCTCGCCGGCACGCACTCACCTGTGACGTCTGATCCCGCGGCGACATCTCCGCCAGCGGACGGCCGGCCGTATCCCATGGACCGGGCGCAGCCCACCGAACGATCCGCGCCCGGCGGCCCGCGGTCTCCGGACGCTTCCACAGGGCGGTCCACGCCGCAGGACGGTCCGCGGCCCCCGGATTCTTCGGATCGGACAGGCCAGGGATCGGATCGGACAGGCCGAGAGGACAGTGGCAAATCCGGCAACCCTGTCGGCGATTCCGGTCGCCGGCCCTCGTTCTCTCCCGTGTTGCCTCCGTCCTCCCCGGTGTTGCCCCCGGCCACCACGCGGAATGCGGTCCGGTTGCCGGGCACGGCGTCCGGACCGCGGCCAGCGGTCGATATCGGACGGCGAGACACCCCGTGGACCGGGCAACGGCCCCGGACACCCGGCTCGCCTGCGAGTGCCCAGCCGAGTTCCTCGAGCCCTCGGTACGGTTCCCCGCCGCGTTCGAACAAGCCCACCGACGAACCGCAGCGCGGGCGTGATCGGCGCGGTTCCGACGGGCGACCGGTTTCCGATCCCGTGGTCGGGTGGCTGGCGCGGAGGTTGGCCGAGCAGCACGGTGTCCGTGTAACCGGATTCGATACACCCGGCCTGCAGGTGTCGGCGGTGCGGGAATTCGTAGCCGCGGTGGACCGGGTGCTCACCGACTACCCGGCGATCGTCCTGGATGTCGTCGCGGTGGCAGAACTCGGCGCCGAATCGGGCCTGGTGCGGTGGAGTGCCGAACCGCGCGAATCCCGGGGCGCAGCTCGCTCGATCACTCTCGACCAGCGGACCGCGCAGGAGCCGAGGGAAGTTACCGCCGCGGACACCGACGCCGAGCCGAGTATCTACGCGGCCACGTTAGGTGAATTCGGCCGGGCGCTCGATGGCGCCGGTGGCGGTCTCGCACGCAGGCAGGCGCAGCGCGTCCTGCTCGCGGAGTACCTGCGGCGGGAGCCGGGAGGACACCGCACACTCGCCGAGGTGGTACGCGGTTACCAGCGCTGGCGTGCCGAGTTGACCGGAAATGCCACGGCCCAAGGCGGATTCGACGTGAGTCGGGCCTTCGGCGCCGCGTTTGCCGACGTAGTGCTGCGCGGTAACGATGCCGGCGTCCAGGCGAAAACACTGCATGCGGTGCTCGTGGCCGCGGCCTCTCGGCCGGGGTAGGCGGTGCCGGTGGACGGTTCGTGGTCACTGAACCCGGTCGTGGAGCTGCGGAACTCGTTCGAGGGTTTGCCTGCTGTGGTGCGGCGTCCGATCGAGATGGTGGTGTTCGGCGGAGAGCTGCCGCGTGCCGATATTTCCGGGATGCGTCGGATGGCTGCGGAGTTCCGGGCGAAGGCAGCTGCGCTGAGCGATCATTCGGAGGAAGCGAAAGAACTACTGGTACAAGAGGATTCGCTCGGCGTGCTCGGCGAACGGCTGCGCGAGACATTGGGTTTGCACCGGGATGGGGCGGCCAGGCTCGGTGACGACGCGCTGGCCCTGGCCGATCAGGTGCAGGCGGCCGCCAACGATGCGGAGAAGACGCTGTGTGTGATGTTCATCTTCGGGATCGAGTTGGCGTGGCGGATCTTCGGAGTGCTGTCCGCTGCCGCCGCGGCTGGTCCGGCCGGGGAAGTTGCGGCGATGCCGGTGGCGGAGTCGATGCTGGTCGAGGGGCGGGCCAGTGTCGCGGCGATGCGTGCGGGCCTGGACCAGGCGTTCAGGGCGGGCGCGACGCGGACGACCGCCCGGCTGTCGGCGCTGGGGGCGCTCCGGTTGCCTGTCACGTTGGGTAAGGCCGCCGCGCTGCCCGTGAGTGTCGATGCGGGCGTGCAGGCGCTGCAGGTCGTGTCCGGTGATCGAACCCGCGCCGTGATCGAACCGGACGGTGTGAATCCGACGGGTATCGATCTGACATCGATCAAAGTTGCGGCCTTGTCGGGTGCGGGTGGTGCGGTGGGCGGCATGGTCGCGGGCCGAGTCGCGCCGAAGGTGTTTCCCCGGATCGAGGGCAGCAGGTTGGTGCTCGGGTTGATGCATGGCACTGCGGGCGCGGTGACGGGTTTGGGTGCGGCATCCTTGGTGACCGGTTGGCCGGAGCATTTCGATCACGTGCTGGCGCCGTTGCTCAACGGCGGTTTCGCCGGGGCAGTCCACGCACACGCCGCCGCTCGCCCGGGATCGGGGGCGGTGCCCGACGGCGGTGGGGCTTTCACTCGGCCCGACCTGCCCGCCGCGCGCAGCGAGGAGACCGCGGCGCGGGCCCTCCCACCGGTCGAGGTGTCCGCGGAATCGCAGCAGGCGTGGGCGGCGGCGAAGGCGGCGTGGGCGGCGGCTCCGGATACGGTGGCTGCCGGGGGCGAGCGGGCGGACGTATCCGCGGCCGGAGGGCACGGAAACAGCACGCCGGTCAAGTCCGGCGAATCGCGCTCGCCAGCGGCATCGGCCTCGACGCCGCACAATGACGCGACCGGCCGTGCTCCGGCCAGGCTCGACTCCGCCGCCGGGTCGGCGGGGCGTTCGGAGACGGGTGCGCCGGTGGCGGGTCCGCACCGGGGCGAATCGGTTCCGCGCACGAATGCGACAGCGCCACGACCGGTCGAGGCCGGTGGGGAAACGTCGGCGCCACCCAAGGTTTCGACGAGCACCCCGGCCCGTCAGGTCAGCAGCGGGCCCGAAACAGCTACCGCCGGTGAACACCGATCACCGGGGAATCACGAGCACGGCAACACCGGGAAGGTGAGTGCCGCCACAGATGAAACCCGCCACGAGACCCCGGGTGACGCCCGTCCGGCACCGAGTACCGGCGACAGGCCCGAAACGCCTGCTGCCGGTGAACACCTGTTGCCGGGGAATGAGGAGCACGCTCCCGCGGACAATGCGGTCCACGCTCCCGAGGGGGAGCGCAGCGTCCTGGTGGGCGAAACGGGCGACGAGGTGTCGGGCGACCCGGGTGCGGATTCGGTCGACAGCGCCGGCTCGCCGGCGCCGAGCGCTCATGAGCAGGCAGTCGAGTTGTTGGCCGATTTCCACGCCAGTTCCGGTGATCACATTCCGGAGCAGCTGCGGCTGTGCAACCTTCCGGATGAGGTGCTGAAGGCCGGATTGTTCGACGACGACGCGCGGAAGTCGATGATCGCGACGACGGAGATCATTCGGCGCGGCACGATCAGCGACGCCCTGCCAGCAGGGATGGTGTTGCGGGTCGAGCAGGCGGAGGGGGTGTACGCGCTGGACAAGCGTCCGGTGGAGATGAAGCCGGGCGAGGGCAAGTCGCTGATGTTCATGGCAGCGGCGATGCAGCGAGCGGTACGTCACGGTGAGTGTCTGCTGGTGACGACGACCGATGGACTGGCCCACCGCGAATTCACCAAGTATGGACAGCTGCTGACCGACTTCGGGATCGACGTGTTCCGCGCCGATCAGCAGCAGGGTTTCGGGCCGGTCACCGACGGTCGGCCCGCGATCGTGGTGGCGACCGGTGAAACGGTGGGGCATCTGTGCAACGCCGGTCACCGGCCGCCGCGCCACGCGTTGATCGATGAGATGGACGGCATCATCGACCGTGGTGAGCGGCAGTTCCTCCGGTCGGAAGGGGCGGAGCAGGTCGCGCCGGAGGCGACGGCACGCGAGGTGTTCGCCGCGCACGATTTCCTCGCCGACGCGTTGGAGAAGGGCGCGTTGTCGCACGAGGATTTCGGTCTCACGCGCATCATCGAAGAAGTCGGCCTGTACCAGGACGGAACCCCCGAGGTCCAATTCTGGTACGACGGGCACGCGGAGCTGACGCCGGAGGGACGGGCGAAAGTCGAGGCGCTGCCGGGCGGGAAACAGTGGCTGGACGGGCCGGGGTCCGCGCGGCTCGAGACCGCCGCTGCCGCCGAGTTCACCACCCGCAACAAAACCCACTACGTGATGGATGCGGGCAAGATCGTCATCGTCGATCAGGGCGAACACGGGCTGCAACGCAACCCGGTGACCTCGAGCGAATCACGGTGGAGCGCCGAGCCGGGCAAGGCGAGCCTCGCCCAAGCCGTCGAGGCCAAAGAGATCCGCGCAGCCGAAGCCATCGGGATGAGCCCCGAGCAGCACCAGATCGTGGTGCGCGCCGATGCCGACTCGGCCAAGACCATCAACGCGGTCGAAATCTATCGCAAAGGCCAGTTCTTCGACGAAGTCACCGGCGCCTCGGGCACGCTCGCGGACCTCAACCCCGTACTGGAGCAGATCTACGGTTTGGATCAAGCGCATCAGGTCGGCCGGTCCCAGACACATCGGTTGATCGAGGGCGCCCCCGAGGTGGTGGCGAACACCCGCATCAAGCTGGACACCATCGCCGCCTACGCGCACCGGATGTGGGACGCAGGCCGGGGTCGGTTCCAGGAGATCTTGTGTCATCGCAACGACCTGGTCGACAGGCAGGTGGCGGCGCTGGTGCGCGAGGGCGTGCCGAGGGAGGTGATCGAGGCGGTCGACGCCGACCGGATCGCCGGGTGGGGCGCCGACTGGGAAGCGGAGTTGCAGAAGATCTTCGACGACGCCGGTGAGCAGGGCAAGATCCTGGTGATCAACCGGCAAGGCCAGCGCGGCGTCGACATCTCGGTGTCGGAGGCGGTGCAGGCCAAGGGTGGCATGCACGTATGGATGACCGAAGTCCCCGAACAGTCCTACGTCCACGAGCAGGCCACGAACCGCACCGCGCGCAACGGTGCCCGCGGCTTTGCGCAGACGCTGGTGTCGCCGCAGGATGCGCTGATCCGCAATGCTATGCACCTGCACGGAGTACGCGAGGCGGTGGTCCACTATGACCAAGCCACCGCCGCTCATCGCACCGACCCCACCCCGGAAAACCACAACAACCTGGTCGAGGCAGGCCACAAGCTCCGCTCGCTGGTGCCCGAACTGCAAGAGCGTGCTCTCCGCCACGCCACCGCCGACTTTCTCCGCCACTACGCGCACACCACCGTCAACCCCGCCGCCGCACTCGCCGCCGCCGAAACCCGGTGGTACTCGGGCCCGGCAGGCACCGATCAGCCCGACCAGGTGTCCGACCAGGCCACGCGGCTGGCCGGGCTGCTCGGGATCCCCCCACCGGCCGTTACCTCGGCCGCCGCCGTGCTCGACCACGACGATGCCGACGGCCCGCCCGCCGCTGGGCAGGCGACCTCGGCCGCGATCCCCAGGCTGCTGGAACAGGCAGGTCTACCGCCCGCCGCGGTGGAGGCGTTGCGGCAGCAGGTCGAGGCGACCGCACCCGCGACGATCGCGCAGCACGCGGCTCTGCATCAGCAGACATTGGACCAGCTGGTAGAGCGGCGGGGTCGGCTTGCCGACACACTCGGCCCGATAGTTACGAATATCGAGGATATCGACGGTGCCGAAGGCATGCGCAATATCTACCCCGTGCTGACCGAAGCCAGAGACGACCTGGCGAAGGCGCTGGGTTACCCCGCCTCCGCCATCACCCCCGCCATCGCTCGCGACATCCTGGGCGAAGCAGTCGGCTACTACCTGCCCGCCGGGGGCACCCACCAGCCTGATGCCGCCGGTCACGAAGCCGCCCGGGAGGACGCCGACCGGATATCGGCGAACCCTGTTCAGGTGGACCCGGTAGCCGAGAACCCGGTAGCCGCGGAAATTGTCGCCGCAGCCTCGCACTACCTGGCCGCCGCTGCCCTGCTCGATCTGGTCGTGGCCATCCACCGCCGCAGTCCGAACAGCTGTGTCAACAACGCCGTGACCGGCGTGCGGGTGCTGACCCGACGCAACATCGAGATGCCGTCCTACGAACTGGCCGGCCACGGCCGCGAAACTCTCACGAGAGTGTTCGGCGCCCCACTCGTGAAGGCCGAATCCCTGGATCATGTGGCCGAATCGCTGAACGCTCGGCCGGGAGGCATTGCGAGCCTGGTCTACAAATGGAAAGACAGCGTCGCCGACACCAAGGACAAAGATGTCGCCGATGCCGAAGCCCACATGGTGCTGGTGGTCAATGACAGCGAGCCCGGCGAGGCTCCGAACCTGGTCGTGGTCGATCTTGCGGCCTCCCGGAGCGGCGATGCCGGCGCCGACTACGGCCCGAAAGACCTCCGAAACCGTCGTGCGCTGCTGGACAAGGCCGTCCCGTTCGGCACCTGGCGGGAGGAACAAGAGCGGAAATTCCTCTGGAAGCTCGGCGACAAGCAATCCTTCGAGACCATCGACCTCGACCGCGACGGCAACCCCGTCGCCAAGTTCGGCGGGGATGCGACCGCTGCCGAAACCCTGCCCCGCTTCCAGCGAATCACGGTCGATGCGGAAATGGTGCAGGAAATCGACTCGATACTTCAGGACCGGCCGACAAGCCGTGACGGCACACCGGATCTGTCGTCGAGGGCCGACGCGGGTATGTCCGACGAGTCGAGAATTCCAGTGGCGCCCGAACTCGCCCGCATCGGCAGCCGCCCGCACGACACCCCCGACCCGGCCGAGCCCGCACTCGAAACCGCACAGGAACACGAAACGTCCCCGGCCGCGCCGGAGGCCCTTCTCCTGGCCCTCGCCGTGGTGGACAGCTTCCAAAGTGGCCCCGACATCACGCAGGACGCACAGCGTTTCGTGACGAAGTGTTACGAGGAATACCGACAGCAAGAGCAAGCGGCACTACCGGAGCAGCGCTGGACCGCCCCCGCGAACGAACATGGGATGACATCCGAGGAGGCCGAGCAGGCCGCGATGGAATACGCGGGCAGCGCTGCGGCGCCCCGTGCTGTCGACGACGCCGCCGCTCGCAGGGCCGCCGCACTCGTCAGCGATATGGCCCGCTATGCCGACCGGGTACAGATCAGCCTTCCCGGCAGTCTCGCCGACCTGTATCGGGCAGAAGCGAATACGGCGAACGCACGGAAGCTGCAGCAGGCATTCGCCTTGATCGACCGAGTCGAATCGAGTCCAGATACCACGCGGGACGCGAAACGATTCGTCATGTCGTGCTACGAGGAATACCGACAAAAACGAGAAGAAGCAGCCTTTCAAAGGCAGCGCCGGACCGCTCTGGTGGACCTGACACCCGAGGAGGCCGAGCAGCAGGCCAGGGAATTCGTCGGCCGAGCCGACATACGCGCAGACATCGATAGTGCCGCCGCCACCGACACTCGCCGGCTCATCCACAACATCCAAGGCAAGTGGACCAAGACAAGCCTCCCCCTCTCCGATACCCTCGCCCGCCTCTACCAGGCAGAAGCAACCACAGCCAGCGCTCGGAAACTCGCGACGAGTATGAAGGCCGACACTGGTGATACACGGGCACCGGGTGATCAGGTCGGCAGCCGCCCCCACCAAAGCATCGCCGACAGCAAGCCTAGGGCGGATGCGCCGGGAGACCGCCAGGGACCGTGGGGCGAGTTCACGGCGGCGATCCCGACCCTGGTCACCGCCGGTACGGAAAGGTGGGCAGCGCAAGGCAATAGCCCCGATTTCCGGTGGTTGGCGTCCCAGCTGGGTCCGCTTGCCAGGCACTTCTCGACGGTGGGTGCGGTCGCGCTCCGCCTTGTCGGCGACGAGTCGTTTGCCGATCTCCTGCCCTTGTGGCGTCGGTTCGGCGAGCTCGGCGCCGCGTTCGAGAGCCAGGGCTGCGGAGAGTGGTACGTGCGCAACCTGTACCAGCTGATGGAGTGGCTGGTCGACTACGCGCTGGTCGGCGAGTATCGGAATTCCTATGAGGTTGTCGACAGTGTCAATGACCGAGGGGTCTACGTCGGAGTAACGAGCGAGGTCAATCGCGCCGGAATCATCCGCAACATCATCGTTACCGCCGAAGGCACGCCGCGTGGCGGGGTGATGTTCGCCGACGGGTGGGGCGAGGTCGGCGACATCGTCCACGGAATCGAGGGATTCTGGGTCCAGAACAACATGATGCTCGGAGACAATCTCACCACGTTCAATGCGGGCATCCGGGAAAACCTGTCACCCGAGGACGCGGCGCGCGCGACGTTCACCGGAAAGATGGCGTACCGCAGAGGATTTACCGAGGTCGTCATCGGCGAGACGGATGGCGACCCGGGCTACTTCGAGAAAGCCGTGGTGACGTTCGTACGGCCGAGCCGCCTGTCGGAGATGCGCTGCCGCGTCGGCGGACGCCTCATGGGGATCAGCCTTCCGGAGATGTTGGATCGAGCGGGCTGGTCGTCCGAGATCGCTGACCTGCGCGACGAGGCTGCGCAGAAAAGCGCGGAGATAGACCGCCAGGTGTTTCGTCCGAGCCCTACCGAGAGGCCCGCCGACTGGTCAGGCAGGCGCGCGGAGGTCGAGACACGGATCGCGGAGGTCGAGCGGTTGGCCGAGTCGGTCGCGCAATGGTGGGCCGAACAGGATGCACGCGACCACTCTGCCATCGCCACGGTCACCGCCGACGTGCTGCGCCGCAATCCCGGCGCGCGGCAGGTGACACCGAACACCGTGCTGCTGCCCGGATACACCGTCGTCGTGATAGCCGAGGACGGCCGGCACGACGACGCGGTAACCGACATGTTGCTGCACAACCTCGAGCTGCGCAGCGAGCTCCGCAGTACCGGCTACGGTATCCGACAACTGAAACCCATTGTCGAACAAGACGATTCAGGCAACCCCCGAGTACGGTCGGAGAATCTGGGGACCGTGCACATCAACGCGAAACTCCGAATGCCCGACGATCACGACCTGGCGCGGCGGCGCAGGGACGAGCAGGTCTACAGCCTGTTCCGATCGTTGATCGCCAACGGGGTAAACCGTGATGTCTCGTCCGCGGCATATCTCCGCATGGATTGGCCGCAGCGGGCGGCACTCGTGCGGCAACGGCGTGACCTGACCTCACAGCTGCGAGGAATACCGGCGCGGTGGCGCAACCGCGCCGGCCGCTACCGCCTCGCTCAGGAGTTGGCGCGCCTGCGCGAGAGCCGGTCGAACCTGGACGACGCCGGACGGCGGCGACTGGCCCACCTCGAGACCATCGGCGCCGTGCTGGCCCGTGCCGACGAACGCGCCGACCGGATGTCCGGACAACCCGAGGTGTATCTGTGGGCATTCGACCCGGACACCGGATACCTGGTGCTTACCATGGGAGACCCGGATCTGGTGCCGGACGTCGATGACATCACCGATCAGCACATTGTTGATTCGGGCACCGTCGATCTGCTCGGCGCCGACGTCGATGGGGTCGTCGACGACTTCGCCTCGGACCGGCAGCTCGAACCGGGGCGACGCCGGTCTGTCGTGATCTTCGTTGCCGGCGAAACCGACTCGGATGCCGGGCATCGAAGGCTGGCCGACCTGACCGATATCACCGCCACGCGAAAGTTCTATCAGGACAAGGTGGCCGATTCCGCGACGGACGGGAGTGCTCTGGTCCGCCTTCTGGAAGGCGACCGCCGTGACACCGTGTCCGAAATGCTGTGGTTGGTCAAATATCTGATGCCGGACCACCCGGTGCGCCTCGTCGAGGCAACGGCGGGTCCTGATTTTCCTGTCGGCGCGCCCGGCGAAGAACTCGCGGCCAGGGTGGGCGCCGACTGGTCGGCGGTGTTCCGCAGGCCCGAAGACGTGGCGACGCATTTGGCAGGCAGACCGGGTACGTTTGCGCTGCTGGCCGTCGAGAACCCCGCTCGTGACTACGGCAGCGGTGTGGATCTGGTGATGGTCCGCAACGATGGCGACGACCGCCTGGTGCAGATCGACCTGAACCAGGTCAACCCCGACAGCGTCGAGCCCGGTGACACCGCCCGAGCTGCCCTGACCCGTGACTGGCCGCCGTACTACCCCGCTGACTGGACAGGCAAGTGGGACAAGGGATTCGGGATCGGCCTCGGTCCCGAAGGTCCCGAGCGCCCGTTGGTCGACGGCGAATCGACAGGTGTGCGTGGCGAGGATTTCCCGGACGGCCTGATCGGAGCGCGGCCGACGGAAGGAGGGTCGGGATCGGCATACGAGCGCTACCGGCATCGCACCGAGCAGTACCACGGCGTCACGGGCAACTGGCTGAATGCCATGGTCGGGGAGCCGTTGTCAACGGTCCTGCTGCGGCCGGGTTCGCCGGTGCTGCTGGACTGGGCGACTCGCCAGGTCGTCGATCGGCACCGGCTGGCCGAGTTGCTGCGGCTGCGGCCCGACGAGCCGGCCGCCGACTCGCGTCGGCGGCAGGTGTGGGCACAGCTCAATCAGCGCCGCATACTGGCGAATCCGACCGACAACGATCTGTACGTCGATGAGCTGATGGGGTGGACGAGCATCGGCGACGCGCATCGCCACGCACCCGGCGTGGTGCACTCGGCCGCAGAACGGTTCGTGGTGAGCCGCGGGGTCTTGGAAAGCGCCGACCGCGTCGCGTTGCTTGCCTGGCGTCTCGGTTGCCTCGACGAGCTGTCGGGACAGCTTCGTTTCGATGAGCAGCGCAGCGCCATCATGCGACGCGTCGAACCGGCCGACCGTGCGGCCAGGACCCGCAAGACGTTGGCGAACCGCCTGGAGGCACTGACCGCGGAGCTGGAAGTCCATGAGAATGCTCTGGACGCGATCGACACCGCCGACCTTCAGATGGCCTGCGACTTTCAGGGTTTGGTGTGGTTCGACGTCCGTCCAGGCTCGACCAGCCGAATCCGACTCGACCGGCTGCTCGAAGTCGCGACGGCGGAACTTCGTGCCGCCGTCGGCCGCGACCCGGCCCAGCTGAGCAAGCAGGAGCTGGACGGCTACGAGCATTTCTCGGACGACGGGAACATCCGGAGATGGGCGAAGGCATTCCGCGAACTCACCATGATCGCCGATGTCACCGACCAGGCTCACCACCACGAAACCCGGCTCGCCACCCTCACCGAACTACTGGACAATGAACTGGCGCAGGTTTTCGGCACCCCGCCGATCACCCTTGTCCCGCGCGGTCCTTCCGGCCAGGACATCATCGACCTTCTCGGGCAACGCTTTCCCGGTGTCCGGTCACCGGCTGCCGATGCACTGGCCAGGCATGTCGATGCCACCGGAGTCGAGCGGTTCCTCATGGTCAAGGAGGTCTTCCGCGACGGGTGGCGGGGCGTGTGGCGGCTGCCGTCCGCACTCGAGGCGGCGGCGTTGGATGTGCGTGCCGCGGGTCCGTCGACGATCACGGAATCCGGCATGGTGGTGGTCGATGCGTCCGAACAATCCGTTGCGCAGGTCGACGGGAGGTACATCACCGATGTCCGCTGGCTGACCCGTGGTGAACTCGAGTTCGCCGATGCCAATCGCATGGTGCACGGGTGGTTCCAGGAGAATTTCTCGTCGGCACTGGGTGCGTTCGATCCGGTGGTCCCGCCGACGGGAGCCGCACGGGAACTCGCGCGGTTCGGATCCCGGCTGTCGTTGAGCACGGACGACATCGAAGTCCTGGTCCGCAGGCTGACCGGACGGCCAGCCGACGAGCACACCCGGATAGTCCACTTCTTTCACCTGCTCACCGACGAGTTCGAGCGCGACAAGATACTCGCCGAGCTGAATGCCGACCTGGGCGGCGGGGATCTGCTCGACCTTCACCTCCACAGGCTGCAGACTCAGATCGGTCTTGCCGCCAGTCCCGAGCTGGTGGACGTGATTTCGACTCCGATGGCGCCCAGCATCCTGCTCGATATGGTGAACTCCAGTCACTGGAGTGGTGACACGATCGGCGCCGGAGTCGAATTCTTGGCGAGCCCCGAGATCGGCGACGCTTTGCGCAAGATCTACGAGAACAACTCACATTTCGAATCCGATGTCCGCAGACGGATGTCGAAACAGGTTGCGACCGATCTCGACGCCGTCGGACGGGAGTTGCGACGAGTCGCGGAAATTCCGGCCGGTACGGTGGATTTGCGTCTGCTCACGATGTTCGACGGGTTTGTGACGAAGAATCCACCCGGCAAAGATCGAGCCTGGGACGTGCTGGCCTCCCTCGATGATTTCTCCCCCGATTCGGTCCGTCGGAAGTTCGCGGACGTGTTTCTGCGGACCCGTCAAATCGCAAATATTCCGGACGATGTGCGGGCGGAGGTGACATTCACCGCGCAGCAGTTGCGCGACGTGGAGGACCTCTACATCCGAGGCCCGAGCGGTCGCGAATTCGCTTGTTATGTGGAGATGGTGGGTGAGTTGCCTGTCGGTCGGCGGCCACCGACGATTCGCGCGGCGATGGAGTTCGTCCGGGACGTGACGCCGGAGTTTGCCCGATGCCTTCGCGATGTGCTGGCGGACGGTGCAGATGGTGCCGAGCGAAGCGCACTCGGCTTGCAGCGTTCAGGCGAGGCGGTCCTCGGTGAGTTGAAAGACATTGCGCGCTCCTTCGTGGCCGACGTAAAAGGTGCGGTGCTGTCGGCCGAGAGTCTGGCGAAGGTACAGACTTCGGACTTCCTCGCCCGGTTGCTGATCGACGTCACTCACTATGAGTCGTCCGACTGGGGGCACCATGACATTGCGTCGCTGCGAGAATTGCTCCGCCACTACCACGAGGCAGGGGTGCAAGGCCGCATCGCACCGATGGCCGACGCGTATCGACCCAGCGGTGTGGTCGAAGTCGTCGAACTGCGGACTCGCGACCGTCAGTCGGGGCCGCAATGGACCGAGGACCTGCTGACACGTTTCGCCCGGCTGGCGAAGAATCTTCAGGACGCGCGCTCGGCCTTGACGGGCACGCGGCGGCCGATCACCCATCTGCTCGACAAGCTCGGACGCGACATTGCCGACCACACCGGTACGTTGGAGAATTCCATCGCTTCGGGCAGGCTCGCCGACGGCTCGCCCATGAATGACGTGGCGCGTCGGAATATGCTGGCTCGTGCACAGGAGTTGAAGCAACTCATCGCGACAAAAGATGAGGCCGCGAACAAATTTCCAGCGCTGCGTTCACTCGAGGATTTCGAGAATAATTTTCAGCGATTGGCTCGTGTTGGTGAGTTGCATGACGACCTGCGGACAATCTGCTTTTCCTGGGCAATGCAGCAGCACCCGGAATGGGTCGATCGATTGAAATATATCGGGGCAGGCGAACCCACTCTGCGGGATGTCACTATCGTCCGGGAATTTGTGGAGCACATCACCAACCAGGAAGTGTTCGCACAGTATTTCTCGCACCGACGAGGTGCACAAATTTTCAGACGGATGACGAGTGTCGCTGCGCTGGACGAAGCGATAGCGCGCACCCAGGGCGTCGGAGTCTCGAGCGATACCACTCGGCTGCGGTTCGTTCCTACGCGGGGGCCGCTGCTCGAGCTTTCCGGGCATATTGCCAGTGCCTGTTGGGCGGGTAGGTATCGTTCGATCGCCGAGGTGATGCCGAATATGACCGCCGTCATCATGGTCCGCAATCCCGACGACACGGCGCGCACCGCTCTGGCGGGCGCGGCTCTGCTCATCGAGACCACCAGCGCATCCGGTGAGCCCCTCCTCCTCATCCGCGGCCTCAATCCGTTGGAGACGTATATCAACCACGTCTCCGTCGCGGACTTCTACAGTGAATTCGCCGACTGGGCGCACGGGATCGCCGCGGACCTAGGACGTCGCCTCGCGATCGTCATAGACGGTCACTGCGGCGGCGCGGCGACAAATCGCCCAGCGCTGTACGGGTACCTGGCCGAAGCGCGCCCCGAACTGACTCCGATCCGGGTCGATCCTTCGGACACGATATTCAACGGCTACGACGTCTCCGAATGCGCATACCTCGTCGGGCCGACCAGCACGCGCGACAAACAGCAACACCGGGAGCCCGGTGGTCGCATCGGTAGTCGGCCATCGGAGAATCCGGGCGATCGCCCGGGCGGGTGGATGTCGGAGCCGGGTCGGCCGGGGGATGTTGCGGCGGACGGGAGCGCCGACGACCTGCTGAGCCCGGCGTCTCGGCCGTTGCCTGTGGAGGTGATCGGCCGGGAGATCGATGAGGTGACCGAGATCCTCGGATCGCGGGTGCCGCCAGAACAGCTCGCTGATCCGGAAGTCCGGCGTGGCGTGCGGTTGGTGGCCGAGGGGCTGTACATCAACCGGAGGCTGTACGGCCGTGCGGACACCGGTCGCGCCGATGACATTCACGACGCCGCCGTCGAGCTGCGGGAGCCCGGCGCGGCGAACCGCTATGGCGATGGGATGCGGGTGGCCGCGGACCTGCGCCGCGTCCTGGACAACGGGGTGCTGCAGGGCGCCGACCTCGGCGAGATCATGGCGGCGATGATCGCGGACGCCTGGAGCGATCTCGCGGGCGGCGGCGGGCGGCACGGCGGCAATCCGCAGCTGCGGGCCACGGTGAGGTCGGCGGAACTGTTGCACGCCCGTGCCCTGGCACACGGCTGTGCCCCGAGTACCGCCCGCGTGCTCGGATTCGCGGTGAGCGGCATCGGATTCGATGCGCGGACCGGGACCCAGACCATCGCGTCACCCACGGCCATCGACGAGATGCGGCAGCGCTTGGGGGAGATCACCGGCGGCGAGTTCGAGACGGCGATGCGCGTTGCCAGGTGGGTGGCCGCCGCGGGCCTGCAGACGTTGTCGGAGCCGGACGCTGTCGTTGGATGGGTCCAGTCCGACCGGGGCAATGATGTCGGCGAGCGCCAAGCCCTCATCGACCGCCTACGTGACCGCGCCGGTTTCGTGGACCCCGACAGCGGATACCGGCCGCCGGAGGGGTGGTTGCTGGCCAACCGTGACATGCGCCGCGACCACGCCGCGAAAGCACGGGAGATCGCCGACCGGCTGGCGAGCGACCCCGGCTACACACCGGTGGACGCCTATCGTGACTCCCGGCTGCACGCGGCCGAGATGCGGGAGGAGCACAGCGGTTTCGGCTGGCAGTTGGTCATCGGGCCAGGCACCGACGCATCGGACCCCGGCACCCTCGCCGACGCCGTCGCCGCGCGACTGCCCGAATCGGGCTCCGCACGGGCGCGCAAGGGCAACATCGATGCGATCGCGCGGCTCGCGGAACTCACCCTGCCCCGTGCCCGGGCTGATGCAGTGTTGGTCGTGACCTCGTCCGAAGAAGCCGACGGTCGGCGCCGATTGCTCGCCGAGTTGGATTACAGCCGACCGGACGCCACCGATCCCGCCCCCGGTGTGACGGCGGAAGAATTGCGCCGCGAGCTGTCCGACGTGGATGGCCGCATCGACGTCGACAGCGCCGCTCCTCTGCCGAAGGGCCAGGTCCGGCATCAGGTTCGCCTCGACCTCACCAGACAGCGGATTCTGGTGTGCTGCAGCGTTTGGGGCCGGGGCTGGACCGGTTTGTCCACGGTGAACTGGGCGCTGTGTCGGGGGCTGGCGGCGGCCGGGCACGAGGTGATCGTCTCGGCCGGCCAGATCGCGCGTGGTTCCCGGCTCTCGGGTGTGAAGGTGTACGGCGACCGCGACCGTGTCTCTGGGGCGAGTCGGTGGAAGCGGTTCGACGGAGGCCCGGACGATTTGCCGTGGTCGGTGGATCTGGTGATCGTGCATGCCGAGGACGACGGCCTCACAGCGGCACTGGAGGCCCGGACCCGGTACCCCGCCGCGAGACTTGTGAGCGTCCACCATCTGACACCGATGCTGTGGGAAACCCTCATGTACAGTCCGGAAAACGGTCGCGCCGAGATCGCGGCCCGCATCTTCTTGGCTCGGCGTGCACATCTGGTGACGGGCCTGGGACCGGTGCTGGCCACGGATGCACTGTCGGCGGCTGTCATGGCGGGGCACGGCTCGGTGCACCAACTACAGCCGGGTCTGGAGGTAGCCGAGCAGCCACCGGAGCCCGCACCCGGTGACCCGGCGTGGATTCTGCTGTTCGGCCGGGTGGACGACGAACTGAAAGGTGCTGCGGAGACCGCCGAGGTAGTGCGGCGGTTGCGCGCGCAGGGACGTGATGTGCGGCTGATGGTGCGGGGCTACCCGAAACACAGCGTCGAAGCCGCCCGCGCCAAGTTGGCGAGGCTGGCGGGTGGCGCGGATGCGGTCGAGGTGCGGCCACATACAGCGAGCCGTAGGAAGCTGCGCGACGATATCCGCGCGGCGACCATCGTGGTGATGCCGTCGCGCGCCGAGGGATTCGGCGGGGTAGCAACCGAGGCGATCGAGCAAGGTGTGCCGGTCGCTGTTTCTTCATCCAGCGGAGTGGGTCGTTTCCTTGCCGAACTGGGGGACTACCGCGACCTGGCGGAACGATTCAACCTGGTCGAACAGCCTCTCGGTGCCCAGGTGCCGATCGACAACTGGGTAGCGGGACTCGGGTCCGTACTGGACGACCTGCCCGGTGCGTGGGCGGCGGCCCGCGAGTTGCAGGGACTGATGCGGCCGTACACCCGCGAAAACAGTGCAAGGATGCTCGTACACGCCGCACGGAACACCGATCCGCACGCTCGCCCGGAGATCGGGCAGTTGCGGACCCAGGTTTCGTTCGAGTCCGGCAGTCTGGTGGCTCGCGGCGAAGAGGAAGATTACCTGCGGATACTCGCCGTGGCCGATGCGATGGAAACCGATCGCACAGTGCGGGCGGCGGTTCTCGCCGGTGCGGGTGTTGTGTTCGCGTCGGCGCAGGATCCGCGGTCCATCCGGCTCGCAGCGGCCGACGCCGACGAGTGGATGTTCTCGTCCCTGAGAACTGCTGTGCCGCAGGATGATTCGCTGAGCAGCATTCTGCGGGCGTTCGTGGCGACCGTGTCCGACCAGGGATTCAGCGCAACCACCGTCGAGGACGTCTGCCACCGCGCGCGGATCTCCAGCGCCACCTTCCATCACTACTTCCGCAGCACCGACAGTGCCTTCCGCACGGCGCATCACGAGGCTTTGACCGATCTGCGGAACATGGTCGACGAGGAGGTCCGCGGCGCGGCGCAGGACCTCGCCGCCCGTATCGCAGTGGCGGTGAACACGTATGTGAGCGCCTTGGCTGCGCGACCGGCAACCGCGCGCATGCTGCTGGTCGAGGGCGTTGCCCTCGACCCCGCCGTCCGTGCCGATGTGATGGCGGATGTGACGGTGGTGATCGCCGACACGGTCGCGACTGTGCGTAACGAGACGACCGTATTCACGCCGGAGCGTCGCGCCCTCGCGGCAGCGGTCCACGGGACCCTCGCCGACTGGGTCGCGACCGGCGACGACGCCGCCGTACCGCGCCTACGCAGCGGTCTCGCCGCTCTCTTCCGGAATGGCACGACGACATTGGCTGCGCAGTCCACCGCTGCCGAGGTCGATGTCGCACAGCTACATCAGCAACGCGTCGTGCCGTTCGAACGGTCGAAACCCGATGAGCGGGAGCGGATTTCGACCCAGTTGATCGCGGTGGCCGCCGAACAGGGCTTTACCGCGATGTCGCTGGAGGAGGTCCAGCGGCGCGCCGGGGTATCCGCACAGACATACCGGAAGTTGTTCTCCGACAAGGAGACCGGATTCGAAGCCGCCTGCGACGAAGCTCTCGAACGTCTGCGAACCGCGTCCCGGGCGGCTATGCCCGGCATCGCGGGAGGCGATATCCGATCCCGGTTCGATACCGCCGTCCGCGCCTACCTCGCCGCCCTGGCCGAGCACCCGAACGAGGCCCGCGTCCTACACCTGGACCTCCGTACACACCGCCCACTGCACGACCGGCACCGGATGATGCTGGCCGACCACCTCGCCGCAGCCGTCTACGAGATCGACGACCACACCGCCCGGCTCCTCGCCGCCGCCGTCCAGGGAGTCGTCACCGATCGGATCATCTCCGGCCGCAGCACCGAAGCCCGGCTCCTTGGCACCAGCGATGTCGAATCCGGGCGGATTGCGACCCTGCCCGACTTCGCACCGACGGTGACGTCCGCGGTTCATGGCCTACTCGCCGAATTCGGCGAAACGACTCCACCACACGATGATCCACCGGACTTGGGCACTGGGCTGATCGGTAGCAGACCGTTCGAGGATTCTCCTGGTGAGCGTGGGTTTGCTGGTCCCGGGTTCGAAGAGTTGGTGCTGGCGGGCCTGGAATCCGGTATTGCGGAACGGTTCGTGGTCGAGGATGCGCGGGGGGTGCGTGTCGAGGAGATGACGTTCGACAATGGCGTGCGGGTGTTCAAGGAGACCTATGCCGATCCGGTAGACGCGCTGGTGCAGGTGTTGCAGACCAAGGTCGCCATCATGATGGGTGCTCCGGTCGCCCACGCGATGCTGAACCTGGAGGACGACCGCATCTATCGGGAACTCACGCCTGGGCGCCCTGGGGACAGCGTCGAGGTTGTGGACCCGGAGGTTCTGGACTCGGACTCGGCCCTGCGGCTCGGCCTGTTCGATGCGGTGACCGGGACTCGCCGGACGGCGCGCGAGTGGAGTGTGGCCGACAACGAGGTGATGGGCAGACGCGCCGGATCCGACCTCGACGTCACGCAGACCGGTGTGTTCGCGTCGTCGTTTGTGCGGCGCATCGACGGTCGCCTGGTGTGGTTGGACCACGCTATGCCGACGTGGGAGGTCGCGGCCATTCGGGAGCAGGTGTCGCATCTCGATACGTGGATCTCGAATTTTCCGATGCCCGAGGAACACCGAGCGGCGCTGCTCGATATCCACGGTGAGTACCTGACAGCACTGACCCAGGTCGAGCGGCACGCCGTGCACACCTTCGGCGAGCAAGCCCATCGCGCCGGACTAGATGTGGAAGCGCAGGCCAAGGCGCGGTTGGTCGAGGTGTTCAATCTGAACTATCCGCACGTCACGGTGGTGGGGTTCGATCATCCGGATGTGCCCGCTCATGTCGTCGAGGAGATCCTGGGTGGGTTGGATGAGATGTTCACCAGGTTCCCGGACCGGACCAATATCCGCGAACTGCGGATCGATTACACCGACTGGGAAGCCACCAGCCCCAGAACCCACAACTATGCCGACCCCGCAGCGGCCGGCCGGACCCTCAGTATGCGGTTCAGCCTGCGCGATGCGGCCAACCCGGCACAGACTGTCGAACGCGGAATCCGGTTCCTCGAATTCGGATTGAATCCGGTCGGCGACAGGCCGTTTCACCACAATGCCGTGCACGAGTTCGTTCATGCGATCGATGCCGTGGAGGGACTGTCCAAGAACCTGCAAAAGACGCTGTCGCAGACCTGGGGACAACTGTCGAACCACGGCCTCATCGAAGAGTCCTGGTGGACCTGGCTCACTCGACTGCCGAGATACGCCTTCGTCAACGAAGCCAAGACGGTACTCAACGACGCGGAAGCCCTCGCTGTCGGGTTCGCCGAGGCCGACATCCACGGCGTGGCAGCCGGGTCGCCGCAGTGGGCGATCCACGACTACGTCACCACTGGACAGCCACCGCAGGTCACGCCGGATCTCGAGGTCGATCTTCCGCCACAAGAGGATCATCCGGATCCAGGTGGGCTGATCGGCAGCAGGCCACATGAGGACGATTCGCAGACGGACACCGCGCGGGGCGTATGGATCAAAACGCTGAGGCTCGACCGAGGGATGACGCAGGAACAGCTCGCGCACGCGGCGGCCCTGAAGAAAAGCGCACTGTCCAATTACGAGACCGGGCACCAGAAGCCGTCGTTCGGCACCTTTCAGCGGATCTGCCGAGCGCTCGGGCTCGAAGGTGCGGCCATAAGCGAGGCCATCCGACAGTTCGATCCGGGTGTCGAGCCGGAAACCGATGTGGCTGAACGTAATTCGCCGGGTCGCTGGATTACCGCTCGTCGAAATGCCAAGGGCATCAACAAGTCGGGCCTCGCGCGCGCGGTCGGTGTCGACCCGACGTCCATCACGGAGGTCGAGAACGGGGGGCGTCCGCGGCCTGGATTGTTCCTGCGGATTGCCCGCGTTCTGGGCGTAGGGCAGCAAGAGCTGGCTGCGGCTGCCCGCGAGTTCTACTCCGATGTCGATTTCGATCTCGATCCGGTTGCGTACGATCCTGACGCGCGTGGTCGCTGGATTGCGGCGTTGCGCCATGACCGGGACATGTTCCAGGCCGAGCTGGCCCGAGCCGCGGGCATAACGAGCGCATATGTCAGCAAAATCGAGAGCGGCTACATTCCGAGCTCGATTGTCTTCCGGCGGATGTGCCGGGCCCTGGGGGTTGCGCCGGAAGTCCTCGATGCGGCTACTCGCAGGTTCTATCCGGATCTCGAGCTGGATCTCGAGCCCACTGCGCACGATCCTGAGGCGCCCGGTAGTTGGTTCGTGGCCCTGCGCCACGATCGGGATCTGACCGCGATCGAGCTCGCGAAGGCGATTGGGGTCGGCTCGGATCTTTTCGCCCGTATCGAAAACGAAAAATTCGTGCCGGGGTTCACGGATTTTCGGCGAATCTGCGATGTGCTAGGGGTCGGTGATGAGCTGCTGCGGGCCGCCGCCCGTCATTTCGGTCTCGATGTCGATCCCGCGTCGCATAAGTCGCTGGGGCGCTGGATCGCGACCCTGCGCCGTGACAAAGGTCTGTCGGCGGTCGAGCTCGGACGGCGGTCGCGGGTGCCTCCTAGCACCATTTCCGGCATCGAAACAGGCCGGTATCTTCCGCGGCTGAGGAAATTGCGGCAGATCTGTCAGGTGCTGGGTGTCGATGGTGATGTGTTGCTGGAGGCCGTCGAGCAATTCTATGCGGGTCGCTTCGAGCGGTCCGGTTATCGGGATGAAGAAGCGCTGTTCAATCGGTATGTCGTCAGTCGGGTCGGTTCACCGGAGGAACGAGCGATTCGGGATGAGATCTGCGAAAGGTTCGCGTGGGTTCCGAATGCGTTGGTGCGTTGTGAATTTCTGGATGTCCGTGATGAGGCCGAACAGGCCGCGTGGATGGGGATTTTGAGCGCGATCGACACTCATATCCCATCTTCGTCGTTCGCCGCCCATGCCTGGGCCAGCGGTCGCGGAGCAGTCCGCACTCATCGCCTCGCGCGCCGGTTCCCGGATCTCGACAATCGCACCCGGTGGATTGTGCGGAGGGTGGAAGCGCAGATCGGGAGGATGGTTTCTGCGAGTGAGGTTCTCGATGATGCCGAGATTGCGCGCGCAGTGCGTTTGACAGTGGCCGATGTGGTGTTGGCGCGGGAGATTCTGGCTCGGCCAACGCTGCAACTGGATGCGCCGATCACCGGCGAGAGTGGGTCCCGGAATCGGGAATTGGCCGATCCGGCTGCTTCTACCGGGTTTTCCGATACCGATTTCGCGGTGACGGTTCGTGCCGCGCTGGGCGATATGGCTGATCCTGGTACAGCGGAGCGGTTGGTGATGCTGCATCTGGTGCAGGGTGTACCCCTGGCTGACGTCGCCGCGCGGTTGGGTGTGCCGGCCGCGACGGCGGCAGAGGTTCTCACCGATTCCGTTGTGCGGCTGCGTAATGTGTTCGACAAGCGTCGATCCTCCGGGGTCACCGCGAGCGGACAGGATTCGGTACCGCCGACACCGTGGACCACGATGAGCGCGGAGCCGGTTCAGCCACCTGTGCGAAGCGGCGATTCGGAATCAGGCGAGGGCAGTCCGAACCCTGGCGGCTTGATCGGCAGCAGACCACATGAACAGGACGAGCCACCACGACGCCGCGTACCGGGCCAGACGACGCCCTGGTCGCCTGAGGTGATCGGCGAACCGCACCCCGACGACCAACTCCGCAGACAACCATCGGACATGGTCCCGGAGTGGCCAGCCGGCAACACGCCCGGCCCGGTCCAGCTCACCGCCTGCGAGACCGAAGTACTCGCTCTGGTGCGGCAAGGCATGACACACAACGAGATAGCGGCGGCGCTCGATCTTTCCGTGCGTGATGTGCGGGCGCACCTGGCGAGTGTCCGCCGCAAGCTCAGAAATCAGCGGGCACAGCTGGTGGCGACCCGCCGTCCTGCCGACCCGCCGTCCACGACATCGGTGTCCGACCGCTTCCGAGCAGCCATGTATGCCGCCGTGACGAGCGCCGACCAGCCGGATCCACGCGAACTGCTGGCTGCGGCGAGCCCAGAGCAGATGGAACGCGCTGTCCAAGGGCTCAGCCCGGCTCATCAGGGAGCGCTACGCCGGCTGCGAGCGGGAGCGAATACACCGGTGATTCGCAGCATGGCGCTCATCGCCGCTCGTCGATGGGTGACCGCCCTCGCGGCCGAACACGACCGGTCGCAGGCGGTGTTTGCCGCCGCGCTGACCGTGGCAAGTCCCGCCGATCTGCAAACGGCACTCGACCAACTCACGGCCGCCGAACGCCAACTCCTGGTCAACCGGTTCGGACCGGCGACCTCGCCTGCCACCTTCGAACCCGACGATTCCGTGCGCGCCTTGCGTGCGGTCGAGGTCGTCCGGCACGTCGCGGGGTGGATCGCGACCCGTGCGGGAATGCCCGCCGTAGACGAAACCGGTTACGACAAAAACAGATTGCAGCGCGGACACCATCTCGTGGAGATCGAAACGTATACGGCGGACGAATGTCTGGACGCGGTCTCGGACTGGATGGACCGGCAGGATCCACCGGAGTCGGGCAAACGGTCCACGGGCAGCCGTCGAGGTTCCGCTAGCCGATTTCGACGACTCGACGGCCAGCTGCAACAAGACAGGCCACCTGCTGACCAGGCGGGCGGAGGCGGCCCCGTCACCCCCGGCGGCTCCTATCCAGCGACCGCCTCGTCGGAGGAGCCGGGGCGTCCGGACGACGACAACGGCACCGGCTCCGTGCGCGCCGGCGGCGCGGACGACCGTCGCCGCTCGTTGCCGGTGGATCGCGGTTTCGATGACGAACATCGGCGGCTGGCCGACGAGGCGCTACGCGCGGGTGGATTCGACGACGCGGGTAGGTTGCAGCGTTGGGGATATCGCCTGACCGCGGGCTCCGCACGCCGCCGTGCGACCGAGAACGGTGGGTGGTGGGACTCGCTGAGTGACCCCGCCGCACCCGGTGGGTTGAGCAGTATGCAGCGGGCGCTGATCCGGGTGTACCCACACCAGATCGGTAACGCCGACGGTCTTCCCGCCACGGTCCGCGACCACGCCAACCGGTTGTCGATCCGCCGCGATCTGGACGAGTTGATCGCCCGCAAGCCAGCTGGCCAGAGACTGCTCAACTGGTTGCGGACCGAGCTCACCGACGCCGAGCGGAAACAGTTCAGCAACCTGCTCCACACCCGAAATCACTTGCAGGAGTTGGACCGACAGGCCGCGCAGCTGCCGGGCAGTCCGCCCGTGCACCTGCTGGCCTACGACGCCACGGCCTTCAACGGCAAAGGAAAGGTCGTCGCCGCGCTCGGCAATGTGGACACCGCGCACACGGTGAACTGGCATGTGCCCGGGACGAATACGACGTCTTCCTCGCTGGCCTACCAGTTCAAGCCGCTGCGCAACCTGTATGAGGAGACGCTGCGGGTAGATCCGTCGCTCGAGCTGGCATCGATCATCTGGATCGGATACGACGCGCCGGCCGGGCCGGTGAACACCGGTTATGTGAAAGCCGCCTTCCGACGCCGCGCGCGGATCGGCGGGGACCGATTGCTGTGCGACATCACGGCGTTCCACGCCACCAGAAGTCTCGCTGGAACCGCCGGACCCGACCGGCTTGTCACCCGGCTCTACGGGCACAGCTACGGTTCAGTCGTCATATTCTATGCGGGCAGCAACGGGAAGCTCGCCTATCTGGTCGTCACGATCACCGTCTCGGGCTCGCCAGGAGCAGCCACCGTCCGCCATGCCGCAGAGCTCGGTATCGGCGCGGACAATGTCCTTGTCGCCGCATCGGGGCGGGATCTGGTGACCATTCTCGGAGCGGACGAGCCGGGCGCACAGAGCCGCTTCACCTCGCGGCTCGGCCACGGCATTGATCCCGCCTCCGAGGCATTCGGCGGCAAACGATTCCCCGCCGAGTTCCCCGACTCAGTGGATTTCGCCGGCACCGAGGCCGTGCATCAGGGCTATCTGCGCTACGACCCGGCGACCGGGCAGCCCACCGAAGCACTGGCCAACATCGCACAGATCACCGCCGGACGCGGCGACACCCTCGCTTGGGTGGATCGCCGTCAACCGGGCCGCTGGGTCGTCGCGCGGCCCATCGACCCCGAGCGCGGGCGATACGCCGACGGCAACGAGCCACACCCACGCTCGACGCCATCCTCGGATGGGCCCCCCAAGGCCACGCCGTGGACGCGGCGAAAGTGAAACGCGGAAGCCGACTTCGCCGGGAAATACCCGCTGTGCTGCTCGGATCCGAAGCTCTCGGCCGAGGACATCGCCGTCGGCTACCTCGCCCCCAAGAACGCATCAGTGCTCACGTCATCCGCTGCCGGCCGGCGACTCTGCTGACCGGCATCCTCGAAACCCGTTCCAGCACAACCTGGAATGCCATCCGGGGAGAACATTCGAGTACGCCAACTCAACCTTCTGCCAGACGGCGTCGTTGTCTCGGAGGACGATGGCCCGCGGCCCGGATTCATCCTGGAGCGGATCGCCGAACTGAAGCCGGTATTCCGGCCTGTTTCGGTGAAACCTTGAACATGCTGTTCACCGGTACGAACACCGGCAAACTCGTGCTCGCTGGGTAGAGCCATACTGTCCAGGTGACCGATACGGGGTACCGCTCGCGCGCGGACCAGACCCGAGCGCGGCTGCTCGACGCGGCGGTGTTGCCGTCCCTGAACGCGGGTTCCACGGCTCGACGACCCGCGACATCACATCGATCGCTCCAGTGAGCACGGGGGCAACTTACGTGTACCACCGTTCGAAGGAGGTCCGGAGCTTGATCGAGCGAGGTGCCGCCACCGGAGTGTTCGAGAACTCGAATACGGATCGTGGGCGTTCGGAAGTCGAGTCCGTCCGAGCCCGCTCGATCGTGAATATCACAGGGTGATCACATGCAGAGCGACGCCACAGAACTGCTCGCGCGGATCGCGGGAGGACTGAGTCGGCAGGCGCTGGCCTTGTCCGAACGTTTGACGGAGCAGATGCTCCAGATCGAGCCGGAGCTGCGCGGCGACAGCCGGGTGGAGTCATTGCTGCGTGCCAGCGTCACCGGCAACGTCGTGATCGCGTTGCATATCTACGAACTGGGGCTGGACATCGACGAGGTCGATGCGCCGGCGGAGGCGTTGGAGTACGCCCGTCGCATGGCCCAGCGCGGTACCTCGATCACCGCGCTGTTGCGGGCGTACCGCATCGGGCAGCGACTGTTCAACGACCACATGCTCGGTGAGATCACCGCCGCGACGAACGACCTCGACCTGGTCACAGCGACGGTGGCCGAAATGACCGACCGCTCGTTCGCCTATATCGATCGGGTCTCCCAGCAAGTCGTGACCGCCTACCAAGACGAGCGGGACCGGTGGCTGCAGAATCAGATGGCCGTCCGCACCGCTAGGGTGCGCTCGATCCTGTCCGGACAGCGTGTCGATCCGGGTGACAGCGAGCGTGCGCTGGGATATCGGCTCGACCGAACCCACTTGGGCCTGGTTGTCTGGTCCGACGCGGGATCCGATCAACTGCGTGCGGCCAAACAAGCGGTGACGACCATCGCCGATCAGTTGTCCTGCCAAGGACAACCCCTGCTGATCCCGGCCGACGAATCGACCCTGTGGGCGTGGCTCCCGCAACCGGAACTGGAAATGGATCCCGCCGCGGTGAGCATTCCGAGGGCGACATGGGTGGCGGTGGGCAGACCTGCCGCCGGGCTGGAGGGCTTCCGGCTGACCCATCGTCAGGCGACACAAGCGCAGGTGGTCGCGATGTCGGCGCCGGCACCGCAGCGCGCGTCGGTGTCTTGTTCGGCAAAGGTCGGGCCGATCGCGCTGATGTGCTCGGATCTGGCCGCCACGCGAGCATGGATCAGCGAAATCCTTGGGTCGCTGGCGCGTGACGACGATGCCACGGCACAGCTGCGCGAGACGGCCCGTGTCTTTCTGGACACCAACGGCAGCTTCCAGACAACGGCCGAGCGGCTGGTACTGCATCGCAATACCGTCCAGTACCGGATCCGCAAGGCGGAGGCGGTACTGGGGCATTCGCTGCGGGAGGGACGGCTGGACGTCGAGGTCGCCCTGCTGGCCTGCCGATGGCTGGGGTCGACAGTGCTGCAGTCCGCAGGTGACTGAGTCATCCGTCGTGCGGTGCGCACGATCGCTCCGGCTATGTTCGTGCGCTCGCGATATGGTCCAGGTCACATCACCTTCCTAACGTGTCGTTCACGCAAGTGAGCTGCTGCGTTAGCAAGGAGATCGACATGCACTTCGCCGCCCTCCCGGATGTACGCGCCGGGACCTTCCCCACCAACCCCTGTCTTGCCGACGACGACCGGGGGCGGATCACCAACGCCGAGTTCCTCGACCTCGTGCAGAAATACGCCGATCGGTTGTCGAAGGCCGGGATCGGTGTCGGCGATGTTGTCGCCGTGATGCTGCCCAACCGGCTCGAATTGATCGTGGCATTGTTCGCGGCTTGGCGGCTGGGTGCTGCGGCGACGCCGATCGCCCCGTCGCTTACCCCTGCCGAGGTGGAATATCAGCTGACCGATTCCCGCGCTCGCGTACTGGTCTGCGCGGACGACATCGAGTCCGGCGAGGTCAATGCCCCGCAGCGGCTTTCGGTGCCCGAGCTGGATCGGCACGAAGGCCGCGCCGGTGGCGCGGAGGCGACCGAGTTCTCGAACGAAGGGCTGGCGTTGATCATCTACACCAGCGGTACCACCGGACGCCCCAAGGGCGTCGAGCTGATGCAGGCGAACATCATGGCGATGGCCGAGACCATGGTCGCGGGCATGCGGCTGACCGCTGATGACCATAGTCTGCTGATTCTGCCGCTGTTCCACGTCAACGGCATCGTGGTCGGCGTGCTGTCGGCGCTGCTCGCCGGCGGCCAGACCACTGTCGCGGGCCGGTTCTCGCCGCAGACCTTTTTCGACAGGCTCGAGGCGGCGCGGCCGACCTATTTCTCTGCGGTGCCAGCCATCTACGCCATGCTGTCGGCGCTGCCGGAGGAGATCCGGCCCGACACCTCCTCGGTCCGCTTCGCCCTCTGCGGCGCGGCTCCGATGCCCGTCGAGCTGCTCACCCGATTCGAGGAGCGCTACGGCATCCCGATCTATGAAGGCTATGGCCTGTCAGAGGGGACATGCGCGAGCACGGGCAATCCGCTCGACGGTGTCCGCAAACCCGGCACCGTCGGTATCGCGCTGCCGGGCCAGGAGATCGCCGTCGTCGACAGCGACGGCAATTTCCTCAGTGACGGATCGGCGGGCGAGGTCGTGATCAAAGGTCCGACTGTGATGCGGGGATATTTGGGTCGGCCCGAGGAGACGGCGAAGGTGATCGTCGATGGCTGGCTGCACACCGGAGACGTCGGTCGCATCGACGCCGACGGCTACCTCACCCTGGTGGACCGAATCAAGGACATGATCATCCGCGGCGGAGAGAACATCTATCCCAAGGAGATCGAGTCCGCGATCTACACCCATCCACAGGTACTCGAGGCCGCCGTGATCGGGCGACCGCACCCTGTCTACGGCGAAGTACCCATCGCCTTCGTGTCCTATCGCGATGGCGTCGCGGTCGAGCCGGAACAGATGCTCGATCTTCTCCGGAAGTCCTTGGCCGGCTACAAGCTTCCCGAACTGATCGTGACCGTCGACGAGATCCCGAAGAACCCCGTCGGGAAGATCGACAAGCGGACTCTGCGCGCCCGCTCGGTCGAAGCGCGCCGCTGATTACCTTCCGTTCCCTCTCGAAAGACATCTGCCATGGGATTCACGAAACCGGATCTTCCGGACATCGACTACGCCGAATGGAAGACCCGCCCGCGCGGCGAACGGCTCCGCACCGTTGCGGAACACTGGGTCGAGCACGGCTTCGGCACCCCTTATGCCGTCTACCTGATTTACATCGTCAAGTGCGCCCTGTACGTCCTTGGCGCGGCAGCGGTAATCTGCCTGACCTCTGGACTCGGAGCGCTCACCGACATCACCTCGTGGTGGACTGAGCCGATCGTCTACCAGAAAATGGTCGTGTGGACCCTGCTGTTCGAAATCCTCGGGTTCGGGTGTGGGTTCGGGCCGCTCACCATGCGGTTCCTGCCGCCGATCGGCGGGCTGCTGTACTTCCTGCGCCTGGGCACCCTGCGCCTGCCGCCGTGGCCGGGAAAGGTGCCGTTCACTCGTGGTGACGAGCGCGGCATCATCGACGTCGCCCTGTATGCGGTCGTCATCGGATCCGGAATCTGGGCTTTGCTCGCCCCCGGTCATGGCGCTGCGCCGGTAGACGGCAGTCACGTAGGCCTGCTCGATCCCACGGTCGTCGTCGCTCTGATCGTCGCCCTCGGTGCGCTGGGGTTGCGGGACAAGACGGTGTTTCTGGCCGCCCGCCCCGAGCACTACCTGTTGATGCTGCTGATGTTCTTCGTTCCGTTCGCCGACATGGTGATCGGATTCAAGCTGGTCATGCTGGCACTGTGGTGGGGTGCGGCCACGTCCAAACTCAACCATCACTTCGGGCACGTGGTAGCGGTCATGATGAGCAACAGCCCGGTCATGCGGATCAAATGGCTGGAGCGCAAGATGTATCGCAACCCGCCGCAGGACCTGCGCCCGTCAGGGATCCCAGCCATGCTGGCACACGGCGGCACCATCGTGGAATACCTGGTTCCGGCCTACCTGGTCTTCCTCGGCCACGGCGGCCCGCTGACTTGGGCGGCGATCATCTTCATGGCGGTCTTCCACCTGCACATCATCTCCACCGTGCCGATGGGCGTGCCGCTGGAATGGAACATCTTCTTCATCTTCAGCCTGTTCTACCTGTTCGGACACTACGGCTACATCCATGTCTCGGGGCTTCGATCTCCGCTGGTGCTCGCGCTGATCCTGTTCTCCACACTCGTTGTCGTCCTCGGACATGTTCGGCCGCAATGGGTTTCGTTCCTGACATCGATGCGCTACTACGCCGGCAACTGGGCCACCAGCGCCTGGTGTTTCCGCGGGGACGCCGAGCTGAAGCTCGAGCAGCATGTGACCAAGAGCGCCGCGCTACCGGTCACTCAGTTGACCAAGCTGTACGGCCCCGAGATCGCCGACATCCTGATCCAGTCCGGGATGGGCTGGCGATCGATGCACACCCACGGCCGGGCGCTCAACGGTCTGATCACAAGGGCCGTCGCCAACGAAGACGACTACGCCATCCGCGACGGAGAGATTGTCGCCGGCCCGCTGCTCGGCTGGAACTTCGGTGAAGGGCACCTGCACAACGAACAGTTGCTGGCAGCGCTGCAGCGTCGCTGCCGGTTCGAGGAAGGCGAGCTGCGCGTCGTCATCCTCGAATCCCAGCCAATCCACCGGCAACGACAGGCATATCGCATCGTCGATGCCGCGAGCGGTGTCATCGAGGAGGGCTACGTGCTGATCGAGGACATGCTGGCCCGCCAGCCGTGGCCGGAGCCAGGTGATCCGTTCCCGGTTCACCCTCTTCGCCGCAACGACACCCAGGTGCTGCCCCCGGCGAGGGTCGAATGACCACGGCGATCGTGGTCGGCGCGGGGCCGAACGGGCTGGCCGCTGCCGTGACCCTGGCCCGCCACGGCGTCGAGGTCACCGTGCTCGAGGGTGCCGCCACCATCGGCGGCGGTACCCGCTCCGGCGAGCTCACCCTCCCCGGCCTGCTGCACGACCACTGCGCAATGGCCCACCCCATGGCCGTCGGATCACCGTTCTTGACCGGAATCGACGCGGCCCGATACGGATTGGAATGGGCGTGGCCGGAAATCGACTGCGTGCACCCGCTCGACGACGGTACAGCAGGAGTGCTGTACCGGTCCCTCGAAGACACCGCCGCGGGCCTCGGCGCCGACGGCTCGATCTGGCGCCGCCTGTTCGCCGGCCCCTCCGCTGGATACGAGCTGCTGGCGACCGATTTTATGCAACCGCTCCTGCGGATACCGTCACATCCGCTGCGGTTGGCACGATTCGGCATCCCGACCCTGATCCCCGCCGCCGGGCTCGGACGGTTGTTCCGGACCGCGCAGGGACGGGCGCTGTTCGCCGGGAACATGGCGCACGGCTGGCAACCACAGCACCGGATCCTTTCCGCGGCAATCGGTCTCGGCATCACCACCGCCGGCCATCGCTACGGGTGGCCGGTGGCGGTGGGCGGCTCGCGCGCAATCGCGGACGCCATGGCGGCCGCATTGACAGATCTGGGTGGAAAGATCGAGACCGGCCTCTGGGTCGAGTCGCTCGACCAACTGCCGCCGGCCGACCTCGTGATGTTCGATCTCGCCCCGGCCGCGATCGCCGACATCGCCGGTGACCGGCTGCCGTCGCGGGTCTCCCGAGCGTACCGGCGATTCCGACACGGGCCCGCCGCCTACAAGGTCAGCCTCGCCGTCGAGGGCGGCATCCCATGGACCAACCCCCACGCCGGCAAAGCGGGAAGCCTGCACATCGTCGGCAGCGCCGCCGATGTGGTTCGCGCCGAACGCGCAATCCATCGAGGCAGGCTTACCGACCGGCCCTTTATCGTGGTCGGACAGCAGTACCTCGCCGACCCCGCACGATCACGCGGAAATGTACACCCCATCGACCTGTACGCTCATGTGCCACAAGGATATTCGGAGGACGCGACCGACGTACTGCTCGACGCGGTCGAGCGGTATGCACCCGGGTTCCGGGACCGCATCGTCGCCATCACTGTGGTGGGCCCCGCCGCCATGCAGGCCTACAATCCCAACTATGTGGCCGGCGATATCCTCACCGGCGACAAGAACATTCGCCAACTGCTCTTAGGTGGACCACGCACCACCCTGCGCCCCTACCATATAGCGGACCGGATGTTCATCTGCTCGGCCGCCGTCCCACCAGGGCCGGGGGCGCACGGGATGAGCGGATACAACGCAGCATCGGCGGCCATGCGAAAGTTCGCCGCCTCCCACCTTTCCTCCTAGCCGTCAGGTTCGGCTACTCGGGCGGAGAGATCGAGATCCGCCGTAGTCATCCCGACACTCCCTCCGAAGGAGCCTGGGGGCACGACAGTTCGGGTTGTGTGTCCGCACATGATGTCGACGGCGAATTGCGCGTATTCGACGGCGATTTGTTGTTGAGAGACAGGGCCGACAGGGCGGAACCACTGCGGCAGGGAAGTGCACATGGTGGCGACTGCGCGGGCGGCTTCGCGTGGGTAGCGGGTGGTGAACTCGCCTGCCCGGATTCCGGCGGCAACTTGGTCGTCGATCATTCGCTGAACGTCGTTTCGCTGAGCAGCGATTCGGGAGCGGTTGGGTTCATCGACGCTGCGCATTTCGCTGGCACCGATGAACGCGAGGTCACTGCGGTGTGTGTGGAACAACGCGAGGGCTTCGACCATGTTGGCGAATCGTTCGACCACGGTGGCGCCGTCGTCGCGGGCTACCGGGATTCGCCAGTACAGATCGGACATCCCGAGGTCGAATATGGCGACGAGCAGGTCTTGTTTGCTCGGGTAGTAGTGGTAGACGCCGGCGACACTCATACCGGCGTTGGCCGCGATACTCCGCATCGTCGCGCCGTGGTAACCGGTTTGCAGAAGTGCTGTGATCGCCGCGTCGAGAGCAGGATCAAGTGTCAGGGGCTCAAAAGTGCGCCATGTTTGCCCGTCGCCGACCGACCGGGCGGGTGATGTGCCGGTAGCGTCGGCGGCTGATGGTAGCCGGGTGGCGAGTATGTCGACGGTGGAGATGCCGAGTTCGGCAGCGATCCGGTCGAGCCGACCGACGGTCAGTGGTGTCTTGTCGTTCTCGATGGCACTGAGGGTCCCGGCGCTGACGCCGATGTTGCGCGCCAGTTCGCGCAGCGAGACTCCAGCCGCCGTTCGAGCTTGGCGCACCAGGTTCCCCGCGCCGGTGCCGCCAGAACCTTCACGCACTATCTCTTGTTCAGGCACACTGAACATCCTACATCGCCCTTGAAAATCGGATTGCAGAAACACCAGCAGACGGCTTGACATCCTTCCGAAGTGCGGTGACGATGGTCACCATCTGAACAGCTACCTATCGAACGTACGGTTAATGTTCACATTCCGGGTGAACGGAAGGATGCGCAATGGCCGAGGCGCCCGCCCTTATCGACTTGCCGTGGGATTCGCCGACGAACCGGGGCACGTGTGGCTCTGATGACTGATGACGAAGCGAGGGCGCTGAGCTATCCGGCGGCTGAGGAGGTCCTGGGGGAGGCTCGGGAGACCACCGCGGGCAAGGTGTTCACCTGCCAGCGGCTGATCGGGGATCCGGAGGGTGATCCGGTGTGGCTGGGCCGGTCGCCGGTCGCGCCGGCCCAGCCCGCGGCGGCATTCATTTCCGCGGTGTCTCCTCGTGCGTACGACTGGCGATCCGATCCTCTGCGAACAGGACTGCCGCGACGAGGCCTTCGCTACCATTCGCCGGTTCGCGCGCCACCGGCCTCGGAACGGCGAACACGTCGATCCGGTCCTCTGGCTTGCGGCGGGCCGCGGGTTGCCGGCGTCGTTCCTAGCAGACAGGTAAATGCGATCCCTATGTTGCTGCCTCTTGCTATTGCTGCCATCGCCGGAGGTGTCTCACACTAATTCAAACCAAGGATTGATCATGAATTCTCACGACATAGATAATTCTCGCGACATCGATATCGACATCAACAGCGCCGGGTTTCATGCGGCTATGGAAGCCCTGATGATGGACGATCCTCACCCGAGTGATTGCCTTGGTGATTACTTTCAAGATTGTCCATCACGATGGCTGCAGAGAGCGCTCTACGCATATGAATGGGCAAAGCGAACCTACCTTGTTCAGAATCTTGGTTCCATGCTCTACCAGGAGCTTCCGCAGCCTGGCGAAGCTCGTGAAGCTGTCCTCCTGCACGAGTCCAGAGTGCAAGAAAGGTCGACACCGTGATGACTGCGTGGAGTTGCTCAGTGTGTGAAACCCGCATGTATGCGGAGTCCGATGACAGAAGGGGCCATCATCGTGAGTGCGAGAATGGCACCACCAAGCTGAATCCCGAAGACTTGGAAGCTCTGGCTCCGTGGCTCAATCCTATTGATTACCTTGAAGCCCACCCAAGGTCGGAAATTGGGGGATGCTAGGTCGCGTCTCATGCCGCTGAAATTGCTGTTGCAAGTTTCTCACCCCTCAGGACTGCAGCCAGAGTGAGGAAGTGAGTGAGCCCGGTGGCCGCAGCGGATACCGAGCCTGTGGTAGCCGGACCGGTCCCGGATGGATTCGCCTCCAGGTGAGAGTGTGCGACACTCTCGTCGTCCCGACGACGGCGTCGGGTGGTTCACAACGGTGTGGACCTGGAGAGACTCCCGTGGTGAGGTGCGGATCGGAAGCACCGATCAACTCTGTGTGGCGACCGCCGAACTGGCCCGCCGCTTTCGCGACCTGAACCCCTCCCCGTCCGTCTTGGCACGCGTGGTCGCCGCACCGCCGAGAAAAGACCGCGCGAGCCGTACCGGCGGCCGGAATCGTGTTGTGCGGGTCGACCGACGCTCCGGCTCATACCTCGTAAAGTTCCAGCGGCGACCAACGTCATCGGGGATCCCGATCACCGCGGCGGCCCGCAGCAACCGCGCGGATCCATTCCACATCGAGGCCGTAATACCCTCTCGCCCAGGCGATTACCGCATTGGTGGCCAGAGTCGGGCACCATACTTGCTCTATCTGGGCTTCCAGCTGCCGGGCCCGGAAGGCTCCTTCGTAGGCGTAGATGAGGTCGCGTTGGGCGCGTGGATGGATTCGCCCTTGTTGAGCTGGCGGGCGATCTTGCGGCGGTAGTCCGGTCGAGTTCCTTCACCTCCATCGCCCCGCCGACCGCCCCCGATACTGCGTCGCCAAGCGCAGATGCTCGGTGCGCGTCTGCGCCCACTTGTCGTACGAACCGATCAGGGACGCATCGGCTTTCAGCTGCTCGGCCAGCCGAGACACCGCCACTGGCGACGCGGAAGCCACCTTGTCCGGCACGCACACCAACCACGGAAGTGTGCACAACGCCACTGACAGGCCAAGCGCCCCGTCCACGCCCAGGGGCGATGAACGCGAGATCGGCACGGGGCGAGCGTGCAGTACCGGGAACAACTGTCTGGCAGCGCCGGGGGCTCGGCGGGGCTGTCTGGTTGCCCGGTCGCCTCCAGGGCTGTGATCGACCCCGTTGCGGCTGTCGTCGTCCTGCGCTGATGTTGCGCCCGAGTAACCAGCTCGATTCACCCCTTGCGCTGTCTCGCGTCATAGGCCACACTGATCTGCATCCAAAAGTGTATGCACTTTGAGGGGATTGAATGACCCAGCAGCAGACGGTGACACAGCGCCGACTGGCACCGAACGACCCGCGGTATGCGGAGGTCGTGGACTTCTACTTCTACGAGGCGGAACTGCTCGACGACCTCGACGAGCGACAGTGGCTGACCGACCTGGTCAGCCCGGACATCGTGTACCAGGTGCCGATCCGCGAAACCGTCGAACGAGCCCGTGGCTTCGGCTTCTCGGAGACCGCTTTTCACCTGAACGAGAATCTGGGGTCGCTCGAATCGCGGGTCGCGCGTGGCGAGACCAAGTACGCGTGGGCCGAGGATCCGCCCTCACGAGTGCGTCATTTCGTTGCCAATATCCGGGTGCGGGAGCACGAGAGCGGCGATGCGCAGCTACTCACCGGACGCAGCAATATTCTCATCTATCGGACTCGGCAGGATCAGACGACTCCCCAGATCCTTTCGGGTGAGCGCCGGGACGTGCTGCGCCGCGAAGATGGTCGCCTCAAACTGCTGCATCGCGTGGTCTATCTGGACTTGACGGTGATCGGCACCCACAATCTGTCTCTTTTCTTCTGAGTGACCCTGTTCACCGGGTCGTTCAATCGCTCGATTTCAGCCCAGGAGTACACCTATGACCGCGATACGGGAACCCTTGCTTTCGCCGCGAGTCCGGACCTTGATGGACCGGATCGCGACAGGACTGCCCACCGGGCGGATTCCCGCGAATATCTTCGGAAATCCCGAGGTGCATCAGACGGAATTGCGCAAGATATTCGGCCGCGCCTGGGTTTTCATGGCGCACGAGTCCGAGATCGAGGCGAACGGCGACTACGTCGTGCGCCGGATCGGGGAGGATTCGTTCGTCGTCACCCGGGACGAGAAAGGCGATGTTCACGTCCTGTTCGATGCCTGCAAACATCGCGGGGTTCAGATCTGCCGGGCTGATTCCGGCAATACCTCACATTTCCGCTGCCCGTACCACGGTTGGACCTATTCCTCCGACGGCAGTCTGGTCGGTGCGCCGTTGTGGAAGAACGCCTTCGGCAATATGCGCAAGGAGGAGAACGGGCTGGCCAAGGCCGCGCAGGTCGAATCCTTCCACGGGCTGATATTCGCGACACTGGATTCGACGGCGCCACCGTTGCGCGAATACCTCGGCGGTATGGCCTGGTATTTGGACCTGCTGTTCGGGCTGGACAAGGACGGGGTGGAGGTACTGGGTAAGCCGCAGCGCTTCGTTCTCGATGCGAACTGGAAATCCGGTGCGGACAATTTTTCCGGCGACGACTATCACCTCGGCACACTGCACAAATCGGTCTATGCAATCGGTGCGTTCCCGGTTCCCTTCAGCGAGAACATGATGGGTTACCACATTCAGGCCTCGCCCGGACATTCGCTGTCGTTCTCCATGGCCGAGGATGCCGACGAACCCGGACCGAACTTCTTCGGATTTCCGGAAAGCCTCGCCGAGAATTTCGATACCGCGAATATCTCCGCACCGCAGCTCGAAGTGGCACGGCGTTCTCGTGTGATCGTCGGCAACGTCTTCCCCAACTTCTCCATTCTGGCGCTACCGATGACCGAGGACGGGTCGCATCATCCGCCGACCGGCGTGCTGACCGTGCGGTGCTGGCAGCCGAAGGGACCCGGGCAGGTCGAGATGTGGAACTGGTTCCTCGGCTACAAGAAAATGACGCCCGAACAGAAGGACCGCGCCTACCGCGCGGGGCTGGGCACCTTCTCCCTCGGCGGCGCGTTCGAGATGGACGACACCGAACCGTGGATCACGGTGGGGCGCACGGGCCGTTCGGTCGCGGCGGAGTTGCTGGACTTCGAACTCAACTACGAAATGGGCATGCCCGGCATCGGCATGGCCCATCCCGTGCAGGACTGGCCCGGTCCGGGCAAGGTCTTCTGGACCCGCTACGAGGAGGGCGTCCAGCGCAACATGTACGCGTACTACGCGGACCTGATGCGCGCCGAGCCGGGACAGTGGCCGGAGCACGAGTTTTGAGCCGCGACGACGCCACGATGGCGGACGAGCAGGTCCGCGCCCGGTATCGAGACGGCGGCCTACTCGGGACACTCACTCCGGGTACACGTCCCGCGCTCGTCGTGGTCGATCTGCAGTACGGATTCACCGAAGCGCGGTACGGCCCCGGTTTCGAGATGGACGCGGTGGTCGCCACGACCCGGGAACTGGTGGACGCGGCGCGCGACAACCGCGTACCGGTCTACTTCACGACCATCGCCTTCCCAGTCCACGGCGACGGAACGGCCGGCACCTGGCTGCGCAAGATGCCCGCGATGCGGGAACTGCGAGCAGGTGACCGCAGCGTGGACATCGATCACCGGCTCGGCCGGCGTGACAACGAGGCGCTGGTGGTCAAGGAGGCCGCCTCGGCATTCGCCGGTACCGATCTGGCGCAACAGCTGACCGCGGCCGGTATCGACACCGTGCTCGTCGCCGGTGCGACGACCTCCGGCTGTGTCCGGGCGACCGTTGTGGACGCCTGCGCCGCCGATCTGCCCGCCTTCGTTGTCCGGGAATGCGTGGGTGACCGCGAGGACGGACCGCACCGCGCCGCCCTGCTCGATATCGATGCCAAATACGGGGACGTGATCCCACTCGCCACCGCCCACGCAATCGTCAAGGGGCTGCTATGAATACCGCTGTCCGATCCTCGCTCCACCTGGCGCCGGCCCTCGAGATTCCGGCCCGCGCGGCCGGCGACGTGCCGGGCAGGCTGGTCGTGCCCGGCGTCGAATCTCCCGACTGGGGACTGAACCAGGAACGGGAGCTCGGATTCTTGGAGCCTGCAATCGATTCCGGGAAATTCCTCGCCGAATTGGCCCGGTCGGGTCTGCGTGGCCGCGGCGGCGCCGGATTCCCCGCGCACCGCAAATGGTCGGCGGTGGCGGCGAGTTCGGACAGTGTGGTCGTTGCCAACGGCCACGAGGGCGAACCCGCATCGAGCAAAGATGCGTGGCTGCTCACCCGCCGACCGCATCTGGTCCTCGACGGCCTGCTGACCGCCGCGGTCGTCACCGGATCCAGCGAAGCCGTCGTCTACGCCTCCGAACCCGCGGTCCTCACATCGGTCCGCGCGGCCGTCGCCGAGATCGTCGAGGCCGGAATGGTTCCGCACGGTGTGGCGCTGCGGGTCCACGAAGCCCCGCCGGGCTATGTGGCTGGTGAGGAATCGGCTGTGGTCGCGTCGATCAACGGCCGCCCGGCCAAACCGACGAGCAAGCCGCCTCGCCCGTTCGAGGTGGGAGTGCGGGGTGTGCCCACGCTGGTGAGCAACGTGGAGACCTTTGCCCACGCGGCGTGGATCCGCAGGTACGGTGCCGCCGAATTCGCCCGGGTGGGCACCGCGGCCTCATGCGGCACCGCGCTGTTCACCGTCACCGGCCGGGTGGCGGAGCCCGGAGTGTACGAAATGCCGCTCGGAGCAACAGTTTCCGAGCTGGCCGCCGCGGCCGGCGGAGGCGACGTACCGATGACCGGTGCGCTGCTCGGCGGTTGGTTCAACGGCATCTCACTCGGTGACGTCGGTGCGCTGTCGTGCTGCTACGACGCGATGCGTGCGGCGGGCACCGGCCTCGGCTGCGGCGCGATCACGGTCCTGGGGCCCGACGACGACCTGGTCGCGCTGGCCGGGGAACTCAGTACCTGGTTTCAGAACGAGAGCGCGCTGCAGTGCGGTTCGTGTTTCACCGGCACCAAAGCGATCGCGCGGGCGTTGCGGCAGATCCTGCGCGGTGAGAACGCAGCTGGTCATCTGGCCGATCTGACCCGCTGGGGTTCGGATCTGCCCGGCCGCGGCGTCTGCGGCCTCATCGACGGCGCTGCGGCGCTGGCTCGAAGCGGCGCGGAAGAACTCGCGCGACGTGATGCACGGAAGGAGCAGTCAGCATGCGGGTGATCGTGGACAACACCAAATGCGATGGGTACGGCACGTGCCTGGACATGTGCCCCAGCGTATTTCGCTCCGATGACTGGGGCTACGCCGCGGTCGTCGGCGACGGCAGCGTCCCGGAGTCCGACGAGACGCTGGTGCGCCGGGTCATCTCGCTGTGCGCGGAGAGCGCGATCCGCGAGATCTGAACCCTGCTGCCGGAGGGCCGACCGTGGGCAGCTGCGCCACGACGATCGATCAGCTGAAGGAGTAAGTGTGTATCTGGGTCTGGAAAACGGTGTGGCGCTGGTGACGGCGGCCTCGCGTGGAATCGGCCGGGCGACGGCCGAACGGCTTGCCGCCGAAGGAATGACGGTGATCGCGGCCGCCCGGACCGCCACCGGGGAGCCAGAGACCGTCGGCAACGGGTCCATCGTGCCGTTCGCCCACGATCTGACCGACGCCGAAGCCACCGCGGCCCTTGTCGACACCGTGGTGTCCACCTACGGTGCACTGGACGTAATGGTCCTCAATACCCCTGGGCCACAGATCATTCCGGCCTTGGACGCGGAATGGGACGACTGGTCCGCCGCCCACGACACCCTGCTGCGTCCGGTGGTGCAGCTGGGCACCTCGGCCGCGCGGGTGATGCGCGACAAAGGTACGGGCGCCATCATCCTGCTGTCCTCGACCTGGGTATGTCAGCCCGCCGCGGGTGGTGTGTTGTCCGCCTCGTACCGTTCGGCCGCCTCGGCGTTCGTCAAAACCCTTGCCGGCGAACTGGCGCCGTCGGGCGTGCGCGTGAACCAGATCATGCCCGGCGCCACCGGAACCGACCGGATGCGGGGGATCGTCGAGTCGAAGTCGGGTCGCAACGGCACCACCGTCGAGCAGGAGATCGCGCGCGTCGTCGCCGATATTCCGGCGGGCCGGTGGGCCGAGGCGAGCGAAATCGCCGACGTGGTTGCATTCCTCGCCTCCGCGCGGGCGTCGTTCATCACCGGTACCGCGCTGGCCGTTGACGGCGGGGCGGTGCGCGCCGCGCACTGAGCCGCGGCATCCCGAGTGAGACACCCACTCAGAGCATATTTTTCACCAATCGAGAAGGAAGTATCGATGCCCAAGACCCTGACCGAGAATTTCGTCGAACAGTTCCGGCTGTGCAAGGTCACCGCCGCCGAAACCGTGGCGGTGATCGCCGAACTCGGCCAGAAGACCGAGTACGTCGAATCCGCGGTGGCGGCGGCGCGACAGCTGGGCGCCGGTGTCCTGGTGCTGCACGCGTCCAGCCTGTCCAATCCGATGCTGCCGCCGTACCAGCCCGACGGCCGCGAGGTCGCGCCGTTGCTGGCCGCGGCGGGGGAGTGCGATTTCGTCGTCGACGTCACCGTCGGCGGGCTGATCCACTCCGACGTGCGCACCCGGATCACGGGGAACGGCAAGCGGATGCTGTTTGTCGCCGAACCGAACGATGTGCTGGAACGCCTGATGGGCGATGAGATCCTGCGCGCCACCGTGGAGGCAGGCGGCCGGAAACTGCGCGCCGGATCGACCCTGCACGTGACCAGCGCCGCCGGCACCGATCTGACCGCCGACATCTCCGGCGCGGACCTGCCGATCACCCACCAATGGGGTTACGTCGACGAGCCGGGCCGCTGGGACCACTGGCCCTCGGGTTTCGTCGCGTGCTTCCCGAACGATCGCACCGCCGAGGGCCGCATCGTGCTGCAGCCCGGCGACGCGCTGATTCCCTGGCAGCGCTACGTCCAGGACACGGTGACCATCGAGGTGGAGAAGGGCTACATCAAGAAGATCTCGGGCGCCGGTACCGACGCGCACGTGCTCAACGACTACTTCGAAGCCTGGGGCGACGACGAGGTGTGGGCCACCAGCCATATGGGCTGGGGTGTGCTGCCACACGCGCGTTGGTCGGCGTTCGACGTCTACGACCCGCGTTCGCTCTACGGCCAGGAACTGCGTTCCACCGCAGGCAATTTCATGTGGTCGACCGGATCCAACCGGTTCGCCGACCGGGAGACACCCGCCCACCTGGACGTGCCGATGCGCGGCTGCACCGTGGAGATCGACGGGGTGGCCGTGGTCCGCGACGGCGCCCTTGTCGAACAGAAGTGAGCACCGTGGACAAGAACGCGATCGAACAGGCCGTGCTGGCGATGGCCCGCGATACCGCACTGCTCGAGCAGGTGAAGGCACAGCCGTCCCGCGCGCCGGAACTGCTGGGCGTCGATCAGGAATGGGCCGAGACCATCCTCTCCGGTAACCGGGATCGGTTGCGCGCCATCGGACTCAACGACGGTCTGACCATTCTGGTGAGCCGCTGGTTCAACGACGATCTGGGCGATGCCGCCAGCCAGGGCGGATTCATCGTCGACGACAGCCTGCCGCTGGCCGACCCCGACGTGCCCGCCGGAATCGTCTTCGCCGGAGGCTGCTCGCACGTACCGGATCTGCTGGCCCGGCCCGAGATCGATCCGGACGACGCGGTGTCCCGGCTGCTCGACGGCTACGAACGCCTGCGGCGCGATCTCGTCGCCGCCGACCCGGATGTCGTTCTGGTGACCGCCGATTGCCACTTCCAGAGCTTCGAGACCGGTCACACCGTGATCGGTACCGGCGCGGGCCACACCGGTTCGATGGAGTTCTTCAAGCGCGGCGATCTGGATCTGAACCTCACCGGAATGCCGGATTTCGCGGGCGAATTGGCTGCCGCGGTGCGCGAGGCGGGGTTGGAGGTGGAACAGGCCGAGCGTGTCGATCTCGACCACGGGCTGATCGTTCCGCTGCGCCTGGTGCTGCCGCGCCCGGACCTGCCGGTGATTCCGATCATCACCCAGCCGCACCGCAGCTTCTCTCCTTTCAACGCACGCCGTTTCGGTGAGGCGCTGCGCGGAGTGGTGGCGCGGTCGGGCCTGAAGGTGGCATTCCTGGCCACCGGCGGCCTGTCGCACTGGCTGGATCCCGGGCATTTCGGTGGCGTGGACGTCGAATTCGACACCTACATCCTGAAGCTGCTGGAAACCGGACGCGGTCTGGATCTGTGCTCGCTGGAGCCGTATCCGCTGCTCGAGCACGGCCAGTACGAGATCCAGAACTGGATGATCATGCTCGGGCTGATCGGTCCCGGCGTGCACGGCACCGTGTACACCTACGAGCCGATGGAAGCCTCCGGCGGCGGCTGGACCGTGGTGAATATGGATCTCGCTCGCGCCCGGAGCGAGAGTGCGGCGGCAGTCGCGGCGGGGCAAGCATCATGACACCACGGACGCTGCGGGTGGGCGTGACGCAGTGGCACGCGACCACCGATATCACCGCCAATCTGGCTACCGCCCTTCGGCTGATCGATCGGGCCGCGACCGCCGGCGCACAGCTTGTGACGCTGCCGGAGAACGGCCTGATGCTGGGCACCAACGCGCAGATGCGCGAGGCGGCTCTGCATGAGGATTCCGACGAGGTGCGGCAGTTGCGCCGCGCCGCGGCCACTCACGGGGTGGCGGTGGTGCTGGGTGGGATGAAGAACCGTACCGCCGAGGCGACCTACAACTCGGCGCTGGTGATCGACGTCGCCGGCGAGCTCGTCGGACGCTACGACAAGATGCACCTGTTCGACGCCACCATCGGCGGGCAGTCCTTCGAAGCCTCGACGGTGGAGCGGCCCGGCGCCGGACCGGTACTGCTGGATCTGGACGGCATCCGCATCGGCCTGACCATCTGCTACGACGTGCGATTCCCCGAACTGTCGCGGGCGCTGGCCGCGGCCGGCGCCGAGGTGCTGCTGGTTCCGGCGGCGTTCGTCCAGTCGACCGGGGCCGCGCACTGGCACACGCTGCTGCGCGCGCGGGCCATCGAGAATCTGGCCTACGTGGTCGCGCCGGCGACCGTACATTCGCCGGACCCGGAGTTCGCCGATGCGTTCGCCACCTACGGGCACGCGCTCGTGGTGTCGCCGTGGGGTGAGGTGCTCGCCGATCTGGGTGAGGCCCCGGAGGCCGTCCAGGTGGTAGAACTCGATCTCGAGGCCGTCACCCGGGCCCGGTCCACCCTTCCGGTGCTGGCCGGTCGCCGCCACAGCGACGAGTACAACGCCCAGCCGCGTGTGCTGAATCTCGCCGCCCGGAGTGCGGATGGTGTGACTGCGGGGGATACGCGATGAGCGAATCGACTGCATCCGATCTGCCGGCCGGTGTGGTCCGGGCCGAGGAATGGTCCGGAGTCGGTAACGAATTCACCGGCGCCCAATTCCGCAAGGTGTGGACCCGCAACGGGGAACGCCTGGAGATCCGCGTCCCGCGCACCGGAACACACATCCTGCTCGATGCCATGGCCCTCGAGGTCATCGCTGGGCAGACACCCGAGTTCTTCACCCGGCTGATCGCCGAGGGGCTGGGCTCGGCGGAGGAATGACCATTTCCACCACTCGACACGAAGGTAGAGAGTCGATGACGACCACACGGGTGGGCATGATCGTGCCCAGCTCCAACACCACCATGGAAACGGAGATTCCGGCCATGCTGCGGGCCCGCGCCGAGGTGCGGCCCGACGAGCAGTTCACCTTCCACTCCTCCCGCATGCGCATGCAGCATGTGACGCCGGAGCAGCTGACGCAGATGGATGCCGACTCGCTGCGCTGTGCCGCCGAACTCGCCGACGCCCGCGTCGACGCGATGGCCTACGCCTGCCTGGTGGCGATCATGGCGCAGAGCCGCGGCTATCACGCCGTCTCGGAATCCAAACTGGCGCAGGTTGCGAAAGAAGAGAGCGGCGAAGCCATTCCGGTGCTCTCCTCGGCGGGCGCGCTGACCGAGGCGCTGGCCCATCTGAATGTGCGCAAGATCGCCGTCGTCACGCCGTATATGAAGCCGCTGACAGCGACGGTGTGCGACTACATCGAGCACGAGGGCTTCGAGGTGGTGGATTCGCTGAGTCTCGAGGTGGCCGACAACCTGGCCGTCGGGCGGCTCGATCCGCGCAATCTGCTCGAACACGCCCACACTGTCGACACGTCCGGCGCGGAGGCCCTGGTCATCAGCGCCTGTGTGCAGATGCCGTCGTTGCCGATCCTCGACGAGCTGCAACACCAGTTCCGGATTCCGGTGCTGTCGGCCGCCGCGGCGACCACCTGGCGATTGCTGCGCAGCCTCGACCTCGACCCGGTCGTTCCCCGCGCCGGCGCACTGCTCGCCCCGTGATTTTCGCACCTCCCGCAGCTTCTGCACCTCCCGAATTTCTCGAATTCCCACAGCCCACATCACGAATCGAGATCCCATGAGCTTCGATGCTCTGTTCCAGCCGGGCCGCATCGGGCCGGTCGAGTTCCGCAATCGCGTGGTGAAATCACCGAACAGCAGCGCGACCGCCAATATGGACGGCACGATCAGCCAACGGACCGTCGACCACTATCGCCGTCTCGGCGAGGGGGGCGTCGGCCTGATCATGACCGAGTACACCTACATCGACGACGACGCCAGCAAAGCGATCCACAATCAGCCCGGGATGAGCCGCCACGAGCACATCGCCGGATGGGGATGGCTCGTCGACGAGGTGCATGCCACCGGCGCCAAGATCGGCCTGCAGCTCGCCCACGGTGGCCGCCAGAAATTCCTCGGCACCGCGCCGATCAAATCGGCCACCGACAGTTCCTGGGACTACGTCGAGGCGGTAGCCGGGGTGATCCCGCAGCCGGTGACCGTCGCCGAGATCGACGATATCGTCACCGCCTTCGCCCAGGCCGCGCTGCGGGCGTGGAAGGCCCGCTTCGACCTGGTCGAGGTGCATGCCGGGCACGGCTATCTGATCACCAATTTCCTGTCCCCGCACACGAATTCGCGCACCGACGACTACGGTGGCAGCTTCGAGAACCGCTCCCGCATCCTCATCCGGATCGTCGACGCCATCCGCGCCACGGTGCCGCGCGATTTTCCGCTGAGCGTGCGGGTTTCGGTCACCGACTACGAGCCCGACGGCATTCCGATCGAGGAGACCGTCGAGTTGTGCCGGATGCTGGAAGCGCACGGGGTCGATGTCATCCATGCCTCCGGTGGCCACCACGCCACCATGGAATGGGAGGTCAGCCCCTGGTTCAACACTCGCGCACCGCACCGCTGGGGCTGGGAGAAGTTCCGCCCCGAGCTGTCGATTCCGGTAATCGGTTCGGGCTCGCTGGTCTCCCCGGAGGTTGCGAACGATGTCATCGCCTCCGGCTCAGCCGATTTCGTTTCGCTGGGCCGCGCCATGCTCGCCGATCCGGATTGGGCGCGCAAGGCGCAGGCGGGGCGGGCACTCGAGATCGTGCCCTGTATCCGATGCAACGACGGCTGCCTGCATCGCGGCGTGGACAAGGGCCGCTCGGTCGGGTGCACGGTGAATCCGTCCGTGACCGAGGAGGGCCGGTTCCCGATCACCGTGGCCGGCACCAGGAAGTCGGTTGCGGTCGTGGGTGCCGGACCCGCCGGTCTGCGCAGCGCCGCCGTACTGAGTGACCGCGGACATGAGGTGCGGCTGTTCGAACCCGGTGAGCTCGGGGGTCTGCTCACCCACGCGCTGGGATCCACGGTCAAACAGGACATCGCGGCATTGGTGGACCATCTCGTACACGAGGTGCGGCGCCGGGATATCGCGGTGGTGCCGGCCCGGGCCACGGCCGCGGAACTCGTTGCGAGCGGCGTGGATTCGGTGGTGCTCGCCACCGGAGCACCCTTGCGGGAACCGGACTTCCCGATCGCCGCGGACGTGCCGATGATACCCGCGGCGCAGGTGCGCGCCGATGCTCCGCTGCACGGGCGGATCGTGGTGATCGGCGGCGGGATGCAGGGTTGCGAGACCTCGCTGCGCATCGCCGAGATGGGCGATGCCGAGGTAACGGTTGTGGAGCAACAGGATTCGCTGCTCACAGGCGACGAGGTGGTCTACGACGCCATGAAGCTGCCGCAGTTCATGCGGCAGGCCGGGGTGCGTATTCGCACCGGCGCGCGAGTGAGCGAGGTGACCGCCGAGGGGGTCTCACTGCTCACCGCGGACGGCGTCGAGGTGCTGCCCGCCGACACAGTGGTGCCGGCGCTGGGCCGTACACCCGCGTCGAACGAACTCGCCGACGAATTGCGCAGCGCCGGAATCGATGTGCACGTGGTCGGCTCGGCGCTGCGACCGGGACGGGTGTACGACGCGATCCACACCGCGTTCTTCGCCGCGCGGATCATATGACCGAATGCCGCCGGGCCGGCTGGTCCTCAGGCCGACGGCTCCGGCGGCGCCATGAGAATCAGGTTGGAGGTGGCGAAATCCGGCAGCACCGGATCGGAATCGATCCAGTAGATCGGCGCGGGACGTTCGATACGTCCCTGTTCGTCGTGTTCGATCACGATGTCGCGGCCGCGCATCGCCAGCAGCAGCGAATCGAAGCAGTGATCGGGATCGGCATCGAGTACCAGGCCCAACGCGGCATCGATCAAATGGAACTCCATGATCCGGCGTGCCGAAGCCGCATTGCGATTGCCGATCGCGTCCAGAAAGAACTGATCACTGTCGATGAAATCGTCCGGGGTGCGGGCATGCGAGAGATAGACGCTCTGATGCCGGTAGATCATGGTGTGCAGCGAACTGGTGAGCTCGGCGAAATTCGATGGGTATCGCGTCAGCGCCACGTCGTGGAACAGTTGGTGGGCATCCTGGAAACGGCGACTGTGCGAGCGATGGGTACGCATGTCCTCGAGATGGTTTCGCATCTGCTCGATATCGTCGTCGCCGAGTATATCGACGATCGCCCCCACGGTCGGCGGCTCCAGCAGCAGGCGCAGCGCATAGCTCTGTTCGGTTTCGGAATTCACCAGCGGAGCCACATGCATACCGCGGTTGGCGTGCGCCACCACCAGGCCGTCCGCTTCCAGCCGCTGCAAGGCCTCCCGCAGGGGAGTGCGACTCACCTCGAGCTCGTTGGCCAGCTGCTCCTGGGACATACGCCACCCGGGTGCGTAGACGCCCGTGATGATGCGTTCCCGCAGTGTCCGGTACAGAGCGTCGACGGTAGTACCGGCGCGGATCCGTCGAGCAGAGGTAGTCATCAGCATCATCCTAAGGTCACCGGTGAACGCCGCATCCCGCCGTCGCCTAGAAGTGTATCCAATTATGTGTACAAATGGGCGCGGTAGTACTGCACCGAGCCCGGAAAGGAGCCCCGATGGGCGCATTGGATGGTCAGGTCGTCGTCTTCACCGGCGCGGGGGCGGGAATCGGCCGGGCGGTGGTCGAACGATATGTTGCGGAGGGTGCGCGCGTGGTCGCGGTCGACATCGCGGATCGGGTTCTCGAATTGCGTGGCGCACTGGGAGATTCGGTCCGGCCGATGGTGGCCGACGTCGCCACCTGGGAGGGCAATGTCGCGGCGGTGGATGCCGCCGTGAGTGAATGGGGTCGGCTCGACGTCTTCGTCGGCAACGCGGGTATCACCGATGGGGCGCGGCCGATCGAAGACATCCCTGGCGACCAGCTGACCGGAGCGTTCACCGAGTTGTTCGGTGTGAATGTCCTGGCCCCGCTGCTCGGTGTGCGGGCCGCTTTGGAGGCGCTGGTGGCCACTCGTGGCAGTGTCATCATCACCGGTTCGTATGCCAGTACGAATGCCGCAGGCGGCGGCGTCCTCTATACCGCGTCCAAACACGCTGTCCACGGTGTGGTACGGCAACTCGCCTACGAGCTGGCGCCCGATATCCGGGTGAACGGGGTGGCACCGGGTGTGGCTCCCACCCGGCTGCGCGGCACCACCTCACTCGGTCAGACCGCCGCCGACTCGGTCTTGGACGGCACACGGGAAAAGCTTCCACTGCAGGAGGTTCCGTCCGTGGACGCCTACAGCGGAATCTTCACCCTGCTCGCCTCTCGCTCCGAAGCGGCCGCGATGACCGGATCGCTCGTCACCGCGGACAGCGGTCTGTCGGTGCGGGGTATCGCGCGGCCCGGTGGCCGGGTACGCGAAGCCTGATCGTCCGGGTCCGCCGGATCGAAGCTGGTGCCGTCTGCAGCAGCCCCGGCCTCCAGGAGGCCGCTGCATCGCCCATCCGGTGCGGCGCAGCGGAATTCGCGCGGGCCGCGGCAGCCCAGGCGATATCAGGAGGCCAGGGCGCGACCCACCTAGCGGTAGCGCGGGTTCGTGTTGTGCCATTCGAACGAGCCGCCCATCCAATCGCGAACGCCGCGCATGAACAGCTGGAGCTCGGGGGAGGGTATGGCGCGCAGGGCGCGATGATCGGCTTCGAACTGGTGCACCATCCGGTTGTGCAGGTCGACGGTGACCTCGGTCGCTTCGGCCAGCGAGCACCCACGATCGGCGGCGATCTGCAGCACCATATTGCTGACGGGTACTTCGTCGGCGGCATCCTTCTTGATCGAGAACAGGTCGTTGACCAGGACGGCGGCGGTACCGGCGCGGAACACGGCCTGCCGGACCCGATCGTCGTAGAAAAGGTTCGCGGGCAGCTCGTACCCGGCGACGGGGTCGATCAGGGTCATCGAGGTGTAGAAGGTGTCGTGCTGGCGGGCGGCGAGATATTCCCACGCGGAAGGTGATTCGCCGGTGTGTCGCCACGCGGCGTAGGCGGTCCAGGACACGAACATCGTGAACGTCGCGTAGCAGCTGCGCTGCACCTGCCCCGGGGTGGCGTGGGCGCGCAGATTCGCGATCGCGGAACCGAAAGCACGCAGCACCTTGTCTTCCCGCAGCACCTCCTCCAGCGGAGTAGTGAACTCGCCCGCGTCGGGCAACGGATCCAAGGCCGCCATCGCCAAGGTGAGACGTTGCGGCAGCCGGGTCGGGTCCGCGCCGAGCGCCGAATCGTCGGCGTAGTAGTCGTCGGCCATCCACCAGGCGGTGTTCATCTGGGCCGGGACCAGCAGTCGGTCGGGGTCGTCGGAATCGGTGTGGGTCAGCATGACCAGCCGTCCGTAGCCGGTCCGGCGCAGCTTCTCGAGCTCCTCGTCGGTGAACCCGATCGACTCCGCCCACGTGGTGAGGCGATCGTCGATCCGGTCGGCGAGATCGTCGTCGATCCGGGTGGCGGGCGGGCAGTACAGTGGCGGCGCCGAACCGTCACCCCAGGCAAGTTCTCGGTAGGGCTCGATCTCGGCCGTCGCGTGCCGGAACGGTATCCGAAACGCGCTCTCGCCCAGGGGAGTTCCCGTGCCGCGAAGGTGCCGCAAGCCAGCGCTGGGCAGTGTGGCCGCCGGCTTCGCGCCGGGCGCGGGCGGCGCCGCCGGTTCGGGCTCGGCCCGGGTCATCGTCGAGAAGCGTGCGGCGAGTTCGGTGCCCAGGCCGCGAGGCCCAGCCAAAGGGTGCGTGAGTCGTTCGCCGGGCGGTTCAGGCTTGTCGGTAACCGTGTCGCGGTGGCTGGTCTGGTCGTTGTCGAGACTTGTCACAACACTTCTCCCGTCGCAGGGGTCCATAGATGGAGACAGCACGATGCACTCAAACGACTATCGGCCGTCTCGCCCAGTGCCGCAGGCGATTGCGTGATTCCGGTGGACTCGACACGCTGATCTCCGACATCGGGCCTTCGTGCCGAGGTGAGAGCATTCGACCGCCCCGCACGGGACCTGCCCATGAAGCTTGCAGCATTGTGCGGTCGAGTTTCCGTCACGGTGACTCGGAACGACTGCGATAACCCGTTTCACCTCGGGCCAGCTGTCGGTGGTCCCACGAGTGGCAACGTGGTGGCCCGACGACGGGGTACCGACACTGCGTCAGCGAATCCTGCCTCGAGGTGCGTCACGTCTAGATGGACAACAAGACCTCGATCTGCGCGGGCTCGGGCAGCGTCTGTGGACGCACGTCCGTGTACCAGGCGTACTCGATTCCACTGAGCCTGCCCTGCTCGACCCATAGAATGACCTCGCCGATCGGTGCTCCGTTGCGGTCGGTGACGGCTCCGTTGGCGAAGATTCCGTCCGTCGAACCGGATGCGGTCTCCACACCAGGGAGCACCACCATATCGACGCTGGGCGAACCGACACCCCAGGTGGCGTTGACCTGTGTAAGCGGAATCTGCGCCAGATAGTCGCCAGCACCGGCCTTGCCGGAGGACAGCAGTTTGGTGACGACTCCGGTTTCGAGGTCGGTCAGGGCCCGCGGCTCGATCGATGTACCACTCATCGCCTCTCCTCGGTTCTCGCGCTACGCACGGAATGTACGCGGCGCCGAACTTGAAGACACCGTTGATCTTTCTTGCAGACGATCGGAACCGACCGCGGCGATATGGACGGCTATGTCCTGGTGACCACGACTGGTTGATTTGCGGTGTCCGCACCCAGGTGCGGACATGTCACAACAGCGGGACCGGCCTGGCGAACGCGGTCTTGAACACCTCACCGCGGAAAAGCGGACCGTCACCGACGACGCCACCGCGATCGGCTGGGTGTCCTGTTCGACCGAAACGGCCGCTGGGGTTGTGAACCGGGGCTCATACTTGTTCGGCCGGGTCTTCACAACCAAGCTGGCGCGGCTCCACGTTATCCGGCCATCGTTCGCGCCGCTGATTCCTTGTTCGAGGGCACTCAACCGTGGGAGGCGCAAGTGACTGAGATCGACTTGGAAGACAAGAAACTGACCGTGCCGTTGTCGGAGGTGGGCGGGGAGGAGACCGCCGAACCAGGCGCATCTCGTGGGACGCTGGCCAGGATCTACAACGATTTCCCCGTCGGCATCTCGATCTTCCGGAAAGTCAACGGAAAGCTTCATAGCCTGCACGAAGTGGCTCCCAGCTCCACCAGCATTGATTTCTGGACGACCGACGAGCTTTTCCTAGCGAGCAACTCCGGATCCACGAAGCGGGCCGAGTTCGACTCGAAAGGCCGCATCACGTTCTGGTACAGGGTCAATGTGTATCTGCCAGCCGGTACGAGCAACTACAGCCGCTTAGTTACACGTGACTCGTCGGCGACTGACGAGGGCGGGCTCGAGCATGCTGGTGATGGCGCGCGAAGCCGGTGAGGTTTGAGGTGGCGGTGTAGGTTGTCGGGCTTGCTGTGTTGGGATTTCGGCCATCAGCTCCAGCGGGCAGGACGGCTCCGCTTCGCCGAAGTGGGGCAGGCCCGAGTGCCGGATTTCCAACCTGCGCGCCCGACAACCACCGCCGAACCTTTCGTTAGATAACGCCGAGCGTTTCGGCGGTGAGCCGGACCCCATCGATGCCGTGCTCATCCCGGTGGTCCGCAGCAACACCTTCTCGGCGTTGTCAACGGCGATGATCGGTAGCGGCGTCATCTCAGGTCTTTGCGCTGAATTGTCTCGGTAAAATCCAACCTAGGCTCCTGGCCGCATTGGACAATCCGTCAAATGACGTATATCGGCGCGAGATTCTGCCCATCGCGGGAACCGCGCGTAGGCCCCGTTCACCGCGGCCCACCAAACCATCACCAACGCCTGGGGTTCGGCATCAGAGCTGACCAGTCGCACTGCGGCGGTGAAGGATTCGATCGAGCCGCTCAGCACTGCGTCGATCTGTACCTTCGCTTTCGTCGCCAGTTCGGATTCACTGACGTCGACGTCGGTCAGCGCGAGGATTCGCAACGCGAGCGGGTTCTCCCGATGGAAGGCGATGTAGCACGGTGCCCGGAACCAACCCGCCTGCGAAACCAACCTGCAACCACGACGACCACACAGTCACGGCCGAGACCAACCCACGGCCACGTGTTGACGTACTGTCTGTGTCCGGAGGGGGACACCTGCGCTAACCACAGAGATCGACCCGCGGAAACGTTGAGCACCTGTTGTTGTTCTGTGACAGCGAACTATTCAGGTCTCGGGTCCGATGTCCAGCCCAGATGGAATGCCGTGATGTCGTTGCCGCTGTACCTCAGTGGCTCCCGACACCGCGGGCATCGAGAACCGCGGCGATCGCGCGGGTGTGGGATGGCGTCGGGGATGACCGGACCGGCGGTGGCGATCTCGCCAAATCCAGCCAGATCCACGCAGATCACGCGATGGCCGAGCGGCACAAGGTAATCGATCTGCGGCGCCCACACCGGCCCACATAGTCGCCGCCGTCACAGAATCTCGCCGTGCCGCAGGCCGATCTGCGCACGCCCATCGCGAGCGCTCGTTCTGGTTCGGCCCATCTGCCCATCGTGACGCTGGGCGGAATCGTGGCGACCGGCGCGGGCCTACACGCCGCCGCGTTGGCGTCGTAGAGGCGTCGGTTGCGGACATGGCGGGCCAGCACGGCACGTTTGCGGCCCGACGCGACGGTCAACGGTGATGTTCCGGCGTAGTTTTTGCGAGACTTGGCGGTGGTGTAGTGGTTCGGGTCGTCCCCGAAATCACCGAGCACCCGGACGCGGAGGATGACACCGAGTCCTGGCAGGGAGGGGGAGATGTCGGCGTCCGGGTTTTCTCAAAATGCGAAGCGAGCTCGCTTTCCAGGTCCTGGATTTGGGTGTTGATGGCGGTGATGATGCCGACCGTGGCCCGTGTCGTGGCCGCGAACGCGGTGGTGACCGCGTCGGTAGCGTGCAGGTGATCGGCCCGCAGGGCGGTCTGGATCTGTGCGGCTCTGGTATCGATGTTGCGTTGGCGCCCAGCATGTTTGAGCGTTGCCTGTAGCGCGGAAAGGCTCAACCGGGCCCCTTCGGCTGGTGAGGCGGCGCGGGCGAGCACGGCCAACGCGTCGCGGTCGGCGAGGTCGTCGAATGCCTCCAGCGCGGCCGGGTAGTACTCCCGTAGCGCCGACCGCAGCGTGTTGGTGTGGCGGGTGCGTGCCCAGATCAGGTTCTGATGCCCGCGGGCCAATACCTTGATCGCTTCGGCGTCGGGGGAGTCTGCGGCGACGAGCCGGTGGTTGTGGCGGTCGGTGCGGACCAGATCGGCCAGCAGTTTTGCGTCCCCGGCATCGGATTTCGCGCCGGAAACGCTGTGCCGGTCGCGGTAGCGGGCGACCGCGAGGGGGTTGATCGCGTACACCTGGTAGCCGGCCGCGACCAGCGCGTCGACCCACAGGTCTCGGTCGGTGTCGATGCCGATTACGACCTGGCCGGGATCCTCGGCATGCTCGGCCAGCAGTTCGTGGAACCCGCTGATCCCGGCCAGCCCTTCCGGCAGCCGCCGCACGATGAGTTTCTTGCCATTTCCATCCATCGCGTGGACGTCGTGATGATCCTCGGCCCAGTCGTCGTCAACGAAGATCATCGATCACCTCCTCCAGTGCTGATCCATCGAATCCAGTTCGAGCCCAAGGCCACCCGGCGGCGACCTAATGGATCAGTACTCTGCTGCGGTACGACACCCCATCAGCGCTACAGGAGGCCTCACCAACCGGCCGGGGCACGATCCAACCCTAGGAATCGACGATCATTCCAGGCGACGAGAGTGCTCACCGACCGGCGGCTCGGGCGATCAGCCTGCACCTTGCCGGTCACTACCGGTCGTAGGCTCGCCGATCAACTCCCATTAGGCGGTTCGGGCCCTGGTCCCCAGGCCCACGGGCGTGGTGGAGCTGGCTGCGGCCGGTTTCAGGTGGGGCGGCGGATGGCCTGTACGGCGGTGTCGTAGAGGTCGAACATGTCGACCTGTCCGCCCAGGCGGACCCATTCCTCGTTGGCTGCCTGCAGGCAGGTGATCGCTGCTGCGGCGATCGCGCGGGCTTGGAGGGTGCGGCGGTCGGAGTCGGGCAGTCGCGGCTCGATCAGCGGTGCGAACAGGTCTTGCCAGCGGGCTTGCTTCTCGGCGTGTCCGGCGCGGAGGGAGTCGTTGCCGAACAGCAGCGTGATGAACTCCAGGCGCCCTTCTGCTGTCATGTCGATTTCCTCGAGCACCTGGAACGCCGCGCGCAGTGCCGCCCAGGCATCCTCGTCGGCCGGGCGCTGTGCGAGGCGCGCGGCGATCAGTTCGCCCTGTTCGGCCAGGCTGCTGAGCGCGAGGTCTTCCTTGTTGCGGAAGTAGTTGAACAGGGTCCGCCGGGAGACGCCCGCGGCGGCGGCGACCTCGTCGAGGGTCGTGTTGTCGTAGCCCTTGGCGGCGAACAACTCAATAGCGGTCCGGGCGAGCAGCGAGCGGACCACAGAGCGGGTCTGTTCCCGCAAAGGTGTCAGTTTCGAAGCCATGCACCAATGGTACGCCACCGCACGCAATGCAACTACTTGCACGCAGTGCAAGTCTGTGCGTATAGTGAATGTCATGAGCAAAATCGACTACCGCCGTCAGACCGTCATCGTCACCGGCGCCAGCTCCGGCCTCGGCGCCGAATTCGCCCGCCAGTTGGCCCGCCGCGGCGCGAACCTCGTGCTGGTGGCCCGCCGGGCGGACCGGCTCGAGAGCCTGGCCGCCGAACTCACCCGCGAACACGGCGTCACGGTGACCGCCGTCGCCCGCGACCTCGGCCTGCCCGACGCCGGCCGCACGCTGCGCGCCGAACTCGAGTCCCGCGGCATCTACGCCACCGGACTGGTCAACAACGCAGGCTTCGGCACCAACAACGAATTCGCCGACGAGGATCCCGACCGCCTGCAAAGCATGATCGCGCTGAACATCAGTGCGCTGGTCGACCTCAGCCGCGCCTACATCGGCCCGCTGAGCTCCGCCGACACCGGCGTTCTGATCAACGTCGCGAGCCTGCTTGGCTTCCAACCGATCCCGTACATGAGCGTCTACGGCGCCACCAAGGCCTTCGTCCTGAGCTTCACCGAGTCGCTGTGGGAAGAGACCCGCGGGACCAATCTGCGCGTCCTCGCTGTGAACCCGGGCGCGATGCAAACCGAGTTCTTCGACGTCGCCGGCAACCAGTCCGCCGACTACGGCACGAAACGTGCAACCCCCGAACACGTCGTGAGGATCGCCCTCGACACGCTCGACCGCCGATCCGCGCCTCCGTCGGTGATCACCAACAGCCGGTCACTCGCCCTGCTCAGCAGACTCCTGCCACGCCGCCACGTGGTCCGGATCATGGGCTGGATGGCCCGCCGTTCGCACACGCAGCCCGCCGTCGCCCGCGCAAACTAGCTGAGGGACACCATCATGACCACCACAGAAGAAACCACACAGCTCACCGACGCGGAGCGCTTCAATCACATCCTCCGAGCTCAGCGTGCCGCCTATCTGCGCGACGGAGCGCCGTCCTTGGCGACGCGGCGCAACGATCTGCGCAACCTCAAAGCCGCGCTGATCGCCCGGCGCAGCGACATCGAGGAGGCGATCAACACCGACTTCGGACATCGCTCGCGACACGAGACAGCGCTGATGGAACTCGTGGGCGTCGTGCAGGGCATCGACTACCTGCGGCGCAACCTCCGTCGGTTCATGCGCCCGACCCGTCGCCACATCGACCTGCCACTGCGTTTCGGCAGCAACCACATCGAATACCAGCCGCTCGGCGTGGTCGGCGTCATCTCGCCGTGGAACTATCCCGTCAACCTGTCGCTGATGCCGGTCGTCACCGCGATCGCCGCAGGCAACCGCGTCATGCTCAAGCCGTCGAAGCTGACACCGGCCACGAACGCGGTACTCACCTCGATGCTCAGCGAACTCTTCCCGCCAGAGCAGGTCACGGTCGTCAGCGGCGACGGCTCCGCGTTCTCCTCCCTGCCGTTCGACCATCTCGTCTTCACCGGCAGCACCGAAGTTGGGCGAGCCGTGATGAAAGCCGCCAGCGAGAACCTCGTCCCTGTCACCCTGGAACTCGGCGGCAAGTCTCCGACCATCGTGGCCAAGGGACACGTACGGGACCAGGCCGTTTCCGACATCGCATTCGGCAAACTCCTGTCCGGCGGACAAACCTGTATCGCCCCCGACTACGCCCTGGTGCACGAATCCGAGATCGACACCTTCATCGCCAGCTACGACAGACTGGTGAAGTCCGCTTACCCCGACGGCCCTACCAGCAAGGACTACACCTCGATCGTCGATGACAAGCAATACAAGATCCTCACCGACCTGATCGAGGACGCCCGTGCTCACGGGGCGCGGATCATCGAGGTCGGACACCGGCCGCACGAAGCGGCCCGCCGTCCACACACCCTCGCACCGACCGTCGTGCTCGACGTCACCGACGACATGCGCATCGCCCACGAGGAGATCTTCGGCCCCATCCTGCCGATCTTCGGTTACCGCGACATCGACGACGCGATAAACTACGTCAACGCACGACCGCGACCGCTCGCGCTGTACTACTTCGGCGACGATGACGCCGACCGACGCAAGGTCCTGGACCGCACGACCTCCGGCAACGTCACCATCAACGGCACCATCATGCACGTCGGACAGGACGACCTGCCCTTCGGCGGTGTCGGTGCCAGTGGGATGGGCAAATACCACGGCATCGAGGGCTTCCGCACGCTCAGCCACGCCAAAGGCATTCTCGTGCAAGGTCGTTGGAACGCCGCCCGCCTGCTCTACGCCCCCTTCGGCGGGCGCACCGAAGCTCTTCTCAACCTCTTCCTCCGCTGAAGGGCGCAACACCGGCGCACGCAGGCCCTCTGAGCGCCACATACACACACAAGTGCGCCCGTGCAGCGGCACGAACACCTCCGGAAGGAAGTCACCGATGGCTGATCACGACCTCGTTCTCGTTACCGGCGCCGGCGGCGTGGGCCGCCTCGTCACCGAGCAACTGCGTGCGCAGAATGTGCCGGTCCGCGTCCTGGTCCGCCGCGAGGACGACCGCGCGGCCGAGGTGCGGGCATTAGGCGCCGAGGTCGTCACCGGGGACCTGACCCGGCCCGAAACAGTGGCGGCCGCGCTCGACGGCGTCCGCCGGTCGTACTTCGGGCTCAGTGTGTCCCCGGACCACCTGCTGGCGGCGACCATCTTGGCCACGGTCGCGAAGGCGCACGGCGAACTCGACGTGCTGGTGGACATGTCGCAGATGACGGTGTCGCAGATGACCGCCACCAGCACGGCGGAATCCCACCAGCAGCGGCTGCACTGGCTGGCGGAGCAGGTGCTGGACTGGTCGGGCCTGCCCGTGGTGCACGTGCGCCCGACGACGTTCCTCGACAATCCGTTGTTCACCACCCTCGCGGCACGGTCGATCCGCGAGAACGACACGCTGGCGCTGCCGTTCGGGACCGGACGCACCTCGCCAGTCGCTGCCGGCGACGTCGCCCGGGTGGTCGCGACCATCCTGCACGATCCCGGGGAGCACGCCGGGAAGGTGTACGAGCTGACCGGACCGCGGGCGCTCGACATGACCGAAGTAGCCCAGGAGTTCTCCAGGGCACTCGGCCGCACGGTGACCTATCTGGACGTCCCCCTGCAATGGTGGCGCACCGAGGTACTCGCGAACGCGGGCCTGCCACAGCACACCGAGCAGCACATCGCGACCATGGCGCAGCTGCACCGCGCGAACCGTTACGACAGGGCGACCATCGACGTCGAGCGCATCACCGGCAAGCGGCCCCTGACCGTCGAGGAGTTCGTCGCCGTCCGCAAGGACTTCTACCTCGGCTGACTGCCGCAGGAATCCCACGTGGAGGCGGCATCACCGAAGTCGCGGTCGGGCACGTCGACGACCGTGTTGACGCGCGCCCTGGGGGCGGCTTTCAGCAGCGCGTGAAAGCCCGCCAAGCCGTCAGCGGCGCCTAATTTGTACTGAATGTAGTTGTCGGCGTCAATCACAATCGACGGGCTCGGGCCCAAGCGACCGCGGACTCATCTCCCGGCCGCCGACGTCTCGATGATCTCCTCGACACCGCAGCCCGTCCACTCCCACCGGAAATGCAGGAAGAACTCGTGGCGCGCGTGCTGGGCATCCTGGTCGTCGAATTAGCCCTCGCCGATCCGGCGGGTAACGCTGTGCGACGACCACCCGAAGACCTTTTCGACGCGCTGAGCGCGGCGATCGACGCCAACTTCGCCACAACCAGAAACACCGGCGAGTACGCCCGGCACCTGGGCTACTCGGCGCGCACACTCAATCGCAGCGCGTTACGCAACACCGGACTGACGGTCAAACAACTCCTCGACCAACGGACGTTACTCGAAGCCAAACGATCTCCCCGTGAGTCCGCCCTATGGCAGACAATGACACCACCAGGTTCTCCACCCCGTTCAACCGGCGCTGGCGTTTGCGGGTTCCGGTCAGTCTCGGTCGATTCCGTGGAAACGTCGACCGCAGGCGACGCGGCTGCTGGAGGCGATACGGGACCCGGATCGTGGTTCACGGTGCCGGTTTCGTCCGGGATCGTAGGCCGACGGCGACGCGACATCGTCGCGGGTCAGCGCCTCCGCAATCGCGAAAATCCCTCGGCCACCGAGATATTCGGATTGTGTCGAGGGGCTGGTTGTGCAGACCACGGCGAATGACCAGCGAGGAGATCCGCTGTCTCATCAAGGAACTCGGGGATATCCGGCACGTGTTGTCCGGGGCGGATCCGGTGGACAAAGCCGACGTCTACCGGCACCTCAACCTGCAGATGACTTACCATCCCGCCAAACGAACCGTGCGGGTCGAGACTTCTCTCGACCCGCACGGTTGGGGTTATGGTGCGTGTCCGGAGGGGGTATCGACCAGTACGCCAACCTCCTGCAACACCGAAAACTGCTGGTCATCGGTTGATTGCGGTGGTATGACGATGCTGGTCTGTTTCGCCGTGGGTTTCAGGCCCGGCGGGGCGTGTCAACCAGGGAAACGATCTGCGGTTGTCGGTGTGGACTTTACCTGAGCGATTCATCTACTCGGTTCCCCCGGCTGCCATGCGCGAGGTCGTGTTCGAGTAACTGCCGGAGGTCGGCAGGCCGTCGGATGACGGTGGCGCCCCCGTGCCGGTTGAGATCGGCGTCCTGTGCCAGTCGCCACATCGCTCTGTCGGTTACTAGGACATGCTCATCACCCTGGTGACACCACCGAAGCGGAACCGACGTGGGACGCGCTGACCTACTGGCAAGGTCACCGAAAAAGGCGCCGACCGGCGATGACCGGCTTGACACGCTGACCGTGCGGCTGGACCACCGTCCCGTGCTGTGATCAAAGTTCGGTGGCGGCGCCACCGCACGACGCACTCTGTCCCGCGTCTAGCGCCAACCGCTTCACTGGGCTCGCACCGCCAAAAGCACTTCTACCGGTACACCGCCATCGATGACTGCACCTGACTGTGGGGCCCACCGGTAGAAGACGTTGCGGCCTGATGCCGTATTAGCGGCACGTCACAGCGATGTTTCCGCTAATCTCCTCGGCATGCCGTAGAACGGCCAAGTGCCGATCCGCACGCCTGACTTCACTCGAAACACGTTCGGGCACAAGGACTCCTCTTCCCATCAGGAGCCCATCCTGTCGACGACCGCTGTCAGTTTAGAGCTAGGTCGTGTTTCGAAAGTCGGGTCACCGTAGCCACAGGTCGATGGCGGCGATGTGGACGGTAGCCAGGAAGCGGACGGCGAGTTTGTCGTATC
>NZ_JBITMA010000005.1:0-679882 GCF_044465765.1 Nocardia sp. NPDC049526 | reverse complement strand
ATCTCACGGCATCGACACACCCACTCCGGCAACGACTTTCAGCCGCAATCGTGACAGCGGCGATCACCCCTCAGCACTTATGAAACACGCCCTAGGTGTGCAGGGCCTCGCCACCGGTGCCCAGACCGTTGTCCGGGCCGGGATCGGGCCCGGTGACGAAGCCGTCGAGGGAGACCGAGATGTCGGCGATGATTCGAGTCATGCCAGTTCCGACGTGATCCGCCCCCGAACTCATCGCTCCGACATGCGTTCGAGACGAAGACTTCGGCGACCGGGGACAATCGCCATCGCGCTTCCGGTCGGCGGTGGGTGCCAGGCATCGAGACTTGTCCGCAGTGACGAGGCCGAACACCGCATCAGAGGGCGTGTCAGGTTGGCGTCAGGTTGGTATCAGCCGGGCTGGCGACAGTATTCATGTGAACAGCACAGCAATTGCAGTTTCCGGGTTGTGGAAGGCATACGGGGACAGGACGATCCTCGATGGCATCGATCTGACTATCGGTGTCGGCCGCTACCCGATGCTGCGCACGGAACGGCTCGAGCGACTCGCCCGCGTGATGCGGTATCTGCGCGGTGATCACGCCTTCGCCCAGCTGATCCGCTTCGCCCTGGTCGGCGGGTCCAGCAACGTTGCCTACATCCTGCTGTTCATGGCCCTGAACGGGATCGGCCCGCTGGTCGCCAATATCGCAGGCTCGATCGTCAGTACGGTGATCGCCAACGAACTGCACCGGCAGCTCACCTTCCACGCGGCCGGACGGGTCGGCTGGTTCACCGCACAGTGGGAAGGCGGCGGGCTGGCGCTGATCGGCCTGTTGATCAGCACGGCAGCGCTGGCCGGTCTCGAATTCTTGGCACCCGGCCTCGGCGAGATCGCACAGGTGGGCGCCGTGGTCGCCATCATGGCGGCGGTTGGCGTTATGCGCTTCCTGGTACTGCGCGGCTTCGTCTTCGAGCACAGGACGGATGAACGGGTGACTCCCGAAGCATCCACGGTCCAGCTCTCTCACCGCGTGGGATCCGTTGGTTCACAACCGATCAGCGGCACCCCGCATCCACGACCGAATTTCCGGACTCAGCCATCCGATCTGTCGCAGGCAGCGCGTTGATCAGCACGTTTCGGGTACTGCGGCGGAAGGGATTGACCCTGACCCTGCGTCAGGGTTGGAGTCTTGTCACATGACGAATGACATCACTTCCTCGACTCGGCTCGCTCCGCCGATCGGCGGGTTCCAGGAAATCGACGGCCGCCGTGTTTTCGTGCATCGGTCGGGCAGCGGCGGACCGGCCGTCGTGTTCCTGCCCGGCGCAAGCGCGGTCGGCCTGGACTATTTCGGTGTCCAGCAACAGGTTTCGCAATTCACCACCGCCGTGGTCTACGACCGTGGCGGCACGGGCTACAGCGATTCCCTGGCGCTACCGCGCACTGCCGCCGCGGTCGCCACGGAACTGCGCGAGCTGCTGCGCGCCCAGAACGTCACCGCTCCCTACGTTCTCGCGGCACACTCCCTCGGCGGCTTCTACGCGCATCGGTTCGCGCAGTTGTATCCGCAGGACGTGGCGGGACTGGTCTGCTTGGACGTCCTGCACCGGGACTGGGACGACTTCATGCCTCCCACAGTGAGTCTGGCCGCCGTCGAGCAGATGGGACCTGATCCGGAGCAGCTCCGACAGATGCGCCCGGCCCTGCGCGAGATACACGCCGAGTTGCTCGCGGACTACCCGGAGCACATACGGCAACCACTGATCGATGCCAAGGTGAGCGACGAATGGACGCGGGTCGGCATCGCCGAGCGTGCCACCTTGACCGACCTCGCCAGTGAACTGCGAGCGGGGCCGAGCATCCCTGACGTCCCGGTGGTCGCGCTCACCGTGGTGGGCAACGACCCTACCCAGCAGGCGCTGACCTCGCCGGAGATGAACGACGCCAAGACGAGAATGGACGCCGCCCTGGTGAGCGCGGTCTCGCACGGGGAACAACGCATCCTCGCCGACACCCTCCACCACCGGCTCTGCTTCGACCGCCCCGATGCCGTGGTCCAGGCGATCCGCGACGTCGTCGACGGGGTAGCGCGCCACTGAGTTCACCCACCCCGCCGGTTCCGCAAGCTCCGCCGACGTGCCATCCCCCTAGACTCGGCACGACCATGTCCGACGACAACAGGGGAACGGTGCTGACCATCGGCCGGCTCGCGGCGACCGCAGGCGTGACCGTGCGCGCCGTTCGCCACTACCACCACGTCGGCCTGTTACCCGAGCCCGAGCGCGATGCCTCCGGCTACCGTCGCTACAGCGCGCAAGCCGCGGTGGACCTCATCCGGATCCGGACCCTCGCCGACGCCGGTGTTCCGCTGGCCCGTATCGACGCGCTGCTGCACGCCCAGCCGAGCGAATTCGCCTCGGCCATCACCGACATCGACGCCGAATTGCAGCGCAAGATCGACCAGCTCACCGAATACCGCAGCCGCATCGCCGATTTGGCAAGCGGTGAAAGCCTTGTCCTGCCTCCCGAGGTGGTCGCCATCCTGAACCGGATGCGCAGTCTCGGCGTCAGCGAACAGCGGGTTCGGCTCGAGCGCGACTCGTGGATCCTGCTGCAGGCACTGGACCCGCAGGCCATGCCGCAGCGGATACGGGACAAGACCGCAGGCCTCGACGACCTCGAGACCACACGCCTCTACCTGGCCTGCGATCGAGCAGTCGACTGGGATCCGCACGATCCACGCCTGGACCGGCTCATCGACGACCTGGACGCATGGGAGATCGAACACGAACGAGACAGCAGCCGACCAGAGAGCCTGCAGCTGATCGCTTCCCGGATCTCCGAGGCGTCACCGGCATGGCAACGCATCATCGCTGCGCTCACCCACCGCGCCGAGCGGCGCCGAACCGCCGGGCACCGCCGCCCGTGACGCAGGCGGATGGCCGCACGCACTGCATATCTCAAGGCCCTGCCTTTGCGGAATCGGTTCGGAGATCAGAGATTTCAGGTGGAGCGGCAGAAGCCCCGCTCGGCAGTTGACGCCCGCACCCGGTCGGTGCCGCGCCGTGGTGGTCTTTGCGGGATAGGGTGTAGCTGCCGGTTTCCGGCTCCGGTGATCGTTGTTCAGTAAAGGGAGTCCGAGCGGATGGATCGCCGGAACAAGGTGATCAGTCGGCGCGGTGTGTTGTTGGCGGGCGGAGCCTCGATCGCACTCACCGCAATGGCGCAGCCGACGCAGGCAGGGATGATTACGCGGCAGGTGTCAGTCGGCCCCGAGGAGCCCGGGAAGCGGGCTGACCTGGCGGAACAGGCGATCGTGCAGCGGCACGTGCGCACGCTCTGGGGGCAGCCGGGGATACGGTTGGGCGCGCTCGTCTGGCCGGCATCCTTGCTGGACCAGTCGTTCGTGCGATGGTGTTACTGGTGGCAAGCCCACCTTCTCGACTGTGCGGTGGACGCCGCGTACCGCACCCGCACTCCCGAACGCGTCGACCGGGTCGTGGCCCTCGCACGCGGTATTCTGACCCGGAATCTCACCGGCTGGACCAACCGGTACTACGACGATATGTCGTGGCTGGCGCTGGCGCTCGAACGCGCCGATCGCCTGCTCGGTGTCCGGTTCGCCGACGCCATCGGGGACTTGCGGGCGGCCTTGATCGAAGGCTGGAACCCGGTCGTCGGTGCGGTGCCCTGGCGGTCCGGCGACGATTTCTACAACACCCCCGCGATCGGTCCGACCGGTATCGCTATGGCGCGTTTGGGCGAATTGTCCCGCGCCCGCCAACTTGCCGATTTCCTGTACACCCGATTGCGCGACACCGACAGCGGCCTGATCCTCGACGGTGTCCATGAGCCCGGCGGACGAGTGGACCGGACCGTCCACACCTACAGTCAGGGCGTGACCGTCGGGCTGGAAACCGAGCTGGCAGTGCGTACCGGCGAATCGAGCCATCGCAGCCGCGTGGCAGCACTCGTTGCCGCAACCGAGGACCGGCTCACGGACGCGGGGGTGATCGCCGCGGCGTCTGGGAACGACTCGGGGCTCTTCATGGGGATCCTCGCCAGGTATCTCGCCGAAGCCGCACTGGCCTTGGACGACACCGCCGCCGCGAATATCGTGCATGCTTCCGCGCGGGCGGCCTGGGAAAACCGCGCCGAGGTGGACGGGCTACCCCTGTTCGGTCCGGACTGGACCCGCGCGGTCGCGGTGCCGGAGTCTCCGGGAACCCTTCCCCCGCTCATACGCTCGTCCGCCGCTTCGTCGGCGAACCTGAGCCGCGATCTCTCGGTACAGCTGAGCGGGTGGATGCTGCTCGAAGCGGACTACCAGCTCACCGCCGCGGGACGCTGAGCCCACGACAGCCGGGCGTACTGGGCTGGCGGCATGCCGGTCGTTTCGAACCACGCGCCATGCGGCAGAAGCCGACGTTCACGCTATGGGCCGGGGCAGCGGTAGTCACGGTCGGTCGAACGTGGAAGAAGGCGGCATGGCGGGTGCCTGGCGCGGCACCCCCATCCGGAACCTTCACGGATCCTCGCTGCCCACTACCGTCCGGCGAGTTCGGCGACGACCGGAGCGAACCTTTCGGCGAAGTCGGCGCCGAAGATGAAATAGGAGAAGCCGATCTCCTCCCGTCGCCGCTGGATTTCCTCGGCGGCAGCGGCCGGGTCGTCCGGAAGTATGGTCAGTGCGTCCGCCGCGCGAAGTGCAGCAGGGTCGGTGTCGGGGGGCGCCATGTGCGGCGCGACGGTGTCGCCGATGACCGGCACGGCGAGCGCGAGCTCGATGTCGGGAACGGCGCGGAAGTCGTGTGCCAGCCGCTCGACTTCGGTTCGAGGCTGATCGCCCAACGCGAAGGTGACCGTGTCTGCGACCTCGGCCGCCAGCGCCCGGGCCTTCGGACCGAGTACGGCCATCGCCACGGGCGTGTGCAGATCGGGGCCGTCGAGATCGCGCAGCGCTTTGACGGTCTCACCTATTTGTGCCAGCCGCTCGTTCGGCGGGACGACGGGCAGTCCCTTGTCGCGGAGCTCGTCCTCGATTCCGGGTCTGCCGGTGCCGATGCCCATCTCGAAGCGGCCGTCGGTCAGTAGCGACAGCGAATGCGCTTCCCACGCGGTCATCCAGGCCGGGCGTAGTGGGGAGGCGTACACCCAGGTGCCCACGCGCAGGTCGGTGAGGGCCGCGGCGGTGGCCAGCATGGGCCCGGGCGCGGGTTGCGTAAGCGGGAAGTCGGGCACCAGCAGCGTCGAGTAGCCGCTGTCGGCGATGCGGCGCACGCGATCTCGCCACGTCGGCAGGTCGGTTCTGAGCGGGGCAACGACCCCGAATCGAAACTGTCTCGTCATGTCGGGACTCCTGTCTTTCGGTCTATCCAGAGGAATCGACGACGGATCCACCCGAAATTCATCGGTGCAGCCGAGATCGTGTGCACGCGTTCCCGCGAACGCCCTGAACTCGGCATGTGCGTGCGTTCCGACCGGCTTCATGAGAGTCCCTCGGTGCGAGGACCGCACCGCTGTTCCGCGAGGTGAAATTTCGGCCTCAGGACAGTTTCGCTTCGGGGGCGAAGGCGGGCAGCTTCTCGAGACTGCTGCACACCGCCTCCGACCCGTACTCGAACATCTGCCGCTCGTAGTCGTCGACCGCGCCGCGCAGATCCCGACGGCCTTCGTCGGCCTCGATCAGGCAGCGGCGCAGCAGATCGGCATCGCGCAGCGCGGTGTTCGCGCCGTTGCCGCCGGTCGGGGAGGTGGCGTGGATCGCGTCGCCGAGCAGCGTGACTGGGCCGGACGCCCAGCGCGCACCGGGCTCGACCACCCGGATGGACAGCAGGGTGCTGTTGTCCGGGTCGGCCTGTTCGATCAGCGCGCGCAGCTCCGGGTGCCAGCCTTCCATCCTGGACAACACGGCGTCCTGCGCGGTCACGTCCTCCAGCGAGCCGTTCGGCGGCAGGATCATGGCCCAGCGCACGTAGTCGCCGATGTCGGGCAGCGTGACTTCGGGGGCCAGTTGTTCGGCGGCCTGCTTCGGCGGGGTGCGGAAGCGCATCGCGCCGAGCAGCAGGCTGACGCCGTCGCCGGTGATCTTCGAGCCGTAGGCCTTGGACAGGTTGGCGAATTCGTCGGTCAGCGGGGTGCGGCCGATGACGAACCGGACGCCCGTGTCGGTCGGGGTTGTCTGCGGCGACAGCACCCCGCGGACCGCCGAGGTGACGCCGTCCGCGCCGACGAGCAGGTCGGCGGTGGCCGGGTCACGGCGGGCGAACCGGGCTTGGACATTGCCGTCGGCCAGCACGTCGTAGCCGGTCAGTGTGGCATCGGTGTGCACGGTGAGGCCGGTCAGCAACAGGTTTCGCAGCACCTGCCGGTCGACCACGATGCCGGTCCGGCCCGCGCCGAGCTTGCCGATCTCGTTCAGTTGCGGGTCCAGGATCAGCTGCTCGGCGGAGGCGTCCATGACGATTTCGTCCAGCAGCGGGTGCCAGCGCGTCGGCAGGCAGTCGCGCACCGCCTGGAAACCGGTCAGGTTCAGCACGAGCCGGTAGCCCTGGAACCGTGCGACGATCCCCGGGTCGCGCTCGAACACGTCGGCCTCGATCCCGGCACCACGCAGACCCTGCGCGAGAGCCAGACCTCCCAGACCGGCTCCGACAACGGAAACTCGCATCGCACACCTCCGGACCATCGGTACGAACTTAGTTCGTTATAGCGATCTAAGTTCTACTGGACGAACTTAGTTCGCGTCAAGCTATAGTGGCCGACATGCCCGCCGATCCTCGCCAACGCCGCGCAGCTCGCCACGCCCAACCCGCAGCAGAGGCCGCCGCGCCGGCGCGAGGCAAGACGCCGATCACAGCCGAACGGATCACCGACGCCGCCCTGGAAGTCGTCGCCACCGAGGGATACGACGCCCTGACCATCCGCCGGGTCGCCGCAGTGCTCGGCACCGGTCCGTCGTCGCTGTACGCACACATCGTCAATAAGGACGACATCGACGATCTGCTGATCGGCAGGCTCTACTCCGAGATCGTGCTCCCCGAACCGGACCCGGCCGGATGGCGTGCGCAGCTGCTCGGGGTGTACACGCAGATCCGCGACCTGTACCTGAAATACCCCGGCATCTCACGTGCCGCGCTGGCCACGGTCTCGACCAATCTGGAAACGCTGCGGGTTGGTGAAGGAATCCTGGCGATCCTGCTCACAGGCGGCATCGAACCGAGGACGGCTGGATGGGCTCGCGACGCGCTGTCCCTCTACGTCAGCGCCTATGCACTGGAGCAGTCGCTGGTCCAGCAACGGCGCCAACGCCAGGATCAGGAATGGGTGCTCAGCCACGAGGAACTGCTGGACTGCTTCACCGCACTGCCCGCCGAGAAATTCCCGCTGACTCGACGCCATGCCGCCGAGCTGATCTCCGGGACCGGACACGACCGGTTCGAGTTCACCCTCGGGCTGCTCATGAACAATCTGCGGCCCGCATCCGATTGACCCGCGGCGCGCGGTGGCCGCATGGACCGACCACCGGAACGACAGTTCGATCTAGCCGACGGCGATCGAGCCCCTGCCAGACAATGTCGGTGAATCGTCCGGCTACCACCGGAAACCCGGCAAGGCCTGCTCCCGCCGACACCGACCCACTCCTGGGCGAGCTTCTGGGCCGCGAACCACGCACCGTCGCCGACCTGCCCACCAACCGGATCAGCGCCCAAGTTCAGGCCCGGCAGAACTGATCACTACGAGTTGCTGGACCACAATAGATGATGTTCGCGGGAGTTCCTGGAAACATCGAAACCTCCGGTATTCGGCAGATGCGGACGTTCGCGAACGCGCGACATGCGGCAGAAGAGGATGTTTCCCGCCCAATTGCTGAGTCGAAGGCGATGTCCGTCACGGTGAGATCTTTGCTGTGAGTCGGCGGGAGTTCCTGGTGCGCAAGCACTACGACGATGACCAGATCGCCGCACTGGTCTACCTGGTCGCCATGATCAACGCCACAACCGGCTGCTGGTGATCACCAAGACCACAGGCGGCTCTACCAGGCCGGCACATTCGACAACGTGGCGAACTGTCGCGTGCAGAGTGTCACGCTTGGACGCGAAGGCCGTCGAAGAGGAAGTCCAGCAGTGTGTGGGCTTGCTGGGCTCGGTCCGAATCTCCTTCAGTGGCAAGGGCTATCGCGTTGACGAGCTTCAGTAACTGGGGTGCGGTCAGCCCGGAACGGATCTCGCCCGCGTCCTGAGCGCGCTGCAAAAGGCCCGTTGCCGCGGCGAATATTTCTTTCCGGCACCAAGATTCGGTCGATGTGCCTATGACTGCGAGCAGCGAGGCCGCGAGGCCGCGGGTGGCGCTGCCCTGTGCGACAACGGTGTCGAGCCACAACCTGAGCGCCTCGGCGGGGGCGTGTGCCGTGGCCAAGTCGCCGGCTCGGTGGACCAGTGCCTCTATGTGGTCGCGGTGGACCGCTTCCAGTAGTGCCTGTCTGGTCGGGAAATGGCGGTAGAGCGTGGCATTGCCGACCCCGGCGGCGCGTGCGATGTCGTCCAGCGGCACCTGCGGGCCGTGTTCGGCGAAGGCACTGGTGGCGGCGGTGATGAGCCGCTCGTAATTGCGCAGCGCGTCGGCGCGGGCCGGTCTGCTCGGGGCTGGTGTCATTACACTCCGATTGCAATACGGGGACAGTCCCCGTATTGTAGCCGACGGTTAAACGGGGACAATCCCCACTTATTGCCGATACAGGCGAACAGCGCTATTCGAGGAGGCTGCGATGTCGGACATCGTGTTGGTTACCGGAGCGACGGGCACCCAGGGTGGCGCAACGGCTCGCGCACTGCTGGCGGCGGGTTGGCGGGTGCGTGCGCTGGTGCGTGACCCGGACACGGCGGGTGCTCGGGTGTTGGCAGAGGCGGGTGCGGAACTGGCGCGTGGCGATATGGGCGACCGAACCACGCTGGATACGGCGGCGGCGGGTGTTCACGGGGTGTTCAGCGTGCAACCGACCGCGGGTTACCCTGGCACACCTCCCGGCTTCACCGTCGACGATGAACTGAGGCTCGGCCGCAATGTCGCGGATGCGGCCGCGGCAGCGGGTGTTGCTCACTTCGTTTACGCCTCGGTCGGCGCTGCGGACGCCGATCACGGCATTCGCCGCTGGCAGAGCAAGGCGGAGTTGGAGAGATACTCGACTCGGCTCGGCCTGCCGACCACCGCATTACGCCCGGTGCGCTTCATGGAGAACCAGCTCGACCCCCGCTTCGGCTTGCGCGAGGGAGTACTCACCGATGTCATCCATCCGGACGTACCCGTGCAGCTGATCGCGGGTACCGACATCGGTGTCTTCGCTGCACGGGCTTTCACTCACCCGGACGAATACATCGGAGCCGCGGTGGAACTGGCGGGCGACGAGCTGACCATGACCGAGATCACCGAGGCCATGAGCCGGTCCCTCGGACAATCGATCGAATACCGAGCGATCCCACGAGAAGCATTGTCGGACAAGGACCCCGACGCCCTCGCCGGCTACCGGTTCGCCAACCAGGGCGGAGGCTGGAATGCCGACATCGTGGCGCTGCGGCGATGCCATCCGGAACTGCTGGATTTCACCACCTGGCTGGAGCGTGAAGGTGCACGGCAGTACTCCGCTTACACCGCCCGACCCTGATGAACATTGCCGAAGACATGCGCGGGCAACTCGATCGGCGGAACTGCGTAGTGCCGGGTCCGCACGCGCCGCCCGAGATATGCACGCTCATCGGCATGTGCGCGTGTTGAGTTGTTATGTGCCCGAGGCCATGTAGGCGGCGAGGATGTAATTCGGGTGGCGGTCGAGATTGGTCCGAGCACGGTCATAGCGCATGGTGGTGCGAGGGTCGGCGTGGCGGGCAGCGATTTGAACGTCTCGTAGGTCGACTCCGGCGTCGAGCATGGTGGTGACGAAGGTGTGGCGCAGCATGTGCGGGTGCATCCGGGGTAGCCGCATCGCCGAATCCTGGGCCAGGCGGCGCAGTCGTCGTGTGACGCAAGGCCGATCCATGCGCCGTCCTCGAGTATTGAGCAGGATCGGCCCGTGGTCGCGGTCACCGGTGGCGCGGTCGATCGCTCGTCCGACCGCTGGCGGCAACGGGATCAGAACGAGCTTCGAGCCCTTGCCGACTACGCGCAGTACGCGGTGGCCGTGTTCCTCGCCGATGTCCTCGGCGTCGGATTTGCAGGTGTCGAAGATCCGCAATCCGAGCAGTCCGAGCATTGCTACGAGTGCGAAGTCGAATTGGTTCGCGGAATCGCGTGCGGCGGTGAGCAGTGCTTCGAACTGTAGGTGCGAGAGTCCTAGTGTCGGTGATTCGTTCGGTACTCGGGGTCGGCGGACGTACTCGGCCGGTGAGTGGTCCATGACGCCGTCGATGACGCAGGTGCGGTAGAACCCGGTCACTACCGCGGTACGGCGGGCGACGGTGGAGGGTTTGAATCGGCGGGTCTCCTGCATCCACCGCACGTACCGTTCGATCTCGGCGCGCACCGCTAACAGCGGTAGGAGATGACGTTCGGTGCACCAAGTGAAGTACAGGCGCAGATCCGATCCGCAATGGATGCGGGAGCTGCCGGTGAACCGGGCGAGGTAGGCCGCACTGGCCAGCCGCAGTACGAGATCGTCACCGGCGAAGGTGACGTCGATATCCGATGAAGTACCCATGCTCCACGATGCCCAGAACACCACCCGAATTCGCTCGGGTCGCGGCATTATCGCTCACTCGCCCTGACTGAAGTCAGCTTGGATGAGTGCGATGCAGAACGCCTTACGCTGATGAGCGCGCACTACCGGCGCCGGAAGTCGCTCAGGATGTCGATCTTCGACCTGTCCGCACAGGCTGGTTCGAAACTCCCGGGTTGCAGCAATAGTGAATGTTCCTGCGCCGCATGCGGCCTCGCCGCCCACCGCGCTCACTGTGCAGGTCCGACTCGGTTGATACCGGCAGGAACTGACGGCGGAACCCGGAGCGGAATCCGCGTGGTTCTGGTGATCTTGCGCGTACTGTCCTCGGGTTGCGAGAGGACCACCACCGCACCGGCGCTGGTGATTACGCCCCTCGCGGTGGCGAGCACGAGATCGCGCAGCCCGGGGATCGTCCTTATCGCGACCCCTCGAGTCCCGGATCCAGGGCGATCTCCTCCAGCACCGTGAACGGCAGAGGCTCAACGGAGGCATCGGTGGAGCTGACCTGGATCTGCACCCCGGACCGGCGAGTGACGGTGACGGTGCGGGACAGCGGGCCTCGCCGCTCGCTGGACTCGACCACCGCCCCGTCCGGCAGCCGCCGCGTCGCGCCGTCGTACGACGACGTATCGGGCCCCTGCGGGAGGGGTTGCCCGGTGCTGACCACGACGCTCAACCGTGATTGCCAGCCGGGCGTGGTTACTCGAACCGTCTGGCACACGCCGCCGCCCATTTCCCCTGGCAGCAGCGCCCCCAGCGGCCGGTCCAGGGTCACACCTTCGAGCGGAATCTGCGCCAGTACCTCGTCCCATCGACGAGCTTGGACCTGATCGATCACCGGGCCGGATTTCGAGAAGCGCAGGCAGCGCTCGGGCGGGTTCGGCGTTCCGGGCGGTACCGGTGCGCTGATGCGCAGTTCGGGTTCGGCCACGAGCGCGACGAGCTCGTCGATGGCCAGGGGGAGGGCTCGGGTACGGCCGCTGCCGTCAGCGGCTTGATCGGTGGCGTTCGCGTAGGCGACGGATCCGTCGGGCAGATAAGCGGTGGCGTCGCGCGAAAGGGTGCGAACCCCATTCCTTTCCGACCACGTGTCATCGGTATCGACGATCGTGCCGTCGGGGAGGTGCCGCCGCTCATCGAGATCGCCGGCGACGCACGGTGGAATCGGCGTGGTGGACTGGCGCACGGTCACCGATAGCGCGCCCGCTCGATCACCGCGCAGCAGCGTGGCGTTCGCCCTGGTCCAACCGCCGAATCCCTTGTTCTGCGCGGGATCCCCCAGGATCGGCTGGAACACCAGCGAGTCCCGCAGCGAGGCGAAGGCGATCTCGATATCACCGGGCAGCGCATCCTGCAGCGCCTGCGTCATCGCGAGGGCCTTGGGACCGGAGAACCACGGATAGGACGGATTGTCGTATCTATCCGTGTCGGAGTGAACCATCCCGAACGATTGCCCTTGCCGTGGAGGTTCCACGACATCACAACCCGGGATCTGCACCGGAAACGCGACCGGCGGAGTGACATAGGAGTTTTTGGCCCGAGCCGTGGGCTCCGACGGCTCCGGCTCGTGCAGCAGCCAGGCGATGAGGTAGCCGGTCGCGACGATCGCGGCGCAGGTCAAACCCACCGTCCATCTGTTCGCAGCCGGGGAGGGCTGGGCCGCGTCCTTGTGATCACCGTTTTCCATGTTCTGCATTGTGTCTGCCGGTACCGATATGCTGCACACTCGGCCGGATACGGAGAGAAAACCACCACCCTCGAAGCTGCCGCGGCAGGCGCTGGGAGCAACCGTGCCGGAACACCAGCCAGCGGGCGCAAGGGCTCGTGTGGTTATCGACCCTGCCGGACACCCGTTCTGCCTGACTCTCGACTGAAGTCGCGGACGTACTGCCCTGTGCGCACGCTCATCGGCATTTCCGGACGTTCGAGAGGAAAAGGCGGCAAGCTCGGTCCGGTCTCCGGTGACAGAAGCAACCTGCAACTGGTGCCGCCTGTCGCCTGCAATCCCGCCCCGTGAGAGCCGTGGTCAACCGGTCAACCTTGAACCCTGTCTGCAACCCACCAGATCACCGGCCTGGGTGACCTAGCGAGTTGGGCGTTGCTTATTCATCCTGAAAGCGACGATGCCCTTGCCCAAGGCTGACCAGTTTGGTTGGGAAAACTTCGTCTTCGCCGGCCAGGACATCGGCCCACCTTCGACGCTCTACGAAACGGCAACTGGGAACGGCGTTCCGCCGATAGCCGGGACCTGGCCGCAACAGCCGACCGAACGCGTCCCGGAACGTTTCCTCCTGCCTCAGCTGGTGCCGTCCTGCACCGGATAGTCGATGATGACCGCACCGCCGGTGGCGTAGTTGACGACATCGGCGCCCGCCCGCTGGCCTTGCTGCGACGCCCGCGCCGCGGCCATGGCGGCGGCGTCAGCGAAGTCGCCTTCGAAGACCGCGAAATACGGCGCTTCTCCGTTGGTCGCCGCCACGTCGAAGCTGTAGCGCCACGCAAGCAGGCCGGGCATCTTCATGACCAGTGGAAGGTGGTTGGTCACGTAGTAGTCGCGGAAGTGGTCAGGGTCGACGGGCTTGGGGTACAGGACTACCAACTTATGCATGACTGCCTCCCGGTGTGTGTGCGTGCGGTGTCCAGTACCGCGGTCGGTTGAATCGTCATATGCGCAGGTTAGGGCTTGATGTGTGGTCGAGGGAAAGACCGGGACGGAATAGACTCAGAACGGATCGTTATCAATCGACCGGGAGGGCATGTGGCGCCGGATACGGTGAGTCTGCGGTACTTTCTGGTGCTGGCGCAGGAGTTGAACTTCACCCGCGCGGCCGCACGGATCGGTATCGCGCAGCCCGCACTCAGTGCCCGGATACGCCGATTGGAGGCGGAACTCGGTACGAGCCTGCTGGTTCGTAACACGCGTAGCGTCGTATTGACCACGGCCGGTGCGGCTTTGGCGGAGTCCGCGCCGCCCGCGCTGGCGGCGCTGGACCGGGCATGGGACACCGCCCGGAATGCGGGGGCCGGTGAACTGGGCACGCTGCGCATCGGATACAGCCTCAGCGCGGGGGCCGAGACGGCACCGGCCCTGGTGGACAGGCTCATTCGCAGCAGCCCGGGACTCGAGGTCGGCGCGGTCCCCATGGCGACACCGGAGATCTCCCCCGCGGTCGCCGACGGCCGCATCGATGCGGGGATCACCCGCGGTGAACAGCCGGGTCGTGGCGTGCGCCGGTTCCTGCTGCGGCGTTTGCGCGTCGGGGTCCAATTGGCACAGCATCATCCGCTGGCCGAACACCCGGAGATCGAGATCGCCGATGCGGCCGCGTATCCGCTGCGACTCCCCGACCGTACGGCCAACCCCGTGATCCACGATCAGCTGTCCGCACTGTTCCGCGACACCCGGCCGAACCCCCGATTCCACACGCCCCCAGTCTCTTTCGATATGTCTCAGCGCGACCTACGCGACGGGCTCACCCTCGCCCCGGCCGGTGAAGCCGCGGTCACAACACAACCGGCCGGTCTCACGTGGCGACCGCTGCGGGGCGCACCCACCTTGACGATCCACCTGGTCCTCCCGCGCGTGCAGTCACCACTACACCGCCGCATCCGTACCGTCGCCAAAACCCTGGCACACGAGCTGCACTGGCTGCCGGACTGACGCGCAGCAGGTCACGCGAGACGGACGTCGGCCGCCCGGCGTCATCGATGGTGAAGTCGGCCAGGTCCGGATACGCCCCGTCTGTCGCCCGGCACCGCGAGTGGGTGAGTTGGTGGTGGCTGCACCAGTAGAAGTACAGGCGCAGTAATGCCGCCGAAGGCGCCGAATTCCTGCCGATGGGGTACATGCTCGACCCGGTCGACCGGATCCTCGCCGGTCACGAGTGGCGAACCACCTTCAGCGCCGAGAATCGAGCATTGGGCTTGGGCGAGGAGACCCTCTACGGCCATGCCCACCAATGGGTTCCGATCGCTCGCTCCATCGACGCCGGGACTTTGTTCGTCGAGCACCGCCCCGGACCGACCTACGGTCACATCATCGAATCGGGTATCGGCTCGGGTGCTTTCGAAGGCACCCTGCGGGCCAACACGCTGCTCGAATTCTTCGACGCCCTCACTCACTCCCTCGACACCCGCACCCCCTTTCACGACCAGACCCCCGGCGTGCGGAAGTCGAACCTCACCGAGAAGATCTATTTGCACTGGGACTGGGACGAGTGAACCCTCCCCGAGAACCGGCAGGTTCAAAGCCATCGTGTATTCGGCAATACCGATGTCTCGAGCCGCACCGCCGGGCACAGTTCGGCGTCGCCATGTTTGCTCTCTCTGCTGGTCGAGTTCGCCGATTCGGGCGTGGCGGAAACTCCACATCCGAGAGCTGCGGCACGATGGTGCGATGCACATAGACCTTTCCGGACGACGCGCATTGGTATCAGGATCCAGTCAGGGCATCGGGTTGGCTATTGCGACAGAACTGGCCCGGGCGGGGGCATCGGTGGTGGTCAACGGACGGGACCGCGACAAGACCGAGCGAGCCCGCGCGAGCATCACCAGCGAAGTGCGGGGCGCCGAGGTTACTGCCGTGGCAACCGATCTCGCCTCGGCAGACGGTGCGGCGACGCTGCGCGAGCAGGTCAACGATCTCGACATTCTCGTCAACAACCTCGGCATCTTCGGCGCCAAGCCGGTGCTCGAGATCGAGGACGACGAATGGCGGCGCTACTTCGAGGTCAACGTCCTGTCCGCGGTGCGGCTGATCCGAATGTACTTGCCAGGAATGATGGACCGCGGGTTCGGGCGAGTGATGAATATCGCCAGCGACTCAGCGGTCGTGACCCCGATCGAGATGGTTCATTACGGCACTACGAAGACTGCCTTGCTGGCGGTCACCCGTGGTTACGCGAAAGCGGCGGCGGGCACCGGTGTCACCGTCAACTCGGTGATGGCAGGGCCGACACACACGCCAGGCGTCGAGGATTTCGTCCACGAGTTGGTGGGCGACGAATTGCCGTGGGACCAGGCCGAACACCAATTCATGATGGACCATCGTCCACACTCGCTGATCCAACGTCTGATCGAGCCGACCGAGATCGCGGCCATGATCGTCTACCTGAGCTCGGAATTCGCGTCGGCCACGACGGGCGGCGCCCTTCGAGTCGACGGCGGCTACATAGACTCCATCCTCCCTTAGCTGAGCAGAGCGGCATCCTGAAGTCGGCATTTTCGGACGTTCCGCGCGGACGCCAACGGCCCGAGGTAGCCTCGGGCCGTTGATATTCGGACTGTCGCATCTGGCCGCCGGTAGGGCTGCTGACAGCATCCTCGATCAGGAAATTCAGCTGGGGACTTCGAATATGCCGCTACTTGATCGAGTTGGCCAGCTGATCGGCATATGGTGCGGTGAATTTTCCGACGATGGGAAGCTCTGCGCGGACACCGCCGGTGTTGTTCGCCTGGACCATGGCCATGATCCAGACGACGACTGTGAAGACCGCGACTGCGAGTCCGGCGAGGCTGAAGATTATCCCCAGGACTCCGAGGAGCGAGCCGACGATGCTCAGAACAATATTGACCACCGAGACCGCCCCGAAGAAGACGATCGATTGTGAGGCATGGAATTTCACATCGGGATCGTTCTTTCCCACATATAGGAAGATGATTCCGGTGAGCCACCCCAGTGCGTACGACAGGATCGCGCTGGTCTTTTTGTCCAAGCCGGCGGACTGCGGTTGGTTCGCGGGAGGTTGAGAAGATGTCATGGGGTAAGTAGATGCCCCGCGCACCACCTACCGATCCCAGGTTTCAGCACGAACCCACAGGTCGTGGGCCCCTCGGCGACCGGGATCCTGGATGTGGTTCTCTCGACGAGATGACTGCCGACGACCTCGAAACGCCTGGGGTGATGGCTCATTACACAATCGAGCACCGAAAAGCCGCAGAGTAGCCGAGTCGGACTCCGAGCAAGGGCCGCTGCACGGTCATCGTCGAGCAGCGGTGTTCGGTCGGCCTCGAAGCGAACAGCCACCGCTTCGACATCCTCCGTACTCCAAATCTGGGTGTCGCGCCGTCGCGGTGCCCCGCGGCAGGTGCGAGACCAGGAAATTCGGATGACAGTGGTCGGATGGGCGGGTTAGCGTCGCCAGGTGAATCGCCAGTGGATTCTTGTTCGACGACCGGCAGGCATGGTTGACGACAGTAGCTTCCAGCTCAGGAGCGGCCCTGTCCCTACGCCGGGCCCGGATGAGGCACTCGTCAGGGTGGTCTGGCTGGCTTTCGATCCGACTCAGCGTGGCTGGCTCAATGACGGCCCGAATTACCTGGATCCAGTGCCACTCGGTGCGGTGATGCGGGCCGGTGGCGTCGGGCAGGTGGTGGCATCCCGCAATGCTGACTACGCAGTGGGAGACTGGGTTTGCGGGATGGTCGGATGGCAGGACTACGTGATCGCCTCGGGCCAGGGGTTGCTGGGACTGAATGTCGTTCCGCCAGGCATCGACCCCAAGGCGATGCTCGGCATTTTCGGCGCCACTGGATTGACCGCCTACTTCGGCATGATCGATATCGGCAGGCCCTCGGCCGGGGATACCGTGCTGGTGTCCGGAGCCGCCGGCGCGACAGGGTCCGTCGCGGGCCAGATCGCGAAAGCGCTGGGATGCAGGGTGATCGGGATCGCGGGCGGAACCGCCAAATGCGCCTGGGTCACCGAGATCGCCCGGTTCGATGCGTGCATCGACTATAAGACCGACGACGTCGAGGCGCGGCTGCACGAATTGGCTCCCGATGGTATCCAGGTGTTCTTCGACAACGTCGGCGGCGCCATCCTGGACGCCGGGCTGGCGAATATCGCCGAGCGAGCTCGAATTGTGCTCTGCGGCGCCATCTCTTCCGGCTACGAGGCGGGCGAACCGCCTCCTGGACCACGCAACTACATGCAGCTCGGACTCAAGCGGGCACGGATGGAGGGGTTCATCTTTCTGGACTACCTCGACCGATTCCCGGAGGCATTCGGCCGACTACACGAATGGATGAGCCAGGGCGACATCGTGTACGCCGAAGATGTCCAGGAGGGCCTCGAACTCGCGCCGACCATGCTGCGCGGCCTCTTCGAAGGGCGCAACCTCGGTAAACAACTACTCCGCGTCACACCCGGCCCACTGTCGAGGCACTGACCTTGTTCGAACTGGCCCACAGTCTCGGCCGCTCGCCGACACGACCGCCAAAAACATATGGGCGGCGATGATCTCATCACTCCACTCCTGCTGAACGCACGGTATTCGGCTACCGCGCGTTCGAGAGCCGGCGCTGATGCCGCATTGCGCAACGACATTGGTGCGAAGCACTGGGCCTCAACGAGGCCGGGGACATCCGTTGGATTCAGCTCGCCCAGCGGGTCGACTTGGTCGACCGCGGTGAGATCGTCGGTGCTGCAACGGTTGTGGCGGTATATCGGGCGCTCAGCCTCCCAATTGCGCCGCACCTGCCGGCGGAAGTGATTCATGCCGGGCGTTCCCGGTCAGCTAATAGGCAGATCGCGGATCAGTACGTCGAATGTGGGTGCGTCGGGCCAACTCGGCGTAAGGGTGCCTACCCGATACCAGCCCCAGTTCCGGTAAGTGGTGTAAGCGCGGGTGTTGTCGGGGCGGACGAGCAGTGTCGCGCGTTGTTCTGCTCGGTGGCCGAGGAGCTCGTTGTGTAGGGCATGGGCGATGCCGCGGCCCGTGAGCTCGGACCGCACCATGATTTCGCTGAGTGCGAATGTGCGGGAACCATTCTCGGCGGTGAAATCGGCTGCGTTGCCCTCGTCCAGTTGGAGGCCACCCCACCATGCGGTGTTCTCATGTAGCGGCCAGCCCCACGCCTGGCCGCATGCGCGTCCCTCGAGCTCCGCGATCACCAGCTCGAACCCGGCGGCGCGACTGGGGTCGGTGTATGCGTCGAAGCGGTGCATGAATGCCTCCGGCGCCTCGAATTTCTCGCCAGCCTCGATCGCATGAACGTAAGAACCGCGGAATACGTCCTCGATCTCCGTTCGTCGCTCGCGGGCCTGTTCGGCTGAAAGATGGTGGAACGTCAGAGCGGTCGCCTTCCGGTCTGGATTCATACGGTGGTGCCCCTTCTCTCCAGTTCGTCGAATCGTTGCCGAAATTCGTCGGAATATCCCTGCAACGCATCACGGACTGGCGCAAGCAGTTTGAGGGTGCGGGTGGAGGAGATCTCTCGTTCGAGGTCGGTGATGACCGAAAGCCCTTGATCGGCCGCACCTTCGATATCTCCAACATTCGCCAAGGCCGCGGCCCAGCCTGCTCGATAGTTCGCGGCGTTGCGGGCACCTGCCTGCTCCAGCGCGAGTCCGGCCGATAGGGTTGCTGCCTTCGCCAAGTCGCCGAGGTCTCCGATACCGCGGGCTTCGTGGCATCGGATCTCGGTGGTCGTGACGAACTGGAGCCATCGGGGGCACTCCCCGGACGACTCGTGCTCGAACGCGAAATCGAGTTCACGCCAAGCAGTGGCAACGGCTTTGCCGAATCCGGTGCGGTCACCGAGGACGCCGTATGCCTGGGCTTCACGGATGGCCATCAAAGCATGGACGCGGCCTGGCGGGCGACCACGGCTCAGATCCTGCGCACGTCCGATGAGCCCGAGCGCGCGGTGCGGGTTCGCTTGGCCGGAGCGTGACAGTGTGGTCGCCTGATGTGCGGCGTTCAAACATACGTGGACGGTTAGTTCTTCGTCGCCGGCCTGGTTGGCCAATGCGAACGCATCGGCATAACAGCGGCGCGCGAGCGGGTGCATCTCGGAGTCGTAGGCCAACCAACCGGCGATTGTTGCGAGCTCGCCCGCCGCGCGCATGAAAGCCTTGCCCGCTTGTTCTTCGAAGGCACATGTCTCCAGGACGGCCTTCGCCCGTTCGAGTTCGTCCACGGCTGTCTGCACCAGTGCTGTGCCACCCACGATCTGCTCGCGCTGGGCAATGTCCTCGACGTTCGCCGCGAGTCGCTGCGCGTCGGCAATTCCGATCCGACTCGGGAACGGGGCGGAATTCACGGCAGGAAGTACAATCGCGGTCCCGAGCAGGACTCCGAACTCCCGGCGCTTCACTTCGTCGCCCTCGACTTCCCGTGCAATGTGCGGTGCACCCATCGTCAGGCTATCGTCGGCAACCGCTGCCCGAAACCGTTGCGCCTGCTGATCATTTAGACGGGCAAGTTCGGAGTCCAGATCCTGGGCAGACTTCCCTCGTACCGGGCGGGATGCTGTCGCCTTCTCCCACTTCCTGATTGTCGGAGGCTCGTAGCCGACCTGCGCGGCGAACTCGTCCTGCGTCATCCGCAGTGCCGCCATGCGAAGAGCTTTCACCTCCACACCCGTCCACCTGTTGACGATCATGGCCACCCCTGTTTCGCGTCCACAACGCTCGGTATCGGAAGCGTATTACTTGCGTGCGGTTTTGTGGCTGGGATCGAAGTGGCTGGTCGGCGACGCTTTATGGGCATCCGAGGTCTCGGGTGTCGACCGCAGTCAAGGGGAGGGATCGTGACGAATTCGAAACTGCCGCAGCGGTATCCGATTGTCGGGCCGCCAGTCGCGTACAGCGGTGCTACGGCCGATGTGGTCGAGCGGTTCGCGGATGCCGTTCGCGAGTGGGCTGGACAGTCTGGGCAAACGGAGCGCCGAGGTATCGAGTTCCCGGCAGCTGCGCATCGTGAGGCGCTGTGATGCGACGAGATCGGTTGCGTACCACGCAAACTCGAGACGGGCGCAAGGTTGCGGTGTGGCAATTGGTCGGGTGCTCCGCGCGGGTGTTGTGCGTGCAACTCACTTCGGAATCGTTCGCTGCGTATTGCTTGCCGTCGCGCGCGCCGCTGACGGGAGTTCAACCCGGAACGGTCATGTTCGATCCGTATCTCGATTTGGCCGCCGCTCGGGAGTTGCTGCCCAAGCACAGTGATCTGTGGGACGCGCTTCGAGACGACTACTGGGGGGCGCTCATGAATTCGAATGGCCTGCCGAACTCATTGGAGGCATAGGGCAGATGTCCGAGATTCCTCGGGGCGCGATCGCTCCGTCTGTGCGCGCGCTGCTCGCCGCTTTTCACGAAGAAACCCATTTCAAGCTCGACCTCGCCCCCGTCCACAGCATGCCGATCTACGAGCGCGCAGTCGATGGCTGGTTGTGTCGAGTCGGCGAAGACGGCTGGCTCCTGGACGCCGACTTGGACAAGAGCGCCGCGGTCACGGGTGAGGACAGCCGGAGCCCGATGCGTCCGGACCTATCTGGCGAACCACAGCTCGGGACGGACGGTCTCGTCTAGTTCTTCGGCGAGAAACCGACCTGCTTGACGTAGCGGTGGGCGGGAACCGACACCGGGCCATCGGGTCCGGGGGCCTGGTGGTTGAACAGGCCCGCATCGATCCACCCGTGGCGGGCATAGAAGGCGCGGGCACGGGTGTTGCCCGGAACTACAGCCAACCAGGCGCGGGGATGCCCGTTTGCATGTATGCGCTGCTCGGCGGCGAAGAGCAGGGTTGCGGCGACTCCGGTGCCGCGGTGGTGGCGGGATAGGTAGACCTGGTCGACTTCGTCGTCGAGGGTCATGACGAAACCGGCTACCTCGTTATCGATGATCGCCACAGTGGTGTCGTCGATTCGCTGTGCTGCGCGAACGCCGAACGATTCCTGAGGGCGGACGGCGATGAGTTCGTTGGGGACATTGCCGAGGTGGGCGTCGCGCCAGCCTTCGTACCAGATGGTCGCGATGGGTTCGGCGTCCTCAGGGCGGGCGGGGCGCAGATATGGGGAATCGGTCATCAACGCAATGTAGCCCGGTGGGGTTGACATGAACCCTGGTTGAGGTTGAAGGCTGGGGATATGAATCGACCGCCTGAATTCTGGAATGCCGTCTATGACAACGGGTCCGCGCCGTGGGTGATCGGGGAGCCGCAGCCCGCGGTGCTCGAACTGATCGAGCAGGGGTGGATTCGGGGTGCGGTGCTCGATGTGGGGTGTGGCGCAGGTGAGCACACCATTCGGCTGACCGAGCTCGGCCATGACGTGCTCGGAGTGGATCTCGCGCCGAGTGCGATCGCATACGCCAGGGCCAATGCGCGGGAGCGCGGTGTGGCCGCGCGGTTCGAGGTGGCCGATGCGCTGAATCTGGGGGACGAGCCGCGCTACGACACCATTCTCGACAGTGCGCTGTTCCATGTCTTCGCCCACGACAACGGCGATCCGACCGATTATCTGCGCAGCCTGCACCGGGTTCTGAAGCCCGGCGGGTACCTCCACCTCCTCGCGCTCTCGGATGCCGAACCCGGCTTCGGTCCGCGCATCAGCCGCACCGCGATCTCCGACGCGTTCGGCGCGGGCTGGGATTTGGCAGAACTGAAGCCCGCACGGTATCGCGGACGCGTCAGCGAGGCTGTCGTCGAGGCACAGGAACTCGACCTCACCCCGGGCAGCATTGTCGATGAGGCAGCTTGGCTCGCCCGCGTGCGCCGTTCCTAGCGCTGTGCAAACACCCTGCCTGATGGACTGTGCATCGGGTCGCGACACTGCCTGCCGTGATCCGATCGCCAATGGAAAGGGTCATTCGTCATGACATACACCCGTACCGGATTCGTGCGAACCGCTGTTGCACTCGGCGGTCTGCTCGCGGCGGGGGCGCTACTGGTTCCTGGAACCGCTTCGGCGCAACCGGGCATCGGCGGCGGACTGATCGAGACGACATGCAGCTTCGCGCAGGTGGACGCGGCCATTCACGCCGAGGCGCCCAAGCTCGCCGAACGCCTGGACAGTCATCCCGATCGCAAGGCGAAGCTGCAGGAATTCCTCGGGCTGCCGGTCGAGCAGCGCAAGCAGCGCGCCCAGCAGTGGATCGATAACCACCCGAATGCGCGGACCAAGATCGAGGAGAAGCGCAATTCGCCCGAGGGCCAGCAGAAGATCGACAAGCTGCGCCAGATCGCGAACACCTGCCACAACTACTGAGTCGAACGCGGGCGGCGCTATCCGGCGTCGCCCGTTCGGTTCTCGATGGTGACCGTGACGGTGAGTCCGCCCTCGGGCCGCGCGGTCGCCCGGACCTCGCCACCGTGGGCGTGCGCTACCGATCGCACGATCGACAGGCCCAGCCCCGCGCCCCGGCTGTTCGGTGCGTGCGCCGATTCGGCGACCCGTTCGCCGGAAGCCAGTCTGCGGAACGGTTCGAAGAGTCCGTCGACCTCGAAGGCAGGCACCACCGGCCCGATGTTCTCGACAACGAGCTGGGCATTGCCCTCGGTGCTCACCGATCTGATCGAGACCCAACCTTTTTCGCTGACGTTGTAGCGAATCGCGTTGTCCACCAGGTTCTGTGCCAGCCGTTCCAGCAACACCGGATCGCCGGAGACCGGAGCCGCCTCGATATCGGTGCGGATCTCGATACCGGCCCGGTCGGCGGCATCACCCGCGACAGTGACCACCCGACGGACCACCTCGGCCAGATCGACCCGACTGCGCTCGATGAGCCGCTGCTCACTGCTCGCGAGCACCAGCAATCCGTCGATCAGCCGCTCGTGCCGATTATTGACCTCCAAAAGCGTTGCCCCGAGCCGGCGCGTCGATTCGGGTGCGTCGGGATCGTCCAGCGCCACTTCGATCAACGTGCGATTGATAGTCAACGGTGTGCGCAGTTCATGTGAGGCATTGGCGACGAAGCGCCGCTGACCGTCGAAGGCGCGATCCAGCCGTTCCAGCATGGCGTCGAAAGTGTCTGCCAGATCCTTGATTTCGTCATCGGGTCCGGTCAGCGCGATCCGCTCGTGCAGGCTGCGATCGGCCACCCGACGCGCGGTCGCCGTGATCTGCTGCAGCGGATGCAGGGCCCGCCCGGCCAGCAGCCAACCCAGTCCGCCCGCGACGATCCCGATCGCGCCCAGGCAGACCAGGGACCAGACAAGCATCGCCTCCAAGGTGTCGCGGCGCTCCTTGGCGGCCTGCGCGGTCAGCGCCGTGTACAACTCCTCGGTGACGATCGGCCGGTTCCGTTTGGCCAGGTATTCGCGCACGAGGATCTGGGCACCCATGCCGTGTCGCCGATCCAGCGACCGATCGAGGTAGAAATACATCAGCGCAACCAGAATCGCCCCGGCGATGAAGAACGCGCCCGCATACAGCAGGGTGAGCCGGAGCCGAATGGTGCGGCCCCTCATCGGACGCGGTACCCCACGCCCGCCTCGGTCTCGATCACCGGCGGATCGCCCAATTTCCGGCGCACCATCATGATCGTGTACCGCACCACCCCCGTGAACGGATCGATGTTCTCGTCCCATGCCTTCTCCAGTAGCTGCTCCGCCGAGACCACCCCGCCGTCGGCACGCAATAATTCGGCCAGTACCGCGAACTCCTTGCGCGACAACGAAACCGGCTCACCGTCGCGGGTGACGGTCAGCCGATGCGGGTCGAGCCGAATCCCGGCCCGCTCCAGCACCAGCGGTGTCGCGGGACGCGCGCGCCGTCCCAGCGCCTGAATGCGGGCCACCAATTCGGCGAATGCGAACGGTTTGGTCAGGTAGTCGTCGGCGCCGAGACCGAGCCCCGCGACTCGCTCGGCCACCGCCGCGGCGGCGGTCAGCATCAGAATCCTGGCGTCGCTGCCTGCCTCGGTGAGCGAGGTGCAGACGATGTCTCCGGATACCGTCGGTAGATCGCGATCCAACACGATCACGTCATAGTCGTTCACCCCGGCCCGCTCCAGCGCATCCGCGCCGTCATACACCACATCGACCGCCATCGCATGCCGCCGCAGCCCATCGGCTATCGCGTCGGCCAGCAACTGCTCGTCTTCGACCACCAGTACCCGCACCCGACCATCGTGCCTGTTGTCGCTGTTAGGCCGCTGTTAGTGCGACAGAACCCGCGTCGAGTTGGCGATTTCGGCTCATCCGGCCATGCGGAGTGATTCAATCTGCTCGGTGTGCTCTGTAGTAGCTGATAGCAGTGAAAGGAGTTCGGATGACAATGTCGGTCGCCGACCGCATATTCCTTCGCGTCAACCGATTCCATAGGGAACGGGTCGCGATCGCATGGGGCGGACGGCATATTCTGCACGGCCGTAAGCCGAGGCCGGGTGACGTCGTGCTGACCAGCAATGACTATCTCGCGCTTGCTCACGAGCCGCATATCGTCGGCGCGATGTGCGCGGCATTGCAGTACGCGAGCGGGGGAGCGCCGCCGTCGGGCGTCTTCCTGCACGGCCCCGACCATCCGCAGATCGCGCTGGAAACGACGCTTGCCGAACATATGCGGGCGGCGGGCGGAATTCTGTGTCAGTCGGGCTGGGATGCGAATGCCGGGTTGATGCAGTCGATCGCCGACTCGCATACGCCGGTCTATGTCGATCACATTGCGCATATGTCGCTGTGGCACGGCGCGAAAACCGCTGGCGCGCCGGTATATTCGTTCCGGCACAATTTCCCGGGCCATCTGCGCGACGAGATCCGCAAGCACGGGCCCGGCATCGTTGCGGTGGATTCGATCTACAGCAGCAACGGGAGTCGCTGTCCGCTGACCCAGATCTGCGATGTCGCCGATGAAACCGGCAGTGTGCTGGTGGTCGACGAATCGCATTCGCTCGGCACCGACGGGCCGTACGGTGCGGGCATGGTGGTCGCGCTCGGCCTCACCGACCGGGTGCCATTCCGGATCGCCAGCCTCGCAACGGCTTTCGCAGGACGCGCCGGATTCGTCGCCGCGAACAATATCGATTTCGTCGACTACTTCAAGATGGAATCCGATCCCGCGGTCTTCTCCGCGACACTGCTGCCGCACGATATCGCCGGTCTGGCCGCGACGCTCGATGTGATTCGCATCGACGAGTGGCGGCGGGTCCGGCTGCGCGAGATCTCCGCTGTCGTGCGGCGTGCGCTGATGGCGTTGGAATTCGATCTGGAGGGTTCGGCCAGCCACATCGTCGCGCTGCAGACCGGTTCGGATGAGCGCACCATCGCGATCCGCGACTTCCTGGAGGCCCATGGCGTTTTCGGTTCGGTCCTGTGCTGGCCCGCTACCGCGCCCGACCGCGCGCGCATCCGCTTCTCGCTGCACGCGGGGCTCACCGATATGCAGGTGGATCGACTCATCCAGGTGTGCACCGAGGTTCGCAACAACTTCGGCGCGATGGCGCCGCTGCCTCACGAAAGGCCGAGGCCCGCACCGACTCCAGCGCAACTCGTGCCGACTCAGTGAGCTACCTGGGGGGCCGTCGCACGCGGCAGGATCACCGTGAAGGTCGCGCCGTTGCCCGGCTCGCTGTCTACGCTCACCCGACCACCGTGCGCCGCCACAAGGGCCTGCACGATCGATAGCCCCAAACCCGTTCCGCCACTGGCCCGGGTGCGCGAATCGTCGGTGCGATAGAACCGTTCGAAGACGCGGGCGGCGGCCTCCGGTGTCAGGCCGGGGCCGGTGTCGATGACATCGATGCGCACGTCATCCGTGGACGGGGTGAGCCGCACGGTGATCGCGGCGGTGGCCGGAGTGTGGGCCAGGGCGTTGCCGAGCAGGTTGGCCAGCACCTGCCGCAATCGCGGTTCGTCGCCGGTCACGTCCATGGTGCCGACGCCGGGACGAACCTCCAGGGTGATCGGACGTCGAGGTTGCTGCCGCGCCGCCATGGCCTGCGCATTGTGCACCGCATCGCCGGCGAGCGCCAGCAGATCCACTTGGCGGCGGTCGAGTGGGCGTTTGGCATCCAGCCGCGCGAGCATGAGCAGATCCTCGACCAACAGGCCCATGCGCTCGGCCTCGCCCTCGATGCGGCCGACCACCATGGACGCATCCGTGCTCGCGCCTTGGCGGTAGAGCTCGGCGAAACCGCGAATCGTGGTGAGCGGAGTGCGCAATTCGTGGCTGGCGTCGGCGATGAACTGGCGCATCCGGCGTTCCGAGCGCCGTGCGTCCTCTTCGGAGGCCTCGGTGGCTGCGACGCCGTGCTGGATCTGCGCGAGCATCGCATTCAACGACCGAGCCAACCGGTCGACCTCGGTATCGACATCACGCACCGGAACGCGCCGGTGCAGATCGCCGCCCGCGATCGCCGCCGCGGTCTTCTCGACATTGCGCAGCGGCCGCAGACTGCGCCGCACGACGAAATACCCGACCACACCGAGCGCGATCAGCCCGGCCGCACCGATGCCGAGTTCGAAGTAGATCAAGCGCGATACTGTCTCCTGGTTATCGGTGAGCGGCAGCGCGATGGTCGTCGAGCCGTACCGGTTGCTGGTGGTCAGGGCGCGCCACCGCACCTCGGATCCGTCGGTCGAGCCGACGGTCGTGGGGACCGATGCCGTTTTTCCGTCGATATCCGGTGTGGTGCCGATGCCGGCGACCGTGACCGAGGTGCCCGGATAGGTCTGTCCCTCAGGGCCTTTGTGCAACTCGTAGAAGCGGCGGGGTTGATCGGTGAACAGCCGAGGTGTCGGCGCCTGCGGCAGGTCGGCCGGAACCCACACCGTCGCACCGTCATTCGTGACGACCTGCTTCATTTCGCGTGGTTCGGCCCATGAGCGAGCGGCATCGTAGAGCTGCTCGTCGGTGCGCGCGGTCAGCGATCGACTCAAGGCGGAGGTCACCGCGATGCCCGTGGCGAGCAGCACCATGGCGGCCAGGAAGACCAGGGCGACAACAAGTCCCACCCGCAGCGGGATGGCCGACACCCGCCGGGCGAGTGATTCGCGCAGTCTCATATCCGACTCGGCTGCGGTGCGCGCAGCACGTAGCCGACGCTGCGCAGCGTGTGGATGAGCTTCGGCTCGGTGGTATCGACCTTGCGCCGCAGATACGACACATACGACTCGACCACCCCCGCATCGCCGCCGAAGTCGTAGCGCCACACGTGATCCAGGATCTTCGCCTTGCTGAGCACCTTGCCCGAATTCACCATGAAATACCGCAGCAGCGTGAACTCGGTCGGCGACAATGCCACCGGGACACCGGCTTTCCAGACTTCGTGACTGTCCTCGTCGAGTTCGATATCGCCCACCGCGATGCGGGAGGAAAGGTCGGCTACGGCATCCCTGCCCGACCGCCGCAGGATGGCCCGCAGCCGGGCGATCACCTCTTCGAGGCTGAACGGTTTGGTGACGTAATCGTCGGCGCCGAGGGTCAGTCCGGTGAGTTTGTCGTCGACCTCGTCGCGCGCGGACAGGAACAGCACCGGCGCATCGATCCCGTCCGCGCGCAGCCGCCGCAACAGCCCGAACCCGTCCATGCCCGGCATCATCACATCCACGATCAGCGCGTCCGGCCGGAACCGGCGTGCCTTGTCCAGCCCGTCGGTCCCGCTGATCGCGGTGACCACCTCGAACCCCTGAAATCGCAGACTCACCGCAAGGAGCTCGACAATCATCGGCTCATCATCGATGACGAGAATGCGTGCTTCCGGCTCTGCTCTGCTCATTCCACTAGCGTGACGGGCCGAGCCAGGTCGCAGCTCAGGACAAGCTGGGTGTTGGCTGTGAGCCGTCGACCTATCCGAGGTCCGGATGGAAAATGCGTTCGGCCGCTTTCCGAAGGCTGGTGCTGCTGTCCGGATCCTCGACATGGAGCGCGAAGACCAACTCGCCGGTATTGGCGAGCAGCCAGCCCTGTCCGCCCGCTGTGGTGACATATCCGCCGCCGCCGATCAGGCCGCGGAGTTGGTCGACCACCGCGGCGGGCAGGGGACTCGATTCAGCGGAAGTCGCTGCCGGGCGGCCGATTTCGATCATGGGTGGGGTGATGCGTCCATTGGCGATGGCGGCGGTGAGAATCGCCATGCCGTAGGGACTGGCCTGGATTTCGCTCGCCCGGCCGCCGCGTCGGGTCTCTTCGGTCCCCGGGGCCGGGATTCGCGAACTCACCTTGTCCAGACCCGTCAGCTCGAAATCGACCCCGAGGCCGAGCGCGCGGGCGGCCTGGGTGATCTCGTCGAGGGATACGTTCTGGGGCGGTTTGTGCGCGATGGTGGCCGCGGCCGTCCGCAGTAGTTCGGAAGTGCCGCCGATCGGGGCGAGCCCGGCGAAGGCCACCGGTTCGTTCGTGCCGGCCGCATTGTTCTCGGCGGCGGCGACAATGGCTCCGGTCGCGGGTCGGATCGCGACGACGGCCGCCGGATTCCCGAGGTAGTTGACCGCATCCTGGGCGGCGCGCTGCCAGTACGGATCCAGGGTCGCGGACACATCCGGCGCCGGTGTGCCCTGCTGTCCGGCGATGTTTGCGATCGGAAGCCCGTCGGATCCCGATAGCTGCACCGCCCAGCCCGCGGTCCGGTCCCGGTTGTCCTGCCACACCGTGCGCAGTGCGTCGAGCATGGGGGATTGGATGCGCCGGTCGGCAGAGATCAGCCGGGGCTGCGGCTGCGCCACCACCCCGGGAATCGGCGTGATGTCCGGTTCGAGAACCGCGAAGTCGTCCTGCCGCAGATTCACCGCGACGACCGGTTGACCTTTGGCGGCGGCGAGTTGCGCGCGCAAGGACGCGCCGGTGATCAGCGGGGCGACCGGCTCGATGGCCTTCGCCAGCGCGTCGGTGGTGGCAACCGGATCGGTGATGCGGGCGGGATCGAGCCGGACTACAGCGATGATCTGCTCGGTCATCAACGCCTGTCCGAGACTGTCCTTCACCACGGGCGGCGGCGTCGGGTAGGCCTTTACCAGGTGGACCTTGCGAGTGTTGTCCAGCTGTGGCATGGCGATGGTGGGGTCCCAGGAGATTCGCCAGCCGGTAGCCAACTTTCGGACCGTGCCCTGCGCGTCATATATCCAGTTTCGATCGCGTCCGAATGCCCACGCGCCCTGCAAGGCGAAGATGCCCTCCCCGGAATCCAATGCGATGAATTGCGACAAACGGAAGTCCGGAGCGCCAGGGCCCAATCCCTCGAAAACCTGTCGCAGCGATGTGGCGGCATTGCTCGGTTGGGAGGTCAATTTCGCGGCGCTATCCGCATCCCGCTTGTTCAGCAGCTCGGTGAACTGTTCGACCGCCACCCTCGCGTCATCCGGATACTCGTCGAATGAACAGGCGCACCCGCTGAGGGCCGCCGCGAGAATCACTGCGCCGAGTGCCGCCGACCATCGTGTGCGGCTCACGTGCGGTCCGAAGCCCGGGGAATTGCTCATCGGGATCCTCGATTCTCGAGTTCAACCGCGATTGATGGTCGTCAGCATCCGATAGCGCAGCGCAATGGACTTCGAGGCTAGCCCGCGCATTCGGCAGCTATCCATTCGATAAGCCGGATAGCTGCCGAATTGCGATGGACTCGAGATGTGGCCTTATATTGGCTCCCCACAACAAAGTTCGAGCCGACCGAGGGACCCCGGCCGATGGCCGAGGTCCCGTCGGATCACGACTGCGGCGGTGGGCTGAAGATGCCGAAGTCGTTTCCGGAGGTGTCGAGGATGTGCGCGAAGACGAGGCCGTCCTTGCCGGTGACCGGTGGGACCGACACCTTTCCGCCCAGCTTTTCGGCGGCGGCGACCGTAGCCGGCACATCCTGAACGAGTACGAAGAAGGTTGCGTGATTGGCCGAGGCGTCGGGGGTGTGCGAGATGCCGCCGCTGGGCGCCTCGCTCGCGGGGTAGCTGACCAAGTTGTAGCCATCGGCATTCGGATCGGCGGCGAAGCTCCAGCCGAACAGATCGCCGTAGAACTTCTCGACCTCCTGCGGCTTATCGCTGCCGACCTGGAACCAGGCAACCGTGTTGAAAGGGGGAGTGCTCACCGTGTCGTCTCCTCGCGTTCGGGTATCGGTGTGTCTTGCCCGATCACGATCACCCGGCGCGGCGACAACCCCCTGTCGGTGTTTCCCGCCGATTTCGTCTCACAGCGCGACGATTCGGAGTTCGAGGTCCTTCGGAATATCCGAAGGGGTGAGCGGGCGCGGCGAGATCGGCGTGTCTGTCATGGTCACCGCTCGAATGCGGTCCAGCCGGAAACAGCGCGACTCCGCACGCAACCGGCACCACGCGATGAGATACCAGCCGTGCGATCCGTTGAGGAATGCCGTCGGCTCGACCTCCCGTTCACTGACCGCGCCGAAGCGATCCGAATAGCTGATCCGCAGCACCCGTCCCGCTTCGATCGACTGCCCGATGACCGACGGAATGGCCTGGACGGGTGGCGCATCCACCGGATCCAGCAACCGAACCCGCGCCGCGAGGTCGCGCGCGGCGGCCGCATTGCGCTCGGACATCACGCCGAGAATCTTGCGCAGCGCGCTGCGCCCCGCCTCCTCGAAGGGCGTCGCCTCGCTGCGCGCCAAAGCCACGGCGAGTGCGACCGCTTCCGCCGCCGTGAAGTTGAGCGGCGGCAGCGACATGCTCTTCTCCAACGCGTACCCACCACGCCTGCCGACATCCGCGTAGATCGGAATACTGGCCTGCTGCAAGGCCGCGATATCGCGTTCGATCGTGCGAACACTCACCTCATAACGCTGCGCCAACTCCCGCGCGGTCCGCATCCGCGGCGCCACCGCCCGCAACTCCTCGACGATCGCATACAGCCGATCCGTACGGTTCACACCGCCACGCTAGCGCCGACCACCGACATCGAACGCCTGCCCGAATTGTCTTGGCGCAATGCGGGCATCGGTTGAGGGTGTCGCATAGCCAGTGGGCGCCGCGCACAGCGGCCCGTGCGCGGGTATCACTGGATATGCGACGGCTCGGGTCAGCGGCGGGAGACCAGCATCGGTTCGTGTAGGTCGAAGTATTCGACTTCGCCCATGAGATCGCTTTCCTCCTCGAACAGGGTGCGCAGATCGTCTGGAATCTCCAGCTTTTCGTGGGCGCGGGCCTCGGCCTCGGAGCTGAAGTAGACGGCCTCGACGTACCCGTCGCTGCCATATGTCGCCAGGGTGCCGCCGAGAATTTCGGGGCGCAGTTCGTGGATGCGCTCGGTGCCTTCGGCGAGCAGTTCGCGCATGCGGCGCGGATTGCGGGTATGGCCCTCCATGACCTGGACGAACCCGGCCTGATCCGAGCCACCGCCCAGCCACTGCGTTACCTCGGGGCAATCCATGAACTGCACCGGTCCGTCGAAGCACTGCTCGGTCTCGGCCCACCACGCGCCCTGCTCCGGGCGATTGCTATTGCGGCGCGCCGCTTCTTCGGAATCGAACCTCGCCAATGCGATGAACGTTCCGTCATTGCACAACCCGCTGGTCGTCCCGAGATAGCCGACGGCTCCCGGCTGCAATTCCTCGGTCCACCGATCCATACACCGACGTAGCCGATCGGCGTCGGAAACCTTTCCTTGAATAACTTGGATGAACATCGAGTCCTCCTAGTGCGGAGGAATCACTCCGCTCTGAAGCGAGGCTGACGCGTCGTGGTCCACCGAGGGTGCTCGGACCGCACGGCCCGCGAACACGGCCACCGCACAGCTAATAGTTCGCCGCAGCGCGGCGGTACGCAAGACCGGCGCGAGTCAGTGCGCCTCGGCGCAGTTCGGCAGGAAGGTTTCGACCAGTTGGTTGACGACCTCGGGAACCTCGGCGGCGGCAAGGTGCGCGGCATCCTCGATGACCGCCAGCTCCGCGCCCGGAATGGACCGAGCCATGGTCTCCAGTTCGGGTACCGGAAAGGTGCGGTCCTCGCGGCCACCGACGACCAGCGTGGGACAGGTGATCGCGGCGAAGCGATCGCGTTGGTCCGGGCGCTCGATCACCACGGATCGCACGGCGTGAGCGACCGATTTCGGATCATTGCGGCGTGCGGTATCGAGGACCCGGCGCACGACATCGGGGCGGGTGGCTTCGGTGGTCGGCCCGAGGAAGGCGCTCACTACCGATCGAGTCAGCGGCGGGCGGATGCCGCGCAGGATGCGGACGATGATCAGCAGCGCCCTGTACTGCAGTTTCTGACTGCTCGGAGCCGGTGAGGCCGTGCCGTTCATCAAGATGGCGGATCGGACGCGGTCCGGATATTCAGCGGCCAAGGTGCCGCCGATCATGGCGCCCCACGAGTTTCCGATGAAGTGGGTCCGCGATAGTTCGAGGTGGTCGAGGATGTCGACCACACAGCCCGCACAGTCGTCGAAGGTGAAGCCGCGGGTGAGCGGACCGGATTTTCCGTGGCCGGGCGGGTCCACCGCAATGGTCAGGTAATTCTCGGCGAAGTGGGCGATCTGAGCGTCCCAGAGCCCGGCGTCCATGAGCAGGCTCGGCCACATCACCAGCGGATCGCCGTGCCCGGTTGTGACGACGTGCAAGGTTCCGAGCCGAGTCGGGATGTATAGATCCGTGCTGTCCATGGGTTCCTTCAGCGGAGGGCGAGGGCGAGGAAGAAGTCGACGCGGTCTTCGAGGCGGGACAGATCGCGGCCCGTCAGTTCCTCGATGCGTTGGATACGGTAGCGCAAGGTATTCACGTGAACGTGAAGTAGCTCAGCGCATTTGGTCCACGAGCCGGACACCTGGAGGAAGGTTTCCAAGGTGTGCACCAAGTCGGCGCGGTTTTCCTGGTCGTAGCTGCTCAACGGGTCGAGCAGGCGCAGGCGGAACATGCGCCGGACTTCGTCGGGGACGCTGGCCAGCAGGAGCATATGGGTGGCGAGTTCGTCGTGGCCGACGACGGTGGTGGGGGTGGGGCGGTCGGCGGCCAGGCGGCGGGCGTAGCGGGCTTCTTCTACCGCACCGCGCAGACCTTCGCCGTCGACGATGCCGCTGACACCGATCGAGAGGTGAGCCCCCTGTAGTCCGGGCTCCAAAGCGGTTACGGCGCGGTGGATTTCGCTGATGACGGAGCCGTCTGCAGGGATGAGGGCGATGGCTTCACCGTCGACCACACCAGCGGCCGGCCTTTTACCGTAGAGGATTTCGCGCAGTAGAACGCGTAATTCGCCGGGGCGCAAGGCATCTGCTCCAGCCGCCACCGCGATATAGGTTTCGGCGGGACCGAGGCCGGTCAGCTCGAGGCGGGAAATGATTTCGGCGGGTTTGGCATCGGAGACGATCAGTTCGATGAGTTCCTGGGCGAGGCGGCCCTCGGCGCTCTGGCGGTCGTCGAGTCGGGCGCGTTCGAGCGATACGACCGCGGCGAGCTCGCCGGTCAGTGCGCGACGTTCCTCCGGCCAGTCTTTGAAGTCGCCTTCGAAGACCAGGAACCAGTCGGCGGCGCGGGAGGTGCTGTGCTCGTCGACGGCGAACAGCGAGTAGCGCGCCTTGTCCTGGACCAGCACGTGGGGGAGACGGCGAGCGTTCAGGAACGCGGCCGTGACCTCGACCGGCGGCGGTGCGGCGGGTCCGGCCACCACGCGTCCGGTGGACGCGACGGCCCAGCAGCGCATCCCGAGATCACGTTCGATCAGCTCGAGCACCGAGCCCAGCCCGGTACCCGAAACGAGCTGACGGTGGCGGTCGAGGATGGCGGTCAGGTCGGCAGCGCGCCCGGTCGACAGATTGCGGGTCAATGTCTCGGTGACCTGGGCGAATGCGATATCCTCGCGGACACGGAACAGCGGTATCCGATGCCGCTCACAGGCCTCGACGACGTCGGGCGGAGCGCCGCCGTAACGGGCGTCACCGGCAGCGAGTCCGGCGACTCCGGCCTGGGCCAGCGCGCGCACGAAGATCTCGCTGTCCTGCGGCGAAAGTCGCCATTGCAGCCCGGTCAGGACGAGCTCACCGCCGGAGAGGTAGCGACTCGGATCGAGCATGTCGGTGGTCACTACCCAGCGCACGAAGCGGTCGAGCTCTTCTTCGCCGGTGACGAGCTCGAGACCGAGGTTCATGGTCAGAAGTGATCTAAGTCGCACAGTTGCCGAGGCTAACAGCCCAGGTCGCGCACTCCCGGCGACGCTTTGGATATTCACACAAACGAGCCCTTGTGAACTGACGCACACTTCGGATTTCTGGGTCCTAGCAGCGCAGATGAACGGCGGGTGTACTTACTCCCAGCACCAGAACAAGCTCGATGGGAGATCGGATGTCCGGTGAGATCGGATGGCTCAACTCGCTGCCTCCAGACCAGGCCGAGGCGGAACTGCTGACCTGCTGCGCCTCCTATGTCTGGGCGCAGAAGGTGGCGGCGCACCGGCCCTACGTGGACATCACGAGCCTGATGGCCGCCGCGGTCGCCGGGGTACGGGAGCTGAGTTGGCCCGATATCGAGGAGGCGCTGTCCGCGCATCCGCGCATCGGTGACCGGGCGAAGGCCGGCACGCACGAGCGCGAGGCCGAATGGTCGGCCGGTGAGCAGTCCGGCACCGCGAGCGCCGACCGGCAGACACTCGACGACATCGCCGCCGGCAACCTGGCCTACGAGCAGCGGTTCGGACACGTCTTCTTGATTCGCGCCGCCGGCCGCTCCGCTGAGCAGATCCGCGCCGAACTGCGCAGGCGCCTGGCGAATACCGCCGAGGGCGAGCGCATCGCGACCCAACGCGAACTCGCCGATATCACCCGGCTGCGGATCCGAAAGCTGTTGGAGGACAGGTGAGTCTGTCTACTCACGTGCTCGACGCGGCATCCGGTCGCCCGGCGGCGGGGCTGCCGGTGCGGCTGGAAAAGGCCGACGGCTCCGTGCTCGCCGAGCGCCGCACCGACGACGACGGGCGCATCAAGGATCTGCCCGCGCCCGAAATCGGTGTCCACCGGCTGATTTTCGAAACCGGTGACCTCAGTCCGTTCTACCCGTCGGTGACCATCGACTTCCGCGTCACCGACCCAGCCGAGCACTACCACGTGCCGCTGCTGCTCAGTCCCTATTCCTACTCGACCTACCGAGGTAGCTGAACCATGTCGATCAAGCTCGGGCCGAATAGATACGGCAAAGCGGAAAGCCGGGTCGTCCGGGTGACGAAAACCGGTGGCGTCCACGAGATCCGGGATCTGAACGTCGGTGTGGCGTTATCCGGTGATATGGACGAGGTCCACCTGACCGGTGACAACGCGACAGTCCTGCCGACCGACACCCAGAAGAACACCGTATTCGCCTTCGCCAAGGAACACGGCATCACCTCGCCGGAAGCATTCGGTCTTTTGCTGGCACGGCATTTCGTCGATTCCCAGCCGCCCATCCACCACGCTCGGGTCTCCCTGGAGGAGTACGCCTGGGAGCGCATCGTGGTCGGACCCGGCGACAAGCAGTATTCGTTCGTACGCGCCGGCCAGGAGACGCGCACCTCGCGGGTGCACTACGACGGCGAAAACGCCTGGGTGGTCTCGGGTTTGACGGGTCTGGTGGTGCTGAACTCCACCGGTTCGGAGTTCCACGGCTACATCAAGGACAGATACACGACACTGCAGGAGGCCTACGACCGCGTACTGGCCACCGAGGTCAATGCGGAGTGGCGTTTCGCGACTGAGCCCGGGGACTGGGACAAGGCCTACCGCGAGATTCGCGGTGCGCTGCTCGAGGCATTCGCCGATACCTACAGCTACTCGCTGCAGCAGACCCTCTACGCCATGGGCGACCGGGTGATCGGTGCGGTCCCGGAGGTCTGTGAGGTCCGGCTGTCGCTGCCCAACAAGCACCACTTCGTCGTGGATCTGTCCGGCTTCGGACTGGAGAACGACAACGAGGTGTTCTTCGCCGCCGACCGCCCCTACGGCCTGATCGAGGGCACCGTACTCACCGAGGACGCCCCCGCGCCCGGACCGGCCTGGGAGTGACGATGGATTTCCTACGACCCGATACCTGGGCCGAGGCGCTCGAGCTCAAGGCCGCTGATCCGGCGGCCAAACCCATCCAGGGCGGCACCGATGTCATGGTCGAGATGAACTTCGACCACGGCCGTCCGGCGGCACTGCTCGATCTCAACCGCTGTCGCGACCTGTTCGATTACTCGACCGAGCCCGACGGCTGGATCCGGATCGGCGCGGGCGTCCCGTATGTGCGCATCATCAACCGGCTCAACCACCAACTGCCCGGTCTGGCGCAGGCCTCGCGCACGGTCGGTTCGCCGCAGATCCGCAATCGCGGCACGGTCGGGGGCAATCTCGGCGGGGCGTCCCCGGCCGGTGACGCCCACCCCGCGCTGCTGGCGGGCAATGCGGTGATCGAGGTGGAGTCTGCCGCGCGCGGCACCCGCCTGATCCCGATCGATGACTTCTACGTGTGGGTGAAGAAGAACGCCCTGGAGCCCGACGAGCTGATCCGCGCCATCCGGATCCAGCCCGCCACCGGGCCCCAGTACTTCTCCAAGGTCGGCACCCGCAATGCCATGGTCATCGCGGTCTGCGCGTTCTCGATCGCATTGCAACCCGACACCCGCACGGTCGGTACCGGCATCGGATCCGCCGGACCGACGCCGCTGCGCGCGACATCGGCCGAGCAGTTCCTCGCCGATGCGCTGGACTGGGATGACCCGGTCCCGTTGCCATTCGATGTCGTCCGGGAATTCGGTGAGCTGGTCTCGGCCGCCGCCAAGCCGATCGATGACATTCGAGGCACCGCGGAATACCGCAAGCACGCCCTGACGGTACTGGCCCGCCGCACCCTGTCCTGGGCGTGGACGGACTACCTAGCAGAAAGAAGGAGGGCAGCCTGATGCGTGTGACCTTCGACGTGAACGGCTCGCAAGAGACCGTCGATAATGTGTGGGAAGGCGAGAGCCTCCTCTATATGCTGCGCGAGCGCATGGGCCTGCCCGGCTCCAAGAACGCCTGTGAGCAAGGCGAATGTGGTTCGTGCACAGTTTATTTGGATGGTACGCCGGTGTGTTCCTGTCTCGTTGCCGCGGGTCAGGTGCAGGATCGCTCGGTGCGCACCGTCGAGGGGCTGGCCAACGGCGCGAAACTCGATCCGATGCAGGAGGCATTCGTCGAGGCCGGTGCGGTCCAATGCGGTTTCTGCACACCGGGACTCATCGTGCAGGCGCACGATCTCATCGAACGCAATCCCGATCCCTCCGATGTGGAGATCCGCGAGGCGCTCGCCGGAAATCTCTGCCGCTGCACGGGATACGAGAAGATCCTCGACGCGGTACGACTGGCCGCGGCACGTAAGGCGGGCCGATGAGTACAGCATCGCGAAGCGATTCGGTGCGGTGCGGTGGCCGGGTGACTGGCAGGCAGACCGTTATCGAGAACGCCTATATCGCACCGGTGGTCGGTGACGAGATCGCGTCCGGATATGTCGTCATCTCCGACGGCCGCATCGAAGCCCTCGGCGCGGGACCGGCTCCGATCGTGCCGGGTGCCGAAAAGATCGATGGCACAGGCTGTTTGGTGACCCCGGGCCTGGTCAATACCCACCACCACCTCTATCAGTGGGCGAGCCAGGGCCTGTTCCAGGATTCCACCCTGTTCGAATGGCTGACCGGCCTCTACCGCACCTGGGCGCGGATGGACGCCGACGTGGTCTACGGCGCGGCCGCCGCGGGCCTGGGCTGGCTGGCGCTGACCGGCTGCACCACCAGCAGCGACCACCACTACATCTTCCCCAAGGGGCGCGGCGACCTGTTCGAGGCCGAGGTGCGCGCGGCGAGCGAGATCGGCCTGCGCTTCCATCCGTGCCGCGGTTCCATGGACCGCGGGCAGAAGGACGGTGGTCTGCCGCCGGACGAGGTGGTCGAGAGTCGAGACGAAATCCTCGCCCACACTGCCGAAGTCATCGATAAGTACCACGATCCGTCGTTCGATTCGATGCTGCGGGTCGCGGTCGCCCCGTGCTCGCCGTTCTCGGTGAGCGAGGGGCTGATGATCGACTCCGCGACACTGGCGCGCGCCAAAGGTGTTCGGCTGCATACCCATCTCGCCGAAACGCTCGATGAGGAAGAGCACTGCATCGAGCAGATGGGCTGCACCCCGGTCGAATATATGGAAAAGCTGGGCTGGCTCGGCGAGGACGTCTGGTTCGCGCACGCGGTGCACCTGCACGACGCCGATATCCGGCGTTTCGCCGAAACCGGCAGCGGCTCGGCCCATTGCCCCAGCTCCAACGCCCGACTCGGTGCGGGTATCGCCCGCGTCAGCGATCTGGTGGCCGCCGGTGCGCCGGTCGGACTCGGCGTGGACGGCGCCGCGTCGAGTGAGTTGACTTCCCTGGCCGGCGAAATGCGGCAGGCCATGCTGTTCCAGCGCGCGGTCAACGGGCCGACCGCCTTCACCGCCCGCCAGGCGCTCGAGATCGGCACCCTTGGCGGCGCCCGTAATCTCGGCCGCCACCACGAGATCGGCAGTATCGAACCCGGCAAACTCGCCGACCTCGCCATCTGGCGCGTCGACGGCTTCCGCTCGGCGATCGAGGATCCGGTCTGCTCCTTGGTTTTCGGACCGACACCGCCACTTACCCGGCTGCTCGTCGGCGGGCGCACCGTCGTGGAGAACGACGAATTGCGCACCGTCGCACAGGATGTCGTCGGCCGGGCGGGTGTTGCGGCCCGGAAACGGTTGATGCGACAGGAGGCACGATGACTGTTCCACGGACCACCCGCTTCCCCGAAGAGGTCGCCGCGCCGGGGAAGGGCGGCATCGGGGAGAGCCCGCTGCGCCCCGACGGCACGTTGAAGGTCAAGGGCGAGTTCGCCTATGCCTCCGATCTGTGGATGGACGGCATGCTCTGGGGTGCGACCCTGCGCAGCCCGCATCCGCGCGCGATCATCCGCAGCATCGATATCGCGCCCGCACTGGCCATGACCGGTGTGCACGCCGTACTCACCCATGAGGATGTGCCCGGCCGCAAGATGTACGGCCTCGACCACACCTGGGATCAGCCGGTCCTGGCCATCGGCGAGGTGCGCCACCACGGTGAGCCCATCGCCCTGGTCGCCGCCGACCACCCCGAGATCGCCCGGCGCGCCCTCGATGCCATCGAAATCGATTGGGAGGTACTGGAACCCATCACCGATCCGATGGCGGTGCTCTCCGCCCCGAAACGGCTCGCGGTGCAGGAGCGCGGCGGTATCGCCCGGCATCAGCCGGTGCGCGTCGGAGATATCACCGTGGGCCGCGCGCTGGCCACCGTGGTGATCACCGAGGAATACGAGGTCGGCATTCAGGACCAGGCATTCCTCGGCCCCGAATCCGGCCTGGTGATTCCGGCCGAGGACGGCGGACTCGACTTCTACGTCGCCACTCAGTGGATGCACAACGATCTGTCCCAGATCGGGCCGTGTCTCGGCCTGGCAGAGGACCAGATCCGCATGACCATGGCCGGTGTCGGCGGTGCCTTCGGCGGCCGCGAGGACCTGTCCATGCAGATTCACGCGGGCATGCTGGCCATGCGCACCGGCAAGCCCGTCAAGATGATGTACAACCGCGAGGAGTCGTTCTTCGGGCACGTGCACCGGCACCCGGCGAAGATGCTCTACGAATACGGTGCCAATGATGCCGGAAAGCTCACCTACGCAAAGGTTCTCATCGTCCTCGACGGTGGCGCGTACACCTCGGCGACGCTGAATGTCACCGGCAACGCATCCTCGCTCGCGGTGGGGCCGTACGAGATTCCGCATATCGAGATCGACGCGTACGGCATCTACACCAATAACCCGCCGTGCGGTGCGATGCGCGGATTCGGCGCGGTACAGGCCTGTTTCGCACACGAGTCGATGATGGACAAGGTCGCCGAGGCGCTGGATCTGGATCCGGTGCACGTGCGCCAGATCAATGCGGTGTCGCAGGGGTCCAAGCTGGCGACCGGCCAGGTGCTGCACGCGCCGACGCCGATGGCCGAAATGCTCGGACAACTGCGCGATATGCCGATGCCCCCGGAACTGGACGCATCGGATATCCGGAACCTGCCCGGCGGCGCATCGCAGACGACGCACGGCGAGGGCGTGGTGCGTGGTGTCGGTTACGGCGTCGGCATCAAGAACATCTGCTTCTCCGAGGCCTTCGACGACTACTCGACGGCTCGGGTGCGGCTGGAAGTCATTGCGGGAGAACCGGTTGCGCTGGTGCACACCGCGGCCGCCGAGGTCGGTCAGGGCCTGGTGACGGTCGAGGCGCAGATCGCGCGCACCGAACTCGGCATCGAACGGGTCACCATTCACCCGGCCGACAACCAGGTCGGCGACTCGGGTTCGTCGTCCGCCTCCCGGCAGACCTATATGACCGGTGGCGCGGTGAAGGCGGCCTGTGAGGCCGTGCGCCAGCGCGTACTCGCCTTGGCCCAGGCCGAGTTCGGTGCCATGTCGGGATTGCGACTGGTCGGCGGCAAGGTGGTTTCGCGCACCGGGGAGGTGCTCGCGGCGATCGTCGATGTCCTGGATGAGGGGGTTATCGAGGAGACCCGCGAGTACCACCACCGGCCGACCACCGGCATGGATCCCGTTACAGGACAAGGCAATAGCCACACCCAACTGGCACTCTGCGTACACCGCGCGGTGGTGGACGTGGACACAGACCTCGGCCTGGTCAAGGTCGTCTCCCTGGACGCGGTCCAGGACGTGGGCAAGATCATGAACCGCCTGTCCCTGGAGGGGCAGATCCACGGCGGCTCCGTCCAGGGGCTCGGCCTGGCGGTCATGGAGGAAATCCAGGTAAAAGACGGTAAGGTGCGCAACCCGTCCTTCACCGACTACCTGATCCCGACGATTCTCGATACGCCGTCACAGCGGCTGGAGATTCTCGAAAATGCCGATCCGCACGCCCCCTACGGGCTGCGCGGCGCCGGAGAGCCGCCCACGCTCTCCTCCACCCCCGCGATCGCCGCGGCGATCCGTGACGCCTGCCGATCACGGGGTGGAAACGGGCACATCAACCGAGTGCCGGTGCGACCGGAAGACATCATCCGGAGCAGTTGATCAACAGGGGCAGCCGGTTCCAATGGGCCGGAGAGACTCCACAACAGCAGTACCCGAACCGTGCGGTCCGGCCCCGGTCCAATAGGACAGCCGCCGGACCGTAGGTCGGCTACGCCCCGAGGAGGGCACGCCAATGACCCAGATTCAGACCAAGCCCAGCACACCAGAGCCGGTAGCAGGTAGGTCTGCGCTCGACCGGTTCTTCCGGCTGAGCGAACGCCGAACCACCGTGTCCCGCGAAATCCGTGGCGGCATTACCACTTTCGTCGCCATGGCATACGTCATTCTCTTGGTGCCGCTGATCTCGGCGGCGTCGCGGATGTCAATGGTGACAAGCTGAGCATCGCTCAACTCACCACGGCCACCGCGTTTTCCGCGGGACTCAGCACGATCCTGATGGGCGTGGCGGGCAATGTGCCGTTGGCGCTCGCCGCCGGACTCGGTGTGGTTCCGGTGGTCGCCTTCCAGGCGGCACCGCATATGACCTGGCCGCAGACCATGGGTCTGGTCGTCCTGATGGGCGTGATCATCGTGATCCTGGCCGCGACCGGCCTGCGGACCATGATCATCAACGCGATCCCGCTCGGTCTCAAGAATGCGATCGGCGTCGGGATCGGGATGTTCATCGCGATGATCGGACTGGTCTCGGCCGGGGTGGTCGGACATGGCGCGCAGACCGGTCCGCCGGTCACCCTCGGGGCCGGAGGTCACCTATCCGGTTGGCCCGTAGTGATTTTCGCGGTCGGCCTGCTGGTGATGCTGGCACTGTTCATCCGCAAGGTGCCCGGTGCGATTCTGATCAGCATCGCCATCTCGACCGTGCTCGCCATTGTCGTCAACGCGCTGGCGAAGATCGACCCGCAGGCCTGGGGGCCGGTGGTGCCGGAAAAGCCGAAGGGATTCTTCGCCGCACCCGATTTCGGGCTGGCGCTGAATATCGACCTCTTCGGCGGTTTCGCCGAGGCGGGCGGGCTGGTCGCGGGGGTCGTGCTGTTCACCCTGGTGCTGACCGGATTCTTCGATGCCATGGGAACGGTTTTCGGCGTCTGCGACGAGGCCGGACTGCTCGATGAGAAGGGCACCATGCCGGGTATCGGCAAGGTGCTGACCATCGACGGTATCTCGCAGGTCATCGGTGGTGTCAGCGGCGGCGCCGGAAATACCGTCTACGTCGAATCCGCGACGGGTGTCGGTGAGGGCGCCCGCACCGGACTGACCAGCCTGGTGACCGGTGGATTGTTCTGCCTCGCAGTATTTTTCACCCCACTCGCGGCCGTGGTCCCGATCCAGGCCGCCGCCCCGGCGCTGGTTATCGTCGGTGCGCTGATGATGACCCAGGCCCGCAAGATCGATTGGAACGACCTCGAGGTGGCGGTGCCCGCCTTCCTGACGATCGTGCTGATGCCGTTCACCTACTCCATCACCAACGGTGTCGGCGCGGGCCTGATCGCGTACGTGGTGATCAAGCTGGCGCGCGGCAAATTCCGTGAAATCCATTGGCTGATCGGGGTGGTGAGCCTCGTCTTCGCCGGCTACTTCGGCATCTCGGCCATCGAACTACTCCTGGGCGGATAGCACCATGCGCGACCTCACGGCAGAACTGCGGAAATGGCATGCGGCGGAGAAGGATTACGCCGTGGCCACCGTCATCGGCGTCACCGGAAGTGCCCCTCGGCCGCCCGGCGCGGCGCTGGCGGTCGACGCCGACGGCATTGTGATCGGAAGCATTTCCGGTGGCTGTGTCGAGGGCGCGGTCTACGAACTCTGCCGTGAGGTCCTGCGTACCGGGCAGCCGGTGCGCGAAACCTTCGGATACAGCGATGACGACGCCTTCGCGGTCGGGCTGACCTGCGGCGGAAAACTCGAGGTCTTCGTCCAGCGGATCACCGCGGTCGGGCGGGTCGCGATCGAGGCGATCCTGCGCACCGACGAGGCGGTCGCGCTGATACGGGACTTGAAAACCGGTGCTGCCATGGCGATCGGGTCCTGGTGGACCGTCGGCGCCGCCTTCGACGAGGTCGTCGTGGCCGAGGCCAGAGCCATGCTCGATACCGGCACCACCGGAGTGCGCGAGATCGGCTGTGGTGCAAGCCAAGTCGACATCTTCGTAGAATCGTATGTACCTCCGCCGCGCATGATCGTCTTCGGCGCAATAGATTTCGCTGCCGCTGTGACCAGGATCGGCCGCTTCCTGGGATACCACGTCACCGTCTGCGATGCCCGTCCGGTGTTCGCGACGCGTGCGCGTTTTCCCGATGCCGACGAGATCGTCGTGCAGTGGCCGGACCGCTATCTCGCACGCACACAGGTCGATTCGCGCACCGTGCTGTGTGTGCTCACCCACGACGCCAAATTCGATATTCCGCTGCTCGAGGTGGCGCTGCGCCTGCCGGTGGCCTATGTGGGCGCGATGGGTTCCCGTCGCACCCACGAGGACCGCATGGCCGGGCTGCGCGCCGCCGGTATGACGGAATCGGAACTGGCCCAATTGCATTCACCGATCGGGCTGGATCTCGGCGCGCGGACCGCAGCGGAGACCGCGGTCTCCATCGCCGCCGAGATCGTCGCGGTGCGCCGCGGCGGCTCGGCCCAACCGCTGACCGCCACCGGCGGACCGATCCACCGGGACCTGCTCCCGGTCTGGTGAGCCGCGCACCTCGCCGTGCATCTGTACACCTGGTACGCGGGGCGCGCGGTTTCGGCACCGCGTCGGCGGCTGGAGCATCCTACGAAATCGACTTCGGGATATCCGATCGGCTTCGGGGTAATCGCCGCTATTCCGACACTGCGGTCGGCTCACATAATTGACGAAATTGCGAACAAAGGATTCACCGAATGCCGTTGATATTTCTGAACGGTTCCGCCATGCGCGGCGAACCACTCAATCATCTGCTCGACGGCGCGCCTTTCGCCGGCGAAGCGAAAACCGCGCCGCGCTACCGTTTCTATTCGGTCGGCGATAGGTTCCCGGGGCTGGATCCCGTCGCCGACGGCGGCGATTCGATCTCCGGTGAACTCTTCGATATCCCCATGGAAGTACTGCGACAGCGGCTGCTGCCTGCCGAACCACCGGAACTCGAACTCGGCGCGATCGAACTCGAAGACGGCCGTTCGGTCCTATCGATGCTGCTGCGCCGCGCGCCGACCTCGTATCCGGAGCTGATCGATATCACCGCCATCGGCAGCTGGAAGAAATACCGTCAAGGAGCTGAATGAGTAAGCAGGCCCGGGGCGTCGCCCCGAAATTCGATGTCAATTGCTCGATCCTGTTCACCGATCTCCCGCTGCTGGAACGTCCCGCCGCGGCAAAGCAGGCCGGATTCGACGCCGTCGAATTCTGGTGGCCGTTCGGCGAGAATCCGATGCCGGGGGACAAGGAGATCGATGCGTTCGTGCGCGCGATCCGCGATGCCGGTGTGGAATTGGTCGGGCTGAACTTCATCGACCTGATCCCGGCTGGCGGGCGCGGTCTGGTCTCCGTTCCGAGTGAGGTCACCCGGTTCCGCGACAATATCGATGTCGCGGTCGGTATCGCCGAGGAGACGGGCTGCCGCGCGCTCAATGCCCTCTACGGCAATCGCGTCGAGGGCGAGAGTCCGCAGAAGCAGGACGAACTCGCCCTGGAGAACCTGAGTCTCGCCGCACAGGCGGCCGGTGCCATCGGTGCCACCGTCTTGCTGGAAGCGCTCAATTCCTTCGAGTCACCGGACTATCCGGTCGTGAGCGCCGCGCACGCCGTGCGGATCATCGAGCAGACTGGTGAGCCCAATGTGCGGTTCCTTTGCGACCTGTACCACCTGGCCCGTATGGGCGAGGGTCTGCACTCGGTGATCCGCACGCACGCGGCGCAGCTCGGCCACGTCCAGATCGCGGACAATCCGGGCCGCGGCCGTCCCGGCACCGGCGAACTCGACTTCGCCGCGCTCTTCGAAACCCTGGCCGAGAGCGGCTACGACGGCTGGATCGGCCTCGAATACAAAGACCCCGAGCTGGATTGGAAGTGGATGGCATGAGCGAGCGCAGCGAGCGAATCAAAGGCACAGCGCCCCTTGGGCACGGCGGAGCCGTCAGCAGGATCGGTTTTATCGGCTTGGGGATCATGGGCAGCCCGATGGCGGGTCACCTCGTGGCCGCCGGGCACGAGGTGACCGGTTACGACATCGGCCCGGCCGGACTCGAGAAGCTGAAGGCGGCGGGTGGTTCGGCCGCGTCCGGTGTCGCGGAAGCGGTGCGGGACAAGGACATCGTCATCACGATGCTGCCGCAGGACGAGCACGTCGAGGCGGTCTTCGCCGATGTGCTCGAGCATGCCGCGCCCGGGACGCTGTACATCGACTTCTCCACCATCACGCCCAAGACCGCGCGCTCGACCGCGGAGCGGGGCATCGAGAAGGGGCTGCGGGTGCTCGACGCCCCGGTCTCCGGTGGTGAGCCGGGCGCGATCAATGCCGCGCTGTCGATCATGGTCGGCGGTGACGAGGCCGACTTCGCCGCGGCCACACCGATTTTCGAGGCGGTCGGCAAGACCTTCGCACTGGTCGGACCGAATGGTGCCGGTCAGGTGGTCAAGGCCGCCAACCAGCTCGTCGTCGGCGGCACCTATGCCCTGGTGGCCGAGGCGATCCTGCTGATGGAGAACCTGGGCGCGGACGCCGAGAAGGGGCTGGACGTGCTGGCGGGCGGGCTCGCGGGCAGCAAGATCCTCGAACTCAAGCGCGCATCCATGCTGAAGCGCGACTTCAAGCCCGGCTTCCGGATCGACCTGCACCACAAGGATATGGGCATCATCCTGCAAGCGGCCCGCGACGCCGAGGTGTCGATCCCGATGGGCGCGCTGACCGCGCAGCTGATCGCGGCAGCCCGCGCGATGGGTCACGGCTCATTGGACCACTCGGGCCTGCTGAAGGTGACCGAGGCGCTGTCGGGTCGGGAGAACTGACCATGACACGGATGCGCACCGTAGATGCTGCGGTTCTGATTCTCGAAAAGGAAGGTGCGACACAAGCGTTCGGCTTGCCCGGTGCCGCGATCAACCCCTTCTACAGCGCGATGCGCGCGCACGGCGGTATCAAGCACGTGCTGGCCCGCCACGTCGAGGCCGCCTCGCATATGGCCGAGGGGTACACCCGGGCGGCCGCGGGCAATATCGGCGTCTGCATCGGCACCTCGGGGCCCGCGGGCACCGACATGATCACCGGCCTGTATTCCGCCGGCGCGGATTCGATTCCGATCCTGTGCATCACCGGTCAGGCTCCGGTGGCCAAGCTGCACAAGGAGGATTTCCAGGCCGTCGATATCGCTTCGATCGCCGCACCGGTGAGCAAGTGGGCGGTGACGGTGCTCGAGCCCGCACAGGTACCCGGGACCTTCCAAAAGGCCTTCCAGTTGATGCGGGAGGGTCGGCCGGGGCCGGTCCTGATCGATCTGCCGATCGATGTGCAGCTCGCCGAAATCGAGTTCGATATCGAGACTTACGAGCCGCTCGAGGTGCACCGCCCGGCCGCGACCCGGGCGCAGGCGGTCAAGGCCATCGAGATGTTGAATGCGGCGCAGCGGCCGCTGATCGTCGCGGGTGGCGGCATCGTGAATGCCGATGCCGCGGCGCTGCTGGTCGAATTCGCCGAACTCACCGGTGTGCCGGTGGTGCCGACGCTGATGGGCTGGGGCACGATTCCCGACGATCATGCGCTGCACGCGGGCATGGTCGGATTGCAGACCTCACACCGGTACGGCAATGCCACCCTGCTCGAATCCGATTTTGTGCTCGGCATCGGAAACCGTTGGGCCAACCGGCATACCGGCGGTGTGGACACCTACACCAAGGACCGCACCTTCGTCCACGTCGATATCGAGCCGACCCAAATCGGCCGGGTGTTCGCACCGGAGTTCGGCATCACCTCTGACGCGGGTGCCGCGCTGCGCGTCTTCGTCGACGTCGCGCGCGAACTGGATGCGGCCGGACAGCTGCCCGATCGCAGTGTGTGGGCCGAGCAGTGCCGCAACCGGAAACAGGTTGGGCTGCGTAAGACGCACTTCGACGATATGCCGATCAAGCCGCAGCGCGTCTACGAGGAGATGAACAAGGCATTCGGGCCCGATGTGCGCTACGTCAGCACCATCGGTCTGTCGCAGATCCAGGCGGCGCAGCTGCTGCACGTCTACCGGCCGCGGCACTGGATCAATGCGGGCCAGGCCGGGCCGCTGGGCTGGACCGTACCCGCGGCCATCGGTGCCGCGACGGCCGATCCCGATGCCACCGTGGTTGCACTCTCGGGTGATTACGACTTCCAGTTCCTCATCGAGGAATTGGCGGTCGGCGCGCAGTTCAATATCCCGTACATCCATGTCGTGGTGAACAATTCGTACCTGGGCCTGATCCGTCAGGCGCAGCGCGCGTTCGACATGGACTACTACGTGCAGCTCGCCTTCGACAATATCAACAGCCCAGAGCTCGCCGGCTACGGCGTCGACCACGTGAAGGTCGCGGAAGGGCTGGGCTGCAAGGCGATTCGGGTATTCGATCCGGCGTGGATCGGTTCGGCCCTCGATGAGGCGAAGAAGCTGGTGACCGAGTTCCGGGTGCCGGTGATCGTCGAGGTCATTCTCGAACGGGTGACGAATGTGTCGATGGGACTGGAGATCGACAATATCGTCGAATTCGAGGAACTGGCGCAGTCCGCAGCCGACGTCCCGACCGCGACCGCCCAGCTGGACTGACCCGACATGACTCGAGTCCTGATCGCGTCCGACAAGTTCAAGGGGTCGTTGACCGCCGCGCAGGTCGGTGCCGCTGTCCGCGCCGGTATCCACCGCGTCCGGCCCGGTGCCGAGGTGTCGGTGGTGCCGATCGCGGACGGCGGGGACGGCACCGTCGCCGCCGCTTTGGCCGCGGGTTTCGAGGCGGTCCTGGTGACCGCGTCCGGCCCCACCGGCGAGCCGGTGTGCACGGCGTATGCCCGCCGCGACGATATCGCCGTCGTGGAACTGGCGGACGTATCCGGGCTCGTTCGGCTACCGGGCGGGAAGTTCGCACCGATGACGGCCACCAGCCGGGGCGCAGGCGAGGTCATCGCCGCGGCGATCGATGCGGGTTGCCTGCGGGTGGTGCTCGGCATCGGCGGCAGTGCGGGTAGCGATGGTGGTGCCGGGCTGCTCGCGGCGCTCGGTGCGCGACTGCTCGATGTCGATGGGGCCGAAATCGTCGACGGCGGTGCGGCATTGGCTCGACTGCACAGGATCGACCTTGCGCCGGTGCGGGAACGGCTGGGCGGCGTCGAGGTCACCGTCGCGTGCGATGTCGACAATCCGCTCACCGGTGCGCGCGGTGCGGCCGCCGTCTATGGTCCGCAAAAGGGTGCCGACGGTGACCAAGTGGAAGTGCTCGATGCGGCGCTGACCCATTGGGCGGACTGCATCGCGGTCGCCACCGGCAACGATCTGCGTGATCGCGCGGGTGCCGGTGCGGCGGGCGGGGTCGGGTTCGCGGCTGTCGCGGTGCTCGGTGCTCGGCTGCGTCCCGGGATCGAATTGGTTTTGGAGCTGGTCGGTTTCGCGGAGCAGGTGGCCGGTGCGGATCTGGTGGTGACCGGGGAGGGCATGCTCGATGAGCAGACCCTGTACGGCAAGGCACCGGCCGGTGTCGCTACTGCCGCCGGGTTCGCGGGCGTGCCGGTCATCGCTGTCTGTGGCCGGAATACGCTGCCCCTCGAGCGATTGCATGAGGCGGGGTTCTCGGCCGCATACGCCCTCGCCGATATCGAACCCGATGTCGCGCGCTGCTTCGCGGAGGGTGAGCTGCTACTCGAGCGGCTGGGGATGCAGATTGCCGCCGAACATCTGCCGCCGGATCCCACGGTCGAGCGGCCGCCTGCCGGGCACCAGTCGCCGCAGGCCGCTGCAGGCCAAGGGGCGGCAAGCTACGCCGCCGAGGCAGCCACGCTGGAGCGCGGCGTCGCGGACCTGGCCGATGACATTGTCGCCGCCGCCTCCCGAAGCAGCGGCGCCGCAAGGACATTCGACGGGAGATTCCGATGATGTGCGATGGAGTTGTGTGATGCGGAAGAACTCCGAGATCCAGACGATCTCGCCGGTCCCCGCACACCTGGACCTGGTGATCCGTGCGGAGCGGATCATCGGGACGACAGGGGAGACCGGTGGCTCGATCGGCGTGCGCGACGGCCGGATCGTGGCGATCGAGCCGCTGGACTCCATCCTGACCGCGAAGACGGTCGTCGAACTGACCGCCGACGAGGTGCTGCTGCCCGGCGTTGTGGATGCGCATGTGCACGTCAACGATCCCGGCCGCACCGAATGGGAGGGCTTCCCCAGCGCGACGAAGGCGGCCGCGGCGGGCGGTGTCACCACCATTATCGATATGCCGCTCAACAGCATTCCGCCGACCTGCGATCTCGCGGCGCTCGAAGTGAAGCGCAAGACCGCGCAGGGCCGGGTGCATGTCGACGTCGGATTCTGGGGCGGAGCGATCCCCGGAAATTTGGCGGATCTGCGGCAGCTGCAAGACGCAGGTGTATTCGGCTTCAAATGCTTCCTGCTGCACTCCGGTGTCGACGAATTCCCGGCACTGGACGCGGGCCGGCTAGAGCTGGCCATGCGGGAGATCCGCTTGTTCGACGGTCTGCTCATCGTGCACGCCGAGGACGCACACGCCATCGAACACGCACCGATTCCGCAGGGGGACAAGTACTCCGGCTTCCTGCGTTCGCGCCCGCGCGGTGCGGAGAATCTGGCCGTCGCCCAGGTGATCGAACTGGCCAGGTGGACCGGCTGTCGCGTGCACATTCTGCACGTGTCGAGTTCGGATGCGCTGCCGATGATCGCCTCGGCCCGTCGCGACGGCGTCCGGATCACCGCCGAGACCTGTCCGCACTACCTGTCGTTCGCAGCAGAGGAAATTCCGGACGGTGCAACACAATTCAAATGCTGCCCGCCGATCCGTGAGAGCGGCAATCGGGAATTGCTCTGGGAAGGGTTGCGTGAGGGCACCATCGATATGGTGGTCTCGGACCACTCCCCATCGACGCCCGACCTGAAGTGCTTCGACACCGGCGACTTCGCCCGCGCCTGGGGTGGCATTTCCTCACTGCAGCTGGGACTTTCGGCCGTCTGGACCGAAGCGCGACTGCGCGGTTTCAGCCTGGTGGATGTCGCGCGCTGGATGAGCCGCGCACCCGCCGAACATGCGGGCCTGCGGCGCAAGGGTGCCATCGAGGTCGGCTACGACGCGGATTTCTGTGTCTTCGCCCCCGATGACGCCTTCGTCGTCGACGTGCATCGCCTGCACCACAAGAACGCCGTCACACCGTACGCGGCCCGCCCACTGGCGGGCGCGGTCCGCGGTACCTGGTTGCGCGGCAACCGAATCGATATCGACAACGAGCCGCAGGGGCGGCTCCTGGCCCGAGGAGAAGTATGACCGATCAATCCGCCCCCGACTTCACCCGACTGCCCGATCTCGCCTCCCGCGCGCTCGCGGGCAGTGTGGTCTACGCCAATGACGAGTTGTTCGCCGAGCGGGAGAATCTGATCCGGCCCGGCCGTGCGGTTTTCAGCACCGAGGACTTCGGCCACAAGGGTAAGACCTACGACGGCTGGGAAACGCGACGGCGTCGCGAAACCGGCAATGACTATGCGGTTGTCCGGCTGGGTGTGCCGGGGCGGGTGCACGGTGTCGTCATCGACACCTCCTGGTTCATCGGCAATTATCCGCCCTTCGCCTCGGTCGAGGCGACCAGTGTGGAGGGCCAGCCGTCGTCTGCCGAACTCCAGCAGGCCGAATGGGTCACGCTGGTCGCGAAGTCGGATATCGCGGGCGGTACCGACAACTTCTTCGAGGTCACCGACGAGCGCCGCTTCACCCACATCCGGCTATCGATCTACCCGGACGGCGGCGTCGCCCGCTTCCGCGTCCACGGGACCCCGCTGCCGGATCCCCGTTTCCTCAGTGGCACAGTCGATCTCGCGGCTCTGGAACACGGCGGCGATGTGGTCGACTGCTCCGATATGTTCTTCTCCGCGCCGACCAATATCCTGCTGCCCGGTCGGTCGCGGCAGATGGACGAGGGCTGGGAGGGGGCGCGCCGCCGCGATGCGGGCAATGATCACGTCACGGTGCGGCTGGGTGCGCGCGGGGCGATTCGGCGCGTGGAAATCGACACCTCGAATTATGTCGGCAATGCGCCGGGTTGGGCGGTGCTGCGCGGGGCCGATGCCGATTCCGGTGCGGATCTGGATGATCCGTCGACTTGGACCGAATTGCTGCCACGCACGCGGCTGCAGCCGGATGCCCGTCACTTCTTCCGGATCGGGGCCGGTGCGCCGATCACCCATGTGCGGCTCGATGTGTACCCCGACGGCGGCGTGGCTCGGTTGCGGGTCCACGGCGAGATCGATCCGGAGACCTTGGTCGGCAACACTGTCGCTTGGCTCGGCGCCCTGCCCGAAGCGCACGCGCTGCAGGTGCTCACCATCGATGGCGGGCTGTCCCGTGACGAAGCACGGAAGTTGCTCGCGGAACGGCCCTTTGCGAGCCCCGAGGCGGTGCCGTCGGCCGTGATCGACGCGCTGCTCGCGTTGTAGCCGCTGGTCGGCCGGGCGATCGGAGCCCCCATCGATTGTCCGGCCGACCGGCTCGGCCCGCGTCCGAAAACCGCTGGCACTTGTCGACCGACTGATCTACGTTCGGCCCATGATGCGTACGGAGGGATCGGTCGAGCGGCAAGCCATTGTCGCCGCCGTCGTGACGGTGGTCCTGTGGGCTTCGGCCTTCGTCTTCATCCGCAGTGCGGGACATGACTTTTCCCCGGGTGCGCTGGCACTCGGGCGATTGCTCGCCGCATCGATCACCCTGGTGACGGTGCTGGTCATCCGCGGTGACGGCCTGCCACCGCGGGCCGCGTGGCCGGGCATCGTCATCTCCGGGGTGCTGTGGTTCGGCGTCTACATGGTGGCGTTGAACTGGGGTGAGCGGAATGTCGACGCCGGGACCGCGGCGATGGTCGTCGGCATCGGTCCGGTGCTGATCGCGGTGCTCGGCGGATTGGTCCTGCGGGAAGGGTTTCCGGCCCGGCTGATGGTCGGGCTGGTCGTGTCGTTCGCCGGAACCATCGTTGTCGGACTGTCGACCTCCGATGGCGGCGGCGCGGCGGTGCTCGGTATCGTGCTGTGCCTGCTCGCGGCCGTCGTCTGGGCGGCATCGACCATCGCGCAGAAACCGGCGCTCGTCAGCGCCTCCGCATTGCAGGTGGTCACCTTCGGCTCGGTCATCGGAACCGTCGCGTGTCTGCCGTTCTCCTGGCAACTGGTCACCGAGGCGGCCGACGCGCCGCTGTCGTCGACGTTGAGTCTGGTGTACCTGGGCGTCTTCCCCACAGCTTTGGCTTTCACCACCTGGGCCTACGCACTATCCCGCACGACGGCTGGGAAAATGGGCGTGACAACCTACGCGGTCCCGGCGCTCGTCGTGTTGATGTCGTGGATCGCACTGGACGAGGTGCCCGGCGCACTGACCATCGTCGGCGGTGTCCTGTGCCTGGCCGGTGTGGCCGTCACGCGGTCCCGGCCGCGCGTCACACCATCCGTCGATCCGGAAACTGTCGAACCTGCTCCACGCTGATTGCCGTCGTCGGCCGAGTTGCGCGTTTCGCGGTGTGGGCGGCGGTCGCGGGGCAGAATCGACAGACGTGGAAACCGTCGACCCCACCGTGGACCTATTGGACCGCGCATTGACCCAGATGGGCGAGGTCATCGCGGCGATTCGGCCGGAACAGGCGACCCTGCCGACACCCTGTGTCGGCTGGGATGTGCAAGCGCTCGTGCGACATGTCATCGGGCAGAGCCTGCGGAATTTCCTGGATTCGGCGCGTGGCGAGATGGTCGATTGGGCGGCGCCGGCCGCCGAGCTGAGCCCGAACTGGGCCGCGGAGTACCGCGCGGCCGCCGCACCCGTCCTGGACGTCTGGCACCACGCCGACCTGGAACGCCCGGTTCCGGTACCCGGCGGCGCACAAGCGCCGCTGCGCAGCCGAGCCGACCAGCAGATCACCGAATTGGCCATGCACACCTGGGATCTCGCCCGCGCGACCGACCAGCCCATCGACTTCGACCCGGAAATCGCGGAGTACGGACTGGCCTGGTCGCACAAGATGCTGCGCCCGGAGTTCCGCGGCCCGGACAAGGCTTTCGACCTCGAGGTGCCCGTGCCCGCCGACGCTCCCGCATACGACCGCCTCGCGGGGTGGTTCGGCCGCGATCCTTCCTGGAAGTCGCCGGGGCCACGGAACTGATCGGTGCCACCCCGAGCGTCGAGCTACCGCGACAACACGACCGGCAACTCGAGCGGTCCACGATGCCGAAACCCGGAGCGCCACTGGATATCTCCCGGATCGCAGGCGAGCGTCGGAGTGCGGCCGTCCAGCTGCAGCGTCTCCAGCACGGCCCCGGCGACAATCCGGACCAACGCGGTGCCGAGGCATGCATGCCCGCCGTGCCCGAGACCCAAGTGCGGATTATTCGTGCGCGCGAGGTCGAGGTCGGCCGGATTGTCGAAGATCTCCGGATCATGGTTGGCCGACGCCAGACAGAGCAGCACGGTGTCACCGGAATGGATGGCATTCCCCGCGATCTCGAGTTCGGTGATGGCGAATCTGGGACCCGAAACCACCTGCGGCGACAGGTAGCGCAGCAGTTCGTCCACCGCCGGTCGGGTATCGGACATGGTGCGCAGCACCGCCAGCTGATCCGGATGGGTGAGCAGCGCCAACACCGATCCGGCGATCAGGTCGACGAGCACTTCGTACCAGACGAACAGTAGATAGAAGATCATCGAGGCCAGCTCGTGCGCACTCGGCGAACCGGTCTCGGCACTCGAACGCACCAGCCGCCCGAGCACATTGTCGCCACGCGCCCCCTCGATCGTCGCGATGACGATGGCGCGCATAGTGGTGAGCGTGTCGCGAGCCCGCGGGGGAGTGGCGCTCGGCAGCAATGTCGAACGCGCCCAATGCAATAACGCCTCGCGCTCCGGTGCTGCCAACCCGAGCAATTCGCCGAGCACGGCCGCGGGCAGGACAACGGCGAACCGCTCGATGAGATCGATCGTGCCGCCGCTCTGCACCTGCGACAGACAATCCGACACCAATTCTGGTGCCGTGCGCGCCCATTCGGCGAGCCGTCGCGGCGACAACTCGGCGGTGACGGCCCGTCGCAGCCGAGCGTGGTCCACTGGTTCGCTCTCCAGGAATCCGAGGTCCAACGGTGACGGCACCACGAACCCGCGGTAGTCCGTCTCCCCGGCATAGCGCGGCTGGGTGGAGAGCCGATTGTCGAGCAGTCCAGCCCGAACATCGGCGAATCGGGTTACCAACCAAGCGGGTGGGCCGTCCGGGGTGTGGACCCGATGCATCCCACCGTCCTCGCGCAATCGCCGCAGCGTAGGCCATGGATTCGCGGCGAACTCGGCATCGAAGATCTGCAATGTCACGCCGCCATCATCCGGGGCGCGATATCGGCACACCCGAGGTGTGGCGAAGGTCGCAGAATTTGCTGGTCATTTGGTCGGCGAGGTGCGAGGCTTAAGCGGTGACACATCCTCCGGATACCACGTCGGTCGCTGCGGATCCCGCGACCGACAAGCTCGACATCGCGGTTTTCAAGGTGGCAGGGGTGGTCGTGCTCGGCGCGATCATGTCGATCCTGGACATCACCGTCGTAACCGTCGCGATCCCGAAATTCCAGAACGAGTTCCACACCACCACCGCGATCGCGGCCTGGTCGATGACCGGCTACACCCTCGCGCTGGCCAGCGTCATCCCGCTGACCGGTTGGGCGGCGGACCGGTTCGGCACCAAACGGCTGTACATGCTCGCGCTGACGCTGTTCGTGCTCGGATCGGTGCTGTGCAGCCAGGCCTGGAGCATGGAGACACTGATCGCCTTCCGCGTTCTCCAGGGTCTCGGCGGCGGCATGCTGATGCCGCTCGGCATGACGATCATGACCCACGCGGCCGGTCCGCAACGCGTCGGGCGGGTGATGGCGGTGCTCGGGGTGCCGATGCTGCTCGGCCCGATCTGCGGTCCGATCCTGGGCGGTTGGCTGATCGACAGTTACGGCTGGAAGTGGATCTTCCTGATCAATGCCCCGGTCGGGGTGGTCGCGCTCGTTCTCGCCTTCATCGTGTTCCCCGCGGATAACCCGGAGCCGTCGGAATCCTTCGACTTCCTCGGCATGCTGCTGGCCTCGCCGGGTCTGGCGCTGTTCCTGTTCGGCGTCTCCTCGATTCCGGGTGAGGGCACGGTCATGGCGGCCAAGGTGCTCATACCCGCCGCCATCGGTCTGGTGCTCATCGTGCTGTTCGTCTTCCACGCGCTGCGCACCGAACATCCGCTGATCGATCTGCATCTGTTCCGCAACCGATCGCTTACCTTCGCGGTGCTGACCATGGTGCTGTTCGCGACCGCCTTCTTCGGAGCGGGCCTGCTGTTGCCGACCTATCTGCAGCAGGTGCGCGGCGAAACGGCCATGGCGGCCGGTCTGCTGATGGTGCCGCAGGGCCTGGGTGCGATGTTGACGATGCCGATCGCGGGCCGACTCGTCGACAAGATCGGTCCGGGCAAGATCGTGTTGACCGGTATCTCGCTGATCTCACTCGGCACGGTGTTCTTCGTGCAGCTGAAGTCCGATACGTCGTATCCGTTCATGTTGGGCGCGCTGTTCGTGATGGGCCTCGGCATGGGCTGCACCATGATGCCGACCATGACCGCGGCGATCCAGACGCTGACCCACCAGCAGGTCGCGCGCGGTACGACGCTGATGAACATCATCAACCAGTCCGCCGGCTCCATCGGCACCGCGACGATGTCGGTGGTGCTCAGCAGCCTGCTGAACCAGCATCCGTTCGCCAAGCCCGCGATCGCGTCGAACTACGATCCCTCGATCGCGGCGCAGCTGCCGCCCGGTGCGGTCGAGACCGGATTGAGCCAGGCCGCGACGGCATTCAGCCACACCTACATCGTGGCGTTGGTGCTCATGGTGCTGACCTTGGTACCTGCGGCCTTCCTGCCGCGCACCAAGCCGCAGCTGCCCGCGGTCGCCGACGCACCGGCGCTGGTGCATTAGCCGAGGGGTCCGAGTTCGCCTGTACACCAGGCGAACTCGGACTACCGGCGGTCGGCGTCCAGGAATTCCAGGACGAGCGGGCTTGCGGTGCTTCGGAATTCGTCGAAATAGGCGTGCCGAGCCCCCGGGATCCACGCCAGCCGCGCACCCGGAATCCGTTCCGCGAGCAACGGTGCGTTCGCCGCCGGATTGAACCGGTCCTCGCTCCCGTGCACGATCAGCGTCGGAACCGCGATATCCGCGAGCACGTCCCATGCGTCGTGTTTGTTGCTCGCGTAGAGGTGTCTGCGCTTCGCGTAGGCGGGCATGCTCGGATCGCCGAGGGTGTTGAACGGCCCGGACGAGCTCGCCAGATACCCCGGGGTGTACATCAGTTCCAGCAGCGCCTGCCGCGCCGCCACCGGATCGGGCTGGGCCAGCGACTTCCGTATCTCGGCGTCGCGCTCGACGGCGTGGCGACCACCCGGTGACGTGCAGCCGAGCACCAGCGCATGCACCCGATCCGGGAACCGCGCGGCCAGCCACTGCGCGACCCGGCCACCCATGGACGTGCCGTACACCGAGGTCTTCCCGATGCCGAGATCGTCGAGCACCGCAATGGCGTCCTCGGCGAATCCGAGGGTGCTGTACGGGATATCCGGCTTATCGCTGTCACCGGTCCCGCGATAGTCCAGTGAGACGGTGCGATACGCGGTCTCGAAGTCGGCGCGGACTCCATCCCACCAGTGGTGATTATTGGCCTGTCCGCTGAGCAGCAGCAGCGGCGGACCGTCACCGCCGGTCTGATAGGCGATCCGGGCGCCGTCCGCGGCCTCGGCATGCGGCACGTTCGGACTCCTTTCAGCTGTAGAGCGCGACGAAACGCTCCAACGAGCGCTCGATATCGCCCTTCAGCGCCCGCGCGACACCGGAACCGATCGGACCGAACAGGGGCGCGCCGCCCAGATCGATATCGACGGTGACCACCGAGCCCGCACCCTTCGCGGCGACGAGCAGTTCGAGCTTGAATCTGGTACCGCCCTTGCCCGTGCCGCTCAAGGCCAATCGCCGCGGCGGTTCAGCGGCCTTGACCGTCCAGGTGACCCGGTTGCGCAGTCCCTTGACCGATGCGACACCGACCAGTTGGGTGCCGACGGTCAGTTCGGCGGGCACCTCGTTGCGCCACGCCTCGTGCATGAGCAGCCACTTGTCGAGATCGGTGAGGTTGGAGGTATGCGACCAGGCCTCTTGCGGGGGAATCGGCACGTCGACGGACACCTTCAGCTTTGCCATTCGCGCATAGTATCCGGTACCCGCGGTCCGCTATTTATCGCATTCGATCATGCCGATCGGGCGGTACGCGAAATGCAATGGGGGCGCTGGCGGTTCGAGGAATCGGAATGTGGTCCTCGGATCGAGAGAGACTTCCCGGCGATGCTGCTACTGTGGGCGGGTCGTCGGGTGCCGAGCTACTTATCGGCTCGATCCGCGCGGTAGGTGATTCTTCGAATCACTTGCCGTGCGGGCACTCTGGGGTTGGTGCCGGTGTCGATGTGGCCGCATTCGACGAATGTAGATCCTGGTCGGCGTCGCGAGGAAGGCGAGACAACGCGCAGTGACACCGGCTGTCGCAACGACGAGAGAGCTGATGAATCAAGATATCGCCGTGGTGCTTTCATGGATCCTCGCCCCCGCTCTCATTATTGCCGTGGCGGCGGCGTTGTATGTAGCGCAATACGCGAAACAACAGAAGATCCGCGCCGACACCCTCAATAGAGCGAATCGGGCGCAGGAGGAAACCCTCGAGCACTTCGCCGGGCAGACACTGCCGGCGATGACCGAGGCGGTGCGCCGCTTCGAGGCACCGGTTTCGGCCATCGAGGTGCCGACGGGTCAGGAGAATTCCCGGTTCACCCAGTGCCTGCAATGGATTTCCGAGCGGTACGCCGACGACCTGCGCATGGTGCAGTCGGAGGCGCACGAGCAGGCCGCGCGTGAGGCCGAGGAAAAGGCGCAGCAGGCGATCAAGGCGACCGAGGAGGGCACTCGCGCCGAGATCGAATCCGCGTCGCGGGCCGCGACCAGTGCGGCGGTGCGCTCCTTCGGCACCTCCGTGGTCAGCCTCGGCGCGGATGTCAGTCAGGTGGTGAGCTCCGCGCTGCGCGAGCACCGCGACGACGAGGTCTACGCCACCCTCACCCGCATCGACCACACCGTGCAGCAGATGCTGCGGCAGGCCCAGTCGTATGTGATCGTCTGTGGTGGTCTGCCGGGTCGGCGCTGGCCCGCGCAGTCGCTCACCGATGTGGTCGGCGGCGCGATCGGGCGTGTCCGTGACTACCTGCGGGTGCGGGCGAACCAGCTCGACCGCATCGTCATCAGCCGCGCGGTGGAACCGCTCGTGCACACCCTGGCCACGCTGCTCGACAACGCGCTGCGCTACTCCCCGCCGACGTCTTATGTGGATGTGACCTTCCAGGAGGGCCACCACGGCGTCACCGTCATCATCGACGATGCCGGTGTGCGGATGAACGCAGAGCAGATGGAGGAGGCCAGGCAGGTGCTCGCCAACGAGCGCCCGATCGACATCCACCAGCTCGGCCCGTCCCCGCGTGTCGGTTTCCCGGGCATCGCGGCACTGGCTCGACGCTACGGGTTCACCGTCTACATCGATGGCCCGAACGTCTACGGCGGTATGCGGGCGATGGTCTACATCCCCGAGGCGCTGCTCGTCACCGCGGTGGCCAACGCCGAACCGGCCATTCCCGCCGTCACTCCGGCCCCGGAACCCGTGCCGACCGCTGCCGCCGAGGATAAGCCCTTCGAATTATCCCCGGTTCCGGTCTTGGCCGGGGTGGGCGAACAACCCGCCGAGAACGAGGAGTTCGCTGTGCACGAGATCACCAGTGGCGGCCTACCCAAGCGACGCCGTCGGGCGGTGTCGTCGGTGCCCGCGCAGACCGGCACCGAATCCGAAGCGGGACAGGCTCGTCCCGAAATCGCCTCCGCCTGGCAGATGGGTTCCAAGAGCGGCCGTGAGGCTGCTGCATCCGATAACAGCGAAGGGATGTCATCCTGATGAGCACACCGGTGACCGACAGCAGCAATAGGCTGGGTTGGCTACTCGAGGATCTCAGCAACGTTCCCGGCGTCCGGTTCGCGGTGCTGCTGTCCGACGACGGACTGCGGATCGCGCACTCCGACGGTGTCAACAAGGATGATGCCGAGCGTTTCGCCGCGGCTGCCTCGGGGCTGCGCTCACTAGGTAAAGCGCTCGGCGAATTCTGTGGTGGCCTCGACAATGGTGTGCGCCAGAACATGACCGAATACGACCAGGGCATGATCCTCATCACCGCGGCGGGTGAGGGTGCGCTGCTGGGTGTTTCGACCACGGCCGAGACCGATATCGGGCTGGTCGCGCACCGCATGAACGAACTCGCCGGGCGGGTCGGGCACGAGTTAGGCGCCCAGCCGCGCGGAAGGGTTGAGGGCGGCTTGACGTCATGACGAGGTCCCGGCGAGACCCCGACTTGGTCCGGGCCTATGTGCGCACCGGGGGGCGGATCCGGCCCAGTCGTGAATTGGACCTGGTCACTCTGGTCGTCGCCGCCAAGGATCCGGCACCTGGTGCGACACCCGATGCGCGCCAGGTACTGAACCTGTGCAGCCGTCGCAGTGCGCTGTCCATCGCCGAGATCGCCGCCTATCTCGACCTGCCGCCGTCCGTGGTGAAGATCGTCGTCGCCGATCTGCTGGACAGCGAACACCTGGCCACTCCGACCCCGGCCGAAGTCATGCCGGAGATCACCCTGCTCGAGGAGGTACTCAATGGGCTCCGCGCTCTCCCGGCCTGAGCGCACTGTCGACTATGTGCCGGAGACCGTGACCCGGTCGGTAAAGCTCTTGGTGGCAGGCAATTTCGGTGTCGGCAAAACGACATTCGTGAACAGCGTTTCGGAGATCCGGCCGCTGCGCACGGAGGAGACGATCACCGAGGCCAGTGTCGGCGTCGACGATATGGCCGGACTACCCGGCAAATCGCAGACGACCGTGGCGATGGATTTCGGCCGTATCACGCTGAATCCCACACTCGCGCTGTACCTTTTCGGGACGCCGGGACAGCGGCGTTTCGTCCCGCTGTGGGAGGAGTTGGCGCGCGGTGCGCTCGGCGCCCTGGTCCTGGTGGACACCCGGCGCATCGAGAAGGCCGACGAGGTGCTGTCCGTGCTCGAGGAGCGCGGGGTGCAGTATTCGGTCGCGGTCAATCAGTTCGAAGGCGCCAAGCGCTATCCGCTCGAAGAGATCCGGGACGCACTGGATCTCGCTCCGGATACTCCGCTGACCTCGCTCGACGCGCGGCAACGCAGCACTTGTCTGCGGTCGCTGATCACGCTCGTCGAGTTCCTATTCCATCGTCAGGAGTCCGGGAAGTAACCGACGCATTGCACACAGATTCAACAAAGCCCGGCCCTGTCGCGTTGGGGTCGCCGATCGATACCGACGGCCCGCGCGTACCGCTCTACTCAGCAGAGTTCGCAGCAGATCCACACCGTGCGTACCGGCAAATGCGCACCCAGTTCGGATCTCTGGTACCGGTGGACCTATCGCCCGGTGTACCGGCCACTTTGGTGATCGGCTATCACACCGCCGTACGAATCCTCAACGATCCCGACCACTTTCCGGCGGATCCGCGCACCTGGCAGCAAAAGATTCCCGGTGAATGCCCGGTCCTGCCGATGCTGGAATGGCGGCCGAATGCCTTGCGCAGTGCGGGAAACGAGCATTTGCGCTATCGACAGGCAAATGCGGCGAGCCTGGCCGAAGTCGACCTGCACGCATTGCATGCCGTCGTCGAAGATGCCGCCATTCCACTGATCAATGCCTTCTGCGGTGACGGTGCGGCCGATCTGATCAGCCAGTACGCATTTCCGCTTACTTTCCAGGTGTTGAACGAGATGCTCGGCTGTCCGGCGGAGATCGGTCAGCAGGTCGCCACCGGGATGGCGGCCATCTTCGAAGGTGTGAACGCCGACAAGGGCAATGCGATGCTCACCGACGCGCTGTTCGAACTCGTCACGCTGAAGCGCAGCGTTCCCGGCGACGACATCACCTCGCGGCTGATCGCGCATCCGGCCGTGCTGTCGGACGAGGAGATGATCCACCAGCTCGTCACCGTCTACGGTGCGGGCATCGAACCGCAGCAGAATCTGATCACCAACACACTGCTGCTGATGATGACCGACGACCGGTTCGCGGGCAGCGTGCACGGCGGAAGTCTTTCCACCCGTGACGCACTCGACGAAGTGCTGTTCACCGACCCCCCGATGGCGAACTACTGCGTCTCCTATCCGAGACAGCCGATCCTGATCGACGGCGTGTGGCTGCCCGCTCACCAACCGGTCGTCATCAGCATGTCCGGATGCAATAACGATCCCGCCGTCGGAGTGGGCGAATTCGGGCCCAACCGTTCGCATCTGGCATGGAGTGTGGGCCCGCATTCCTGCCCGGCGCGGTCGGTCGCCTACCTCATCGTCCAGGACGCTATCGACCAACTGCTCGACGCACTTCCCGAAATGCGTTTGGGGACAGAGCCTGAACAACTCACCTGGCGGCCGGGTCCCTTCCATCGGGCCCTGGTATCCCTCCCGGTCACGTTTCCCAAATCCCCTCCGCTAGCCATGCTGTAAGGAGATTCTGTAGTGCAACAACCTATTACCCTGGATCTCACGGGAATGGATATCCAGGGCGAATCCGCACGCCTGCGCGAGCGTGGGCCGGTGGCGCTGGTGGAATTGCCCGGCGGTGTGCGGGCCTGGTCGGTCACCGACGCCGGGCTGCTCAAGAAGTTGCTCGTCGATGCGCGGGTATCCAAGGATGCGAGCCAGCACTGGCCGGCGTTCATCAATGGCGAGATTCCGCAGGACTGGCCGCTTTTCCTGTGGGTCGCGGTGAACAATATGTTCACCGCCTACGGTGCGGACCACAAGCGGCTGCGCAAGTTGGTCGCGCCCGCATTCACCCATCGGCGCACCGAGGCGATGCGCGGGCAGATCGAGCGGATCACCCAGGAACTGCTCGCCGAACTCGCGAAGACACCCGCGGGCGAATCGGTCGATCTGCGTGAGGGTTTCGCGTATCCGCTGCCGATTCAGGTCATCTCCGAATTGATGGGTGTGCCCGAGGAACTCAATCCGGGCTTGCGCAAGTGCGTCGACGGTATTTTCGACACCTCGCTCGGTCCGGAGGAGTCGCAGGCGAACTACATGGAGATGTATCGGATTCTCGGTGAATTGGTGGCGTATCGGCGCGACCATCCCGGCGACGATATGACCAGTCTGCTGATTTCGCACCGCGATGAGGACGACGGGTCCCAGCTCACCGAGCAGGAATTGATCGATACGCTGCTGCTTGTCATCAGCGCCGGGCACGAGACCACGGTCAATCTGCTCGACCAGGCGATCTTCGCACTGCTGACCAATCCGGAACAGCGCGCCGCACTGGTCGCGGAGCGGGCGACCTGGGCCGATCTGGTCGAGGAGGCGTTGCGGTTCGAGGCGCCGGTCGCACATCTGCCGCTGCGGTTCGCGGTCGACGATATCGAGATCGACGGGGTGCATATCGCCAAGGGCGAGCCGATTCTCGCCTCGTACGCGGCCGCCAACCGTGATCCGAAGGTTCACGGTGACACCGCCGATCAATTCGATGTGGCCCGAGACAGTAAGGACCACTTGGCTTTCGGCTTCGGGGTGCACCATTGCCTGGGGGCGCCGTTGGCTCGGCTCGAGGCGCTGGTGTCATTGCCCGCGATCTTCGCGCGCTTTCCGGATATGCGGTTGGCGGCGGATCCATCCGAGTTGGGGACGGTGGTCAGTTTCATCTCGAATGGGCATGCCAGGCTGCCGGTTACGCTCGATTAGTCCACCTGAAAAAGCCGGGCCCCCTTCCGATTTCGATCGGGAGGGGGTTCGTGCCTTTCGGGGTCAGCTCGAGGCGTCGATGCGGCCCTGTTTTCGGGCTCGGGCCAGTCCGCGGCGGGCCATCAATCCGTTGGCCAGCAACAGCAGTGTCTTGTTCGGCGGCGCGAGGAAGCCCGACTCGGTGTGGGGTGCGTAGGTCGCCTCGGTGCCGTCGATTTCGATCCAGCCGGTGTGCTGGCGGCATTCGAGGCCGACGAGCTGTGGGCGGTAGGTGTGGGCGAGCAGGCCCGCGCGGCGGCCGCCCTGGGCGATTTCCGCTGGGAGCGTAAGGTTTACGCCCGCCGCGCTCGAGCCGGCGACCTGCGCGGGGACCACGGCCGGATAGCCGTCGGACTGGCGGTAGGCGAGCAGACAGTGCGGCAGCTTCGTGGCGCGTGCGGCGGCCTTGGCGCTGTCCAGCCGGGGCCCGGTACCTTTGGCGGGCGGCTTCTGGGAATCCGCGGTGGCGGGCAGCGGCTCGCCGAATACCTCCGGTTCGCCGGTCGCATCCAGATTCGGCCAGGCGATGATCCGGGTGACCGCGACCGTCACCAGCACCCGATCGGTGTAATAAGCGCTGAGCCAGCGATCCCAGAACAGGCCGCGCCGTGGCGCGCCGAGATAGGGCGTCGCCTGCTCGCCGACGCGGTCGAGGGTGTCGGTGTCGGGTTTGGCGTCGAAGGTGGCGATGCCCTGTACCAGTACGAAGCGCTGATTGTTCTGGTCGCCGAGACCGTGCTCACGCGCGTGATATGCGAGCGCTACCTTCGGCTCGCGTTTGATCCGCTCCAGCTTGCGACCGAAGCCGAGCGAGGTCGTGAACCCGACCGTCCCCAACTCCCGGTCCCGCATCCCGATCGGCGATACCGCCGTCACCACCGCCCCACCGGCCGGAGTGATATAGGCCAATCCGGCGGTGAGATCACCACGCAAGACATCATCGATTTCGTCCGGCCAGGTAACTGCCATGCGCCGCAGGTTAGTCCTGTTGCCCGGGCCTTATGTCGGTTATGTGCAATCAGCGGCGATTCGGTTGCTCCGAACGGCGATTCGCGCGCCGAGGGCGCCGCCACCCGAGATTTCCGCACAGGGCCGATTGTTCGCCCGAGTTCCACAGGCCGCGCTTGCAGGCGTGCGGCTACTTGCGCCCCAGGCACAGCGTGTAGCTGCCGATTCGGCTGTCGGTACGCGAGTAGTACATGACACTGCCGGGGAACTCCTTGCATGCAGACGTTCTGGCAAACTCCGTAGACCAGGTGGCGTGTTCCAGTTTGCCGAGGACGCGGTACTGCGCGTTGGCCCCGTAGCAGTCGACCTTGGCGATCGAGTCTTCGCCCCGCTCCATCACGCACTCCCCGACATCGGCGACATTATGCTCGCGAACTTCTTTGTTCTCGCACGCCTCGAGACCGAGGCCATACGCGAGCATGACGCCGCCGACGGCGGCTATCCCGAGCACGTTCTTCACGAGTGTCCGATTCGTGTCGGTCATGATGTCTCTCTTCACAGTCGTTCGTTGACTCTGATGGAAACAACAGACACGACGTGCAAAAGGTTGGGTTCGCAGTGGCTTGGGCGCAGACCGGAGTTGCGGCCCGTGGTCTTCCAGCGGCTACGCCGCATACTCCGCTTGCGCGCATGCTAGGTGCCCGGCTGGTGATCGAGCAGGCCGCGGTCGATGAGTTCGTGCACCCGCCCTACTGCGAACTCGATGGCGGCCGGATCGGTGGGCAGGGGTCCGTCGATCAGCAGACAGGCCAGGCCGTGGACCGTCGACCAGGCGGCAATCTCGGCGCCGGGTCTCCGTTTGGGGTCCAGTAGTCCGGCCGACTGCGCCTGATCGAGTACGTGGCCGAGGATCTCGTAGGGGTTGGTGCCGCCGGTGTGCGGTTCGGGTTCGGCGGTGACGGCGTGTACACCGAATGCAGTGCGAAACAACCCGGGTTGGTTCAGCGCGAAATCGATGTACGCGGTGCCGACCGCTTGCAGCCGTCGGCGCGGATCCCCGGCGCGGGCGATGCGGCGGCTCATCTCGGCGGCGAGCTCGCCGCGGGCGCGGGCCGCCACCTCGGCGAGCAGTGCCTCCCGGTCGGCGAAGTGGCGGTAGGTGGCCGAATGCGAAACCCCGGCCGTGCGGGCAACTTCACGCAGGATCACGCGGTCGGGTCCGCCGTCGCGTGCTAATGCCACGCCCGCCTCGATGAGAGCCGAGCGCAACGCGCCGTGGTGGTAGGGCTTGCTCATGCCGACAGGATCGCATATCGGCCGAGATGTTGACGGCGGTCACATGCAGCCCGCATACTCGAAGATGTGACCAGTGGTTACTTTCGTGGTCGCTTCCTTGTCGCATACCGAAAAGTGCTGATATGAACAATATTTCGATCGAAATCCCCTACGCGACCGGCAACTCCCGGCTCGGTATCGAACGTGCCCTCATCGCTGCGGGCAGGGACCTCGGCAGTCTGCGGCTCGCGGATCTCGCGCTGGTCGAGGACTTTCACACCATGGGTCGCATCGCCACCTATCAACTGGCGGAGCTGACCGGGCTGACGCAGCACAGCCGGGTGCTCGACGCCGGTAGCGGGATCGGCGGTACCGCCCGTTTCATCGCGGACCAATGCGGTTGCCTGGTGACCGCTGTCGATCTGACCGCCGACTATTGCGATACGGCCGAGTGGCTCAATGAGGCTGTCGGGCTGGGGGATCGGATTGCGGTGCACCGTGCCGACGTCACCGCGCTGCCCTTCGTCGACGGCGGTTTCGATGTCGCCTTCAGCCAGCACGTGCAGATGAACGTCGCCGACAAGGACCTGCTCTACCGGGAAGCCCGCCGGGTCCTGGTCGCGGGCGGCCTGCTCGCGATCTGGGATATCACCGCAGGTTCGGGTGGCGACCCCGGTTATCCGTTGCCCTGGGCCGAGCAACCCTCCCAGAGCCATCTGGTGACTTCCGATGCGTTGCGCGGGGCAATCGAGACAGCGGGATTCGTGATCGAGGAATGGAACGACCTTACCGAGCCGGCGGCCGCGACCATGCGGGCGGTACTGGCCTCGCCCCCCGATCCCGTTGGACTGCATGCCTTCGTCCCGAATTTCGTCGAGAAGGCCGAGAACCTGACCCGCGGCCTGGCTGACGGCAGCCTCCGAGCCATCCAGGTGATCGCCCGGTCGTGACTGGGCAGTTGGTTCGGGATACGCCGTGATGCGGTGGATCCCGGCGGCGAGGATGGATACCTCGAACAGGACGTCTCGAAAATAATCTCATAATTCGCTCGCCTGCTTGCTCAAGTGCCGATAGAGCGTGGCGCGTGAGATGTCGAATGCGGCGGCGATCTCGTCGATGGGGCGGCCGGAATCTCGCATGCGGCGGGCGGACTCGATCATTTCCGCGGTCATTGCGCCGGGGCGGCCGGGGCGGTTCGGGCGGGCGGTAGGGGCCTTGGCGGCCGGAATGTGGGCGGGGGCGCTGTGGGTGGCCGAAAGCTGTGGATCGGCAGCAGTGCCGAGTAATCGCCTGGCACCATCGAGAATCGCCTCGCGCAACTCCTCGGCGGGCCGGTCGGCGAAGATGACCACCGGATCGCTCAGTGCCGCATAGACCTGCGCGGCACGCACGCGGGTGGTGAAATCGGCGCGGGGCCCGGCGATCAGTTCCTGGGCCGACAGCGCGATGGTTCGCAATCGCGCGAAGGTCGCCTCGTCAGCGGATAATGCCTGGTCCTGCATTTGCATCCGTAATAGCTGACCGTGTGAAAGCCACACCTCGAGCAACCCGGCCACCACCGACCAGCGGCGCGCCCGTGCGTCCCGCCCGCGTGCCGCCGCCTCGAGCACCGCCTCACTGTCGACCAGTAGCGGCTCCACGAGCGCAGCGACGATATCGCTCTTGCTCGGGAAGTGGTACAGCACAGCGGTTTTCGTCAGCCCGACCCGTTCGGCGATCTCGCGCACGGAAACCGTGTGGTATCCGCGGTCGGCGAACAGGTCGAGCGCGGTCTGCAGGATGCGGGCACGCGAATCATCGGCCATGGGGACCGATCCTACCGCTTGACTGACCGTTGGTCAGCGTCATACAGTGATCGCACTGACCAATGGTCAGATTATTTCGAGACAAGGAGCGGGCAATGCGGATTCTGATCTCCGGTGCGAGCATCGCCGGACAGACGTTGGCGTATTGGCTTGTGCGGCACGGCTTCCAGCCGACCATCGTCGAGCGTGCGGCCGGTCTGCGAGTCGGCGGCCAAGGGGTGGATGTGCGGGAACAGGCAATCGAGGTCGCCGAGCGCATGGGCATCATGGCGCAGATCCAGTCGGCGGCCGCCGATGTCGCCGGTATGCGGTTCGTGAACGCCGACGGCCATCCCATCGCCAAGGTGGATATGCAGAAGATCAAGGACAAGTACGCCAGCGCCGAGGTGGAGATCATGCGCGGCGATCTCGTCCGGGTCCTGCACGACAGCAACAGCGACGTGGAATACCTGTTCGGCGATTCGATCCGGGCCCTCGACGAGGATGACGACGGCGTCACCGTCACCTTCGAACACGCCCCGCAACGGCGGTTCGACCTGGTCATCGGCGCGGACGGCCTGCACTCCACCGTGCGGCGCCTGGCCTTCGGTCCGGAATCGAATTTCGTCCGGCACCTGGACCACTACTTCGCCTTCGGTAACGCCGATGCGGCGCTCGGGCCCGATCGCTGGGTCAGCGTCTACAACACCCCGGGTGCGATGGCAGGCATCTACCGTTCCGGCAATCACGCACAGGCCAAGGCCTACTTCGTGTTCCGCAGCCCCATCCTCGACCTCGATCCGAGGGATACCGCCGCGGCCCGCGCGCTGCTGACCGCCCGGTTCGGCGCCGAATCCGCATGGCACGTGGCACAGCTGCTCGGCGACGCGCTCGCCGATCCGGACCTGTATTTCGACGCTCTCGGTCAGGTCCATATGGATTCCTGGTCGACCGGCCGCATCGCCCTCGTCGGGGACGCTGCCTATTGCGCCTCACCGGCATCCGGAGCCGGTGCCGAACTCGCCCTCGTCGGCGCATACCGGCTCGCCGGCGCACTCGCTGCGGCGAACGGCGACTACCGCACCGGTTTCCGCCGCTACGAGCAGAGCCACCGCGCACTGGTCGACCGCAAACAGCAAATCGGACCGAACCTGCGGCTGATGGTGCCGAAAACCCGCTCGGGCATGGCGATTCGGAATACCCTCACGCGGCTCCCCGTGCTGGAGTCCATGGCAGGTATGGAACGCATCATGGCGCCCAAGACGAACGAGTCCTTGCCGGAATTTCCGGAGATTCCGGTCACTGCCAAGGCATGCCGTCCGGCGTAGGGTGCCGACACCGGGTCTGAGGTCAGCGGCGCAGGAATTCCAGGGTGGCGCGTTCGAAGGCCGCCTTGGCCTCGATCATGACCCAGTGCCCGCTGTTCGGGAACACATGCAGTTCGGCATTGGGGATCTGCCGCATCGGGACAAGCGCCATATCCGGCGGGCTGACCCGGTCGTCCAGACCCCAGGTGAGCAGGGTCGGGCATTGCACTTTGTGCAGCATCGACCAGTAGGGCGGCGTATTCGAATTCGCCAGGAATTTCTGCTGCATGGCCCAGGCGGCCGAGCCGTACATCATGGCGGCGGTCTGCTGGGTGTCCGGATGCTGCGCGGCCGCCCAGCGTTCCTCGATGATCTCATCGGTGATCACCGCGGGGTCGTAGACCATGGCCCGCAACCAGCGCAGCAGCTTGTCCCGATCGGGTTTGTCGGCGAATTCCTGCAGCAGCCGAATCCCCTCGCTCGGACTGGAGCTGAAGATATTCGGACCGATCCCGCCGATGGTGACCAGCTTGCGCACCCGCTGCGGATGCTGAATCGCCAGATTCGCCGCGACCACACCACCCATCGAATTGCCGACCATGGCCGCGGATTCGATGCCGAGCGCGTCCATGAATCGCAGTACCGCCGCGCCCGCGGTCAGCACGGGATGTCCGTTCACCGGGTCGCTCACGCCGAATCCGGGAAATTCGAGGATGTAGCAGTGGAAGTGCTCGGCGAAGACCGCGAGATTCCCGCGGTAGTTGCGCCACCCGTTCACGCCGATCCCGGAGCCGTGCAGCAGTAACAGCGGCGGCCCGTCGCCCGCCTCGTGATAGCGCAGCACGCCCTGGTCGGTGGCAAGCTCCCGTTTCGTGCCTTCGTATGTCACGTCCATACCCGACACGTTAGAACACGTTCTAACTCGGATCGTGCGCGACCGCTGATATCGACCCGCGAAACAAACCGCCGAGTACATTATGGCGAAACGCTGGGCGATTCGGGGTGTAGCTCCTGCGCGACTATCTATGATCTCCGCTTGGCAACTCGGCACCGCACGACGAGGACCGAATCATGAGCTACCGAACGATCACGACCGCGACCGTGTTCGGCACCGCGATCGCCGCATTGGCCTGCACCGCGCCGACGGCGAATGCCGCGGTGACGCGGGTGGGTGTGATGCCGGATTCGAATTACGGCATGGCGACCAACTACGGCACCGACTGCCCGGCCACCGCAGAGGCCTATGTCGACAATGCCGCCGAACCGGTCTCCTTCTACGACAACGGAGTCCTGTTCGGAGTGGTCCGACCGCTGGGCGGTATCGCCCTGCTGACCTGGATCCCGAAGACCACCGGCCCGCACACGCTCAGCGCCGTGCAGGCCCCGGATGTCACGCCCATCGGAACGGTCGACGTCCGGGTCGGCACCGGTGTGCACGTCAGCTTCGCCTGCGTCGTCTTCGGCAGCTGACCTCAACGAGCTCCTTCGGCGCCGCGCCGGGCCACCGAATCGATGGCAACCGATACCGCGAGCACCGTGCCGGTGACCATGAACCGCACCGACGAATCGACGTTCAACAGCAGCATGCCATTCGTAATCGATTGGATGACAAGGATTCCCAGTAGCGCCGCATAGGCGCGCCCACGTCCGCCGAACAAGCTGGTGCCGCCGATGACGGCAGCGGCGATGGCATTGAGCAGAATGTCGCTGCCGCCGGAACTCTGGTTGACCGCAACCAGTCGAGACGCCGCGAGTATCCCACCGACGGTCGCGAGCGCGGAACATCCGATGAACGCGGCGATGCGCACCCAGGTGACATTGATACCGGCCCGCCGCGCGGCCTCGGCATTGCCGCCCACGGCGTAGATGCGTCGCCCGAAGACGGTGCGCCGCAGCACCAGATCGATGGCAAGGACCAGTCCGCCGAAGATCACCAGAGTCAGCGGCACCCCGCGATCGGAGTTCAGCACCAGCACGGTGGCGGCCAGCAGCAGCGCAAGCCCGCCGGAACGCACCGCGATCCATCCCGGAGCCGACACCGCCAGTTCGGCGCGAACCCGCTGCCGCCGGGTCAGCAGACTGGTGATCAGATGCCCACCCGCCAGCACCGCAACCAGCAGCCACGCAAGCCACGGCAGCAGCCAGGTATCGCTGATCTTCGCGATACCGCGGTCGAAGGGCAGATTGACCGTCCCTTCCTTGCCGAGCAGATACAGCATCAATCCCTGCCAGCCGATCAACCCGGCCAGTGTCACCACGAACGACGGCATACTCAGCTTCGTCCGCATCAACCCATGCAGCAGTCCGATCGCCGCGCCGACGGCGAGCGCGGCGAGCACCGCGAACACCGGATTCCAGCCATGGTGCACATACAGCTGCGTCATCACCACGGCCGTCAGCCCGCTGACCGATCCGGCCGACAGGTCGATCTCGCCGAGCAGCAGCACCAGCACGATGCCGAGTGCGATGGTCCCGGTCGCGGCCATCTGCAGGGCGAGATTGGTGAGATTCTCCGCGGACAGGAAATGCTCGTTGAGTCGATCGAAGACCACCGCGATGACGACCAGCCCGACCGCCACCGGCATGGCACCGACATCGCCGCGGCGCAGTCGGTCCGCCACCGCATCGGTCCGCGCGCGCAGCGGATTTCCTTGCAGTGCAGGTTGTTTCATGGCGAGATCACTCATCACACGGCTCCCGTGATCGCGGCGACAATGGCCTCCTGACTGGCCTGCGCGGTCTCGAATTCACCGGCATTGCGCCCGAGGCGCAGCACCACGACGCGATCGCTGACCGTCCGCACATCGACCAGGTTGTGCGAGATCAACAGCACCGCGAGACCGTGCTCGCGCAGGCGACCGATCAGCGCGAGTACCTGAGCGGTCTGTTCGACACCGAGCGCGGCGGTCGGTTCGTCGAGAATCACCATCTTCGGCTGCCCCAGCAGCGCCCTGGCGATCGCGACCGACTGCCGCTGTCCGCCCGAAAGCGCGGAAACCGGCACCCGCACATCCTTGATCTTCACATCCAGCGATCGCAGCAGATCCCGTGCGCTGCGCTCCATCGCGATCTCGGACAGCACGCTCAATTTCCTTGTCTCCGTGCCGAGATGGAGATTGGCGACGACATCGAGGTTGTCGCACAGTGCGAGATCCTGGAATACCGTGGTTATCCCGAGCGCCTGCGCGTCCTGTGGACGGCCGATCCGCACCGGCGCCCCGGCGAAGGTGATCTCCCCCTCATCGGCGACGATTGCCCCGGAGATCACCTTCACCAGCGTCGATTTGCCCGCGCCGTTATCGCCGACGAGCGCGACCACTTCACCGGCCCGCACCTCGAGACCGGCGCCGGCCAGTGCCTGTACCGCACCATAACGCTTGGTGATGCCGCGGGCGGAGAGAACCGTTGTCGCGGTACTCATTCGAGTCCCGCGGCCCGGCATGCCGCCGCGACATCCGGCGTGCAGATTTCGGCGGCGGTGTAGAGGCCGTCCTTGACGATCGTGTCCTTCAGGTTGTCCTTGTTCACCGGGATCGCATCGAGCAGGAACGACGGGATTTTCGCCGACCCGTTATCGGTTGTCGCAGGGGCAGCCGGCTTTTCGCCCTTGCCGAGTGCGACGGCGAGTTCGGCCGCCTGCTCGGCCTGGGCTCGATAGTTGAGGTAGATGGTCATGGTCTGCTCGCCGGTCAGAATCCGTTGTACGGCAGTGAGTTCGCCGTCCTGGCCGGTCAGCGGCGGCAGGCTCGCATAGCCCGCCCGCTTCAGGGCCGCGATGATTCCGCTGGCCATACCGTCGTTGGCCGAGTAGACGCCGACGATCGAATCCTTGCCGAGTGCGGTGATCGACTGCTCCATCTCCTGCTGCGCCTTATCCGGCGACCAGTCAGGGGTGTCGAATTCCCTGGCGACCTTGACCTTTCCGTCCAGCGCTTGATGCGCGCCGGTCTTGTAATCGCCGGCACTCGGGTCGGTCGGCGCGCCGTTGATCATCACCACCTGTCCCTTGTCGACGGTGCCGCGCTTGGTCAGCTCGGCCAGCAGCGCCTCGCCCTGCACCTTGCCGACCTTCACATTGTCGAAGGAGACGTAGTACTCGTAGCCGATACCGGATATCAGCCGGTCATAGGCGATCACCGGGATCTTCTTCTGCTTGGCCTGATTGACCTGCGGCGCAACGGCATCGGCATTGACCGCGTCCAGCACGATGACATCGGCGCCCTGGGTGAGCGCGGACTCGAATTGACTCTGCTGTTTGGCCGCATCCTGATCGGCATTGAAGTAGAGCACCCGGCAACTCGCGCACAGCTGCTTGGTCTTCGCTTCGAACAGTGGCCGGTCGAATGCCTCGTAGCGGGTGGTTTTGGACTCCGGCAGCAGTAGCGCGATCGTCGGGTTGTCACCGCCCGTTTTCGGTTCGCCGGAGCCCGAGCTACAGCCTGCCGCCAGGACTAATGCGGCTGCCGCCGCGGTGATGAGCAGAATTCGACGCATGAGAATCACCGTGCCGAGAGGGGAATGAGAGGTGCGCCCGGTTGAGCGTTGATAAGAAAGGTAGTTTACTAACAGCGGGGTGTCCAGTGTTACGCAGAGGAGGATCAGTGAGCAGGGTCGGCAATCCCCAACTGCTGCGGACGATGAACGAGCGGTTGCTGCTCGACCGGCTCCGGGTGCACGGACCGTCCTCGCGGGGGGAGCTGGCCAAGGCCAGCGGCCTGTCCAAACCGACGGTCTCGGCGGCGCTCGCGGGTCTGGAGGAGGCCGGATTGGTGCAGCTCGTCGGTTCGCTGAGCGGGCGGCCCGGACCGACGACGGCGATCTACGACGTGAATGTGCGCGCCGGTGTGGTGGCCGGAGTCGATATCGGCAGGCACTGGGTCCGGCTCGCGATCGCCGATCTGCGCGGTGAATTCATCGCCCGTCGGGATATCCCCAATTCGGCCCGCTCGGCCGTCGATCTGGTGCGCCGGGTCCGCACGCTGGCGCACCGGGTGGCAGCCGATGCCGAAATGAGTTGGGCGGAGGTTCATTACGCGGTAATCGGCGGTCCGGGTGTGCTCAATCCGGCCACCGGTCGGCTCGACTACGCCCCGAATCTGCCCGGTTGGGGTCGCGCCGGACTCGTCGGGCAGTTGCGTGCTGCGCTGGAGGTCGAGTCGGCGATCGAGAACGACATCAATCTCGCCGCCGTCGGGGAACTCACCTTCGGTGCGGGCGTCGGCATGCGCAACTTCGTGCTGGTCTCGATCGGCACCGGCGTCGGCATGGGCATTGTGATCAACGGTGAACTCTACGTCGGCAGCACCGGTGCGGCGGGTGAGGTTTCGTTCCTACCCGCCACCGAGGTCGAGGCGGCACCCGATGACGCCCGCCAGCGCGGCATGACCGAGACCGTTGCCGCGGCGGGCGGTGTAACCCGCAGCGCGCGGCAAGCCGGGCTGAGTCCAGCATCGGCGAAGGACATCTTCGCCGCGGCCGCGGCCGGTGATGCGCGGGCGCGCTCGGTCGTCGAGGCCGAGGGCCGTCGCATCGGCGCCCTCATCACCGCGGTGTCGGCAATTCTGGATCCGGAACTCGTGGTCCTGGGCGGGGGCATCGGCCACAATCTCGACCTGCTCGGCGATTCCATTGCTCGGCGGATGGCCGAACTCGGACCGCTGCGTCCGCGCATCGTCGCCAGCACGCTCGGCGACGACGGAGTGCTCAGCGGTGCGGTATCGCGTGCGCTCGAGGTAGCGCGCGATCGGCTCTTCGATCGGCGCACACCGAGTGCGTGAGGTGGGATTCGGCCTCGAGGGCGCTCAAAGCACCCCGATGGCCTTGAGTAGTAGCAGGGTCAGACCGGCCGTACCCGCGAAGGCGACGCCGCCGTCGCGGATCACGATGCCAGCGGGCGAGCCACTGACCTTGGAGAGAATTCCGGATATCACCGCGACGATGATGCCGACGAGCACGGCGACGACAACGAACAAGACCTGAACGGTAGTGGACACTCGACGCTCCCTCGATGTGGATCGTCGCAGTGTAAAGAGTGCAGTGGCTATCGTGTAGCAAAGTTGCGGGATGTGCTGTGGCTAGGCCGGTTTGGTTGCCGCCAATCCGTACAGCAACGGGAGGATGGGGTCCGCCGGCGGGAGCCGGAACCAACCGTTTTCGGTGCGGATCATGCGCGACCACCGGGGCCACGGCAACATCTCGGTTTCGCTGAGATCGGTAATGCGCAGCCCCGCGCCGATCAGGGCATTGATCACCTCGCCGAGCCCGTGGCGCCATTCGTACACCGTGGTGTCACTGGTCAATGCCGGGCCGTCGGTGTAGGTGTGGTCGCTGTCGCGACGCTGAGCACCGCGCCCCTCGAGGTAATCATCGTGCAGGACAAGCGAATCCGGATCGATGCCGGCCGATGGCGTAGGCCCGAGGGAGTGCAGCAGCGGGTGGAATTCCACGATGTACACGAGGCCGCCCGGGCGCAGCAGTTCGGCGAGTACCGCCGCCCAGCGCGGCAGGTCGGGCAGATAGCAGAGCGCACCCTTTCCGGTGTAGACGATATCGAATTGCCTGTGCCCCACTGCATTCGGTGCATCGTAGACATCGGCGCACACGTACTCGACGGCATCGGCGGCGAGTTCTCGGGCGTGCCGGATGGAAGCGGAGGAGAAGTCGAGACCGACCGCCGCAGCCCCGCGCTTGGCGAATTCGATTGTCTCGGTACCGAGATGGCACTGCAGATGCAGCACATCGCGGTCGCGCACGTCGCCGAGGACACCCCATTCGAAGGGCGCGAACCAATACGACGAATCGCGATCGCGATAGAACTCGCTGGCCGCGTGAATCGGGGCACGGGCATCCCAGTTACCGCGGTTTGCCAGCAGTTGATCGAGGCCGTCGTCGCTGTCCACCGAGCCATCGTATTTCGGGAGCCGGATGCCCACGGCGGGTGCGCCGACGATTCAAAGGATTCTCTCACGTAATTTTGGCACGGTACACGGAAAACCGAGGTTCACTGGAGTTACAGAGTTGTGCGGATCGGCAGTGTTGGGGCAGGTCCAGCCCAAGGAGGTCAGACCTTGCAGACAACCGCTTCGATCGCCATCGTCCGTCCCGAGTCGGTAAGGCTCGGCGGTATCACACCCGGTGTGGTGAGCAGCCGTGGGCGGCGTTCGCTCAATGCCGACGCCTTCGCCACCTACACCGACGCCACTGTCGGACGCACCGCGTTCGTTGTCGCCGACGGGGTCGGCGACAACCTGCCAGCGGCCAGGGCAGCGCGGACCGCGGCCTCGGTCGCCGCGCGGATCGGTGCGGGCAACGGCGCGCTGGCCGGCGTGGTCGCGGCCCAGCAGGAGTTGCTGCGTGAATTCCCGGAAGAGCAGGCCGACAGTGTGCTCGTGATCGCCGTGCTGCCCGCCGCCGATCAGCCCGACGGGCCCTGCGATATCGCCTGGGTCGGGGACTGTCGCGCCTACCGCTGGAACGGCCGGGTGCTGCACCAGATCACCACCGACCACACCGTTGCGGAGTTCATGCGCGCCAGAGGGGTTCGCCCGGCGAACCGCATGGACCACCTCGTCACCACCTCCACCCGCACCGCGAGTCCGGATGTCATCGGCCGCGCCGCCACCGGATCGAGCCGGGGCCGACTGCTGTTGAGCACCGACGGCGTGCACAAGCGGCTCGATATGGTCGAGATCAAGTCGATACTCGTCGCGGGCAAAACCGCGGCCAACACCGCGGAAACCTTGGTGGACAACGCATTACAGGCCGGTAGCACCGACAATGCGACGGCACTCGTCGTGGACTGCCGGTAACTCCGATTCCTGCTAGAACTATTTCGTCGGTGTGTCTAGTGGAGCGTGGGGTTATGCGGGCGATTCAGATCGGTGAACTGGGCGGACCCGAGGTGTTGCAGGAGGTGGAGCTCGATGCTCCGGAGCCGGGGCCAGGTGAGGTCGCGATCGATGTCGAATATGTCGGGGTGAACTTCGCCGACCTGCAGGCGCGTTCGGTGGGGTATCGGGTCCGGGATCTGCCGTTCGTGCCGGGACTCGAACTGTCGGGCCGGGTGCGCTCGATCGGCGCCGATGTCGACGGGTTCACGGTGGGACAGTCGGTGGCGGCGATCACCGAGGGCGGCGCCTACGCCGAGGTCGCCGTGGTCACCGCCGCGACGGTGTTCGCAGTGCCCGGTGGTGTCGATTTGCGAACGGCCGCAACGCTTCCCACGGTCTTGCCGACCGCTTATGCGCTGATCAATACTGTCGCCAAGCTGCAGCCGGGGGAGACCGTGCTGGTGCAGGCCGCGGCGGGCGGGGTGGGCACCGTGGTGGGGCAGGTGGCCAAGTTGGCGGGGGCCGGCGCGGTATACGGCGTGGTCTCCAGCGAGGCCAAGGCGGAATACGCGCGCAAACTCGGTTATGACGATGCCTTCCTCGCCGAAACCTTCGAGACCGATGTCCGGGAGGCGACCGGTGGACGCGGTGTCGATATCGTGCTCGACCCGGTCGGCGGGCAGACCTTGCGGCGTGGTCTCGAATCGCTGGCGCTGTTCGGTCGGCTGATCTCCTACGGCAATGCCAGTGGTGAGCCGGGCTGGCAAATCGGCCAGCCCGAGCTCTACCCGAGGGGGCTGTCGATCTCCGGTTTCTCGATCCTCGGCCTCACCGCCGATGCGCCCCAGGTATTGCGCGAGATTGCCGAACGGGCATTCCGGTTGGTCACCACGAGGCAGGTGGAACTGCCGATCACCGCGGAGTTCCCGCTGTCCGAGGTCGCCGAGGCACACCGGTTGATGGCGAGTCGGGCCTCGACCGGCAAGCTGGTGCTCGCGGTCAAAGGCTGAAATCATTTGTCGGCCAGCCAGTTTCCGTGAAATCCGTAGGGCACCCGAGCGGGTAGATGGATGGTCGCCACGGGTGGCGCGGCCAGCTCGGACACGTCGACGATGACGAGGTCGCTCCGGTCGGTCTCAGCGTTGTAGACGTAGGTCATGAGATAGCCGTCGCCGCCGGGGCGGTCGTCCGCGGGTGCGAATGCGGCCTCGGCCGGAATGCGGCCCGGACCGAATTCGTGTGCCGCGCTGGTGCCGGTGTGCAGGTCGTAGCGCAGTAGTGCGCCGCTGTCCCCGGCGACGGTGGCGTGGCCGAAGCGGGAATCCAGACCCGCGAGCCGGTCGTCGATGCGCGGGAATTCGGCGTCTCGATCGTCGAGCTGTTCTTCGGCGACGGTGCCGGTGACCAGATCGATGGTCCAGCGCCAGAGCGAGGCGTGCTCCGGAAGGTGCGAATCCTGCCGCCACAGACTGGGATACCGAATCACATGCAGCACGATCCGGCCCGGCTCATCGTGAGCATTGAGGGTGTGGAAGACGTAGCACGGATCGATCGGGAACCACCGGATTGTGCCGTGCGGGTCGTCACGACGCAGCACCCCGAGCCGGGCCTGGTAATCGTCGCGCCATCGGAACGGCATGCCGCCACCGGATTTGGCGGTTTCGAGATCGAAAACCACTGGCAGATCCATGAATACGACATGGCCGGCGGTGAGGTTGAAGTCGTGGTGCATGGTCGCGGCGGGCACCTCGATCGGGCGGCTGACCACTAGATTGCCTGCGGCGTCCGCGCGGTGGTAGGTCAGATAGGGCGCGGTGAAGTTGTAGCCGAAGAAGTGCAGTTCGCCGGTTGTCGGGCAGGTCTTGGGATGCGCGGTCATGGCGGTGCGCAGCTGGCCGTCGAAGTCGTAGGGGCCGACCGTATCCAGCTCGCAGGTCAATTCGTACGGGTAGGACGATTCGACCAGTGCCAGGGTGCGCCCGGCGTGCTGGATGACATGCGTATTGGCGTGCCCCGCGGTGAGATCGAGGTTGCCATCGGCATCGCGCACCCGAGCGCCTTCGGTGAAGGTCGAGGTGCGGACCCATCGGTTGCGGTAGGAGACGGCGCGGCCCTGTTCGAGCCGGACGCCGTGCACCATGCCGTCGCCGAGGAACCAGTGCGCGGAGGCCGCGGCATGCGGATTCGGGCCGTTGCGCAAATACCAGCCGGTCAATTCCGCGGGAATCGTTCCGGTGACCGGTAATTCGTAGGCGGTGAGTTCTTCGGTGACGGGTGCGTAGTTGCCGGTGAGGTGCGGAACCGAGGTGGTCATGCTGAGGCCTATCTGTTCAGGATGCGGAAGGGTCGAGCGAGTTCGCCTTCGCCCGGATGTAGGCGACGTAGCGGATCGTGAAGAGCACCGGTAGGACGAAGGCGAGGACCTGCACGGTGGTGCGCACACCAGAGGCGGAGTGCGCGAGCGCGGTCAGTGCGACGCAGCCGATGACGAAACTCGCGGTCCACACCGAGGTGATGACATACGCCGTGCGGATGAAGACCGGATGATCCCAAAGTTCCTGCGGCGTGGTTTGTTTGGCGATCGGCAATGTGAACGGCGTACGCACGGCCAGCGAGACGCCCGCGACCACGGCGAGCACGGCGGAGGAGAGCGCCGGAGTGTAGGGGTGCAGGGCGCTGTCCGGATCGGCGAAGGCGAGGACGGTCAGTGCCGAGAAGAAGACAACCGAGCCGATATCGATGGCCATGGCTTCCAGTCGCTGACCGGCCCGGACCTGCTGAGCGATACCGAGCACCGAGACGCCCGACGCGGCAAGCGCTGCCCACTGCCAGTACTGCGACGGGACCACCGCGAAGACGATCCATGGGGCGAAAGCGCGCAGATAGGACATGTCCGAGAACTCCTCGATATTCCAGTTTTGACATGTCCAAGTTAGAGGCTCATCTTTCGACATGTCAAGAGTGGAATGTAGGCTGATGGTATGAGTCTCCGGTATGCCCTGCTCGGACTACTGGCCGATCGTCCGGCCAGTGGCTACGACCTGCTGCAACGATTCAAGGTGTCGCTGGCCAATGTGTGGCCGGCCACCCAGAGTCAGATCTATACCGAACTCACCAAGCTCGCCGATGCGGGCTCGATTGCGGTATCGGATGAGGGACCGCGCGGCCGCAAGGAATACACGATCACCGAAGCGGGCCTGGCGGATCTGCGGGAGTGGCTCACCACGACCAAGCCGAAACGCGTGGCGCGCAATGAAATGCTGCTGCGCGTGTTCTTCCTCGGCGCGGTTTCCCGGGCGTATGCCCGCGACTACCTGTCCGATATCGAAACCGGATCCAAGAAGGCCGGGGCCGAACTGGCCGCACTCGAGGCGTCGATCGACTGGGACGATGACGACCTGTCCGTCTACGGACGCATCGCGATGGAGTGGGGTAAGCGGTTCCATGCGATGAGCCAAGAGTGGGCCGAGTGGGCCATCGGTCAGATCCCGCAGGGCTAGGCCGAATATGTTTCGAATCGGGACTCCGGCCGGTCCTCGAATATGAATATCGGGACACCCTACTCGTGAAATAGAGAACTATCTTCACAAATATAGACCTGATCTTGAATGATCTTCATAATCGCACTGAGGTGATCGAACGGATCACATGTCGCCAATCCACCGGATCGACGTACAGGAGTGTTGATGAAGATCGGAATTCCCCGCGAGGTCAAAAATCACGAGTACCGGGTCGCGTGCACACCCGCCGGAGCGCACGAGCTGGTTTCGCGCGGACACGAGGTGTACATCGAGACCGGTGCCGGCCGGGGATCGGCGTTCGAGGATATGGCGTACGCGGCCGTCGGGGCGCGGGTGCTGGACACCGCCGACGAGGTCTGGGGCACCGCGGAAATGGTGCTCAAGGTGAAAGAGCCGGTGGCCGAGGAGTATTCCCGCATGCGCGCGGGGCAGCTGCTGTTCACCTACCTGCATCTGGCGGCATCCAAGATGTGCACCGACGCGCTGCTGAACTCCGGGATCACCTCGATCGCCTACGAGACCGTCACCGGTAAGGACGGATCACTGCCGCTGCTCGCGCCGATGAGCGAGGTTGCGGGACGGCTCGCGCCGCAGGCCGGCGCGTATCACCTGATGCGCAGCGGCGGCGGTCGCGGCGTGCTGATGGGCGGCGTGCCGGGTGCGCGTCCAGCGAAGGTGGTGGTGCTGGGCGGCGGTGTTTCGGGGAGCAATGCGATCGCCGTCGCGGTCGGCATGCACGCGGACGTTACGGTGCTGGATCTGAATATCGCGCGCCTGCGTACACTCGACGAACAATATCGCGGTCAGGTGCGCACCATCATCTCCAACAGCTTCGAGGTGGAGAGTCTGGTCCGCGAGGCCGACCTGGTGATCGGCGCGGTTCTCGTGCCTGGCGCGAAGGCGCCGACGCTGGTGTCCAACGACCTTGTCGCACAGATGAAGCCGGGTTCGGTCCTGGTCGATATCGCCATCGATCAGGGCGGTTGTTTCGCGGATTCGCGGCCGACCACCCATGCCGAGCCGACCTACTCGGTGCACAATTCGGTGTTCTACTGCGTCGCCAATATGCCCGGCGCGGTGCCGTACACCTCGACCGTCGCACTCACCAATGCCACACTGCCGTACGCGATTTCGCTCGCCGAGCGTGGCTGGCGCGATGCGGTCGCCGCGGATCCGGGCCTGGCCGCCGGTCTGAGCACACACCGCGGCCACCTGCTGTCCGAATCCGTTGCGGTGGCACACAATTACGCCGCCGAGACGTTGGCCGCCTAGCGGGGGGAGCTAAGTCATCGGGCTGGTTCGCGGGCGCACGTGCTCGAAGATGAGGATCGTCTCGGTGGAGGCGACCGCGGGATGTGCGCTCAGATGTTCCAGTACGAAGACCCGGAGTCCCTCGCTGTCGGCCGTGGCGACATGGATCAGATAGTCGTCGGCGCCCGCGATGAAGTACACGTTCAGCACTTCGTCGAATACGGCCAATTGCTCCCCGAACTCGGCGAGGTGTGGACGTGCGTTGGCATGCACCCGAACCGCGATCATGGCCTGTAGATTGCGGCCCAGCGCCGCCGGATCGATATCGGCGTGGAATCCGCGAATCACGCCGCGCTCCACCAGCGACCGCACCCGCCCCAGACATGTCGACGGCGCGATCCCCGCGACATCGGCGAGCGCACTATTGGTCATGCGCCCGTCGCGTGCGAGCTGATCGAGCAGAATCCGGTCGATATCGTCCAACTGGACCGCCGGACGGGGCGTGGTCCGCACTGCACCGACCGCAGGCCCGATCGGTGAATCAATCTTCCTCACCAGGCCAACTCTATCGAAGATCATTCGATACTGATCCGGTCCGAAGACTTTTGTTCAGCGCACCTGATCTGCCGAGGTAACTCCGATCCAGGCATTGCGCTAGCATCGTCGCGTGGGTATCTATTGGCATGCTGTTACGCCGCCGCCGTGCGCCTGATCGGGCGCACCTGCTGAATTTCTGATTCGCGGTCCGGGCTGTTCTGCGAGGGCAGTCTCGAGGTGATGTCGTGCGCCCGTTTCGAATCCCTGTCGAATTCGATGACGGAAGTGCATGGCCTTGTCTGATATCAAATCTTTTGTTGTGGTTGGACATTCGGGTGTTCGGGCGTTCAGTGGTCCGGTTCCCATCCTGAGCGCGGCGGTGCTGTGGGGGACCACCGGGACCACGAGTTCATTGGCTCCGGCGGGTGCGCCCGCTGCGGCGATCGGATCTGCCGGGTTGGTGCTCGGTGGTTTGTTGCTGTTCTTGTCCACCGGTCAGCGGTTGCGGTGCACGCGCGGCGAGTGGTGGTTGGTTGTTGTCGGGGCGTTGGCGGTGGCGGGGTATCCGGTGACCTTCTATCCGGCCGTGGCGCGGACGGGCGTGGCCGTCTCCACCGTGATCGCCCTGGGGAGTGCGCCGGTTTTCGCCGGGCTATTGGCCTGGGTTGCCGGGCAGGGTAAACCGACCCGGCGGTGGGTCGGTGCCACCGCGGCGGCGGTAGTCGGCTGTGCTGTCCTCGTGCTCGGACCCGCGGTGACGGGCGGGACCGCACCGGTCGACCTGTTCGGCATCGTGCTCGCCGCATTCGGTGGACTCACCTACGCCGTCTATTCGCTGATCGGCGGCAGGCTCATCGCGCACGGCCATTCATCGAATGCGGTGATGGGCACGATGTTCGGCATCGCCGGATTGCTGGTGCTGCCGGTTGTATTGTGCACCGATACATCCTGGCTGCATACCGGTCGCGGCATCGCGGTGGCGCTGCATCTCGCGGTGTTCACCACCTTCGTCGCCTACCGCCTGTTCGGTTACGGGCTGCGGCATACGACCGCGCAGGTGGCGACGACATTGACGCTCGCCGAACCCGCCGTGGCGGCGGTGCTCGGTGTGGTCGTGGTCGGCGAGCGGTTGCCGATCGTGTCGTGGTGCGGTTTGGCGGTGTTGGCACTCGGGCTCGCATGCCTGACACTCGGCGCGCGCGACCGCTGAGAGGGGATCTCGACGCCTACCGATTCGATTGGGCCAGTGCGGATTCGGCGGCGTCGAGCACCTTGCCGAAGCAGTAGAGGATCACCGGTTCGGCGAGCACGCGGGTGAACCAGGCGGCGGCGAAGGGCAGGCGCGCTTCGGCGGTGGTGATCCAGGTGACCCGCGTGCCGCCGTCGACCTCGGTGAAGATCAGCCGGCCGCCCTCGTGCCGGGTCGCCGGAATGCTGCGCTCGACGAGGTAGCTGAATTCGTGTGGTGCGTCGTAGCCGGTGATGCGTTCGCGGAACCAGCCGATGCCCCAGGTCAGGATTCGGACGGCGCCGAGCCCGTACGGCGCTGTCTCGCCCTGCTGGATCAAGCGCTCGCGCAGCACAATTCGTGCCTTCGTGTAGTTGCGTGCGTTGGTCAGCCAGGCGAAGACATCATCGATCGGCGCGGGAATGACGCGCTCGATTGTCATGGTTTCCATAGAAGCCCCTCCCACTCGTCTACTACACGTGATAGTAGTGCGGTGCGAGGCGGGACGCCAGACCTTACTGACCCGGTGCGGGCGCTTTGGCGCGCAACACCTCCAAGAATGCGCGCATCCACTGCGGATGGTCCGGCCAGGCGCGACCCGTCACGATATTGCCGTCGACATGGGCAGGACTGTCTTCCCATTGTGCGCCAACGGCATTGAGGTCCGGTGCCAACGCCGGATAGGCGCTCGACGAACGACCGTTCAGCGCGCCGACGGCAAGGAGAATCAACGGACCATGGCACAGTGCCGCGATCGGCTTGTCCTCGTCGACGAAATGTTCGACGACCCTGCGGCACTCCGCATCGCCGCGCAAGTACTCCGGCGCCCGTCCGCCGGGCAGTACCAACGCCGCGTACCGACTCGGATCGACATCGGCCAGCGCGATATCGGCGGGCCAGGTGTGTCCGGGTTTCTCGGTATAGGTATCGAAACCGTCGACGAAGTCGTGCACGACGAACTGCAGCTTCTTGGCGGTTGGGGCGGCCACCTGCACCTCGTACCCCTCCTCGAGCAGCCGCTGGTACGGGTACATGACCTCCAGGTCTTCGGCCGCGTCTCCGGTGATCAGCAATACGCTTGTCACGGCACATCACCTCCGGTGCGAATTTTATCGACAATCGCAGCGGAGACAGACGCTTTCGGGCTATGCGGGACGGGGGTGCGGGCGAATCTGTTCGAGTTGGGCGGCGACGGACAGAATAGTGGTCTCGCCATTCGCCGGTCCGACCAGTTGGACCGCCAGCGGGAGCCCATCGCTGGCCATGCCCGCGGGTAGTGAGGCGGCGGGATGCCCGGTCACATTCCAGAATCCGGTGAAGGCGACCATCGGGATCGAGGCGAGTTGTGCGCGGACGGGGTTCGCATTGTCGAGGACGCCGCCCCGCGGCGGACGGTGTGCGATGGTAGGGGTCAGCAGCAGGTCGCACCTGTCGAAAATGCGATCGGCCTTGTGCGCCAAGGCTTCGCCGCGACGCATGGCCCATTCGACGACCGGCCGACGAGCCCAGGAACCGAGCATCAGGTTTTGGCGAGTACGGCGTTCGAGCCGTTCCGGATGATCGACGAGCGGGATCTCCGCGCGCACGCCCCCGTAGAACTGCGGATAGAAGGCGAACGTGAAATCGGGATAGTCCGGATCGATCTCGGTGACCGTATGGCCCAGTTGGGCAAGGAGTTCGGCGGTGTCGTGCACCGCGCGCACATGTTCGGGAACCGCCTTCGCGAGCACCGTCTGTGATTTCGTGGTGTAGCCGATGCGCAGGCTGGTCGGTATGCGCCGGGCGGCCTCCTCGAACGACAGCTCCGGATCGGGGGCGTGGAAGCGGTCGGTCGGTGTGGCGCCGCGGATGACGTCGTAGACGATCGCCGAATCCAGCACGCTCCGGGTGAGCGGGCCGAGGACGCCCAACGCCCACCACAGATGTTCGTTCGGTGCGGTCGACACCCGTCCGCGCTGGGTCTTCAGGCCGAAGAGTCCGCAGCAGGCCGCGGGAATCCGGATCGAGCCGCCGCCGTCACCGCCGAGTGCGGCGGGCACCAGCCCCGCCGCGACCGCCGCGGCGGAACCACCGCTGGAGCCGCCGGTCGTGCGGGTGCTATCCCACGGATTGCGGGTCAGCCCGTAGGTGGTGGATTCGGTATAGGGCCACTGTCCGAACTCCGGCATGGTGGTCTTGCCGACGATGACCGCACCCGCCGCCCGGAGCCGCCGCACCACCTCGGCATCGGCGACCGCCGGGGTGAGGTTGGCGCGGGTGCCGAAGGTGGTCGGGACGCCCGCCACGTCGATCTCGTCCTTCACCGCGATCGGGATGCCGTGCAGCGGTCCGCGCGCCGCGACGTCCTGCTGATCGCGTTCGATGGCTTCGGCGACGGCTTGCTCGTGCAGGACGCGAGTGAAGGCATTGAGCTCGCCCGCCTGGTCGATCCCCTCGAGGGTCGCCTCGATCAGTTCACGGGCCGTCAGCACCCCTTGATCCAGCAGCTGTCGCTGCTCCCACACACCCGCGGACACGACCTCGCGAAGATCCATCTCTACCGCTCCCTCCGACCCACATGCCGTGTCGATGCGAACTGCGAGCAGTCGCCAAGCCGGCGCGACCTGTGGAATCAGTCATTGATCCGAGCACCGGACAGTAGCTAGTCAACCGACCATTCCGTAATCGATACGGGCCGCACGTGCGCTGGGTTCAATGTTGCAAGTAACAATATTTCTGAACGCTACAGCCAGGGGACCCCGGCCCGCAGCAACACGTTGGCATACGGCCGGGCCTCGCCGGTACGCACCACGAACCGACAGGCTCCGATGCGCTGTTTGAAGTCGTCGTGGTCGATCAACTCCGCGTTGAGGTTGCCGAGCAAAGCCGCGGCCTCCGGATTGGTGTCCGCGACGTCGCGGCTGCCCCAGGCGGCTTCGACGGTGACCTCGCCCAGGATCAGCTCCAGGATGGGCTCGAACCGGGGGAATCCGTAGCTGATGCCCAGGTCGATGACCGGCACACCGACGGGTGTCGGCAGACCGGAGTCGCTGACGGCGAAGAGGTCGGTATGGCGCAGCGCCGTGAGCGCGGCGAGCAATTCGGCGTGAATGAGTCCGCTGGTGCGCAAAGTTCGATTCCTTCTCGAAGAGGGGGGTCAGACGAGCGGCTGGGCCACGGGGATAGCCGCGAGCGCCGTGACGATCTGGTCCCCGGTGGGGTAGGAGGCGTGGGTTCCCGGTGCCTGCACGGCCAGCGCACCGGCCGCGGTGGCGTAGGCCACGGCGCCGCCGAGCGGCATACCATCGGCGAGTGCGGTGGCCAGCGCGCCGACGAAGGCATCGCCGGCTCCGGTGGAATCCACCGAATTCACTTGTGGCGCAGCCTGATATCCACCCGCAACCGGTGCCGGCACATCGCAGCGGTGCGCCCAGACCGACCCGGCGGCGCCCAAGGTGGCGACGACGGACTCCACCCCGCGCAGGCAGAGCGAACGAGCCAGGTGGAATGCCTGTTCGGGTGTCCGCGCGGTAGTCCCGGTCAGTGCCGACAGTTCGGATTCGTTGACGATCAGCGGGTGGCAGCGGCGCAGCAGCTCATCCGGCAGCGCCGTCGCCGGCGCGGCGTTGAGTACGAACCGGCGCGCCCGCCGCGCGGCCCATTCGACCACGTTCGGCGGTACTTCCAACTGTGCGACAACGACTTCCGCCGACCGCAGCAGGTCGGCCTCGGTCATGGTGTCGAGTTCGGATTCGGGTTCCCAGCGGAAGTTGGCGCCGGGATCGACCACGATCTGGTTCTCGCCGTCGGCAACGGTGATATAGGCCGTGCCGGTCCGTGCGTCCCGCACCTCACGCAATGCGGTGAGCTCGACACCGAACTCGCGCAACGATTTCCGCAGTCCGGGGTCGGCATCGCGACCGATCCTGGCGATGAATTCGACCCGGCCGCCCGCTTGTGCCGCCGCGACGGCCTGATTGGAACCCTTGCCGCCCAGGTTGGTTCGCGAGCGCAGTGCCAGCACGGTTTCGCCGGGCCGTGGCAGCTGCTCCACCTCACAGACGATGTCCTGGTTGACCGACCCGAGGACGACAACCGTCACGACTCGGCTCCGTTCGCGGTGGCCTCGAGATTGCCGGGTGCGGCACCGGTGATCAGTGCGACCAGCCGGTCGCCGTCCACTTCGTCGATCCGATGTGCCGCAACGGATCTGCCGCGCCGCAGCACCACCACGTTGTCGCAGATCCGCATGACCTGTGCCAGATCGTGGCTGATGATCAATACGGTGATCCCGCGCTCGCGCAGGCCGCGCACCAACTTCTCGACCGCCGCGGTCTCCCGCACGCCGAGTGCGGCGGTGGGCTCGTCCATGATCACCATGGATTTGCCCCAGGCCACCGCGCGGGCGATGGCGATACTCTGGCGTTGACCGCCGCTCATCCGGCGCACGGTGGTGCGCACCGAGGGCACATCGACATCCAGATCGCGCAGGATCTCACCGCTGCGGGCGATCATCGCCCTGCGGTTGACGATGCCGAGCGGATATACCAACTCGCGGTTGAGAAACAGGTTCTGCCACACGGCCAGATCGTCGATGAGGGCGAGATCCTGATACACGGTCTCGATGCCCATCTTGCGGGCGTCCTCCGGTGAGCGCAGGCGCACCGGTTCACCATTGAACAGGATCTGCCCGGTATCCGGTGTCTGCACGCCGGTCAGGCAGCGCACCAATGTCGACTTGCCCGCACCGTTATCGCCGACCAGTGCGGTGACCTCGCCCTCGGGAATCGTCAGCGAGACCCCGGCGAGCGCGCGTACCGAGTCGAAGGACTTGGTGAGCTCGCGCGCCTCCAGCAATGGAATCGTCATGTCCTAGCCTACTTTCGGAAGCGGGCGATACCCGCGGCCAGCAGCAGCACCGCGCCGACGGCGACCGGCTGGTAGTACTGCGAGATGCCGAGAATGGTGAACCCGTTGATCAGCGAGGTGAACAGCACCGCACCGCAGACGGTGCCGAGCACCGACGCCTTGCCGCCGGACAGTGACGAACCGCCGAGCACCACCGCGGCGATCGAGCTCAGCAGGTAGGTGGTCTGCAGCGACGGATCCGCGCCGCCGTTGCGGGCGACCAACATGACACCGGCTATGCCGCACAGCAATCCGGACATGGCGTAGGCGAACAGCCGGATCCGATTCACCGAGATACCGGTGTCGCGCGCGGCCTCGAGTCGTCCGCCGGTGGCGAGCAGATGGGTGCCGATCCGGGTGCGGAAGATGATGCCCGCCACGACCAGCGCGGCGAGCAGCGCCAGCAGCCAGAACCAGCGCACCGGTCCGATGCCGTCCAGTGCGAGCCGTTGCAGGAAGCGGGAACTCACGGCCTCGGTATTGCCGTGCGTCAGCAGTAGGGTGATGCCGTTGAGCACGCTCAGCATGCCGAGCGTGACGACGAAATCGGTCATATGCAGTCGGCCGACCAGCACACCGTTGACGACGCCGACCGCCAGTCCACTCAGGATCGCGGCCCCGATGGCGACCGCCATCGGATAGCCGTGGCTGGCCAGATAGCCGAGAACGGCTGCCGCCCATGGCAAGTTGGCGCCGACCGACAGATCGATGCCGCCGACGGTGATCGCGAACTGCTGGCCGAGCGCGAGCACGGTGAGGATGGTCGAGGCGACCAGCAGATCGCCGATATTGTCCGCCGTCAGGAAGTTCGGGGTGGCGATGAAGAACGCCACCCACAAAACGACCAGGGCGAGCGGTGCCGCGAATTCGGCGACCTTGGCGAGGATCTCCGTGCGCCCCTCACGCGCGCGGAGTTCTTCGATTGCCTCTGCGGTCACTTGTTCAGCAGCCCTTCCACGGGGTTGTCGAAGGCGACGATCGGACGCGGGAACGCCGCGATCTGCTGGTCGACATTGTCCTTGCCGATGAAGGCGATGGGGGAGACCACGCGCTCGGGCAGCTTCTTGCCCTGGTGCTCGGCCAGGCAGCTCTGCACCGCGAGTTGTCCTTCGGCATACGGGTATTGGGTCACCGTGCCGGTCAGGGTGCCCGCCTTGACGGCGTCGAGGGCGGCCTGGATGCCGTCGACGGAGATCACCTTGATCTGACCGGTCCGGCCCGCGTTCTTGATCGCCTGGGCGGCGCCGAGGCCCATGGTGTCGTTGGCGGCGAAGATGCCGGTGATATCCGGATGCGCCTTCAGAATCGCCTCGGTGACCTGCAGGCCCTTGTCCTGTTCGTAGTCGGCGGGCGCCTTCTGGACGATCTCCAGCTTGCTCGTGACCGCATCGGTGAAGCCCTGATCACGGTTGATGCCGTTCTGCTCGCCCGCGATGCCCTGCAGGATGGCGACCTTGCCGGTGCCGCCGAGCGCTTCGAGCATCTTCTGCCCGGCGATCCGGCCCGCATCGAGATTGTCCGAACCGATGAAGCTCGCATACGACACCCCGGCCTGCGCGGAGGCCTTCGCGTCGATCTGGGTGTCGAGATCGAGGATCGGAATGTTCTTGCGCGCCACCGGCGTCAGCGGGGTGATCACATTCGTGGCATTGACCGGCACCACGCCGAAGCAGTCGTAACCCTGCGCGGCCAGGGTGGAGATCTGGGCGTTCTCACCGTCGGCGTCGGTCTCGGACTGACCGGCCTGCACCGTGACCTTCACCCCGAGCTTCTGTCCCTCCGCGAGGGCGCCGTCGCGCAATGCCGCCCAGTAGGGGTTGGTGAAGTTCCGGGTGACGATCGCGATCTTGAAGTCGCCGTCGCTCCTGTCCTGTCCACCGCGACCGCAGGCTGCGGCGGCAAGCGCGCCGATGAGGACAAGCGGCGCCATTGCACGCCTGAATCGAGCATTCATCGTGAGTTCGACCTATCCATCTCAGGTATCAACTCGTGTTGATCAACGCGAGTTGATGAGTAGTGTGTGACCCGAGTCACCGGCTGTCAAGTACTTGCGCGGAGTGCTTGGATGGACGGTCGGAGCAAGGAGAGATTTCGGATGGCAGTCACACGAGCCGACGTGGCGCGGCTGGCCGGCACGTCACCGGCGCTGGTGAGCTATGTGCTCAATGGCGGACCCCGGCAGGTCGCGCCCGCGACCAAGGCCCGCATCGAGGCCGCCATCGCCGAACTCGGCTACCGGCCCAATATGTCCGCGCGCAGCCTGCGCATGAACCGCGGACATGCGCTGGGCATGGTGATTCCGGACGGCGCGAACCCGTTCTTCGCCGAGTTGTCCGCCGTGATCGAGGCGGCCGCCTTCGCGCGGGGGTATCCGCTGTTCGTCGGCAATGCCGCCGGGGACGAGGAACGCGAGCGCGCCTATGTGCGCACCTTCATCGACCGCAGAGTCGAAGGGCTGCTTGCGATTTCGTCGTCATGGGAGACCGGCATCGCCGATGCCTGCGAGGATGCGGGCATGGTGCTGGTGGCGCTGGACCGCGTGATCGATCCGGCGCGTTGCGCGCACGTCATGTGCGATTCGGTCGCGGGCGCGGAACAGGCCGTCGCCCATCTCATCGGACACGGTCACCGTGAAATCGCCTGCCTGAGCGGCCCGCACGTGTCCACTGCCGAGGACCGCGTCCGGGGCTATCGAAATGCGCTGGCCGGCGCCGGACTTGCCGAAGGACGCATCGTGCGAACGGATTTCGGAGGTGCCGCGGGCTACCGCGCACTGGCCGACCTCATGGCCGACTCGCGCCGCCCCACGGCGATTTTCGTGACCAGCGACCTGCAGGCAATGGGTATGTTGCGCGCTGCCTACGACGCCGGACTGCGGGTACCCGACGACCTCGCGGTGGTCGCCTTTGACGGGATCGAATACTCCCGCTACACCCGCCCCGGTCTGACCACCATGGTCCAGCCCACCCGCCTCATGGGCGAAACCGCCATCGACCTGCTGCTACAACAGCTCGACGACCACACGCGCCGCCCCGGAGTGGTTAATCTCGAAGCGGTGCTGCACACCAGAGGTTCGTGCGGCTGCCCCGACGAGTTCTGAGGACTACTGATCCACGGTGAGGCCCTTGGCTTCCAGAATCGCGGCCAGGTTCGAGACCTGGATGGGGGTCTCGCCCGTTTTGTAGCGTTCGATGTAGGCGGCCTCGGCGGTGTCACGTTCGCGGGAGGCGGTGATAGCGGATCGGATTTCTTCGCGTCGGACGACTACGACACCGTCGCAGTCGCCCTTGACGATATCGCCGGGATGGATGACCTGGCCGCCGAAGACGAGGGGCTGGTTGATGGGGCCGAGGGTTTCCTTCACGGTGCCCTCGATGCAGACGTGTTTGGCGAAGACCGGGAATCCGAGTTCGCGGATTTCTCGGGTATCGCGTACGCCGCCGTCGGTGACGAGGGCGGAAATGCCGCGGGCGGCACACGCATTGGCGAGGACGTCGCCGAATTGCCCGGCCGGCTGGTCGCCGGATGCCACGACGAGGACGTCGCCGGGTTGGGCATAGCTGATCGCTACCTGCAGCATGATGTTGTCGCGGGGATGGCAGACCACGGTGAACGCGGATCCGCAGAAGGACATGCCGCGGTCGATGGGTTTGATATCGGAGTCGAGTGCACCCTTGCGGCCCTGGGCCTCGTGGATGGTGGCCGCCGAGAAGGTGCCGAGTTCGTCGATGAGTGCGCGGTCGGCGCGGTCGATCTTGGTGGTGACGTGAACCATGGTTTCTCCGTGCTGGGTCGGGCTGTGGTCAGTTCAGTGCGGCAATGGCTTTCGCGATTTCGGCGGCGGCGGTGCGCAACACGTTCTCCGCGGTGGCGAAGGAGATGCGCAGGTATGACGGCGCGCCGTAGGCGGAGCCCTGGATCGTCGCGACCGAGGCGGCCTCGAGCAGATACAGCACGACGTCCTGGTCGTCGTGCAGCACTCGTCCGTCCGGTGTCCGCTTGCCGAGGAGTCCGGCGCATCCGATGAACAGGTAGAACGCGCCCTGCGGCCGCACCGGTGCGAGTCCGTCCACGTCGGCGAGCAGGTCGAACACGAGGTCACGGCGCTCGCGGTAACTCACGATCGACTCGGCGACGAAGCTCTGGTCGCCGGAAATCGCCTCGGCTGCGGCTGCCTGGCTGATCGAGGACGGGCAGGACGAGCTCTGCGACTGCAATTTGTTGATCGCGGCGATGAGCTGCGGGTGCCCGACGCCGTACCCCAGTCGCCAGCCGGTCATCGCATAGGACTTGGACACTCCGTTGACGACGAAGATCTGATCGCGCAGTTGGGGCGCCACGGATAGCAGGCTCGGGGTGCGCTGATCGGTGAAGACGATCTCGTCGTAGATCTCGTCGCACAAGACGTTCACGTGCGGGTGCCGCTCCAGCACGGTGGCGAGCGCCGCGAGTTCCTCCGCGCTGTACACCGCGCCGGTCGGGTTGGACGGTCCGTTGAGGATCACCCATTTCGTGGCGGGCGTGATCGCCGCCTCCAATCCTGCTGCGGTGAGCAGGAATCGGTCAGATTCGGGGCAGTCCACGACAATGGGCGTGCCACCGTGCAGGGTGACCATATCCGGATAGGACACCCAGTACGGCGACGGTACGATGACCTGGTCGCCTTCCGCGACCGTCGCCATCAGCGCCATGAAGATGACCTGCTTGGCCCCGCCGCCGACGGTGATCTCGTTGTCGCCGACCGTGATTCCGGTCCGGTCGAGTATCCGCGCCGCGATCGCATGCCGCAGCTCCGGAATACCGTTCACCGCAGTGTATTTGGTGAGCCCGGAGTCCATGGCCGTGATCGCCGCGGCTATCACATGATCGGGGGTGTCGAAATCCGGTTCGCCGACGGTCAGGTCGAGGATCACCCGACCCGACGCACGCAGCTCGCGAACTCGTTGTGCGGCAGCAGAACTCGGCGATTCTCGCATCCGCTCGACGCGGGTGGCGAGGGCGACAGGGGACATGCTTCCTCCTGGGATCGACATAGGGTTCAGAACGCCAGCAGCACTTTGGCGGAGGCCGCGGCATCCTTGGCGACGGCAAAGGCCGCCAGGGCATCTCGAACGGGGAACTCGTGGCTGATGACCGGCTCGACGACCAGGCTCCCGTCGGCGAGTGCGTCGAGCACCGCGTCGATCTCGTCGTTGAACCGGAACGATCCGACGACCTCGAGTTCGCGCGTGATGACCAGTGACAGCGGGGCGGGCTGAAGTCCGGTGGGCAGCAGCCCGAGCAGCACCACCCGGCCACCTCGGGTGGCGCCCCGAATGGCGGATTCGAGTCCGAAGCGGTTGCCGGAGCATTCGATGACGATGTCGGCGTCCACCGCGGCGATTGCGCCGGTGTCGTCGGCCTTCAATGTTGCGGTCGCGCCGAGTTCGCGAGCAATAGCCAGTGGATAATCATGGATGTCCACGGCCGTGATCGCCGCGGCACCGGCGCGGCGCAGCACCGACACCACCAGCGCGCCGATCGGCCCGCAACCGATCACCAGCGCGGTCTTTCCCTCGATGTGCCCCGCGCGCGAAACCGCATGCCAGGCAACCGAAGCCGGTTCTGCGACGGCGGCTGTTCGCAGCGAAAGACCATCGGGCAGCGGACGGAGCATCCGCGACGGCAGCACCGCATATCGCGTGAATGCTCCGTGCGTATGCGGGAATTGGGCCGCACTGCCGAGATAGGTGCATCCGGGTGACAGGTTGGGGCGGTCGGCGGGATAGCGCGAGCTGTCGCCACCTGGTGTCGCCGGATGTACGGCCACCCGGGTACCCGGCCCGGGCCCGCTACCGTCTGCGGCCTGCTGGAGCACCGTGCCGACCACCTCGTGTCCGAGCAGCATCGGTGCCCTCAGGATGGATTCGCCTGCGGCTCCGTGTGTCCAGTAGTGCAGGTCGGATCCGCAGATGCCGCCGTACGCGATTTCCACGACCGTATCGGACCGTCCCGGCGGTGTAAGAGCAATGGCTTCGACGCGAAGATCGCCCGCGGCATGCGCCACCACTCCCGATGCGCGAGAAGGTAATTCGGTCATCGGTAGCGGCGACCTCAATCCTGCCGCCGGACGAATTCGAGCCCACCGGGTACCTGGAACGTCGGCGTGATCTCGATCAGGCCCAGGTTCACGTGCCGCGGTGCGTCGATCGCGAACTCGATGGTGTCGGCGATGTCCTTGGTCGTAATGGATTCGTAGCCTTCGTAATAGGTCTCCCAGGCCTCCCGCATAGCCTCGGGTGTGCCGCCGAGATTGCGTCCGAAGATTTCGGTCTCGACCCGGCCTGGGCAGATCTCGGTGACCCGGATGCGCTTGCCGATGACATCATTGCGGAACTGACGCGAGATCTGGTGGATCGCGGCCTTTGTCGCGTGATAGGCCGTGTGGCCGTAGAAGTTGTACAGACCCGCGATGGAGCTGATGTTGACGACATGGCCGAGGTCTCGTGCGACCATGCCCGGCAGCAGCAGCCGACACAGATGCAGCACGGCACGCAGATTCACATCGACCATGGCATCGACCGATTCCGGTGTTGCGTCGAGAATGTTCCCGGTGGCCGATACCCCGGCATTGTTGACCAGGATGTCGATTTCGAGGCGCCCGACCGCACTGGTGAGTGCGGCGGTGTCGGTGATATCGACGGCCAGGGGGATCATTCCGGTCCGTGCGGCCACCTCGTCGAGCCGTGCGGCGTCGCGGGCGACGCCGTAGACGGTGAGGCCACGTTTGGTGAGCGTCTCGGTGATCGCGGCTCCCATGCCGGTATTGGCTCCGGTGACGAGCGCGGTTCGGTAGTCGTCGAAAGGCATGACACTCCTTGTCTCGGGTGAGGCCGTTCTGCTTGTGGTCAGAGCGTGTCGCGCAGGGGCAGGTGAGCACGGTCGGTGACGGTGCTGACCGCCGCGAGGGTGCCGAGTGCGGTGGCGACGGCATAGACGGCCGGGACGTAGATGCCGAAATGCGGGATGAGCCAGGTCATCAGCAGCGGTGCGGTGCCACCGAACAGCGCCGAGGAGATGTTGTAGCCGAGTCCGTAGGCGGAATACCGGACGCGGGTCGGGAACAGTTCGACGATGAGGATGTGGATGACCGCGGTGTGCCCGGCGAAAATGACGGCCATGATGCAGGCGCCGAGCACCGCGAGTGCGAAACTGCCGGTCGCGATGAGGGCATAGCAGGGAATGGCACCGACTGCCATCGCGATCGCGGCACCGGCGATCACCTTCTTGCGGCCGAGATTGTCCGACAGTGCGCCCATGAACGGAATCGCGATGCTGATCGCGACCAGACTGGCGGCGGTGACGATAAGTGCTGTGCCAGTGGAGAATCCGATCTTGTCGCCCTTGAGGAAGGTCGGCATGTAGGAGAACAGCACGTAATAGCCGGAGCCGTTCATCAGCGGGATGAACAGCGCGAGCAGCATCGCCCTGCGGTGCTCGGGTGTGGCGAAGGCTTCCTTCAGCGGATTGCGCGAAAGACCGCCGGATTCCTTGAGCTTGCCGAAATTCGGGGTGTCGCTGATGGCGCGGCGGATGTACCAGCCGATCAGACCCATCGGGATCGCGATGAGGAACGGAATCCGCCAGGCCCAGCTGCCGAATCCGCCGCCGTGGATGGCATTCGCGTTCAACCATGGGGACATCGTGAATGCAACCAGGGTGCCGGTCAGCAGTGCGAGGAAGGAGGCGATCTGGGCGTAGCTGGTGATCAGTCCGCGTTTGCCCTCGGGCGAATGTTCGGCGAGGAAGGTCATCGCACCGGCGGCCTCACCGCCGACCGAGAATCCCTGCGCCAATCGCAAGCCGATCAACAACGCGGGTGCCGCGACGCCGATCGCCGCATAGGTCGGCAGGATGCCGATGCCCGCCGTCGCGACGCTGATCAGCATGATGACGAAGACGAGCATTTTCTGGCGGCCGATCTTGTCGCCGAGGATGCCGCAGATCACCGCGCCCAGCGGACGCACGAAGAAGGAAATCGCATATCCGGCGAAGACCAGCAGCAATGCGTCACTCGACTTGGATACATCGAAGAACACGATGGCCAGCGCGGTCGCCATGAAGGCGAAGATGCCGTTGTCGTAGAGCTCGACGAAGATGCCGACGCAGCCGGCCAGTACGACCTTGCGGATCGAACCGGACGGCGCCGCATGCGTTTGGTCGGTGGGCACGGACGCGGCCGGGGCCGGAGAGATCGTGTCGGTCATGGGTACTCCAGGTGACTGTGTCGGATGTGGTCTGCGCGGGGCCCCTGCGTGGTTGTGCAAGCTGCCGCCTCCGGGGCCTGACCGCGCAGACCGGGCCGGTGGCAGGTGTTGGTGTGGACGGGAATTCGGAGGCTGCCGTAGGCATTTGCCACACGGGTGCGTAGTCGATCGATCGCGGACTGCTGCGCACGGTAGCGGCGCACCGCATCGGGAATACCGATGTGCCGGAAGCGGATTCGCTGGCCCGGGCGGGCCTGCCCCAGTTGCGACAAGCCGGTTGCGGTGACGACCGCCAGTACCGGATAGCCCGCCGTCACGCCGCGGCCACGGTGCAGCACGAGCAGTTCGTTTCCGGCGGGGACTTCGACGGCCCCGATCGGTACGCCCCGGGATAAGACCTCGGTTCGGCTCTCTCGTTGCGGGACGACACCATCGGGACTCAGTCGGAGTCCGATGTGATTGCTGTTGTCGTCGACGACGAACGGTGTCTCGAACAGCCGCGATGCGGTGCTGCCGAACTCGGCGATATCGGGTCCATCGGTGACATCGATGGTCCAGCTTCCGGTGCATACCGGCCGCGCGATATCGAAGTGGAACAAGGGAATTCGGAAAAACGGGTGGTCGAGCAGCGGCCCGTCGACACCGATGTCGAGATTCGCGCCCGCCGTCAGTTGTCGACCGAAACCGAGTACCGGATCCGGAGCGCAGCTGTCGAGCAGATAGTTCGCGGAAATCGTCCCGTGCACCGCGAGGTAGACCCGGAGACCGTCGCGGATGTCGCGAACGGTGAGTTCGGTGCCTGCGGCCCAGATGAACGGTTGCCACTGGGCGCGGGTGACACCGTCGACGCATACGTCGGCGGGCGCACCGGTGATCGCGACGAGCAGATCGGTGCTCGCGACGGCACCGAAATCCAGCGCGACCAGTTCGAGCAGCGGTGCTGTGCGCGCACTGCCGACCAGAGCGTTGGCGACCTCGGCGCTGTACTGGTCGAGGGCACCGCCGGTCAGCTGGCCGATCCGGGAGGCTCGGCGGCGACCCAGATCCTGGATGGTGGTGATCCCCGGGGTTGTCACGGTGATGGTCTCAGCCATGCAGCACCCCCTCGAACCGGGACCATTCGTGGGCCGCGATGGCATGGAACCGAAACGTATCTCCGGGTCGGAAAGCGGACAGCGGCTCGGTTGTCGGGTCGACCATGGTGCGCGGGGTTCGACCGATGACGGGCCATCCGCCGGGCGCAGGCCGTGCCGAAACGACCGCTTGTCGACCGGCCACGGCCACGGCTCCGGCGGGTACATGCGGGCGGGGGACGACACGTCGGGGTACCGGCCGTGGAAAGGCGGGTCCGTCGAGCATCGGCGCGCCGCCTGGAGATCCGAAGCATCGCATGATGAGTGGTGACGATCCGTGCACACGGATCACCTCGGCGGGGGACAGCCCGAGTTGGTCGGCCATGTCGACGAGATCCGGACCGTACTCGCCGCCGTAGACCACCGGAATATCGAAATGCCGGGCCGGGCGCGGTGTAGGTGCCGCCGATTCTCCCGGATTCGCGAGCAGCTGCCGAATATCGTCGTGAGTTCTTGCCGCGCAGTCGAATTCGATGAGTACGGCGTCGTAGGTCGGAATGATGCCGGTAATCGCGAAGCGGTCTGCATCGGTGTCCAGCGCGGCCGCGATCGCGTGCACAGCTCGCCAGCATTCCTCCCTGTCGGCCCCCAGCGCGGTGACGCGTACGGCGGAATCACCGCAGTCCGCGACCTGGAAGGCGACCCCTGCTACGCCGGACATGGTTCGTTTTCCTTACCGGCACGGTCCGCGAGGACCTCGGGCAGCGCGACGATCTGCACACCTGCGGCAGTGAGCGCGGTCCGGATCGACCGTGCACTGCGCACTGCGTCTGCGTTGTCGCCGTGCAAAAGCAGCGTGTGCGGCTGGACGGAAAGGGTTGTGCCGTCGACGGATTCGACAATTTCCTCGGTTACCATGCGCACCGCTCGGCGGGCGAGGACCTCGGGGTCGTGAATGACCGCACCCGGCTCGGATCGCGGGACGAGGGTGCCGTCTGCGCGATAAGCGCGATCCACAATGCCGACAATGCCGACGCGAATTCCCTGTGCGCGGGCGTGGTCGGCGAGTTCACCGTCCTGGGCGAGCACGATCAGGTTCGGATCGAACGACCCGACGGCATCGACCACGGCGGCGGCGTAGTCGGCGTGGGTCGCCACCAGGTTGCCCAGTCGGCCGTGCGGCGCCACATGCGACACCGCGGTGTCGTGCGCGGCGGCGAAGGCGTGCAGTGCGCCGAGTTGGTACAGGACATCGGTGCGCACCTCGTCGGCGGAGAGGTCCATGGCCCGCCGACCGAAGCCGACCAGATCCGGGAAGCTGGGGTGCGCGCCTATACCGATGCCGCGGGCAACGCAGTGGCGGACCGTCCGGTCCATGGTCTGCGGATCGCCCGCGTGGAAGCCGCAGGCGATATTGGCGGAGGTGAGAACGTCGAGCAGTGCGTCGTCATCGCCCATCGTCCACGCTCCGAAACTCTCACCGATATCGGCGACGAGATCGATCTGCCATGCCATGGATGCCTCCGCTGGGTGGGAAACTGTGAGCACCGTATGAGTGAACGTGCGGTGTAAAAGGACGCTACGCAGGTTCGCCCGCACGCGGGTAATACCGGTTTCGGGTGAGGCGATAACGAACCTCTATGGTGTCTGAGCAGCGACTATGTGGCGGGCTCATAGTGTCGGCCGGGAATTCGGTACCGCGGCGTTTCCGCAGAGCAACAATACGGAAATCATCGCGTGCGACGAAGTTGCTGCGAGAAAGGTGGATCGACGACGTGGATACCCGACGGTTGTTTTCGTTCGTGCGCATCGTGGATGCCGGCAGCATCACCCGTGCCGCGGATATCCTGCATATCGCCCAGCCCGCGCTGAGTCAGCAGATGACGGCCTTGGAGGCCCAGTTCGGTCAGCAACTGTTGATCCGGCACAAGCAAGGCGTCGAGCCCACCGATGCGGGCCGGGCCCTGTACCGGCACGCGCAGATCATCCTGCGCCAGGTGCAGAGCGCACAGGCCGAGGTGAGTGTGGTCGGTCGCGAACTGGCGGGCGGCGTTTCCGTCGGGCTGGCGCCCTACAGCACGGTCAACGCGATCGCTCTGCCATTGCTGACCGCGGTGCGCGAACGGTATCCGAGCATCCTGCTGCATATCAACGAGAACTTCGGCGGCGTGCTCAGCGAGGCGATGATGACCGGCCGGATGGATATGGCGCTGCTGTACGACACCGGACCGATCAAGGGAGTGACCTTCGAGCCGCTGCTCACCGAGGAACTGATGGTCGTCGCCCCGGCGGGGACCGGGCTGCCGGGTACGACCGGTTCCGCGGTCTCGATCGCGCAGCTGAAAGGGCTGTCGTTGCTGCTGCCCGGCCCGATGCACACGATCCGGAAAGTGGTGGAGCAGGCCTACGATCACGCGCTGGAACATGCGCATGTCGTGGGCGAGGTGGAGTCGGTGGCGTTGATGGCGCAGGCGGTGCGAAATGGCCTGGGCGCCACTGTTTTACCGTTGTCGGTCGCCCGCCGGATCATGACCGTCGACAATCTGGAACTGCGCCGCATCGAACCGGCGATCACGGTCCAGGTATCGCTGGGCACCCCGACCAATCAACCGCTGTCCAAACCGGCGGAAGCCGTGCGCGAGATATTGCGCGCCGTCGTCGCCAACTACGTCAGGAACAGTGCCGGGCGCACGGCTCAATAACCCCGTCGGATATCGATGGTCGCGAGCAGTGGCTGTCCGGCGGCGAACCGTTCGACATTCGCCGCGACGTGATCGGCGAGCACCGCGGTGATGCCCGTCGCGGGATTGGCGACATGCGGGGTGATGATGGCATTGGGCAGCGTCCAGAGGGAATGGCCCGCCGGAAGTGGTTCCGGTTCGGTCACATCCAGGGCAGCGCCGCCGATCGATCCGTCCTCGAGTGCGCGTACCAGCGCATCGGTGTCGATGAGCGAGCCACGGGCCACGTTCACGATCCAAGCGGTCGACTTCATTCTGGCGAGAGCGTCCGCATCCACGAGGTGCGTGGTTTCGGGTGTGGCCGGTGCGGCGAGTACGAAATGATCTGCCCGCGACCAGATTTCGGTTGTCCGGTCCGCGGCGACCGTCTCGGCGGCGCCGGGCACCGGAGCGCCCGACCGGGTGACCGCCAATACCTGTGCGCCGAATACGGTGAGCAAGGGAATCATGGCGCGGCCGATGCCGCCACAGCCGACGATGGCCACGGTCGAGCCGTACAGCGTTCCGACCCGAGGGTCGAAATCCGTTTTGCGCCAGGATGTCGCACGTATCTGTTCGGCAAGGACCCGCACACCGGCGAGCAGCAGCAGGACGCCGTGCTCGGCGACGTTGCGCGCGTACGCACCGGCCGCTGAGGTCCAGGCGTGACTGTCATCGATGATCCCGGCGGCGATCCAGGGTTCGACACCAGCCGAGGGCAGCTGCACCCAGCGCACTGTGTCCGGCAGCCGGTCCGGAAAGGTGGCCGGTCCCTGCGTCCACACCACCGCGTCCGCATCGGCAAGTGGCACGAGAATGCCGCCGCCTTGCTCGATTCCCCTGGCGAGGGCGGAATCGGAATCGGGACCGAGATGAATTCGGGGACGGCTGATATTCGGCACGGTTGCCTTTCGAGCTGGAAGTGGATCAGACGACGGCGGTCAAACCGCCATCGACATAGAGGATCTGGCCGTTGACGAAATCCGATGCGGGCGAGGCGAGAAACAGCAGCGCACCCACCAATTCCTCGGTACGGCCCCACCGTCCGGCCGGTGTGCGCCTGGTGAGCCAGTCACTGAATTCGGCGTCGTGCACCAGCGCGGCCGTCAACTCGGTATCGAAGTAACCGGGCGCGATCGCATTGACCTGCAGTCCGAGCGGCGCCCAATCCGCGCACATGCCACGGGTGAGCATCTTCAGCCCGCCCTTGCTCGCCGCATACGGCGCGATACCCGCCCGGCCCAATTCGCTTTGCACCGAACAGATATTGACGATCTTGCCGCGTCCGCGTTCGACCATCGCGCGGGCGAATTCGCGTCCAACGCAGAAGGCGCTGAACAAATTGGTATCGAGCACGCGACGGAAATCGGCGTCGGAGAATTCGAGCAGCGGGCTGCGATGCTGGACTCCGGTGTTGTTCACGATGATATCCACCGGGCCGATCTCTTTTTCGACCTGCTGCGCTGCGGCGGTCACCTGCGCGGAGTCGGTCGCATCGAATGCACAGACGTGGACTACTGCGCCGGTCTCATCTGCGATCTCGTCCCGGCTGCGGGCGAGCGCCGCCGCGTCACGGCCATTGAGGACGACCGTCGCTCCCGCCTCGGCAAGCCCGGTTGCCAGCGCATATCCGATACCGCGGCTCGAGCCGGTGACCAGGGCGATCTTGTCCTCGATATCGAAACTCCGATGCGCACTCACCGCACCACCGCCCGGTCCCGCGCGAAATCGACCACCGACCCAGCGATCTCGTCCGGCCCCGCCCCGACATCCAGTACGACCCCGAACTCATCCGGCCCGAGCGGCTCGAGCAATGCGAGTTGAGAATCGAGCAGGACGGGCCGCATGAAATGCCCGCGTCGTGCCGCCATCCGCGACCGAATCGTAGTGGGCGCGCCATCGAGGTGCACGAAAGCGACTGGCGCAGCGATATTTCGGAGCACATCCCGGTACTCTCGCCGCAACGCGGAACACGCCACCACACCGGCACCTCGTGTGCACATCCAGTCGCGTACGGCCTCGAGCCACGGTGCCCGGTCCGCGTCCGTCAGCGGAATACCCGCGGCCATCTTCGCGACATTCGACGGGGGATGCAGATCATCGGCATCCAGGAACTCGCCGCCCGTCATCTCGGCAACCCGCCGCGCGATCGTCGACTTCCCGCAACCCGTCACGCCCATCACCACAATGTGGGGTCGCCGATCGCCGCCCATGAATATTCCCGTCCGCCGGTGTCCAGATACGCAGATCGACCATGCCCGAACGTGTCGCCTCGGGGCAATGGTCAGGTGATACGAGTCCTGGAGGACGTCATAACGAAAGACGAGGGCTGAACGTTAGCCGGCTCCACCAACGGCCGTAGGGCCGTCGGTGGAGCGAGGCTCGGTTACCCGCAGTGCACTCCGAACTCTTCCCAGAGGTCGTCCTTGATGCGCCCGCCCCAGTCGATGCACTTGCCTTCGGCTTCGACCTTCGCGTACGCGTAGTCGGAGAAGACGCGGTCGTCGTTTATGACCACCTGGGAGTGGTCCTTCGACTGCCGCACGGCGGCGCCCATCGAGATCGGGTCGCCCGCCTTGTCCCGCACGGTGACCACGCAGTTGGTCCTACCGTCGTAGGTGAGAAAGACTGTGCCGCCCTTCAACTCGTGTGAGTCGATCACCTTGAAGCCTGCACCACACTGGCCGTCGTATGTTGCCGCGGACGCAGTGGCTGGGAGGAAAACTGCCATCCCGGTAGTGATGCCGATTGCGGACGCACAGACGGCGATCAGCTTTTTGGTGTTGATCAAGGTCGAACCCTTCCCTCTTTCATGTGACATCTAGCTTTCATGTGACATCTAGCGTTCGGCGTTTACCCCGGACGTTCGGCACCCGAACTCGGGCACCAGCCACGCCGAACCTACGGCAGCAGTTGATGACTGGGTATTTGCGGCCCTCCAGATCTGGGAACCTCGCACCGCATCGGGAGCGGGTCGTGCCGGGTGGAGATCCTTCTCGAATGGTCGGGTCTCACACCCTGACGGCGACGGGTTCCGCGGTGATGGCGGGTTCGGAGAAGTCCGGGGTCCGGCGGGTCGGGATGGTTGCCGAGATCGCGGCGCCGAGTACCGCGACACCGCAGCCGATCAGCAGTGCGACGCGGAATCCGTTTTCGGTCGGGATGGCGTGCCCGCCCATCGAAACGGTCATCTGGGCGAGTACCGCGCCGATCACAGCGGCTGCGGCGGAGGTGCCGACCGAACGCATCAGGGTGTTGAAGCTGTTGGCGGCGGCGGTTTCCGATACCGGGACCGCGCCCATGATGAGGGCGGGCATGGCGCCGTAAGCGAAACCGGTGCCCGCACTGATGATGACGGTCACGGCCAACATGCCCCAGGTGGATCCCATCAGCGCCATGGAGGCGGCATAGCCGACCGCGATGATCAGGCATCCGGTGACCAGGGTGAACTTGGGACCGCGAGCGGCGGAGAGCTTGGCGCCCACCGGCGAGATCAGCATCATGACGACACCCGCCGGCGCCATCCACAGACCCATCGCCATCATCGACTGGCCGAGGCCGTAACCGGTGGCGGTGGGCAGTTGCAGCAGTTGCGGCATGACCAGCGACTGGGAGTACATGGCGATACCGACGACGACCGAGGCGGCATTGGTCAGCAGCACTTGCGGCCGTGCGGTCACGCGCAGGTCGACCAGCGGCGCATCGATGCGCAGCTCCCACCAACCCCAGACCAACAGCAAGACCACCGCGGCGATGAACAACCCGAGGATTCCGGCACTGGTCCAGCCCCAGGCAGCGCCCTTGGAGATGGCGAGCAGCAGCGATACGAGTCCGGCGCCGAGGCCGATCGCCCCGAGCGCATCGAAACGTCCGGCGGCGCCGCTGTTCGGCGTATCCGGGATGACTGCGAAGATCAGCACACCGACCAGCGCGGCAAGCGCGGCCGAGCCCCAGAACAGCACCCGCCAGTTGCTGTATTCCACAACGGCCGCGGACAGCGGCAGGCCCATGGCGGCGCCGATACCCAGCGACGAACTGATCAGTGCGATGGCCGCGCCCAACCGTTCCGGCGGCAGCAGATCACGCAGCGCGCTGATACCCAGCGGAATGATGCCGACGCCCGCGCCCTGCAGGCCGCGGCCGATGATCATCGGCACGATCGAGGTCGCGACCGCGCAGACGAGCGAGCCGGCGATCAGCGGCACGATCGAGGCGAGCAGGATCTTCCGCTTGCCGTAGAGGTCGCCGAGTCGTCCGGCGACCGGAGTGATCACGGCGCCGACGAGCAGGGTGATCGTGACCACCCAGGTCGCGTTGGACGAGGTGGTGTGCAGCAGCTGCGGCAGCTCACCGAGCAGTGGCATTACGAGTGTCGCCATGAGCGAGGCGACGATGCCTGCGGTGGCCAGCACGGCGAGGATGCCGCCTGGCCGGGTAGCGGGGGCTGGAGTATTCACGCGCGTCTCCAAATCGGTCGAAATCAGGGGAAGTATGTTGTGCGCATGAAATGTGCGCTATGCACACTGTATGGCATATACATGCAATGTGCTAGATGCACATGATGTGTGTGACGCACATCGCGTGGTATACCTGGTGCTACGGAATCCAGGCGCAGGTCGGCGCGGATCGGCAGAAGGACCCGAAATGGACAAAATCCTCGACAAGATCGAGTTCGAGACCATGCTGTTCGGCCGGTACAGCCTCGCCTCCCGGCAGCTCGGCGGGCGTCGACTCGATCGCAACACGTATACGTTGCTCAATCGGCTGCGGGTGGCGGGCCCGATGACGCTCGGGCAGCTGAGCGAGGCGGTGGGTCAGGATGTGTCGACGCTGAACCGGCGGACCGCGGCCATGGTGCGCGACGATGTAGTGGAACGCATCCCGGATCCGGATGGCGGCATGGCCCGCAAATTCCGCATTACCGCCGAAGGCGAACGGCAACTCGACCGCGAACGCGACGAATCGCTGCAAACCTTGGCGACGATCCTCGCGGACTGGTCACCGCAGGACGCGGCCGCCTTCGCCGATTATCTGCAGCGTTTCAATATCGATATCGAGCGCTATCTCGGCCGTCCCTGGCCGCGCCCGTAGTCGTCAGATCGCGGTGCCGATGTCCTGGGTGACCAGGTGGTCGAGGGCTCGCTCCGCGACGGCGGCGATCGTCATCGACGGATTGCAGGCCGCGGCATTACCGGGCAGGAGTGCGCCGTCGACCACATAGAGGCCGCGCTGGCCCAGGACCCGGCCGTCGAGATCGCAGACCGATCCCATGCTCGCGCCGCCGAGGGCATGCCAGGTGGACGGGAACAGCGCGTTGGTATCCACCAAAATGCTTGTCGGGCCGGCGATTCGGCGCACGGTCGGATCGATGTGATTATTCTGGATGCTCGCGTCGCCGTTCTTCGGCCACTGCAGGATCGCGTCGTCGGTCGCCGAATCGTAGACGAACCGGCCGCGGTCCGCGCTGACGCCGTATCCGACCAGCATGGTGCTCTTGGGGTCCATCTGCATCGGCGGAATGGAGGCTTGGATGACGGTGAAGGCGGCCTGCGGATCGTCCCAGTTCTTACTTCCGTAGACCACGGGACCGCCCTGTGCCGCACCGAAATCGGAGATGGGGTCGGTCCAGACGTAGATCCGGTCGGCGTTGGTGCCCCACTGCTGACCCAGCCCATCGGGCAGGTCCGGAATCTTCCCCTTCGCACCGGCCCGCACCAGCAGCTTGGTGGTGTTCAGACTGCCCGCCGACAGCACCAGGGCATCGGTGGTGATGATCTTGTTTTCCAGGACATTGCCGGAGGTGTCGAGCCGCTCGACGTACACGACCCAGCGGCCGTCGGGGCCGCGTTCGACATCGGTGACCTGGTGCAGCGTCTGCACCTCTACCCGTCCGGTCGCCTCGGCCGCGGCGATGTAGGTGACATCGACCGAATGCTTGCCGCCGTTGTTCACGCCCATCGCGCCGTCGCCGTTGGTGTACGACGGTTTCATCTCACCGTGCAGCTCGGCGAGTGCGTAGTTCCAGTCGATGGGCATCGGGATCTTCGACAGCGGCAGTCCGGCCTGGCGCACATGGTCACCGAATACGCGTGCGGCCGTGTAGTTCCGGTCCGCGATCAGCTCGTCGGGCGCCACCGCAAGGCCGAGCATGCGCGCGACCCTCGGGTAATGCACTCGATCCATGGTCGCCCAGTCGAGCCCCTCGGGCAGATTCGCATCGAATACCGGCTGCGTCGGCTGTAGCGACATGCCCTGGTAGATCAGCGAGCCGCCGCCGAGGCCCGCGGCGCACAGGGCGGTCATATTCGTTCCGGGCACCGCCTCGACCAGGCCGGTATACGGTTCGAAAAGCAGTGGTGCGCCGAATAATGTCGGGCTGGACCGGTACCAGAGCACCCGCTTGTCGAGCGCCGAGGCGCGCGGAAAGGTCTCCGAATTCGGCCCGGTCGGCCAGCGCATCCCGCGCTCGAGCAGCAGCACCGGGACGCCGGCCTGGGCCAAGCGCAGCGCGGTCACCCCGCCGCCGAATCCGGATCCGACCACCACGACCCGGCGTTCCTCCCGGGTGAGCGGGACGCTGTTGACCCGTGCGGCGATTCCGTGCTGTGGGCTGGTGGTTCGTGAGCCGAGTATGGCGACACCGGCCGCTGCGGTCGCGGTCAACAGGGTCCGGCGGGTGATCACCGACATACTCTTCCTCACTAACATAACCGGACGGTCTTGTCCGGTTGGCTCGATAGTTTGCTGGAGACCGTCGGCGGAGTCAAGCGGTAGCGTTGGCCGGATGACAGCGTCGCGCCGACAGAACCCGGGGCCCAAAGCCGCTCCCGAAAACCGGGCGGCGCTGATTCGAGCAGCTCGAACTGTGTTCGCGGAGAACGGTTTCGACGCACCGTTCAGTTTGATAGCGCGCGCCGCAGGTGTCGGACAGGGGGTGCTGTACCGGCATTTTCCGACCAGAGAGAGCATGGCGCTCGCGGTATTCGAAGAGAACATCGTCGAGATCGAAGTACTTGCCGCCGACCCGACGACGACGGTCGGGGATGTGCTGGCGGTCATCGTCGATCAGTTGACGGCGTCCGCGGCCTTCATCGCCATGATCTATCCGTCGAACACCGAGGACGAGCAGCTGCTCGGGGTGGCATGGCGGCTGCTCGGCCTCCTCGCCCAGAAGCTCGACGACCCGCGCCAACGCGGCGATATCCGCGCCGATGTCACGGCAATGGACGTCGTATTAGCGGTGGCGATGCTGGCGGGGCTGCTGTCGAAGACCGACCCGCGATCCAGGCAGGCGACATCCCGGCAGGCATGGGCGATATTGGAACGTGGGCTGCGTGCGTGATGTGCGGGTACGGTCACTTGCATGAGCAAGGCGATAGTTGAGCTGTCTCATCCGATCTCGGACGGCATGCTCACCTATCCGGGTTTGCCTGGACCGCGGGTCACCACACACATTGCGCGGGACCGGTCGGCGCTGATCGATATGACCTACGAGATCGCGCGCGTGGATACCGTCGGCAAGACGGGCACATATATCGACGCTCCCTTCCACTTCCATGCCGAAGGCGCCGATATCGCCGAGCTGCCGCTGGAACGGCTGTTCAACGTGCCGATCGTAATGATCCGCGCGATGGGAATCCGTGTGGTCGGGCCGGATATGCTCGGCGACCCGGCACGGCTATGGGGCAAGGCGGTGCTCGTGCACACCGGATGGTCGGCGCGATGGGGTTCGTCCGAGTATCTAGGCCCCGGGCATCCGTACTTGGTCGGCGAGGTCGCCGATGCGCTGGTCGCCGCCAATGTGGCACTGGTCGGCATCGACTCGCTCGACATCGACGACATGTCCCTGCCGACCCGGCCGTGCCACCACGCGCTGCTCGGTGCGGGTATCCCGATCATCGAGCAAATGACGAACCTGGACGCGGTCCCCGACACCGGTGCCAGGCTGGTCGCACTCCCGGCGCCGGTGCGTGGGACGGGCTCGTTTCCGTTACGTGCGGTCGCCTGGAGCGATCCCTCAGTACTTGGGTGAGGTCGGCGGCCGGTACGCCGGATCGGCCAGGCGCATGCCCGCGATGTCATCGCGATTGTGCCACTGCGGCAAGGCTTTCCAGCGATGATGGAGGCGCTCGAGTGCGTCGGTATCGAGTTGGATGCCGAGACCCGGCGCGTCGGGGACGGTGACGGCGCCTGCTTCGAACACGATGGGTTCGGCGATCACATCCTCGGGCTGCCAGGGGTAATGGGTGTCGCAGGCGTAGGTCAACTCGGGGACGGTGGCGGCCACGTGGGTCATTGCCGCCAGGCTGATTCCGAGGTGGGTATTGGAGTGCATCGAAACGCCTTTGCCGTAGGCGTGGCAGACGGCGGCCAGGTCGCGGGTGGCGAATAGACCGCCCCAGAAGTGATGGTCGGACAGCACGATCTGGACGGCATCGATATCGAAGGCGGGCCGCACCTCCTCGATCGAGGTGACGATCATATTGGTGGCCAACGGCATTCCGGTGCGGCGATGCACCTCGGCCATATCCTCGCGGCGGGCGGTCGGGTCTTCCAGGTATTCGACGACGCCCGAAAGTTGTTCGGCGACAGTCGTTGCGCTGCTCAGCGACCAACCGCCGTTGGGGTCCAGCCGCAGCGGATGATCCGGAAATGCCTTGGCCAATGCCTCGATCGCGGCGACTTCCTCCTCGGGCGGGAATACGCCGCCCTTGAGTTTGAACGAGCGGAATCCGCCATGGGCGGTGAACTTCTCGGCCAAACGGACGACGCCGTCGGGATCGATGACCTCGCCCCAGTCGTCGGTCGGTGCGTCGGGGAACGGATGGTCGGCCCACTTGTAGAACAGGTAGCCGGAATAGTCGACCCGGTCGCGCACCTTGCCGCCGAGCAAGGCGTGCACCGGCAGGCCGAGTTCGCGACCGTGGGCGTCGAGTGCGGCGGATTCGAAGGCCGATATCACGCTGAGCCGGACCTTGTCGGTGGTGAGGGTGCCGCGCAGTCCGCCCGCGATCGGGTTGTCGATCAGCACCTCCCCGGTGGTGTTCGCGCCGAGCAGGCGGATGGCGTTGACCGCGGCGACCGGCATGCCGATCAGCTGTGGGGCAAGGTCGGCCGCGCGATCGAGGTAGACGCGATCGCCATAGGTTTCGCCGAGACCGCAAGCGCCGCTGTCGGTTTCGATCTCAACGATCAGGCGCGGTGTGTACGGCTGGTGCACGCCACCGACATTGAGCAGGGGAGCGTCGGCGATGAGGATCGGGGTCAGTCGAATATCGGTGATAACGGGGGACATCTCAGTCTCGCTTTCCGTCGACGCGGCGCGGCAGCCGCCACGGGTTGGCTTCACGCAGGGCGGGCGGGAGCAGTTCATCCGGGAAGCCCTGCCAGGCGATCGGCCGCAAGAAGCGGGCGATGGCGGCGGTGCCCACCGAGGTGGTGGCCGGTGCGGTGGTGGCCGGGTATGGGCCGCCGTGCTGTTGGGCCCAGCTGACCGTGACGCCGGTGGGCCAGTCGTTCCACAGCAGTCGGCCCGCGAGTGCGGTGAGGGCGGGTACGAGGGGGCGCACATCGTCGATCTCGGAGTCCTCCGCAACGATCGTCGCGGTGAGTCCGGGCTCGATTTCGTGCAGAACCTGTTGCAACTCGATGAGATTCGCATATTCGACGACCAGCGCCGCTGGGCCGAAGCATTCCGCCTGCAGGGCCGCACCGCCTGTCCGGAAATCGGTGGCACGCACGCTCAGCAAGGTCGGTGCGAGCAGATCGTCGGGTGCCGAAAGGGCAGTGACCGCGGAATTTTCGCGCAGGGTGGCGACGCGCGATCGGAAGCCGTTGGCGATGTGCTCGTTGAGTAGCGGCCGTGGTGGCACTGCCGCGACCGCAGTGGTCAGCGCGTCGGTGAGTCCGTGCTCCGAAGGCAGCAGCAGCACACCGGGTTTGGTGCAGAACTGTCCGGCACCGAGAGTGAACGAGCCGACGAACCCCTCGACGATCTGTTGTCCACGCGCGCGAATCGCGCCGGGCAGTACCACTACCGGATTGACGCTGCCGAGTTCGCCGTAGAACGGGATCGGGCGCGGTCGTGACGATGCAATATCGAACAGTGCACGGCCACCCGCCAGGGAACCGGTGAACGATGCGGCGGCGATATCCGGATGGCGCAGAGCGGTAGTGCCCGCCTCGACACCGTGGATGACCGCGAAGGTGCCTGCCGGTGCACCGGCCGCCGTCAATGCTTCGCGCACGATCGCGCCGGTCCGTTCGGACAGTCGTGGGTGGCCCGGATGTGCTTTGAGGACAACGGGACAGCCCGCGGCCAGTGCCGAGGCGGTATCGCCGCCCGCGACGCTGAACGCGAACGGAAAGTTGCTCGCGGCGAAAACGAGCGTGGGGCCGATCGGTACGAGGCTGCGCCGGATATCGGGTCGCGGTCCCATCGGCCAGCTCGGATCGGCGTGATCCACGGTGGCGGCGAGGAATTCGCCATCGGCGAGCACCTGCGCGAACAGTCGCAACTGGAAAGTGGTTCGAGTCAATTCGCCACGCAGGCGTGGTGTTTCGGGCAGGTGGGTCTCGGCCGCGGCGAGTGGTACGAGTTCGTCGGCGGCGGCATCGAGGGCGTCGGCGACATGGGTGAGCCACTGTGCGCGTTCGGTGGGTGTGGTGCCGGCGAGGCGGCCTGCGGCGTCGGTGGCCGCGGCGATGATCCGCTCCAGTTCGTCGAGGTCGGTGTCCATGAAATCCTCCCGAAGGTTGTGGCTGTTCATGCGATCGTGGCTACCAGTGCGGTCAGGTCGGCGAGCTCGGGCGCGGTGAGATCGGTCAGGGGCGGCCGTACCGGCCCGGCCGGGTGACCGATGGCGGTCAGTCCCGCCTTGACGATCGACACCGCATAACCGGGGGCACGGTCACGGATATCCAGATAGGGGATGACGAAGTCGCGCAACCGCCGGTAGACCTCGTCGCGGTCACGGGCCCGCACGGCTCGGTAGAAGTCGAGCGCGAACTCCGGCACGAAGTTGAAGATCGCGGAAGAGTATGTGGTGACACCCATTTCGGAGTAGGGGAGAGCGAAGGTCTCCGCGGTCGGCAGCCCGCCGATATAGGTGAGCCGGTCGCCGAGCCGGGCATAGATGCGGGTCATCGTCTCGATATTGCCGACACCGTCCTTGAACCCGACCAGATTCGGGCAGCGCTCGGCCATCCTGGCCAAGGTCACGTCGTTGCATGTCGCGTTGGCGCGGCTGTAGAAGATGACTCCGAGCGAGGTGGCGGCACAGATGGCCGCGACATGTTCGACAAGCCCGTCCGGTCCGGCCTCGGTGAGATACGGCGGCATGAGCAGAATGCCTTCGGCCCCAGCGGCTTCGGCGGAGCGGGCCTGTTCGATCGCTGCGGCAGTGCCCGCCGTGGCCGGTGCGACAACCGGGATCCGGCCACCGGTCTCGGCGACCGCGGCGCGCACCACCTGATCGATTTCGGGTGGCGTCAGCGAGAAACCCTCACCGGTACCGCCCGCGGCGAACAGGCCCGCCACCTCGTATTGGGACAGCCAGGCAATGTGTTTGCGGTAGGCGGCCTCGTCGAAGGCCAACTCGGCATCGAAATGCGTGACGGGGAAGGACAGTAACCCGCGGCCCAGTGCCGGGCCCAGCTCGTCGGCGGACAGATGGGACATGTGGATCCTTTCAAGGAGCGGGCGGCAGCGAATCGAGCAGTTCGATGACTCGGTGCAGTGCCGGATTGGCGCAGTCACGTCGCCAGATCGCGTGCAGGACAACGGGGTCCTCGACGCCGATGAGCGGGCGGAACCGCACGCCGTCGGGATGTAGATGGGTGGCGGTTTCGGGCACCAGGGCCGAGCCGCGTCCGGCGGCCACCAGCGCGAGCATGGTGTGCACCTGGGTGAGTTCGTGGGTGGCGGTGTAGGGCACGGCGGCGAGGATGCCGGAGACCAGATCGGCGAAATAGCGGGCCGGGCCCGGCGCATACACCAGCAGTGTTTCGCCGCCCAGATCCTCGATCGCGATCGGACCCTCCCCGGCCAGCTTGTGCTGTTCCGGAACCGCCAGCATCAAGCCTTCGGAATGCACCAGCCGCGAATCGAATTCGGTGCGGTCGAACGGCGGGCGGGCCAGCGCCAGATCGAGGCTGCCGCTGCGCAGGTTCTCGAACTGGTCGGAACTGACCATCTCGCGCAGCACGATCTCGACTCGGTCGAGTCCGGCCTCGATGTGATTGAGGAACCGCCCGAGGAACCCGAAACCCGACGCCGCGGTGAACCCGATCCGCACCGTACCCGCCCCGCCCGCAGCGACCAGGCGGGCGGTACCCGGCGCGGCATCGGCCAGTGCCAGCAGACGGCGTGCCTCGGTCAGGAAGACCGCCCCGGCCGGGGTCAGTTGGACCTGCCGTTGCGTGCGGTCGAACAGTTCCACGCCGATATCGCGTTCGAGCTTCTGGATCTGGCGACTCAGCGGCGGCTGCGTCATCCGCAGGCGCTCGGCCGCCCGCCGGAAATTACCCTCCTCGGCCACCGTGACGAAGCCGCGGACCTGCTCCAGCGACAGCATCGACATCGTTCTCCTCCTGCGTTGTGGCGTGCACTCCGCCTCGCCCGCAGATTGCGCTCTCCGCAGGCTATGACTCGCTACTGATACTCGTCCAACGCCAATTCGGCATCAACCGATACCTCGAGGGTATTCATTGCGGGGCGACGATCTCGACCCAGTTGGGATCGCGGCCGACCTCGAGCCGCTGTCGTGGGGTGAGCGAGCCGGTCGCGGGATCGATGGCGTAGCTGGTGACGGCATCAGATTTCTGCCCCGCGACCACCAGGAACCGCCCGCTCGGATCGATGGCGAATCCGCGCGGCTGGGTCTCGGTGGGTGTGTGTCCGAGCGGATCGAGCAGCCCGGTCGCCGAGTCGACACGGAATCCCGTGATCGTGCTCGAAGACCGTTCGGCCACATAGAGGTAGCGGCCATCAGGTGTGCCGCGAAGCTCCGAAGTCCACGGTGGCCCCTTGGATTCGGGCGGTTGCACCGACGCCGATGCGATGAGAGTGAGCGTGCCCGTATCGGATTCGAAGCGGTAGCTGTTCACCGTGCCGGCCAGCTCATTCGTCACGAAGGCGAACGAGCCGGACGGATGGAACACGATATGACGCGGACCAGCGCCAGATTCGGTCTCGACCCACGGCGGCTCATTCGGTGTGAGCCGCCCGGTTCCGGCATCGAAGCGGTACTGCAGAATCACATCACCGCCGAGCGCTGCCGCGAACAGATACCGGTTCGACGGATCGGTGAGTATCGAATGCGCGTGCGGCGGTGTCGATTCCACCGCGATCGGCGGTCCGACACCGCCATCGGATGCGACCGGATTGACGGCGATCTTGTCACCCGAATACGACGCGCTCAGCAGATAACGCCCGCTTCGATCGGTCGCGAGATAGGCCGTATTGTCCGGTAGCGGCGCGGTCGACAGTGGTGTCAACCGCCCCGTTGCCGGATCTCTGGCGAATACCGCCACCGCGAACGGCGCCGAGCGCAGTGCTGCGTAGAGGTACCGGTGGTCCGGACTCATCGCCAAGGGCATCACCGCGCCGTCCACCGCCTGCGACTCGACGAGCGTCAGCGCCCCGTCGTCGTCGAGTCGCAGCACCGAGATTTCGCGACTGTCGGCATTCGAGACATAAACCACGCTCATGCGGATTTACCGCTGACCCGGGCCCGCAGCTCCAACTCGATCTGCTCCAGACTGCGACCATTGGTCTCCGGTACGAACCGCTGCACCAGTATGAACATCACCACGCTGACTGCGGCGAAGATCCAGGCCGAATAGCCCAGTCCGAGATGATCGTTCATCACCGGGAACAGGAAGGTGATGGCGAAGGTCGAACTCCACAGCACGACACTGCCGACGCCCATGCCGACACCGCGTACCCGCAGCGGGAAGATCTCCGCCATCATCACCCACACCACCGCGCCCCAACCCAATTCGTAACCCGCGAGATAGACATTGAGCAGAATCAGCGTCGTGAGGCCGGTAATAGTGTGATTGTGCACGCCGAGCACGATGGCGCCGAGCAGGAACAGGGACGAGGCCATACACACGTTGCCGAGCAGCAGCAAAGGCTTTCGGCCCCAACGGTCCACGACGAAGATCACCCAGGCCGTGAATGCCACCTTGATCGCCCCGAGCACAATGGACGCCAGCAGTGATGTCGAATTTCCGAAGCCGAGATCCTTGAACATGGTCGGCGCGTACACATTCACGGCATTGACACCCGAGAACTGTTGTCCGACAGCCAGAATAAGCGCCACCACCAAAGCCGGCCGCGCCCACGGCGCCAACAGATCCCGCAGCCGCCCCTTCTGCTGCTCATCCAATCGAATCACCGAGCGAATGCTGCTGATCTCGGATTCGATCTCATCGGCGCGATGGGTACCCGCCAGCACGACCCGCGCTTCCTCCTCGCGCCCGGCATGGACCAGCCAGCGCGGCGTCTCCGGCAGCACCGACATACCGGCCAACAGCGCCACTGCGGGAATCGCCGCGACCGCGAACATCATGCGCCAGTTACCGCTGCCGGACAGCGCCCAGTCCACGATGTAGGCGATCAGGATGCCCGAGACGATCATCAGCTGATTCAACGTCGACAATGCACCGCGTGCCCTGGTCGGGGCCAGTTCGGACAGGTAGGTGGGCACCGTCGCCGACGAACATCCCACCGCGATACCGGTAATGAAACGGGCGATCACCAGCGCCGTCACATTGGGCGCGAGCGCACAGCCCAGTGCGCCGACCGCGAAAACCGCGGCTGCCAACATGATGGTTCGTCGCCGTCCCAGCCGATCGGTGATCCGTCCGGCAATGGCCGCGCCGATCACCGCACCGGCGGCCAGGCAGCCACCGATCACACCCTGCGTCACCGAGGACAGCTGCCACGACTTCTTGATGAACAACAGCACACCGGAGATGACCCCGAGGTCGTAACCGAAGAGGATGCCGCCGAGGGCGCCGAAGAAATAGAGAAATTTGACATTGGACGCGAGCGCCGATATCGGCGCGGCCGTCGTTGCTTTGAATTGCATGGTGCTGCGCTGCTTTCGCGATGAAGCAAATTTGGAGGTCAGAGCGGATTCGGTTTGCCGAGTGGCGTTTCCACGAAGGGGCCGCCGATAAGCCACGGACCGGGTTCGCCGACGGACGGAATATCGGTGGCGAACTGTTCGGCGTCGTCCTGGCTGCGGTAGCCGAGTGCTTCGGCCTCGCGCAGGGATACGACGGCACGGGTATTGGCGGATACGCCCCAGATCACCCGATAGCCTGGTCGCTCGGCGGCCAAGCATGCCTCGAACAGTCGCGCACAATCATTGGGGGACAACCACATCGACAGTCCGCGCACATCGTGTGGACGCTCGAAACACGAGCCGATCCGGATGCAGATCACATCCATATCGAAGCGGGAGTGGTAGAGACTGCCGAGCGCCTCGACGGCCACTTTGCTGACGCCGTAATAGGTATCGGGCCGGGGTGAGGCGTCATCGGGAATCGGGTCTTCGCCCACGGCGCGGAATCCCACGGCATGATTGCTCGAGGCGAGCACGACCCGCGACACACCCGCCTGCCGCGCAGCCTCCAGAACCGTATGCGTGCCATCGATATTGACGGCGAGCACGTTGTCCCAGCTGTCTTCCCGGCTGATCCCGCCGAGATGGATGATCGCATCCACATCCCGGCAGGCCGCTGCCATGGTGGCCGGATCGGTGAGCGATCCGGTGACGAGTTCGACCCGTTCGCCTGCCGTCGGCGTGGGGAGTTCGGTCAGATCCAGTAGCCGCAGAATGCGATCGGGACGCCGTAGGCGGGGCCGCATGAGTGTGCCGATGCCGCCGCCGGCGCCGGTAATGAGGATTCGGTGATCATTCATGCGGCATCGGTCTCGCTCATACAGCCGAAAATGCCGACAGAACTGCTGTTTTCGCACATTGTGTCCTCCTGTGTGCGAGCGGAAGTGTGGGGTAGGTCACTTCCGCTCGAACGTGTCAGAAGGGTATGGCGTTGAATTGATGCCTGTCCAAGACCGTTTCTGTATCGACCGATGCCGTAGCGGCATCGGTTGATAACCTACGCAGGCCGTTCATCGGCGCGGCCAGCAAATCGCCCAGATGAGCACCGTCAGCGGCAGCCCGACTGCCAGCAGCAATCCGAACCAGCCGCTCATCCGAGTTGGCCCGGCTTGTTCTGCAATCGCTTCCGTCGCACACCCGAAAGCCCGTGCCCTGCTGGAATCTCGGCGCGCCTGGTCGTGCGCGATTGCCGGTGATCGCGACGGGGCGGACCGCGGACTGGACATCGCGCGTGACGCGCTCGAGCGCGCCGACTCGGGGGCTCCGCACTGGTGTGCCTGGATCGATCACGCCGAGCTGGACATAATGACCGGCCGCGTCTGGGCGGTACTGCACCACCCGGATAAGGCCACCGCGCCGCTGGAACGGGTGCTGGCTGCCTACCCAGCCAGCCGGTCACGGGCGGCGGTGGCGGTGCGAAGCGTCACCCGCCACTCCTGTCCTTCGTCGAGTGCGCCAAGATGCCAGAAAACCGACGCCGCAGGTCCGGTGATCTCGGCTCCGGCCGCGAGCCGTTCGCCGACAACCGCCTTCGCGATGGCTCGCGCGTCGCCTTCGGTCGGGGTTGTCGAGGTAACCGACCACACTCGTGCTGCCGTCATGACAACTACCCTAGGTGTTCTCGTCACGTCGGGGAGAACCCAACTCGCGACCGAGGGTGTCTACATCCTGCCTATAATTCCCCGACGAATCCGGGCGATTCCCTGTGCATGACTGTGATGTGAGTACGCAGGCAGCGGCCATCCTCGACCCCGGCAATCGTACGTTTTGGCGCCGCAGTGTCATTCGGTTGGGCAGGTGGCCATTTGTCCACCCGCCCAACCGGATTCGCGCCTACTTCGCCAGCGAGACGTCCCCGCCGCGCTCCAGCTTGGAATGCATCCGCGAGTACCCGAAGTACACGGCGAGGCCGATCACCAGCCACACCGCGAAGCGCAGCCAGGTCTCCCACGGCAGCGACCAGATCAGGTAGATCGAGAAGCCGATGCCGACCAGCGGCACCACCGGCATGAGCGGCAATTTGAACGCGCGCGGCTCATCGGGGCGGGTGCGGCGCAGCACCATTACCGCGACGGAGACCACGATGAAGGCCATCAGAATGCCGATATTCGTCAGCTCGGCGACCACGGTGATATCGAGCAGACCGGCCATGGTCGCGGATCCGATGCCGACGATCCAGGTCACCCGGGTCGGCACCTTGCGGACCGGATGCGTCTTGGCGAACCACTCCGGCAGCAGCCCGTCGCGGCTCATCGCGAACCACACGCGGGTCACGCCGAGCATGAAGGTGAGCACGACGGTGATGATGCCGACGATCGCGCCGATCGCGATGATATTCGCGACGCCCGGCATGCCGACCGACTCGAAAGCGGTGGAGAAACCGCTGGTCGGGCTGATCTCGGTGTACTTCTGCATCCCGGTCAGTACCAGTGTTGCCAGCACGTACAGCACCATCGCGATGGCCAGCGAGTAGATGATGGCCTTGGGCAGATGCTTCTTTCCGTCGACGGATTCCTCGGCGGCGGTGCTCATCGCGTCATAGCCGAAGACGGCGAAGAAGACCGTTGCCGCACCGGTCCACACCGCGCCCGCACCGAACGGGAAGTACGGGGTGTAGTTGGAGCTGTCGATGTGGAAGACGCCGAGCACGATGATCAGCACGACCAGGGCGACCTTGATGCCGACGGCGACCGTCTCGAAACGGCCGACGCTCTTGATGCCGCGCGAGAGCAACCACGCGGTGCCCAGACAGAACAGCACCGCGAAGATGTCGATCACGTGGCCCTCGCCGGTACCGTGCGCGCCCATCATCCAATCGGGCAGCGTGATATCGACTTGTCCCAGTAGGAATTTGAAGTATCCGGAGACGCCGATCGCGACCACCGCCGCCACCGCTATGTACTCCAGCAGCAGATCCCAGCCGATGAACCAGCCCGCGATCTCGCCGAGGGAGACATAGCCGTAGGTGTAGGCGGATCCGGCCTTCGGCACCATCCCGGCGAATTCCGCGTAGCACAGCGCCGCGCAGGCGCTGGCGACACCGGCGATCAGGAACGAGATGAGCACCGCCGGGCCTGTGACGGAATGCGCGACCGAACCGGCCAGGGCGAAAATGCCCGCGCCGATGATGCCGCCGACGCCGATCGCCGTGAGCTGCCACAGTCCGAGTGACCGTTTCAGTTGCTCGTCCGCGGGCCCGGTCTCCTCCTCGATCTGCTCGAGGGGTTTGCGGCGCAACATCTGGCTGCGCAACTCCGCGAGGGGCATGGGTCTTCCTTTCGTCCTCTGCGATACCCGACAGTGCAGTAACGCAGATCACATTCTGAGCAGCACTCAGCTAATCGGACCACAAACGTGCTGTGATCGGCGAGTTGGATAAATAAATTTCGGCGGCCTTGTCCGACTGCACAGATAAGGCCGCCGAGCTGGGGATCAGCGCTGGCTGCCCGGTCGCAGCGAGCGCAGGAAGAACGCGACATTGGCCGGGCGTTCGGCGAGTCGGCGCATGAAGTAGCCGTACCACTGATCGCCGTAGGGCACATAGACCCGAACGTGGCGCTCTTCGCGGACGAGTCGGCGCTGTTCGGCGTCGCGGATGCCGTACAGCATCTGGAACTCGAAATCGTCGGAGCCGCGCCGGGTCGCTGTGGCGAATACTTCGGCGGCCTCGATGAGTGCCGGATCGTGGGTGGCGACCATCGGATAGCCGTCACCGTTCATCAGCACCCGAAGACAGTCCAGATAGGACTGGTCGACCTCGGCCCGGCTCTGATACGCCACCGAAGCGGGTTCGCGATATGCACCCTTGCACAGGCGAATTCGCGAGCCCGGGTCGGAAAAGTCTCGGCAGTCGGCCACGGTGCGACGCAGATACGCCTGCAGGACGGTTCCGAGCGACGGGAAGTCGGCGCGCAACTCCCGCACGATCGACAGGGTCGAATCGGTGGTCGTGTGATCCTCGGCGTCGATGGTGACCAGCACGCCCGCATCCGCTGCGGCGGTACAGATCTGGTGCGCGTGCTCGTGAGCGATCGCGTGACCGTCCGCGGGCAGGGATTGACCGAGCGCCGACAGCTTGAGCGAAACCTCCAGCGTCCCAACGGTTCCTGACTCACGCAGCAAAGTGAGCAGCGACAGCAGCGACAGATAATGCATCACCGTATTGCGCGCCTGCTCGATATCGGTGGTGTCCTCGCCGAGGTAGTCCACGGTGATATAGCGACCCGAACTCAGCAGATTCTCCACGGCCGCAACCGCATTCGGCTCGGATTCACCGGCGACGAAGCGGTCCACCAGCTTCTTGGTGGCCGACATGCGGGTGACGGTGCGCTCCATGCGCGGCGAGCGCGAGGCGGCCAGCATGGCTGGGCGAAGCAGACCGGAAATTGCCATCAGATCTCCTCGGGTGCCTGGTGCGGATAGGTGTGCTCGGTCGGCGGGACGAAGGTTTCCTTGATGGTGCGGGCGGAGGTCCAGCGCATCAGATTCTGCGGCGAGCCGGCCTTGTCATTGGTGCCCGACGCGCGAGATCCGCCGAAGGGCTGCTGACCGACGACCGCGCCGGTGGGCTTGTCGTTGATATAGAAGTTGCCCGCGGTGAAGCGCAGACTTTCGGTCGCCTTGGCCACGGCATTGCGGTCGTCGGCGATGATCGCGCCGGTCAGGCCGTATGCCGAACCGCCGTCGACCAGTTCGAGTGCTGCCTCGAAGGATCCGGCGACCGAATCGTCGTAGACGTGGACGGCGAGAATCGGGCCGAAGTATTCGGTGCTGAATACCTCGTCGGTGGGGTCGTCGCCGAGCAGGATGGTCGGGTCGACGAAATATCCGACGGTGTCGTCGGCATGTCCGCCCACCGCGATGGTCAAGCCCGAGGTGGCCTTGGCGCGGGCGATGGCGTCGGCATTGCGATCGAAGGCGCGCTGGTCGATGACCGCGCCGCCGAAGTTCGCGAAATCGGTGACATCGCCGTAGCTCAGCGCACCGACCTTATCGATGAGATCGCGACCCATCTCGGCCCACACCGACTTCGGAATGAAGGCGCGCGAAGCGGCCGAGCACTTCTGACCCTGATAGTCGAACGCGCCGCGGATCAGCGCGGTGGTCAGGACATCCGGATCTGCCGAGCTGTGCGCCAGCACGAAATCCTTACCGCCGGTCTCACCGACCAGACGCGGGTAGGTGTTGTAGTCGGCGATATTCATCGCCACCGAACGCCACAGATGCTGGAAGGTCGCGGTCGAACCGGTGAAGTGGATACCCGCCAGCCGCCGATCAGTCAGCGCGACATCGGAGATCTTCGGGCCCGCCCCGTGCACCATATTGATGACACCGGGCGGCAGCCCCGCGGCCTCCAGCAGTTTCATCGTCCAATACGCGGCCACCGCCTGGGTGGGCGATGGCTTCCACAGGACCGTATTGCCTATCAGGGCGGGCGCGGTCGGCAGATTGCCCGCGATCGCGGTGAAGTTGAACGGGGTGATCGCGTAGACGAAGCCCTCCAGCGGGCGGTACTCGACCTTGTTCCACACACCCGGGGTCGAGATCGGCTGGTCGGCCAGGATCTGCCGGGCGAAATGCACATTGAAACGCCAGAAGTCGACCAGTTCGCACGGTGCGTCGATCTCGGCCTGGTAGGCGGTCTTGGACTGCCCCAACATGGTTGCGGCGGCAATGGTCTCGCGCCACGGCCCGGACAGCAGATCGGCGGCCCGCAGGAAGATCGCGGCGCGATCCTCGAACGACAGCGCCCGCCAGCCGGGTGCGGCGGCGGAGGCTGCGGCGATCGCATCCTGGACATCGCCGGCCTCGGCGGTGGTGAGGGTGCCGAGTACGGCGGCATGATTGTGCGGCTGCACGACGTCGATGCTCTTACCCGAGGTGCGCCGATGCTCGCCGCCGATGACATGGTGGATCTCGGTCGGCGTCGCGGCGAGTTCGGTCAGTTTCGCCCGCAGTCGTGCGCGTTCGGCGCTGCCCGGTGCGAAGGTGCCGACCGGCTCGTTGGCCGGGCGTGGCGTGGACACGATGGCGTCCATGAGTCCTCCTGTGTCGTTTCGAGCGATCTGCAAGCAATCGCTAGCGGCGCTGGTATATGACGGTGAGCCGAAGTCAACACGGCAAAACAGCCCGCAGAATCGGACAAGCGGACAAAGATGGGATGACCGGATTGGCGAGTCGTATGAAAGTGGGCAGTGGTCGTGGCTAGCGAGGGTGAATTGGTGGCCGCGGACCTGGACCTGTTCGGATTGGCGCAGATGGTCGCCCAGAATGCGGGCGGGATGGTGTCCATCGAGGACCCGCAATCGCATGTGCTCGCGTATTCGGCCTCGGATCAGGCTGCCGACCAGCTTCGGGTGCTGTCGATCCTCGGCCGGGAGGGTCCGCGCGACTATCTGCAGGTGCTGCGCAAGTGGGGTGTGTTCGATCGGCTGCGCGGTACCGACGATGTCATCGACATACCGGCGCACGAAGAGCTGGATATCAAGCGCCGCCTGGTGGTGAGCATTCGCGAACATGCCGAGGGCAGTGCGCCGCGGGTGCTCGGGTCGATCTGGCTGCAGCAGGGGGACCGGCCGTTCAAACCGGATGCCGCGGAGATCCTGCGCGGTGCGTCGGCCATTGCCGCCCGGCTGATTTCGCGGAGTCTGGACGCGCCGTCCACCGAGGCGCTGCTGATTCAACGGCTGTTCGGAACGGGTGGTGGCACCGCCGATGTGCCTGCCGTGGCGAGTGCGTTGAAGCTATCGCTGACCGGTCCGGCCGCGGTGGTCGGCTTCGCGGTCGCTCCCGGTGTGAAGTCGCCCGCAGCTTTCGGCAATACGCTTCGCTTGCGCGCCAGCTCATTTCGCGGTGATTCGGTGACCACCATCCTCGGCGATCGGGTGTATGTGCTACTGCCGCAATACCGTTCGGCGCATGCCGTGACCGCGTGGACCCGTCAGCTGGTCGAACAGCTCGAAGCCAAATTCGAATTGCGCGCCGCCATCGCCTGTCCCATACCGGATCTGGCCCATGTCGCGGGCGCGCGCTCCGAGGTGGACCGGGTCCTCGACAGCACGGCCGCGACCTATCCGCGCGGCCGGGTGACCACGCTGGCCGAATCGCGCACCGCGGTACTGCTCGGCGAAATCCTCGATCTCGTCGGCACGCGCCCGGAACTACACGATCCGCGCCTGCGCAAGTTGCTGGACTACGACCGCAAGCACTCCGCGAATCTGTGCGAGAGCGTCGAGACCTATCTGCGTGAACACGGCGATGTACGCAATGCCGCGACGGCGCTGCAGGTGCATCCGAATACCCTGCGCTACCGGATCCGTCGGGTCGAGGACATTCTCGGGATGGATCTCACCGATCCCGCCGATCGCTTGCTGCTCGAACTCCAACTCGCCCTGCATCGCCGGTCGCCGGAATAGGCGCGCATGCGAGCGATGATTTTTCCGGCTCCTGTCCGTCTGATCTGGTGACGCGGCATCAACCACCGACCAAGGAGATACCGATGCGGAAAATCACCGCCGGACTGTTCATCGCACTCGACGGCGTCGTCGAGAACCCCCAGGATTGGCACTTCCCGTACTTCAACGAGGAGATGGCCACGGCCGTCGACGGTCAGCTCGGCGCGGCCGATACGCTGCTGTTGGGCCGCAAGACCTACGAGGGGTTCGCCGGGGCGTGGCCGGAGCGGGAGGCCGCTGGCGATGTGGACGCCGAGATGGCCAAGAAGCTCGGCGACGCGCGCAAGATCGTGGTCACGCATCAGGATCTCACCTTCACCTGGCGCAATTCCGAGGTGCTGAAGGGTGATCTGGTGGAGGCCGTCGCGGCGCTGAAAGATGAGCCCGGCGACGCACCCATCGCGATCAGCGGATCGGTATCCGTTGTCCGCCAACTGCTCGAGGCCGGGCTCTTGGACGAACTGCACCTGCTGGTGCACCCGATCGCGGTGCGCAAGGGCCTGCGATTGTTCGAGGAGACCGACGCTGCGCTTCCGCTGCAACTGCTTTCGTCCAATACCTTCGAAACCGGTGTCGTCCATCTGGTGTACGCCAAGGCGGCGGCCGAAGGTGCCGAAGGGTACGAGTACGCGAAACAGTTCCTGCCCCAAGAGGATTGAGGCTATAAGTGGCACATGGTTTCGTAACCATGTGCCACTCGGGCGTCTACGATCGCGGAGCCATCGTCTTCGATTCGATCATTCTGTGTCGAGGACCTTACGCGCGTGGCTGTAATTCTCGTTGCGCTCCGCGCTCCCGTTGCTTCCGCCATTGATCGCATGTGTGATCGCGTCGATGTCCGATTTATCGGCGTCGTCGTTCAAATCCTTGGAGTCCCAGTACCATCCCGCAGTAGCGAAGGCGTACTTCGGGTCTTCGGCCCGGTCGGGGTTTCCGACGAAATCGACCTCGAGGGCATCGCTTGCCTTCCGGTAGTTGGTGCGTCCGGTCAATTGCAGAGCGCCTCGGCCGTGAAAGTTCGCGCCGTCACTGGGCCGATCGTTTCCGAGGTCCTTACGCGCCCCGTAGTTCCGCTCGAAGTAGGCCTTGTCACCGTATTCTTCGAGGGTTTTCAGATTGTCGGTCTCCACTCCGACCTGTGCAAGGAAAGCGGCCGCACGCTTGGGCGTGTCGATCCCGTAGTCACGCATCGCCTGATCGAGGTAGGGGAGATACCTCGCCAGTTTACTCTTGGATGTACCGGGGAAAATCTTTTCGAGTTGTGCCAGTGTTACGGGGCTCATCTGCTCAGCCCGGTCCGAATTGGTCCCGAGGAGGTCGCGGAAGTCCTTCTCCACATGCAGGACCCGCGTGATAATGTCGGTCAACAGCGACTTTTCCTCACTCGCCGTCAACTTGCCAGATCGCGCGGAGACCGCCAACGAAGCCGCTTGCAGTACCAACCCCAGCATTTGCGCTTCGTCGCGGATCTCCTTGGCCATCTTCGCGTTATCGCCCGCAACATTGCCAACTTTGCCCGAGAGCTTGGAATCCCGCTCTTTCAAACCAGCGGTCAGCTCTGCGATTCTGGCCGATTTCGTATTGTAATGCGCAGTCACCACGGATTTATTGGCCACATCGTAGAGGTTCGCCACATCGAGCAGTGCCGTCAGATCAGGGATATCGGACGGGTTTCCGGTGCCGAGTTGGTCGATCATCAATCGAAATGCCGTCCGAGCGAGTTCGACTGCGCGCTGCACGGCATCCGAAGCACCTGGCGGAGCGGCGAGCTTATCGATCTGCTCGCGTGCCTCGGCCACCACCGGCGATACGGTCGGCTTTTCCCCTTTCGGTGGTAGCAGTCCGTATTGTGCTCCCCCCCAAGGATCATCGGTGACCGGGTCGTATCGGGAGCCCATTCGTGGAATTCTCGCACAACCGGTCCGGCGCTTTCGGGCCTCGACTCCCCAGCGGTGGCCGGTGACAAGTCCACTGTCCTTTGTTGTTCGTGGCGATCGCTCCTACCCTGCTCGCCCTACTCGGATAGCACCTGGTCGGCGTGGGGGATCGTCAGGGACCAAGCGGTTTCGGTGGGTGTGGGCGTGGTGACCGTCAGGGTCGCGCCGCAGCCGACAAGTGCTTCGGACAATGGGTCCGGCGCATGGTCCGCTATTGCGAGATCGGTTGGTGTCCTGGCAATTTCGTGCATAGCGATGGCAAGTTCGCGGTCGTCGAGAAGGACGTTGACTCGGATATCCTCGGCGATCGCCCGCTGGCGCACTGTCCGCAGTACCCGTTCTACGACTTCGAGCGCTGCGGATGCGAGTGCGTGATCGAGATCGTTGACCGGTCCGGCGAAGCCGACTTGGGACTGCGCGCCGAGCGCCTCGGCGGCCTCGCTGGCCAGTTCCATGATCTCCGTGCGGAATGGGGTCTCGTTTTCGACTTCCGAGGCGAGTTCCGCGACGGTGTTGCGGATGTGATCGATGACGGCGTCCAGTTCTTGGACCGCGTCGTCGATGCGGGTGGCGACGGCCGGCACACGGGCCAGGGGACGGATCCCGCTCAATCGCATCCCGATGCCGAACAGTTGATCGATCACCGTGCGGTGCAGTTCGTGGGCGATGCGGTCGCGTTCGTTGATGATCCGCAAGGCCCGCAGTTGTGTCTCGGCCAGCCGCAGGTTCACCAGATTGTCCACCCGTGCTCGGAGTTCGGCGACCTCGAATGGCTTCCGCAGGAAGTCGTTGGCACCGGCCCGCAGCAGATCCAGCCGCGACTGCTCGTCTGCGCGTGCGCTGACGATAAGTACCGGGGTGTTGCGCAGCTCGTGGTCGGCGCGGATCTCGCGCAGAAGTTCGTCGCCGCTCATGCCCGGCATCATGAGGTCGCACAGGATCAGATCCGGCCGGTGTGCTCGGGCCAGCAGCAGTCCCATGCCGCCGTTGTCGGCGGCGGTGACCCGGTAGGACTCGGAAAGCGCTTCCCGCATCAGGGCGCTGAGGTCGGCGTTGTCCTCGACGACAATGACCGACGGCTTCGGTTCCGACTCATCCGATCCGGTATCCGCGGGTATGGCGCGGTCGCCGCTTCCGGTCGCCAGCTCCGCGATCAGCGCGTCGGCGGCGTTACCTGCCCGAATCGGTGTGGGCTCGGTGACCGAGCGGCGGACCGGGGTGCCCGGTGGGGCGGCTCGCGGCAACTCGATCACGATCATCGCGCCGCCCTCGGGTGCGTCGGTGATAGTGATGTCACCGCGCTGCAGGCGCACCAGGTCATGGACGATGCTGAGGCCCAAACCCGTGCCGCCCACCGCGCGGGTCGCTGCGCCATCGACCTGACGGAACCGCTCGAAGACCGCGGTGCGGTGCGATGCCGGTATACCCGGGCCGCTATCGGCGATCTCGATGACCACGTCGTCATCGGCAGGGCGTACGGTGCAGCGGATCATGCCGCCTTCGGGGACGAACTTGAAGGCGTTGGACAGCAGGTTCAGCAGAATGCGCTGCAGGTGTTCGGGATCGAGTGCGGCGGGGACGGGCTGCGACGCGTCGACGGCCAGGCGGATGCCGCGGTCGACCGCCATCGACTCGAAGAAAGCCGAGCCGAGCCGCACCTGCTCGGTGACATCGATCCAGGCATAATCGGGTCGTATCGCCCCCGACTCCAGCTTCGAGGCGTCGAGCAGATCGTCGATCTGACGCTGCAGTATGCGCGCATTGCGCAGGATCAGCTCTAGCTCATCGCGGTCGGCGGGCGCGCACTGGTCGAGCAACTTCTGTGTCGGCGCCAAGATCAACATGAGCGGGGTTCGCAGCTCGTGGCTGATATTGGCGACGAACTGGCTCTTCAGTTCGTCCAGTTCCTTCGCGCGAGCGTACAACTGAACCAGCTCGATATTGGCCTCCTTGAGCTGCCTGCTGGTTTCGGCGACCTGACGGGCTCGGGCGAACACCTCCTGTTCCATTTCCTGGCTCGATGCCCGTAGCGCGGCCGTCTCCTCTTGTTTCGCCGCGTCGGATGCTTCGAGTCGGATGAAGTCGGTGACATCCTCGACGCGGTGGATGACATAGCGCAGCTCGCCGTCGGTACCGAGGACCGGGGAGTTGGTCGGACTCCAGAATCGCGGTTCGAAGGCGCCGTCGGGCTTGCGGATGTCGTAGCGCTGAACCGGCATCGCATCAGTTATCCGGTCGCGCAGTACCCGTTCCAGCGATACCCGCAGGTTACGGACACCTTCTGCCGACGAATCATCCGGATTGTCCGGAAATGCCTCGAAAATGTTCTTGCCGAGGATGTCTTGTCGTTCGGTCATGGTCGCGGCGGCATATGCGTCGGTCACCGCGACAATGCACAGGTCGGCATCGAGTACCAGGTACAGACCTGGTGCGGACTCGAAGACGGCGCGGAAATCGATCTCCACGGGCACACGTCGACTCTATCCCCACCCTGCGGCCACCGATATGGGCAGGTCAGGCCTGTATGGGCGCCTCGGGCTCGCCGGTCTCCACGACCGTTCGCCGGGGTCCGGTGAACCAATGTCTGGCCGATGCGAGCCACCAGATGCCGATCGCGCCCACCACGCCGACCAGGGTGATCGGTGCGTAATTGACAGTGTTCCAAGTGAATGCGCTGTTCCATGGATAGCCGCGGTCATCGGTCGGCAGGATGAACAGCAAGCTGATCAGCACGATCCAGATCAGGGCGATAATGCCGACGGGTCGATACCAGGTGCCGAGTTGCCAAGGGCCGGTATGGAATCGGCTGCCGTGCAGTTGACGCAACAGGATCGGGATGCCGTAGGCGATGTAGAGGCCGATGGTGGCGACCGAAGTGGCTGCCGCGTAGGCGGTCGGCGCGTTCTCCGCGGGCACCAGCATCGACGGGATCAGCAGGACGAACGAGAAGAACGAGATGAACAGCACCGCGTGCACCGGCACCTTGCGGGCCGAAAGTCGGGACCAGTAGGCCGATCCAGGTACCGCGCCGTCACGGGAGAAGGCGAACAGCATGCGCGAGGCCGAGGTGACCGAGGCGTAGCCGCAGAACAATTGCGCGATCGCCGCGATGATCAGCAGCAGCCCGGACCAGAACGAATTCAGCGAGTTCTGCAGGATGTAGATCACCGGGTAACCGCTGTTCTTCGTCGGATCCAGCGCATCGTCGAGATTCGGAATGGCGAAGGTCACCGCCATGATGAGCAGATAACCGGCGACGGCCGAGACGACAATGGTGTTGATGATGCCCTTGGCCGCCGTGCGCGCGGCATCGTGGGTCTCCTCCGACATATGCGCCGACGCGTCGTAGCCGGTGAATGTGTACTGCGCGTGCAGCAATCCGAGCAGAAAGCTGAACGCCACCCCGCCGAAGCCGACCGCGCTGTTGTCCACGGTTTCGGTGAAGACGAAGCCGACGCTCTGGTGGTGGCTCGCGCCGAACCCAAGTACCACGACGAAGATCGCCACACCGCCGACATGCCACCAGGCGGAGATATTGTTGATCACCGCGGACAGATGCGGGCCGATCGCATTGAGTACGGCGTGCAGGATCAGGATCGCGGTGAAGACCAAAAAGATTGCGGTGCGGTCGGTTCCGATGTCGATGCCGATCACATTGAGCACCGCCGTGGTGAAGATGGCCGCCCCGTAGTCGATGGCGGCGGTCACCGCGATCTGGCCGATCAGGTTGAACCACCCGGTGAACCAGCCCCAGACCGGGCCGCCCAATTCGGACGCCCACCAGTACAGACCGCCGGAAGTCGGGTAGGCCGAGGCCAATTCGGCCATCGCCAGGCCTACGAACAACACCATGACCGAGACCAGCGGCCAGCCCCACGCCATGGTGATCGGGCCGCCGTTGGCCAGACCGATGCCATAACTGGCCAATCCGCCGGTCAGGATGGAGACGATGGTGAAACTGATGGCGAAGTTGGAGAATCCGGACCAGGATCTGGCCAATTCCTGTTTGTAGCCGAGTTCGGCCAGGCGCCGTTCGTCATCGGATGGGGTGGTGGCTTCGGTCATGATCGCTCCCGGGTGAAAACGCGGCCCTCATACAGCGTTTGCCAGAAGCTAAGTGTGAAGTGAGTGCTGGTCAATCGCAGGGAAATATGGAAACCGGGCCGTAATCTCTCGGCAATCGCACATTCCGGGCGCGATCCGCGGAATCCGTGGTAAGCAGGGCGGATGCGACCGATGCGCTCCTCCTATGACGTGGTGGTGGTCGGTGGTGGTCACAATGGGCTGGTGGCCGCCGCATATCTGGCGCGAGCCGGGCGTTCGGTGCTGGTGCTGGAGCGGCAGGAGCACACCGGTGGGGCCGCGGTTTCGGCGCGGGTGTTTCCGGGGGTCGATGCGCGATTGTCGCGGTATTCGTATCTGGTGAGTCTGCTGCCCCGGCAGATCGTCGAGGAACTCGGGCTGCGATTCGCGACGCGGCGTCGGCGGATCTCGTCGTATACCCCGGTCGGGGACGGTGGACTGCTGGTCGATACCGGTTCCGCGGCCAGGACCAGGGAGAGCTTCGTGCGGCTCACCGGATCGGACCGGGATTTTCGGGCATGGCAGGAGTTCTACGGCGCCACGGGTCGGCTCGCGCAGCGGGTGTTTCCGACGCTGACGCAACCGTTGCCGACGCAATCGGAGCTCGAGCGGGTTGTCGACGATCCCGGCACGTGGGCGGCGCTGTTCGAGCGACCGCTGGGGGAGGTGGTCGAGTCGTCCTTTGCCGACGACACCGTGCGCGGGGTCGTGCTCACCGACGCACTCATCGGGACCTTCACTCATGCGCACGATCCTGAGCTGCGGCAGAACCGATGCTTCCTCTACCACGTGATCGGTGGCGGCACCGGCGACTGGGATGTGCCGATCGGCGGTATGGGCGCGCTCACCGACGCACTCGCCGACGCGGCCCGCGCGGCCGGTGCGGAGCTGATTACCGGTTGTGCGGTGACCGAGGTCGAATCCGACGATTTCACAGCCGAAGTGCGCTATGCGGACGGTGTGATCAGCGCGCGGCAGGTGCTCGTCAATGCGGCACCGCACGAGCTCGCGCAGCTGCTCGGCATACCGGGGGAGCCGAAACCCGAAGGCTCCCAATTGAAAGTGAATATGGTGCTGCGGCGGTTACCTCGGTTGCGCGACGGTTCGACAGATCCGCACGAGGCATTCGCCGGGACATTTCATATCGCTGAATCGTATTCGCAACTGGAGCAGGCATATCGCGAGGCGTCCGGCGGACGGATCCCGTCGGCCCCGCCATCGGAGATCTACTGTCACACCCTGACTGATCCCTCGATCCTCGCGCCCGACTCCGATCTGCACACCCTCACGCTGTTCGGATTACACACTCCGGCAAGGCTTTTCGAGTCCGATCCAGAGGCTGCGAAGGCGACGGCAGTGAAAGCCGCACTCGCTCAACTAGATGCGGTACTCGCCGAACCGCTTGTCGATTGCCTCGCACTCGACGAGGACGGTGCACCCTGTATCGAGGCCAAGTCACCGGTAGACCTGGAACGTGAGGTGGCCCTCCCCGGCGGGCATATCTTCCACCGAGACCTGGCCTTCCCTTATCGCTCTGACGAAGCCGACAGTCCCGCGGCGCGCTGGGGTGTGGCGACGGACGTGCCCAACGTCTTCATCTGCGGTGCGGGCGCGATTCGCGGCGGTGGTGTCAGCGGTATCCCTGGGCACAATGCCGCCATGGCGGTTCTCGAAACTGGCTGACTTCGGATAGGCGATGCGCCGCGAGTGTGTGCCACATCACTAAAGAAATCAAATAATGCACATTCTGCATTACCGACTCGTGGCGAATTGGTTGGAGCCGGATGTGCTGCGGCGGTTTGCGTGGAGGATTTCGACTTTGCGCATGATGGAATCCAGTTGTGGCGTTTCGATTTCCTGCATGGGGTGCAATCGGCTGGGCGTCAACGCCAGTCGGGGCGTCAGTGTGATGTAGATCTCATCATGATCGAATCGCGCATGGCCCGCCGGCAATTTATTGGCAAACGATAACGATTTGGTCACACATGGATGGCGTACTGCGGCTTTAATGGGGCTGCTTCCGAAGTCCCCCCTGTTAGGAACCAAAGCATGTTGATGAGGAAATTCGCCGCGACCTCGGCGCTGGTGATCGCGGCGCTCGGTGTCACGGCCGGAACTGTGAATGCGGCTCCCGAAACCGACAACGGCGTCGTGAACTACACGGCCACCACGACCGAGTCCTCGACCATTATCAAGACCGATGCCGGTTCGCTGGTCGACGAGAACGGTGTCTTCAAGATCAAGGCCGTCGACGGAACCACCCTTGCGGGCACCGACCTGTCGTTCCGGGTGGACGATTTCGTCTTCCCGATTGCGGCGAATATCCAGGATCACACCGCGACGCTGACTCCGCAGTTCGATACGGCCCACGCCGTGTACAAGCCGGTCGCGCTGCCGTTCGAGGACAAGGCCCCGTGGAAGTCCGACTACGACCGTGAGCAGGCCGCCTGGAACCGCCTGACCAGCACCATCAGCATGGGCGCCACCGTCGGCACCCTGGTCGGCGGTCTCGGCGGCGGCGCCGTCGGCTGTGTCCTCGGCGGTATCGCGGGCGCGACCGTCGCTGCGGCCACCATTGTCGGCCTCTTCGGCCCATTCATCCCGGCCGCGGCCATCGGCTGCATCGGGGGCATCATCGCCGTCGGCGCGCTAGGCACCCTCGCCGGACAGATTTTCGTCACGGCCCCGGTCGCCATCGCCGCCGCACTCCAGTACTTCACCACCATCAACCAGCCCTTTACCGCACCGAAGTAACCCCGGCACCCAAATCGGCGGGCGCTCGAACCGAGCGCCCGCCGATTTGTTCTGTCTGTCCCCAAGCCAACCGGCCCCCCCAATTCGGCACTGGCCGCCCCGGCTGGGCTCTGGTCGCCCTGACTTGGCGCCGGGCACTTCGCGACTCGTCGGAACGGATTCCGGCCAGGACGGACTGAATCTCTATGAGAAGCCGAGGTTGGACGGCGCGTAATCCGCTTGCTGCCGCATGCGCTGATCGCGGCGGCTGGTTTCATGGATCGTCAGGACCGCCGTCTCGAGGAGCCCGTGCCACATGGAGCTGCGTCAATTGCGCTATTTCGTCACCGTGGCCGAGGAACTGCACTTCGGGCGCGCGGCCGAGCGGCTGCATATCGCGCAACCGGCGGTGAGTCAGCAGGTGCAGCGGCTGGAACGGGAGTTGAAGGTGCAGCTGCTGGATCGGTCGCCGCGCCGGGTGCGGCTGACGGAGGCCGGGCAGCGTTTTCTGCCCGCGGCGCGCAGCGTATTGATCGCCGCCGATCAGGCGCGGGCAGCGGTGGCCGATCTGGCTGGTTCGCGTGCCGAGGTGTTCCGGCTCGGCACGGTCACCGGACTCGGTCCCCGGCTGGACACCATCCTCGATGCCTTTGCCGAGCATCTTCCGCAGGTGCGGATCGAGTTGGTCACGCTGCCGGTACGCGAGCGGTTGGCCCAGGTCGCCGACGGACGACTGGACGCGGCCTTCGTGCGTGCGCCCGCCGCCGACGACACTCCGGAACTGGAGTATCTGCGCGCATGGGACGACCCGCTCGTCGCGGTGCTCCCGGCCCGGCATCCGCTGGCCGCGCATGCGACGGTGCGATTGGCCGATCTGGCCTCGGTGCCACTGCGGATGACCGAGCGGCGCAATCATCCGGCACTGGTGGATCTGGTGCTGATGTCTTGTGAGCGTGCGGGTTTCGAGCCCGTTCCGGCCCCGACCGCAACCACGTTGCAGGACAATTTGGCCGCGATCGGCACCGCAGCCGCGATGTGGACGGTGATCTACGCCGCGAATGCCGACCAGGTACACAACCCGCGAGTGGCCTTCCGTCCGTTCGCCGACGGCGGCCTGAGCCTGCCGATTGCCGTCGCCCTGCGAGCCGGGATTGATTCGCCGAGCTCGGAGTTGTTGCGCGACCTTCTGGCGATGTAGCCGCGAACAATAAGCATTCGTTATCGCTGTGCGAACGAACTGGCCCTTGGTCGATGATCTTCGTTCCGGTGAACTTACAACAGGCCGCCGAACAAGCCGGAAACACCCGGATGCGGTCTGTCCCAACCCTTTTCAGGTAGGAGATCAGTCATGCCCATCGTCACCGTCCAGCAGGGTCCGCGCACCGTCGAACTCAAGCGGGATCTGGTCCGCCGGATCACCGACGCCTTCGTCGACGCCTACCAGATTCCGGCCGAAACCGTACAGGTGTGGATCCATGAGACCCCCGCCGACAGCTGGGGCGCGGCCGGACAGCTGACCGCCGATAAGAAATAGCCGACCGCAGGATGCCGAAGCCCGACCGATACCGTCGCGATCATGCCGATGAAGCATGACTTGCCGCGCTGGTTACCGGTCGGGCCGGTGGTCCTGGTGTTGCTATCCGCCGGAGCCGGCGCGACCGACGCCCTGGTCTTCACCGAACTCGGCAAGGTATTCGCCAGCATCCTGACCGGCAATCTGGTGCTGCTCGGCACGGCCGTCGGGTTATCCGGCATCGAACTGACACCGCCGCTCACTGTGCTCGCTGCCTATCTCGTCGGCGTGGCGGCGGCCGCGCGGTGGTGTCGCGCAATCCCACCGGGGATACAGCGCACCGCACGCATCCGTCACTGTCTCGCGGGTGAGGCCGCCTTGGTGGTCGTCGTCGCCGCTATCGCTGTCTCAGCCGATGCGGTCGGTGCCATTCGCATGGTCCTGCTGGCCGTGGCGGCATTGGCCATGGGAGTCCAGTCCGCCGCAGTCCTGGTCATCGATCGCGGATCGCCGACCACCTACATGACGAGCACATTCACCGGTCTGGTCAGCGACCTTGCCGCGAACCACCGTGCCGACCCATTGGCCATAGCCCGAATCGCCGCTGTCATCCTCGGTGCCACCGCCGCTGTCGCACTCTATTCCGCAAGCGCCCATTGGGGTTTCGTCATCCCCGCCGCCCTGATCGCATCGGCGGCAAGCCTCGCGTACACGCGCTCTTGGCGTGATGCAGCACAACCGATGCCGGACGAATAGCCACCTGTCGCATCAACGGCGTAATCGGGCGACGGCAGGGCTGAATCAGTCGTTCGAATCCGGTCGGTCGAACCCCGATCCGATTTCGGCTAGGGAACGGCGACGGTTTCGTCGCAGCTGTCGGGTGGATCGACCAATCCGCATTCGACCGGTGGGCGGGTCGGACGGTAGCTGGTGGGTACGCCGCCGGATTGGATGATCCCGCGGTACGCGTCGACTGCGTCGGTGGGTTTGCGGGTCAGGGTGGGGTCGGTGCGGACGTCGACGGTGTAGAGGCCGAAACGGGGTGTGTAGCTGCCCCATTCGTAGTTGTCGGTCAGGCTCCAGTAGTTGTAGCCGACGACATTTATGCCGTCGGACTTGGCGCGCTGGAGCCAGTAGACGGTGTCGCGGAGGTGGTCGGAGCGGGTGTAGCCGTCGGCGCGCGGTTCACTGTCCTCGGTGGGCATGCCGTTCTCCACGACATACAGCGGGCGGTCGGGAAACAACTGCGCGTAATGGCGCAGTGCGTAGTAGATGCCCTCGGTGTGAATCGGGAGTTCCCAGATCGCCGGACCTTCGTTGGAGCCACCCTGTACCGCTTTGTTCGTTTCCGGCAGGGGCGCGAAATAGTAGTCGACGCCGATGAAATCGAGCTTGTCGGCGATCCGGTCCACAATCGGCTGATTCACCTCGGTTTCGGCGCCCGCGACATAGCCCAGATTGCTGGTGACCTGCGCATCGGGCAGGCTTTGATGGATGGTGTCGTAGATCGCGTTGTGCGCCTGGGCGATTCGGTCCAGCATTGCCGGCGCTTCGTCGGGGGTGATGGCACCGATGCGCAGTTCGGTGCCGATGTAGGCGGCGGGCTCGTTGAAGGTGATCCACAGCGGATTGCGAGAGGCATAGCGGTTCACCACCTTTCGCATATTGGCCAGCCAATCCTCGACCATGCCCGGATTGCGCCAGCCGCCGCGATCGGCGGCCCAGCCGGGATACACCCAATGATCCAGGGTGAGCATCGGTCGCATACCGGCCGCGAGGATACGCGCGATCACATTGTCGTAGAAGCCGAATGCCGCCTCGTCCCAGGTATCGGGTTGCGGCTGTACCCGCGCCCATTCGATGCCGATCCGATACACCCGGACCCCGAGATGTGCGGCCAGGTTGATATCGGAGATGTAGCGCTTGTAGAAGTCGACCGAATTCTCGTAGTCGTCCCCGGCCTTGCCGGTTTCGATGTAGCGGGTCCAATTGCTGTCCGGCGCACGGCCTTCGGATTGAAAACCCGATGATGCAACGCCCCAGAGGAATTCCCGGCCGAACGGTGCGATGGTGGCCTGTGCGGTCGGTATGGCGAGGCTCGGCAGCAGTAGCGCGCTCGCGATGATCGCGAGCCCGACCAGGGCGCGGCGGCGCATCGGTGTTCGCATCGTGCTCCTGTCCCCATCCGGCACTGTTGGTCGTGCGTCACCCGGCGGGTCATTGCCCCGGTGGATGATCCATCAGCGTAACTGTCTGATTGCTGAAATCCGGGCAGTCGATCGGTGTGTCGCGGCTGTGGTCGAAAGACCTGGTCGTTCGTCGAAATTGCTGACTATTCGCGTCGTCAGCTCACCCGCCCACCGATGCGGCGGGTGAGATCGTCAGCGGTGGACCGCACCTGGGCGGCGAGGCCGGACCAATCGGCGGCACAGGGGATCTGCTCGCAGTGGTGTCGCAGCGTCACGCTGATCGCCGCGATCGGCCGATGGTCGTGATCGAAGGCCGGATAGGCGACCGAGGCGAATCCGGCGGTGACATGTCCGTCCTCGCTCGCCCAGCCGCGCCGACGCTCGGCGGCCAGGATGGTGCGCAGCGCCGCGAGGCTGGTCGGCCCGCGGTCGGTGCGGCGTACGAAGGCCGCCGCCGACGGGAACAGTGCACGCACATGGGCGGCGGGCAGATGGGCCAGGATCGCCCGGCCCGATGCGGTCAGCTGTGCGGGCAGGCGGACGCCGACATCGGTCACCAGCGTTTCGGGACGCGCCGGGCGTTCTTTGATCAGATACAGCAGTTCATTGCCGTGCAGGACCCCGAGGTGCGCGTTGTGCCCGACCCGTCCGGCCAACTCGCGCAGCAACGGTCCGGCCACCCGCTCCAGCGGATCGTGGCGCAGATAGGCCGAACCCAGTTCGAAGGCGGCGATACCGAGGCCGTAGCGCCGTTCGGCGGCCAGCCGGGTGACGAAGCGGGCCTGCTCCAACTCGGCGAGCAGGTGATAGGTGGTCGAGCGGGGGATGCCGAGTTCGCGCGCGATCGTGGATGCGGAGACCGGCCCGGCCCGGGTCGCCATCAGCTGCAGCACGGCCAGGCCGCGCCGCAGCGCCGGGATGTCGCTGCTCGTTCCCATGCCACTTCCTCCCAAGCCGATTAGGCTCGGCGTCTCGGATACCAGACAGAACCTGGCTCAGCCTCATTCTCCACCTGCCCCCGTGGCGGTGGAATGGACCTATGCCGGATACCACGCAGTTACCGCCCGTGGAGCTGGACGGGCCGCTGACCGTCGAACGCATCGTCGCCGTTGCCCGCGACGGCGCAGAAGTTCGATTCAGCGAGGCCGCCGAGAAGCGGCTGACCGACGCGCGCCAGCATGTCGACGCGCTGGCGGCGGGCGCGGTCCCGACCTACGGCGTCTCCACCGGCTTCGGTGCTCTGGCCACCCGGCACATTCCGCCGGAGAGCCGGGCCGCGCTACAGCGGTCGCTGATCCGCTCGCATGCGGCGGGAGCGGGCGCGACGGTCGAGACCGAGGTGGTGCGCGCCATGATGCTGTTGCGGCTGCGCACGCTGGCCACCGGACATACCGGCGTGCGACCGGAAACGGCGCTCACCTTGGCCGCGTTGATCAATGCGGGCATTACGCCGGTAGTGCACGAGTTCGGATCGCTCGGCTGCTCCGGCGATCTCGCGCCACTGGCCGCGGTCGCGTTGGCGCTGATGGGGGAGGGCGAGGTCACGGACTCCGCTGGCAATGTGATTACGGCGGCGGAAGCGTTGCACGCCAAGAGAATCGAGCCGGTGACCCTCGCCGAGAAGGAAGGCCTCGCGCTCACCAACGGCACGGACGGCATGCTCGGCATGCTGGCGCTCGCGATCAATGACCTGCGCCAACTGCTCGACGTCGCCGATATCACCGCCGCGATGAGCGTGGAGGCACTGCTCGGCACCGACCGGGTCTTCGCCGATGATCTACAGGCGCTGCGCCCGCATCCGGGACAAGCCCTCTCGGCACGGCGCATGGCGGCCGCCTTGGCGGGATCGGAAATCGTTGCCAGCCACCGGGGTCCGGACTGCAACCGGGTGCAGGACGCGTATTCGTTGCGTTGCGCACCGCAGGTGCACGGCGCCGCCCGCGACACCCTCGCACACGCCGAACTGGTCGCCGAGCGCGAAATGGCCTCGGCGATCGACAACCCCGTCGTGCTCGCCGATGGCAGATTGGAATCCAACGGCAACTTCCACGGTGCTCCGGTGGCGTATGTCCTGGACTTCCTGGCCATTCCGGTCGCCGATGTCGCCGGCATGGCCGAGCGGCGCACCGACCGGATGCTGGATGTCGCACGCTCACACGGTCTTCCGGCCTTCCTCGCGGCCGATCCGGGTGTCGATTCCGGTCACATGATCGCGCAGTACACCCAGGCGGGAATCGTCAGCGAGCTGAAACGCCTCGCGATGCCGGCCTCGGTGGATTCGATTCCGAGCAGCGCGATGCAGGAAGACCATGTGTCGATGGGCTGGTCGGCCGCGCGCAAATTGCGCAGGGCCGTCGACGGTCTGGCTACCGTGCTCGCCATCGAATATCTCACGGCCGCACGGGCATTGGACTTGCGAGCACCGCTGCGTCCTGGTCCGGCAACCGCGGCGGCCCTCGCTCTGCTTCGCACCGAGGTCGACGGCCCGGGACCGGACCGACACCTCGCCCCGGAAATCGCCGCCGCAGCGGAACTGGTCCGTTCCGGCGAACTGCTGGGCGCGGTCACACCCCACCTCGGCACCTCAGGAAAGTGAGCTCCCTTGACAACACCCGAAGCAATCCGGTTCCCGCACAGCGAATCAGGCTCGCGCACATGGCTATACGCGGTCACCACTAGCTCTGCGACGCCGACCAGCGGGGCGGACGGGAAATTCGTTGATATGGAGGCAATTCGATGACACGGACAGTGCGCGCGGCACGTGGCACGCAACTGACGGCCAAGAACTGGCAGACCGAGGGCGCCCTCCGGATGCTGCAGAACAATCTCGATCCCGAGGTTGCGGAGCGCCCGCAGGACCTGGTCGTGTACGGCGGTACCGGTAAGGCGGCGCGGAACTGGGCAAGCTTCGATGCGATCACCCGCACGCTCACCGCGCTCGAGGCCGATGAGACCCTGCTGGTCCAGTCGGGTAAGCCCGTCGGCGTATTCCGGACGCACGAATGGGCGCCGCGGGTGCTGATCGCCAATTCGAATCTGGTGGGGGACTGGGCGACCTGGCCCGAGTTCCGCAGACTGGAATCGCTCGGCCTCACCATGTACGGCCAGATGACCGCGGGTTCGTGGATCTACATCGGCACCCAGGGCATTCTGCAGGGCACCTACGAGACCTTCGCCGCCGTGGCGGATAAGCGTTTCGGCGGCACCCTCGCGGGCACCCTCACGCTCACAGCGGGATTGGGTGGCATGGGCGGCGCGCAGCCGCTGGCGGTCACCATGAACGGTGGTGTCGCCCTGGTCGTCGAATGCGATCCGGCACGTGCCGAGCGACGGGTGCACGACCGCTATCTCGACGAGATCGCCACCGATTTCGACGATGCGGTGCGTCGGGTCTCGAAAGCGCGCAAGGAGCGAAAGGCATTGTCGGTCGGTCTGATCGGCAACGCCTCCGAGGTGCTGCCGAGGCTGTTGGCGGCAGGAGTCGAGATCGATATCGTCACCGATCAGACCTCGGCGCACGACCCCCTCGCGTACCTGCCGCGTGGTGTCGCACTCGAAGACTGGGCCGATTATGCCGCGAAGAAGCCCGACGAATTCACCGACCGCTCCCGCGAATCCATGGCCGAACACGTCGATGCGATGCTCGGGTTCCTCGACCGCGGCGCCGAGGTCTTCGACTACGGCAATTCACTGCGCGGCGAGGCGAAACTCGGTGGCTGCGAACGGGCCTTCGACTTCCCGGGATTCGTGCCCGCCTATATCCGGCCGCTGTTCTGCGAGGGCAAGGGGCCGTTCCGTTGGGCCGCGCTCTCCGGTGATCCGGCGGATATCGCCGCGACCGATCGCGCCATGCTGGAACTGTTCCCGGAGAACGAATCTCTGCGCCGCTGGATCACCATGGCCGGGGAACGCATTGCCTATCAAGGACTTCCGGCCCGCATCTGCTGGCTCGGCTACGGTGAACGGCACCTGGCCGGTCTCCGCTTCAACGAGATGGTCGCCAACGGTGAGTTGCAGGCTCCGGTGGTGATCGGCCGTGACCACCTCGACTCCGGCAGTGTCGCCTCGCCGTATCGCGAAACCGAGGCCATGGCCGATGGATCCGATGCCATTGCCGACTGGCCGCTGCTCAACGCACTGGTCAACACCGCTTCGGGCGCGAGCTGGGTGTCGATCCACCACGGTGGTGGCGTCGGCATGGGCCGGTCCATTCACGCCGGACAGGTCTGCGTCGCCGACGGAACCGCGTTGGCCGGGCAGAAGATCGAGCGCGTGCTCACCAATGACCCCGGTATGGGCGTCATTCGGCATGTGGATGCCGGGTATGAGCGGGCCGGCGCGGTCGCCGACGAGCGTGGCGTGCGGATCCCCATGCAGGAGAACAAGTGACAGCGAACGGCCTGCTCGCCGAAATTGCCGAGGTGGGCCGGGATACGCGGCGCGGCGGATACTCCCGGCACGCCTTCGATCGTGCCGAGATGGAATTGCGGGACTGGTTCATCGAGCAGGCGGCGCGGCGCGGGCTCGATGTGACGACCGACCGCAACGGGAACATCTGGGCATGGTGGGGGAGGCCCGGTTCCGATGCGGTGGTCACGGGAAGTCATCTGGACTCGGTGCCCGGCGGCGGCGCGTTCGACGGCCCGCTCGGGGTGACGAGCGCACTTGCCGCCGTGGATATCCTGCGCGCCAAGGGTTTCACTCCCGCGAAGCCGCTTGCGCTATTGGTGTTCGCGGAGGAGGAGGGCGGACGCTTCGGTGTGCCGTGTCTGGGGTCCAGACTGCTCACTGGCGCCATCGACGCCGACCGCGCCCGCGGACTACGGGACGCCGCCGGGATCACCTTCGCCGAGGCCGCGGCCAACGCGGGTCAGGACGCGGATCGATTCGGCGCTGATCCCGAAGCGCTTGCCAGTATCGGCTGCTTCGTCGAATTGCATGTCGAACAGGGACGCGGGCTGATCGACCTGGACAGCGCGGTCGCCACCGGCAGCAGCATCATCGCGCACGGCCGCTACCGGTTCTCCTTCACCGGACAGGGCAATCACGCGGGCGCGACACGCATGCCCGACCGCCACGATCCGATGCTGCCCGCGGCCGCCGTGATCGCGGCTGCCCGCCAGGTAGCCGCGGCCACCGACGATGCCAGAGCCACCGTCGGCAAGCTGATACCAACACCGGGCGGCACGAATGTCATTGCCTCGACGGTGGACCTGTGGCTGGATGCGCGCGTCGCCGGAGACGGACGCACCGCCGCATTGGTCGAGGATATTGCCGGATTCGCACGCGAGGCCGCGGCCGCCGAGGGCTGCGAGGTGACCGTGACCGAGGAATCGTATTCCGACGATGTCGTTTTCGACGAGACTCTGCGGGGCCGAATGGACGCCGTACTCGGCGGTGTCCCCGCTCTACCGACCGGCGCGGGGCACGACGCGGGCATTCTGGCGGCCCACGTGCCGTCCGGCATGCTCTATGTCCGCAATCCGACCGGTATCAGCCATGCGCCGCAGGAATATTCGGAACCCGCGGACGTGGATTTCGGTGCGGAGAGCCTGGCTCGCGTGCTCGAGGACTTGGCGAAATGAGCGCGGAGTGCTGGGCGCGGGTTCAGCTGTCGGATCGGCGTGACCGGAATCCGATGTGCGGGAGTTCGGCCGGATGAGCGTCTATTGGGCCGAATATGCCTGGCTACCGGACGGATTGGCCGAACGGGTGACGATCGATATCGCCGGATCGACGATCCGATCGGTGGCCGGAGGAACCGCGCCGAACGGAAACATTTTGCGCGGCTTGACCATTCCTGGTCTTGCGAATGCGCACTCACATGCCTTCCATCGCGCCTTGCGCGGCCGCACCCACCATGGCCGGGGCTCGTTCTGGACGTGGCGGGAACGGATGTACGCGATCGCAGATCGACTGGATCCCGACTCCTACTACCGGCTCGCACGCGGGGTGTACGCGGAGATGGTGCTCGCCGGATACACCAGCGTCGGTGAATTTCACTATCTGCATCACGCGCCCGGCGGTGTTGCCTACGCCGATCCGAATGCGATGAGCGTGGCCCTGGCCGCGGCGGCACAGGACGCTGGATTACGGCTCACCCTGCTCGATACCTGCTATCTCAGTGGCGGATTCGGTCAGCAGCTCGACGAACACCAGCTTCGCTTCAGTGACGGTGATGCGGCGGCTTGGGCCGAGCGTTCCGCCGCGTTCAAGCCGGAGTCGGAACTGGTGCGGACCGGTGTGGCCGCACATTCGGTGCGCGCGGTGCCCCCGCAAGCACTGGCTGTGGTCGCCCGACAGGCCGACGGTCGGCCGGTGCACGTCCACCTGTCCGAACAACCCGCCGAGAATCGTGATTGCCTTGCTGCACACGGGCTTACGCCAACCGCACTGTTGGCAGACAGCGGGCTGCTCGGGCCGGATACGGTGGCCGTGCATGCCACGCATTTGAGCACCGCCGATATCCAGATGCTGGCCGGCGCGAGGTCGCGGGCATGTTTCTGCCCGACCACCGAACGCGATCTCGGCGACGGCATCGGCCCCGCCCGCGAACTTCTCGACGCCGAAGTCCGGCTGTGCCTCGGCACTGACAGTCACGCGGTCGTCGACGGCTTCGAAGAGTGGCGTGCGCTGGAGTTGAACGAACGTCTGGCCTCCCACACGCGCGGACGATTCGAGATTGCGGAGTTGTTCGGTGCGGCAACAGATCACGCAGCTATCGGTTGGCCGGAGGCAGGCCGCATCGAAGCGGGTGCGGCGGCCGATCTGGTCACCGTCGATCTCGATTCGATCCGAACCGCGGGCACCGAACCCGCGGCCGCACTGTTCGCCGCTTCGGCCACCGATATCCGTGAGGTGTTGATCGCCGGTCGGCAGGTGGTCTCCGAAGGCCGCCATGTATTGGTGGAAAGTCCCGAAATTATTCTGCGAGAAGAGATTCGGGCTTTGTGCCCACCGTGATCGCTCGCAGAAGCCAAGACACCAGAGTCTCCACCGCGACAGGAAGGGCACCGTTGTCGACCCTCATCACCGGAATCGGCGAGCTGACCACCAACGCACCGGGCGGCCCGCTGCACGATGCCGCAGTGGTGCTCGAGGGGGAACGTTTCGCCTGGATCGGCCCGGCGAGATCCGCACCCGCCGCCGATGATCGGGTCGATATCGGCGGCCGCGCGGCGTTGCCCGGGTGGGTCGACAGCCACACCCACCTGGTCTTCGCCGGTGATCGCACCGCTGAATTCGAGGCCAGAATGGCCGGTCAGCCCTACCGTGCCGGCGGTATCGCAACGACTGTCGCCGCCACCAGAAGTGCCTCGGACGACCAGCTTTCGGCCAACCTGCGCCGCCACGTCACCGAGGCCTACCGCCAGGGCACAACCTGCCTGGAGACCAAAACCGGATACGGCCTCAGTGTGCCCGACGAGGCGCGCTCGGCCCGCATCGCCGCCGCCATCGCCGACGAGGTGACCTACCTCGGCGCACACCTGGTGCCGCCCGGTGCCGATGCCGAAACATATGTCGACCTGGTCTGCGGCGAGATGCTCGACGCGGTCGCACCGCATGTGCGCTGGGCCGACGTCTTCTGCGAGACAGGCGCTTTCGATGAGGATCAGTCCGATCGCGTGCTGCGCGCCGCCGCCGCACGCGGACTCGGTCTGCGCGTCCACGGCAACCAGTTGGGCACCGGCCCCGGCGTGCAACTGGCCGTCCGGCACGGCGCGGCCAGCGTGGATCACTGCACCTACCTCACCGACGCCGATGTCGAGGCCCTCGCCGCCTCGGACACCGTCGCAACTGTCCTGCCCGCCTGTGACCTGTCCACCCGCCAACCCCTCGCTCCCGCCCGCGCACTGCTCGACGCGGGTGCGACCGTCGCACTGGCCACCAATGCCAATCCGGGCAGTTCCTACACCACATCCATGGCCTATTGCGTTGCAACGGCCGTACTCCAGATGGGCCTCTCGATCGCCGAAGCGGTGTACGCGGCCACCGCAGCGGGCGCGAAAGCATTGCGCCGCGACGATGTCGGGGTCATCGAAGTCGGTGCCCGAGCCGATCTACAGGTGCTCGACGCCCCCTCGGTCACCCATATCGCGTACCGTCCGGGCGTCCCGCTGACGCTGGCCGTCTGGCGCTTGGGGCAACGCATACCGGCCGCCGAATGGCCCAGTGCCACAGGATGATCGAGTGCGGTGTTGTGCTGGCCTATGAGTTTTCGAGCGAGCGTAGCGCGGCATCCACGAGAGTCGTTGCGGCGCGGGCGCATACCTCGACGGCCGCATCGGGCTCGAGGCCGCGCACATCGATCAGCACGATGAACGCCTCCCAACCCACCACGAGCGCGATACTCGACACGAGATCGTCGAACTGCCGCTGGGGCATGCGATCACGCAATGGTTCGAGCGCCCATTCGATCCAACGCACCCGACGATGCCCACGTCGTGGTGCGTCCTCCGCGGGTGGGGCGACGGTGAGCTTCACCAGCCGCCGCCCCATTGGTAGCAGGTCGGTGATCTCCGCACCCATCGCCCGCACCAGTTCGGCGATGCGCACGCGCGGGTCCGCGGAATGGATATTCGTCAGCGCCCCATCGGTATTCGCGCTGAGCAGGCCGATGGTGGCGTCGAGCATCAACTGGTCGAGAGTGGGGAAATGCAGGTAGACGGTGCGTCTGGACACCTCCGCAGCGGCGGCGATGTCGTTGACCGAGGGTTCGATGCCGCGGTTCAGCAGTGTCATGGAGGCGTCGACGATGGCCTTGCGGGTGCGTCGGCGCTGGGCTACGCGGCCCGAAGTGAGCTGGGCGGTTTCCTCGACCTGAGTGGTCTCGCTGAGCTGGGCGTGGTGCTCGGTCATCAGATGTTTGGGCGCGGAGACTCCCTCGCTCACGGGGGTGAGCAAGCGCCGTCCTCCTTTCGAGGGGTTCTTGTGTCGGTGGTGTCGGATATGTTGTCGGCCATGGAGGAGGTGGTGCGGTACAACTACCGGCTGCGGCCGGGCAGTGCCGCGCAGTCCGCGTTGCTGGCCGAGTGGCATCGCTGCCGGTTCCTGTGGAACGAGGCTGTCCACCAACAGAAGTCGGGTAACAAGCCGACGTTCGGCACACTGAGCAAGCTGCTCACCGCTGCTCGTGCGGGGAGCGCGTGGTTGCGGGAGGGTTCGCAGGTCGCCCAACAGCAGACGCTGCGAACGTACGCGCAGGCGCTTGCTCAGTCGTTCACCGTCATGGGGCGGGGTCGGCCAGTGTTCAAGCCCCGCAAGACGACCGAGCTGTCGCTGGAGTACACCCAGCGTGGGTTCAGTCTCCAGGACGGGCGGCTGGTGCTGGCAAAGGGCGCGAGCATTCCGGTGGTGTGGTCGCGGGAGTTGCCGTCGGCACCGACCAGCGTGCGTGTCACTCGTGATGCGCTCGGGCACTGGTACGCCTCGTTCGTCGTCCGCCGCACCGTCAATTCTGCACCGGTGACCGAGGGCGGTATCGGTGTTGACTGGGGTGTGCGTGCCACGGCGACAACCACCGACCCGTCGTTCGATTTGCCCTATCGCGGACATCATGCGCGTTGTGCCGCCGAACTCGGCCGGTCGCAACGCAAGATGGCCAGACGCCGCCGCGGCACACGCGGCCCGCAGTCGAAGGGATACCGGCGAGCCGCCCGCGAGGCCACCAAGCTGCACAAGAAAGCCGCCCGCCAAACCCAGCACGAGGCGCGCGTGTGGGCGAAAAGCATTGTCGACCACCACGACTTGATCGCGGTGGAGGACTTCATGCCGAAGTTTCTGGCCAAATCCACGATGGCCCGCAAGGCGGCCGACGCGGCTATCGGCGCGACGAAGACCGAACTGATCAACCGTGGCATGCGGGCCGGCCGGAAGGTGGTGTTGGTGCGGCCCGCCTATACGACGATGACGTGTTCGAGGTGTTTCGCGAGAGCCAAGCAGCCCCTCGAACTCGCCGAACGAACTTTCCGGTGCCGGGCATGTGGGTTTACCTTCTGTCGGGATCGGAACGCCGCCAGAGTGATTCTGGCTGTGGCAGAGCGCGGCCACACACGTGTTGACGACGTCAGACAATTCGATCACCTCCCTCGGGTGGCTGGTGGGGTTGCGGTCCGAGCGTGAAATCTCCCGCCCTCGAGCGGAAGAAGCGTTAATCGCTGCGTGTCCTCCGGGTGCCATCTTGAGCGCTGCCTCAGCCAAAACTATACTAAGTTGCACTTATTGCACAGGAGTGCATTTAGTATCGGGAGGAACTAAATGACTATCGGGGATCTTCTGTCTGCGCTGGAGCAGGTGTTATGAGCCGCCGGGCGGCCGAGTCGCCGGGTTGTGATACCCACGACATGGTGCTGGTGCACCGGGTGTTCCGACGCGAATTCCGTTTGCTAGCAGACATTGTCGAGGCGACCTCGCCCATGGATGCCGAACAGGTGGCGCGGGTGAGCACACATGCGCGCGAGATGCTCGCCGCTCTGCATCACCATCACAGCAACGAGGACGAGCTGGTTTGGCCGAAACTGCGTTGGGCGGAACTGGATTCGACGCTGATCGATCTCATGCAGACCCAGCACGAAGAGGTCGATGCGCTCATGCGCCGCGTCGATTCCGAACTGTCCGAGTGGGAACATCAGGGCGGCGCGGAAACGGCGGATCTGCTGGTCGAGGGGCTACGTCGACTACATGAGGCGCTCACCGAACATCTTCGCCTGGAGGAAGATTCGGTACTGCCGATCGTGGCCGAGACGCTGACCGAGTCGGAGTGGGCCGAACTCGGCAAGCGCGGTATGGCGTCGTTTTCGAAGGGACGGGCCCTGGTATTCCTCGGTCATATCGCCGAGGAGGCCGATGCGCGCGAGTGGTCGGAGTTCGCCGGGCATATCCCGGCTCCCGTCCGGCTGCTGTATCGATTATTCGGCCGCCGTGGCTACGCCAGGGAGACCGCACTGCTGCGCCGCGATCTGCGCTCGGTCGGAAGGGTTGTGAAATAAGGGAACTCAGCGTGCCGGGAAGCGGATGATCCGATCATCGCCGGCACGGACATCACCGCGGCCGTCCGTGTTGGAGGTGGTCAGCCATAGTGCGCCGTCCGGGGCTATCGTCACCGTGCGCAGGCGGCCCAGGTCGGGCAACCGGGCCTGTGGTGTGCCCAGCGTGCCGTCGTGCAGCGGAACCGTCCACAGTCGTTCGCCGCGCAGCGCCGCGACATAGAGGATGTCGCCGGAGATGGCGATGCCGGACGGCGATGCCTCCGAAGGTCTCCAAATGATCTGGGGGTCGGTGAATCCCTGATCGGTGCCGCCTTTACCTTCGACGATCGGCCAGCCGTAGTTGCGACCCGGCTCGATCAGATTGATCTCGTCGAAGGCGTTCTGACCGAACTCCGCGGCGAAGAATCTGCCTGCCCGATCCCAAGCCAGACCTTGCACGTTGCGGTGCCCCAGGCTGTAAACCGGCGAACCGGACGTTGGATTGCCCGGTGCCGGAGCGCCATCGGCTGTCAGCCGCAGGATCTTGCCATTGGGGCTCGCGGGATCCTGAGATCTGGCGCCTTGCCCCGCATCTCCGGTTCCGACATACAACATGCCGTCGGGCCCGAACGCGATCCGGCCGCCATTGTGGTTCCCCGCCTTGGCGATACCGTCGAAGATGACCTCCGGTTGCCCGTCGAGCCGGAACCGCACGATCCGGTTGTCGTCCGCAGCGGTGAAATACGCATAGACATACCGTGTTTGGGCATAATCCGGCGCCACGGCGAGCCCGAGCAGACCGCCCTCGCCGCCCGCGACCACACCCGGAACCTCGTACACCTGCTCGGGCTCGCGTCCAGGCACCACCCGCAGAATTCGGCCGGTATCTCGCTCCGCGACCAGGGCGCCACCATCGGGCAGAAAGGCCAGTCCCCACGGCACATCGATACCGTGCGCGATTTCCTCCCCCGCAGCCAGATCCGGCACCCTCGATGACGTGCTGGGCGCGGTGCTCGTGGCAATGTCCGGCCCGGCGCCGGAATCGCTGCCGCATCCGGCCACCGCGCCGATCATCAGCACAGCGATCGCGATCCCGATGAATCTCCGCATGCGTATCCCTCCGATTGATCATTCGGCGGTGCTGTCTCGATCGTGCCCGCTGCGGCGCCGGTCCGCCATCCGCCGCGATGTCACGGCTACTGTCGAGGGCGGTATCCACCTTGGGAGGGAAGATCAATGCAGATCGCCATCGTCGTCTATCCGGGTATGACCGCGCTCGATGTGATCGGGCCCTACGAGGTGCTTCGGATGCTGCCGGGTGCGCGGCTGCGTTTCGTCTGGCACGAGCCGGGACCGATCACCACCGACAGCGGTGTGCTGCTGCTCGGCGCGACGCACTCCCTCGACGAGACGCCGTCGCCCGATATCGTGCTCATCGGCGGCTCGGGGCCCGCGACCGCGGCCACGGCGGCCGACGAAAAGCTGCTCGCCTGGCTGCGTCAGGTACACGAGACCTCGACCTGGACCACCTCGGTATGCACCGGATCGGTGATCCTCGCCGCCGCCGGGATCCTGAAGGGTAAGCCCGCGACATCGCATTGGGCCGGTTTGCCGATGCTGAAGGCGCTCGGTGCCGAACCACGCGCCGAGGAACGCGTTGTGCGCGATGGCAAGATCGTGACCGCCGCGGGCGTGTCCGCGGGAATCGACCTCGGGTTGTGGCTGGCCGGTGAAATCGCGGGCAAGGACCAAGCCGAGGCAATCCAGCTGATGATCGAATACGATCCCCAGCCGCCCTTCGACAGCGGCCATATGAGCAAGGCGAGTTCGGCGACGCGGCGCAAGGTGACCGGGCTGGTCGGTCGCGAGGGTGCCGATCTGCTCACGGCCGATCCGCGTGCCGTGGTGCGGGAGGCGAGTGCGATCGCGAAGCTGTCCTGGGCCTCGGCCATCGAGCGAGCTCGCGCGCGTCGACGGTTCGGCAAGCGTTAGTTGCTGCCCGCGATCAGCACGGCGACAAGGGCGATCGCTCCGGGCAGCGCTTGGACGAACAGGATTCTGCGGTTCGCGGTCGCCGCACCGTAGATCCCGGCGACGACAACGCATGCGGTGAAGAAGATCATGGCGGCGAACCCGACCGGGTCCGAGGCGATGATGCCCCAGATCAGACCGGCCGCCAGGAAGCCGTTGTAGAGGCCCTGATTGGCGGCCAGAACCTTGGTCTGCTCGGCGAATTCGGCGGTGCTGCCGAAGGACTCGCGCACCCGCGGCGTGGTCCACAGGAACATCTCCATGACCAAGATGTAGATGTGCAGCAACGCCACCAGGCCGACCAGCACCTCGGCTACTACGCGCATTCGAATGATCCCTTCACACAGATCCGGCTCGTTGTCGGTCCACAGGATGGACGATCGGTGTCGGAAGCGTCGGAAGGCGCGCCCGACGAAGTATGCCCGTTAGTTCTTGTGCAGATTGCCGCTGACATCGCCGAGTACACCGCTGAAACCGCCGCTGAAGCTGTAGGTGACCGAACCGTCCGGCTGCAGGACGACCTTCGAGGTCGACCCTTCGTCCATACAGCCACTCGCACCGCCGCTGAGCCGTGCCACGAAGGTGAGCTGGGTGTCGGTGGCATTGGTCAGACGTTCGGCGCGTTCGCACCGACTGCGCGATGCCTGACCGGTATTGGCCGAGGTGGCGATCTCCTCGCCGATTTTCCCGTCGTGAATGGTCAACTCGATATCGAAGGTGGCGAGCGCATCCCTTGCGGTGCCGGTCCACTTGCCGACGAACGTTTCGGGTACCGCGGAGTCGGTGGCCGCTGCCGAAGTGCTCGTCGCGGAGGTCTGCGTCGTCGCGGCGGTCGTGGGCGCGACGGAGGTGGCCACCGCCGAAGTGCTCACCACCGCCGCGGTATCGGAGGACTTGTCGGTGAGTTTCGTCCCGATGAGGAATGCGCCGCCCGCGACGATGAGACCGACCACCACGGCCGCGACGATCAGTGCGGTCCGACGTGAACGACTCTTCGGTGCAGGCGGCGGGTAGTAGTAGGCGGGTTGCGGCCCCGACTGGTCCTGTGCCGACGGATACGGCGCGTACACGCGGCTCGAATTGGCTTGCGGCCCAGGGGGTCCGGATTGCCATGCGGTATTTCCCGACTGCCAAGCCACCGTATCGGCCGCAGGCCCGGACAGCGGGTGGTGCGATGTGTGCGGTCCCGAATTCGATTGCGGCAACGGCCGCGAAATCGTCGCCGTCGCCCGCGCCGGATCCGGTCCGACTGCCTCGACCGGCCCGGATTCCAGATCGAGCAGCGCAACCGCCCGCCTGCTCACCTCTTCGAGAACTGGCGCGGGCAGCCAGCCGCCGCGTTCCGGAACCCCGAGTTCGGCGAGCTGATCGAGCAACCGCTGCGGTGTCGGGCGGGCCGCCACGTCCTTGTTCAGGCAGGCCGCGATGATCGGCCGCAGCCGGTCCGGCACCGCCGTGAGCCGTGGTTCCTCGTACACCACCCGATACAGCATCTGTACGGTCTCGCCGGCGCCGAACGGCCCCTGCCCGGTCGCCGCGTAGACGAGCACGCCGCCGAGTGCGAATACATCACCTTCGGGTCCCATGGTCGGTCCGACCACCTGCTCGGGACACATGAATCCCGGTGAGCCGATGACATTTCCGGTGGTCGTCAATGCGCTGTCCTCGGCGGCGCGTGCGATACCGAAGTCGATCACCTTCGGACCGTCCACGGCGAGCAGCACATTGGACGGTTTCAGATCGCGATGCACGATCCCGGCGCCGTGCACGGCGATCAATGCCTCGGCCAGCCCGTGCGCGAGCACCAGCAGCGTGTTCTCGCTGAACGTGCCGAACTGCTCGACCGCATCGGTCAACGAGAATCCGGCCACATAGCCGGTCGCCAGCCACGGCGGCGTCGAATCCACATCCGCGTCGAGCACCGTCGCGGTGAACTTCCCGCCGACCCGCCGCGCCGCGGTGACCTCGCGCCGGAACCGCTCCCGGAACTCGTTGCCGATCAGATCCGGCCGGATCACCTTCACCGCGACGGTGCGCCCGCCCGCGCTGCGCCCGAGGTACACCCGGCCCATACCGCCCGCACCGAGCAGGCCGAGGAGCCGGTAGTCCCCGATCCGCGTGGGATCGTCTGTGCCGAGCGGTCGCATCGCGAACTGGGGTCCTCTCACCTGACGTCGAACACGCAAAGGTTACCCAGGCCGCGCTCGGTTGCCCTAGCCGGTGGCGGCCGGAATCGGTGTGGGAGCCGCGCGGCGTAGCTGCCGCGCCAACAAGTATGCGGCGATGGCGGCGGGAATATTCATCAGCACCCCGTAGACCGCGGGTGGCACCGCCATCTGCGAATTGTGCAGCACACTGGAGGCGACGGCGATGGCCAACGCGCCGTTGTGGATGCCGATCTCCATCGCCGAGGCGATCGCCTGATCGGTCGCCACCCGGAACAGGCGCGGCACGGTGTACCCGATGGCGAAGCTCAGCGTCGACAGCAGCAGGCTGAGGGTGGCGAGCTTGCCGATGTTCTCGGTCAGCGTGTCGAACTCGCGCCCCACCGCCGCCACCACGACCAGCAGCAGCACCACCGCCGAGACGACCTTGACGTTCTTGCGCATCCGCTCGGCCCAATCGGTGAACCGGCGATGCACCCACATCCCCACCGCGACCGGGACCAGCACGATCGCGAACACCTGGGCGAACTTATCCGGCCGCAGCCCGATCGCGGCGCCATCGTCCATGAACAGCGTGAACGACAGCGTGACCACCAGCGGCAGGGTGAAGACGGCCAGAATCGAATTGATCGCGGTCAGTGTGATATTCAGGGCCACATTGCCACCGGCGATATGGCTGAACAGATTCGCCGACGGCCCGCCCGGCGAGGCGACGAGCAACATGACCCCGACCGCCAGCGCACCCTCGAGCCGGAACAGATAGACCAGACCCAGGCAGATCGCGGGCAGCACGATCATCTGGCACACCAGCGCGACCACCGCCGCCTTGGGATACCGCAGCACCCTGGCGAAATCGTCGACGGTCAAGGTCAACCCGAGCCCGAACATCACCAGCGCCAGGGCCAGCGGTAGGAACACGGCGAAAATCGTTGAACCCATTCAGATCTCCTCATCAGGACTCGGACGGATATCGACGTTATCGACTCACCGCCCTGGCAGCGACCCCACCGGTGGGAGCCCGGCCGTGGCTACCGCCGGATTCGACGATGCGATGATGGTGTGCGGAGCGCGATCGAGACACTCGTCCGACTTGAAGGGGCCTTACGCTCTATGCAGACCTATCGGCTCGTACTGCTCACCCTCGGTATCGGACTCACCTGCGTGACCGCGTGCGGCTCGGGCGACAACGGCGGCCGGATAACCGATTACGGACCGACCCCTTCGGTGGTGACCACGTCGAGTGCCGCACCGACGGCGAAATGCGGAGTTGATCTGAACGCACCGGTGATCGGTTCCGCCATCGCGACGTTGCCCGTCGATCCGCTTACCAAAGTGCCGTGGTCGACCGATCCGGCCGGATTCGAGGGCACCTTCGATCCGTGCGTCACACTGTCGGCCGTGATCATTGCGGTCGAGGGCGCGACCGGCAGTTCACCGAATCATGTGCTGCTGTTCCACAAGGGCGAGTTCGTCGGCACGGCGACGCACGAGAGTCTCGGGTTCACGTCACTGGATCCCGGGCGCACGACCGATGACACCGTCGGCGTGACCTACAAGACGCCCGGCAGTTGCAATGCCTGCCCGGACGGCACGCTGACGCCGGTCCAATTCCATTGGGATGGAAAGCAAGTCCAGACGATCGGGACGCCACCGAAATAACCGCGGGCTCATCGCATTATGCGATCCAGGGCTGCGTGCAGCTCGGCAGCCGGATCGCTCGGCAGGCTCGGCATACGCCAGGCAATGATCTGATCGGGGCGCACCAGGAGTGCGCCGGTAGGGCAGAGGCCGACGGTGTCGGGCCAATCCTGGTCCAGCTCATGGATTTCCAGCGGTAGATCGGTCTTCCATGCGGTGCCTGCCGGGCCGACCAGGACAGCGCAGGACGTTCCGATGAGGTCGAGTGTGGAGCGACCGTCGGACAGCCGGCGATGAGGCAGCCGGGTGCCGGGTTGGCCGGTGAGATCGAGATGCGCCATGGTGTGCGGGCTGCCGTCGTCGATGAGCGCACCCGCGCGGTAGCGATTGCCCAGGATCAAGGCAATCGGATCGGCGAGTGGTGTGGCGTCGGTGGATTCGCGATTCATGGTGCGCAGGTCGGCGGTTCGGATGCTCGACTGGTCGGCGATGTACCAGCCGACCGGGCGGCGTTCGGTGTGGTAGGTGTCCAGCAATGCCGGATCGGCCTCCTCGCGCAGGACGGCCGCCAACTTCCAGGCGAGGTTGTGCACGTCCTCGATGCCGGTATTCGCGCCCGCGGCGGCGAAGGGCGGCATGACATGAGCGGCGTCACCGGCCAGGAAGATGCGGCCCGCACGGTATTGCTCGGCGACGAACATCCCTGGCTCCCAAGATAATACGCTGAGCAGCTCGATCGGAATCCCGGGAACACCGATGGCCGTTCGCAATACGCTCGGCCATTCATCCAGGGAACGGCCGGCTCCCTCGGTGGTGGTGAATATCCACCGCTGTGAGCCGTCGATCGAGGCGAAAGCTCCTGGTGCATCGGCATTCTCGATCTGGCAGAGGTTGAATTCGCGGCCGCGCACCAGCTCGGCGAGATCAGCGCGGAAGTAGACATTGACGGCTCGGCCGAGCATGCCACGACCATCGCGCGGAATGCCGAGCCGCTCGCGGATCGGACTCGACGCACCGTCGGCGGCGATCAGATAGGCCGCGTGCAACCGCTCGGTCGTGCCGTCGGCGGCGCGAATCGTGGCGGTGATGCCCTCGGGCTCGTCGGCGAAGTCCGTGAGCTCGACGCCGAACCGCACATCGCAGCCGCGGGCCACAGCGATGCGCCGCAGCACCGGCTCGAGTAGATCCTGGGCACACAGGCAGGCGGTGGCCGGGGTGATGGTCGACCAGTCCGGCACTCCGCCCGGCAGCGTGAAGGGGATCCGTTCGGCCTGCGCGAGCGTCGGACCGGCCGCGAAGTACTGGTACGCCGCGAGGTCGCGGGCCGCATCCAGCACCTCCTCGGCAATGTCGAGCTGGCCGAACAGTTCCATGGTCCGGATATTGATGCGCCGAGCTTTGGGCTGCGGTGAGGTGGCCGGTCTGCGTTCGACCAGCACCGATGCCACGCCCTGCCGCTGTAGGAACAGCGCGGCAGACAGTCCGACCAGTCCGCCGCCGACGATGAGAACCCGAGGTTCGTGTACGTTGTACATCATGTGTACCTTGTACACGAATGGTTGAATGCCCGGCAAGGAGGTGGCAATGACCGAGGAATCGTCGCCGCCCGGACCGTTGATCTGGTCGCTACCGGAACCGCCGGGCCGACCGACCACGACATTGAGCCGGGCGAGCATCCTGCGTGCGGCATTGACCGTGGCCGATGCCGAGGGGGCGCGGGCGCTGACCATGCGGCGGATCGCCACGGCGGTCGGTGCTTCCACGCCGATGTCGCTGTATCGCTATGTCGGAAGCAAGGACGGTCTGGTCGACTTGATGATCGACGCCGTCTACGGCGAGATTCCGCTGCCCGCGACACCTTCGGGTCATTGGCGCGCCGCGCTCGAACAGCTTTCGCTGGCCACCTGGTCGGTGATCCAGCGTCACCTCTGGTTCGGTGAACTCGTGCACACCCGCCCGCCACTCGGGCCGAATGCACTGCGCTACTTCGATTTCCGCTTCGCCCTCTTGGAACCCCTCGATATCGCCGCCGACGATATGACGCTGATCACCGCTGCCGTCGACGGCCATCTCATCGGCGCCGCACTGCAACTCGCCGAAGAGAACCGCATGCGGGCCCGTTCCGGACTGCACACCGACGACGAGTTGGCCGCCGCCGCACAACCGATGCTGGCGCCGATCCTCGCCGACGGCCGCTACCCGGCCTTCGCACGCTGGATCGCCGCGCGCACCACCACCGGTGGCGTGGACCCCGTCGAGTGGACTTTGACCAGTCTGCTCGACGGCATCACGGATCGCCTCGGACTGCCCGAATAACTCAGTTCGCGGCATCGAACGGGGCGTAGCGCACGAGGATGTTGTCGGAGTCTTCGAAAGTTCGGGTTTCCAGCCGCCGCAGGGCCGGATGGTCGCCGCTGAAGATCGGGGTGCCGGCACCGAGTGTGGTCGCGCCGATCATCAGATGCAATTCATCGACCAGGCCGTGGATCAGCAGGTCGTTCCAGAGGATTCGGCTGGCGAAGACGACAATATCGCCGCCCTGCTGTCGCTTCAGTTGACTGATCGCCTCGTAGGAATCGGAGCGGGGGACGATGCGGGTATTGTCCGCCCAGGGGTGGTCCGTGGCCGGAGATTCCACGTGGTCGGAGACGACGACCTTGTCGATGGCGTTGTAGCGCTTGGAGAATTCGCGATTGGTGGTCGAGAACGTCGGGTCTTGCTCGACATTCGGCCAGAAGCCGCTGAACATCCCATAGGACGTGCCGCCGAGCAGGACGGTATCGGCATTCTGGATGTGCTCGAGGTTGGTGCGGTCGAACGATTCATCCATCGGCAGGGCCATGACATTGCCGCCCGGGCCTTCGAAGTAGCCGTCCAGCGACATGATGTTGACGACGATGAGCTTGCGCATTTCGATCCCTTCGGTTCATCACGCCGCGGTGGCGTGTATCCGTGGGTCGGAGCGCGGAACGGTGCTTCGACGTAGATCGGTCACGGTTCGGTAACACGGTGTTGTGGGTCCAGCGAGCCTGCGGGGAGATTCGACGAACCGAACGGACCGTACCTGGCGGGACATTCGCCAATGGGTTGCTATGGTCGTCGCGCGTCGAGTCGGGCGATCTTGTCTACATGCTGCCTACCAGTCGAGAGGGGATCACGAGTTGTCGGGGCATGGAGTGGCACCTGCGCTTATGCATTTCGTTCGACTGGCGACCGTGGTCGCCGCCGTGGTGGCACTGGCTTCGAGTGGGGGCGGCTCCGCGACCGCCGAGCAAAGCATCGACAGCGCTCTCGGCGAGCGGTGGACCGCTATGCACGACGGCCCGCAGGAGTATGCCGATGTCCATATCGACTGGGATGTCCCGATTCGCATGAGTGACGGAGTCGTACTCAAGGCCAATGTGTATCGGCCCGTCGATGCGGCGAAGACGGTGGTCGGCAAGCCGTTGCCGACGATCGTGAATCTCACGCCGTACACCAAACTCATGGGCAATCTGATCGATTCGGCATTCGCCGCGCCCGGACTGCGGCCGTTCACCATGGATATGGTCCGGCGCATCAATCTGTCCGGCACGCCGATCAGCGGATTCGGCGAGCTGATGCACGCACTCGACGGCGGCATGATCCAGACCGTGCTCGGCATCGACCGAAATCTCATCCGCAGCGGGTACACGTTGGTGGTCGCGGACGTCCGCGGCACCGGCTTCTCCCAGGGCGCATGGAACACGCTCGGCAAGCGTGAACAATTGGACACCCGCGAGGTGATCGATTGGGCGGCGAAGCAGCCATGGTCCAACGGCACTGTCGGTATGAGCGGCGGCTCCTATGCGGGCATCAATCAACTTCGCGCGGCCGAAAACGCTCCTGCCGCACTGAAAGCCATCTTTCCGGTGGAGGCGGGTAGCGATCTGATGCGTGATGTCGTCGCGCCGGGCGGCGGTGTCGGCACGACCTTCCTGCCGCTGTGGTTGAGCAATGTGAACCAGGCGAAGTTGATTCCCAACGTGCAGTCGATGCTCAACGGCACCTTCGACTGGAAATGGCTCCAGTCCAGGATGGCCGATCCGGCAACCAATTCCGATCTGCTGGCCCAGGCGCTGCTCACCCCGTCGCTGGACCGGGTACCGACGACATTGGCCGCCGCACTCGACGACGACAGTGAATTCCGGCAGGGGATTCTCGGGCATCCCGACCGAATTACGGTGCCCACCTTCATGTACGGCGGCTGGCATGACATCTTCGCCAATAGTGCGGCCAAACTCTACAACGTGATCCCGCTGCCACAGGCGAAGAAGCAGTTGCTGATCGGCGATACCTATCATGCGAATCCGGGTGCCGGTACGGGTGCTGTCGGTGCGCCACCGCGGCTGGATGTGCTGCAGCGCGTGTGGTTCGACAAGTGGCTCAAGGGCATCGATAACGGCATCGGCGACTTCGGGCCGATCACGCTGTGGGAGCAGGGCTCGGGCTGGAAGACCTTGGGGCAGTTCCCGGAATCCGATGTCACGCATCGCCGTGTCTACCTGTCCTCAGCGTCGAGCGATACCGCCGAGCATTCGGTGCACGACGGATCATTGTCCTCGGCGAAGCCGACCGAGCGTACCGCGCTGCAGGTATCGCCGGGGGTGACCATGGCGTGCTCACGCGATGCCGCTCAGGGCTCCGCCGGTCTAGCCGCGCCATTCGACATCTGCGCCAAGGATTCTCGCGTCGCCGAGGGCAACGGGCTGACCTTCACCAGTGCGGAGATGAGTGAGCCGACAGTGATCTCCGGGCCGATCAATGTGCACCTCAATGCGGTTCACGATGCGACGGACGGCTATTGGGACGTCACCGTCAACGATGTCTCGCCCGACGGCACGTCGACCGTGTTGACCACCGGCCAGCTCACCGCGTCGCTGCGCGCGGTGGACGAGGCGCGGAGCATGCGCTCGGCGAGCGGCGATTACACCGCGCCCTACAATCCGATCACCCTGGAGAGCCTGCTGCCAGTCGTGCCGGGAAAGCCGATGACGCTGGATATCGCGGTCATCCCGACGCAGGCCGTCTTGTTGCCCGGCCACCGGCTGCGGGTGGATGTGTTCGCCGGAAACGTGCCGAAGGCATTGGCTTTTCGGCCGATGCTCAACGCCACCGAACTCAAGCCGCAATACCTGCAGCTGGATCCGGATGTGCCCAGCTTCGTCAATCTGCCCACGAACCGGCCCATCGCCTGAAATGTGGCGAAAAGGTTGACGTAGGCGGGATGCGTAAGTTATTCTATAAATGGGAAGCAATTCAGCGCGGGTCTGACGTGGCCCAAAAACATGGATCCCTATTCTGATTCCGCACTCGACATTCAGCGAGTGCGAGTGTAATTTTGGACGTTGCGCTGGTTGCCTCCTGTCCACCTCACGAACCAATCGTTGTAAACATCATTCGCTGTGGTGATGTTTCCTTCGTGGTGCGCGAGTTTCGTTCGGGTGCGCGGCCGGGGCGAAATTCGTCAGTAGACAAGCGATGTTGCGCATTGCGTGAGGGGAAGGACGCACCTTGTCAGAATCGAGCCGGACGGTCGGTGCACCGAAGCGGATTTCCTTCGCCAGGATCCGGGAGCCGCTGGAGGTCCCCGGCCTGCTCGACGTGCAGACCGATTCGTTCGCCTGGTTGATCGGCGGCCCGGAATGGGAAGCCCGCGCCGCCGAGCTCGGCGTGGGTAGTTCGACAGGCGGTCTGGAGGAGGTGCTCGAGGAGCTCTCGCCGATCGAGGACTTCTCCGGATCGATGTCCCTTTCTTTCTCGGATCCTCGTTTCGAGGAGGTCAAGGCCTCCGTCGACGAGTGCAAAGACAAGGACATGACCTATGCGGCGCCGTTGTTCGTGACCGCCGAGTTCATCAACAACAACACCGGTGAGATCAAGAGCCAGACGGTCTTCATGGGTGATTTCCCGATGATGACCGATAAGGGCACGTTCATCATCAACGGCACCGAGCGCGTCGTCGTTTCGCAGCTGGTGCGTTCGCCGGGTGTGTATTTCGATCACAGCGTCGACAAGGGCACGGAGAAGGATCTGCACAGTGTGCGGGTCATTCCGTCGCGTGGTGCGTGGCTGGAGTTCGATGTCGACAAGCGCGACACCGTCGGTGTGCGCATCGACCGCAAGCGCCGCCAACCCGTGACGGTCTTCCTCAAGGCGCTCGGCTGGAGTTCCGAGCAGATCACGCAGCGCTTCGGTTTCTCCGAGGTCATGATGTCGACCCTGGAGAAGGACCATACGGTCGGCACCGATGATGCCTTGCTCGATATCTATCGCAAGCTGCGTCCGGGCGAGCCGCCGACCAAGGAGTCCGCGCAAGCGCTCCTGGAGAACCTGTTCTTCAAGGACAAGCGCTACGACTTGGCGCGCGTGGGTCGCTACAAAATGAACAAGAAGCTCGGCATCAGCACTACCACGGACCAGGTGCTGAGCGAGGAGGATCTCATCGCGATCATCGAGTACCTGGTCCGATTGCACGCGGGCGAAAGGACTATGACCGCGCCCGGTGGTGTCGAGGTTCCGGTCGAGGTCGACGACATCGACCATTTCGGTAACCGTCGCCTGCGCAGGGTCGGCGAGCTGATCCAGAACCAGATTCGGGTCGGTATGTCGCGGATCGAGCGGGTGGTCCGCGAGCGGATGACCACCCAGGACGTCGAGGCCATTACCCCGCAGACGCTGATCAATATCCGTCCGGTCACCGCGTCGATCAGGGAATTCTTCGGCACTTCGCAGCTGTCGGTGTTCATGGACCAGAACAACCCGCTGTCGGGTCTGACCAATAAGCGTCGGCTCTCGGCGCTGGGCCCCGGTGGTCTGTCCCGGGAACGCGCCAGCCTCGAACTGCGCGATGTGCACCACAGTCACTACGGCCGGATGTGCCCGATCGAGACCCCGGAAGGCCCGAATATCGGCCTGATCGGCTACCTGTCGGTATATGCGCGGGTCAATCCGTTCGGCTTCATCGAGACGCCGTACCGCAAGGTGGTCGATGGCAGAGTGACCGATGAGGTCGAGTACCTCACCGCCGACGAAGAGGAACGGTATGTGCGTGCGCAGGCCAATTCGCTGATCGACGCGGACGGATACCTGGTGGAGGACAAGATCCTGGCCCGGCGCCTCGGCGAGGAGGTCGAATCGGTTCCGGCCGACGAGGTCGACTACATGGATGTCTCACCGCGCCAGATGGTTTCGGTCGCGACCGCGATGATTCCGTTCCTCGAGCACGACGACGCCAACCGTGCCCTCATGGGTGCGAACATGCAGCGCCAGGCCGTGCCACTGATCCGCTCCGAGTCGCCGATTGTCGGCACCGGTATGGAGTTTCGTGCCGCCCTCGATTCGGGCGATGTGGTTGTCAATGCGAAAGCCGGTGTGGTCGAGGAGGTTTCGGGTGACTTCATCACCGTGATGGCCGACGACGGCACCCGCAAGAGCTATCGGTTACGCAAGTTCGCGCGCTCGAATCAAGGCAATTGCGTCAATCAACGCCCGATCGTGGACGACGGGCAGCGGGTCGAGTCCGGTCAAGTGCTCGCCGATGGTCCGTGCACCGAGAACGGTGAGTTGGCGCTCGGCAAGAACCTGCTGGTGGCGATCATGCCGTGGGAAGGGCACAACTACGAGGACGCGATCATCCTGTCGCAGCGCATCGTCGAACAGGATGTGCTCACCTCGATCCACATCGAGGAGCACGAAGTCGATGCCCGTGATACGAAACTCGGTGCCGAGGAGATCACCCGCGATATCCCGAACGTCTCCGACGAAGTGCTCGCCGATCTCGACGAGCGCGGCATCATCCGCGTCGGTGCGGAGGTGCGCGACGGCGACATCCTGGTCGGCAAGGTCACTCCCAAGGGGGAGACCGAGTTGACGCCGGAGGAACGATTGCTGCGGGCGATCTTCGGTGAGAAGGCTCGCGAAGTGCGCGACACCTCGATGAAGGTGCCGCATGGTCAATCGGGCAAAGTCATTGGTATTCGGGTGTTTTCGCGCGAGGACGATGATGATCTGCCACCCGGGGTCAATGAACTCGTGCGCGTCTATGTGGCGCAGAAGCGCAAGATCCAGGACGGCGACAAGCTGGCCGGTCGCCACGGCAACAAGGGTGTCATCGGCAAGATCCTCCCGACCGAGGACATGCCGTTCCTGCCCGATGGCACTCCGGTGGACATCATCCTGAACAGTCACGGTGTGCCGCGTCGGATGAACATCGGCCAGATCTTGGAGACCCATCTCGGCTGGATCGGCAAGGCGGGCTGGGAGATTCAGGGCACACCCGACTGGGCGATTTCGCTGCCGGAGGAGATGCGGGCCGCGCCTGCCGACAGCAATCTCGCCACCCCGGTCTTCGACGGCGCACGTGAGGAAGAGCTGACCGGTCTGCTCGCCTCGACCCTGCCGAACCGCGACGGTGAGGTGATGGTCGGTGCGGATGGTAAAGCGACATTGTTCGACGGACGTTCCGGTGAACCGTTCCCGTACCCGGTGGCCGTCGGCTACATGTACATCCTGAAGCTGCACCACTTGGTCGACGACAAGATCCACGCCCGTTCGACCGGTCCGTACTCGATGATCACCCAGCAGCCGCTCGGTGGTAAGGCGCAGTTCGGTGGTCAGCGCTTCGGTGAGATGGAGTGCTGGGCCATGCAGGCCTACGGCGCCGCCTACACACTGCAGGAACTGCTCACCATCAAATCCGACGATATCGCGGGCCGGGTCAAGGTGTACGAGGCGATCGTCAAGGGCGAGAACATTCCGGAGCCGGGCATTCCGGAGTCGTTCAAGGTGCTCCTGAAGGAGCTCCAGTCGCTGTGCCTCAACGTCGAGGTACTGTCCTCCGACGGCGCTGCCATCGAAATGGGCGGCGCCGACGAGGACGATATCGATCGGACGGCGGCGAATCTGGGCATCAACCTGTCCCGCAACGAATCCGCCACCGTGGATGATCTACAGCTGTGACATCACCTGGGCCGCAATGAGTTCCAGGTGCGCCAGATCGTCGAGGTCGAGGATCTGGAGATAGAGACGGGTAGCGCCGATTTCGGCGTAGCGGGCGATCTTGTCGACAACCTCGGCGGGTGAGCCCGCGAGCCCGTTGGCCTTCAGTTCCTCGACCTCACGACCGATGGCGGCGGCCCGGCGCGCCACCTCGGCATCGGAGGCACCGACACAGGCCACCAGGGCATTGGAGTACACCAGATCGTCAGGACGGCGGCCGCGAGCATCGGCGGCGGCACGCACCCGGTCGAATTGGCGGGCGCTGTCCTCGGGCGAGGCGAAAGGCATATTGAATTCGGTCGCGTACGTGGCGGCCAGGCGCGGGGTGCGGGTCGCGCCTTGTCCACCGATCAGCACCGGCACCGGATCCTGCACCGGCTTCGGCAGGGCGGGGGAGTCCGTGATCGCGTAATGGGCACCGTCGAAGGTGAACTTGTCGCCGACCTTGGTCGCCCACAGGCCGGTGATGATCTCCAGCTGCTCCTCGAACCTGGTGAACTTGTCCTGCGGGAACGGTATGCCGTAGGCGGCATGTTCCTCGCCGAACCAGCCGCTGCCCAGGCCGAACTCGACTCGGCCGCCGGACATCTGATCCACCTGGGCCACCTGGATGGCCAGCGGTCCGGGTAGTCGGAAGGTGGCGGCCGTCACCAGGGTGCCGAGCCGGATTCGCTTGGTCTCCCTGGCCAGCCCGGCCAGGGTGATCCAGGCGTCGGTCGGGCCGGGCAGGCCATCGATGCCGCCCATGGCGAGATAGTGGTCGGAGCGGAAGAACGCGTCGAAACCCAAATCCTCGGTGGCTTTGGCGACGGTGAGCAGCGTGTCGTAGCTTGCGCCCTGCTGCGGTTCGGTGAAGATGCGTAGGTCCATGCCGACCATGGTGCCCGAGATTGATCTTGTTGGTCGGGTCTGATCTGCCGCTGCTTATCATTGGCCCGTGGTTGGCGCGGTCGAATCGGAATCCGATCTACGCAGGGGTGTGTCACCGAGATCGGTACTCGCCCAACGTCTGACGAGCCCGTTCGAGGCCGCGGGTAATCCGAAACTGCGGCAGGTTGCGGCCGCCGCCGAGGCGCGGATGAAGGCCACTCGCGGGCCGGCCAAGGGCGGTACCGCATCGCTGCAGCGGATCAGCGACTGGCGCTCGGGCCGCAACGTCCCCGCGCAATTCGAGACGCTGCTGCAACCACTCCAAAATACCGGCATTCCGGTCCGGAATTCCGGTGCGTGCCTGTGAACTGCGCAGATGCGTCACTCGGCATGCCGATCGGTAGCTACATGCACGCGCCGCGGCATAACGTCCGGTCGTGGAGCGGGAGCAGGAATCACACCGGCCGGGCCATGTGGAGGGGAGTTCGGCGGGTGCGAATCCTGTTCCCGCGGTCGTCAGCACACGGAGGGGAATCTCGAGTACGTCCAGTACCCCCTACCTCACAATCCCCTCTGGTCGGTATCGGCTCGCGGGCATGGGGACCCGGCTGGGCGCGCGGCTCATCGATACCGTCATCGTCGGCATACCGATAGGTATTGTCGCCGCGGTCGCAGTCGCGAGCGCGGACTCGTCGAACGAATTCCCCGCCGAGACCGACTCCGGATTCGGCGTGGGCACCGCACTGCTGGTCGTCGGACTCGGCTTGCTCGCCTGCATCGCTTATGAGGTCGGCTTGACCGCGACCCAGGGCGCGACCTTCGGAAAGAAGGCGCTCGGCATTCGCGTCGCGCGGATCGACACCGCCGACGCGCCGGGCGAGGGTATCGGCTTTGCGGCGGCCTTGATCCGCTGGGCGACTCTCGTGCTTCCGAGCGTCGTGTGTGTTATTTGGGGTGTGCTCTGTGCGGTGTCGCCGTATTTCGATCATGTCGCCCGGCGGGGCTGGCATGACATGGTTGCCAAGACTTTCGTCCTCGCGGCGGCGTGACGCGGGCTACCGATAGGGTCGGCCTGGTGAGTGGAGGCATGACATATCGGCCGGTTGTCGTCGTGATGGGCGTCTCCGGATGCGGAAAGTCGACGGTCGGTGCACTGCTTGCCGAGACACTCCAGGTCGAATACGCCGAGGGTGACGATTTCCATCCGGCTTCGAATATCGAGAAGATGGCGGCCGGTGTGCCGCTGACGGATGCGGATCGCGCGCCGTGGCTCGATATCGTGGCGGCGTGGCTGGGGGAGCGGCGCGAGCGCGGCGGGGTGGTCAGCTGCTCGGCGCTCAAGCGCAGCTATCGCGATCGATTGCGTGCGGCCGCACCCGCGGCGTTCTTCGTCCATCTGTCCGCATCGCGCGCGGAACTGGCCCGCCGAATGGAGACGCGCCGTGGCCATTTCATGCCCGCGACGTTGCTCGACTCACAGCTCGCCGCGTTGCAGCCATTGGCCCCGGATGAATTCGGCGTCACCGTGGACGCGACCGCGGATCCCGCCGAACTGGTTCGTGAGGCGGTAGCCGCGTGGGAGTCGAGCTGACCTCAGGTGTTCGTGCGTCGCCGCACGAGCCGGGTCGCCAGCCAGGCGACGCCCAGAATGAGCAGCGGGGTGAGCAGCAGCAGCGGGACCGTCGCCGCACCCGCGAGTGGATGCAGCCAGCCCGCGACGGTATCGCATATCGCGTCGATCATGGCGCGCGCCAGAGCCGCCACTGGCGAGTGCTCGTCGGGTCCGGTGCTGGCATGATCCGGCCATCGATTCACGGCCAACACCCTACGACATCGAATCGGTATATCCGCTAGTTCCTCGGCCGGACACTCAGCAACCTCACAGCTGCGAATCTGGCATCGTGGAGGTATGGCAAGTCGTTCGCTACCGGTTTGGAGTATCGCGGTGCTGACCGTGATGGTCTTCGCCATTACCGGAAGCGTGCTCGGGCGCGACGGCATCACCGCGATCGATCAGCCGGGGACCGATTGGATGATCCAGCGTCGTACCGCGCCGATCACGCCGGTCGCGATCGGTGCCAGCTACTTGGGTGGCACGCTGGCGATGACCGTGCTCGCGGTGGTCCTCTGTGCCGTGCTGGCCTGGCGTCGGCGGTGGCCGGAAGTGGTACTGGCTGGTGTGGCATCCGCAGGTGCGTGGCCGCTCGTCGTAGTCGGCAAACATCTCGTCGGGCGTACTCGCCCGCCCGAGGCGGATCGTCTCGTCACCGTGACCAATCAGGCGTTTCCGTCCGGACACAGTCTCGGATCGATCGTGGTGGTCGGACTCCTTGCCGCGGTGGTGCTATTGCAACTGCACCGCCCGGCCGCCCGCCGGATCACGGTGACCGTCGCGGCCGTATTCGTTGGGGCCGTTGGTCTTTCCCGCTGGTATCTCGGCGTGCACTGGCCGACCGATGTGCTCGGGGGTTGGTGTATCGGCGCGCTATGGCTCGCGCTGTGTCTGGCGGCGTACCGGGCTTATCTGGTCGGCAGAGCAGGCGTGGTGCACTCTCCGCCGGAGACATTGGGTATGCAGACACCCGCGGCCTCGGACAGCAGTAGCGCCCCGCCGACCAGCGCGGCCACCGCGATCGCGCCGAAGACGAAGACCCACAGCAGCGCGGGGATGTGAGTGAGCCGGGCGAGCTGATCGGCGTCGGAGTCCGCGCCCTGCGGCATATTCCAGCGGCGGACCCGCCCGCGCTGCAATTCGATCACCGGCCGGGTGCCCGCGAGCAGTAGGAACCACGCGCCGAGATATGCGAAACCGGCCTGCACCGTATCGGTTCCGAACCAGGACACCGCGAAGACGATGGCGCCCAAGCCGAATACCGTCAGCAGTCCGTAGACGTTGCGCACCTTGATCAGGACGGCGGCGAGCAACGCGATCGCGGTCCAGAGCATGAGGGTGATCCGGTTGGCGCCGAGCAATGCGGCGAAGCCGAGACCGAGCAGCGGTGGCGAGGGATAGCCCGCCATCGCGGTCAGAATCATGCCGAGGCCGTAGGGTTTTCCGCTCGATACGGTCAGCCCGGAGGTGTCGGAGTGCAGCGTGATGCTGTTGAGCCTGCGGCCGGTGAGCAGTGCGGTGAGCGCATGGCCGCCCTCGTGCGCGATGGTGACCACATTGCGGGTGATCCGCCACAGCGGGCTGTATCCGACCAGAATCAGGGCCGCTACTGCCGTCGCGATGACCAACCACCATGGTGGCGCGGCCTGGGTTGTGGTGAGCCGGTCCGCGATGGAGGCGCCGCGCTCGACGAATTCCGCTGTTTGCACCGCCGCACCTTATCCGGCCGCGGCGAGCTTCGCTGAGTCGTCGCGAGCCGGTCAGGTGGTGACGAGCTCGCCGAGATCCGCCGATCTGCGGGCGGCATCGAGCAATCGCAAAGTGGTGACGGCATCGCGCGGGTCGACCGGAACGGGTGCGCCGTCGAGGAGTGCGGCGGCCATGGCCTCGTAGAATGCGGGGTAGTTGCCCGCGATCGTGGGGACCGGTTCGACGGCGGGGTCCGCGCCCACGGTTCCCCACCGCTCGGGTTGGACCGTGCCCCATGGACCGTCGCCGGGGCGACGGCCCGACCGCAGCGCCTCTTCTTGTGGATCCAATCCGTAAGTGACGTAGCCGGCTTCGGAACCGAGCACCCGAAAACGTGGTCCCAGCTGCGGAGTTACCGCGCTCATCCAGAGATGCGATCGCACACCCGAGGTGTGGGTGAGTGCGACGAAGGCGTCATCGTCGGTCTGGATATTCGGCCGTCGCCGGTCCAGCTCGCCGTACACCGAGCGCACCGGTCCGAACAGCGTCACCGCCTGATCGATCAGATGACTGCCGAGGTCGAACAGCAGTCCGGCGCCGTCGTCGGCGGAACCGACCTCGCGCCAGCCGCCCTTCGGCACCGGACGCCAGCGCTCGAACCGGGACTCGAAACGGCGCACCTCGCCGAGCCGCCCCTCCGCGATCAGCTGCCGCACTGTCAGGAAATCGCCATCCCAGCGCCGGTTCTGGAATACCGATAGTGCCAGACCGGCTTGCTCGGCCTGTGCGATCAGATCCTCGCCCTCGCTCACGTTGACCGCGAACGGTTTGTCGACGACCACCGGCAGCCCGGCGTCCAGCGCCTGCCGAGCCAGCGGTGCATGCGTTCGATTCGGCGTCGCGATAACCACGAGATCAATTCCCGCGATATCGGCGAACAGCTCGTCCGCGCTCGCCGACACCCGCACCCCGGGATGCTCGCGCCGCGCCTGCTCCGCCCGCTCGGATGACCCCGTAACCACCGCCGCCACCCGCATCCTCGGCTGCGCGGCGATCAGCGGCGCATGGAATACCGACCCGGCCAATCCGTACCCGACGATGGCGACCTGCAGGCTGCTCATCGTTGCGACGCTACCGGACCTATTGACTTGTTGTTGCGACAACAGATACTGTTGTCGCAACAACAACCAGTGCGGACCGGGAGTGTTCCGATGTACGTGATCCATGAAGAAGCCGTTATCTCCGGAGAGATCGAGGAGATCTGGCGGGCCGCTACCGACGTGGCCAACTGGCCGTCCTGGGATCCACATGAGGAGAAGGCTCGGATCGATGGGCCATTCGCGCCGGGAACCACGGGTTGGGTGAAACCCAAAGGCGCACCGGCTGCTCCGTTCACCATCACCGCCGTCGATTCGGGACGTTCGTGGACCAGTGAGGCCGGGATCCCGTTCGGCAAGATCCGTGGTCACTACACCTACGAACCGCTCGGCGACGGAACCGTGCGCGTCGCGAAACGAATGGAGGTGCACGGCCCGTTCCGGCCGATCTTCCGGCTGATCTGGGAGCGCGGCATTCGCGCCGACATGCAGCTGACCATCGCGGCGCTGCAACTCGAGGCGCGGCGACTCGGGGTCGCGCATGGCTGAACCGCAAGGCCCACTTATGAGTCCGGGCTTCTGGCTGCATCACGCCGCGCTGGAATGGCGCGCCACCGTCGAACGCAACCTGCGCCCCCTCGGCCTCACCCTCACCCAATTCAACCTGCTCGCCTCGGCCGGCTGGCTCGGCAGACAGGGCGAACCACCAACCCAACAACAGGTAGTCGACATGGCGGGCGCCGACCGCATGATGGGCTCCCGGGTAATCCGCGTCCTGGAAGACCGCACCCTCCTGACCCGCCGCCCTGACCCCGACGACGCCCGAATCCTCCGCATCGAAGTCACCTCGGAAGGCCGCGCCCTAGCCCGCCGCGCCATCCGCATAGTCGTGGACACCGACGAACAATTCTTCGGCGCCGACAGTGACGCCCTCCGCGACCGCCTCGAATCGATTGCGGCGCAACGCATCGCGAATTGTCGGAAGCCTGTTGCGGGGACCTCGTAGATCCACTTGGCGCCGTCGTCGTCGAGCGATTCGTACACCGCGCCGGGCGGTAACTCGGTCACCTCACCGGCGGTCGCTGCCACGCGCAGGAGGTCCCAGGGCCAGCCAGTAGGCGTCGGCGTCGGTGGGGGAGTGCCAACATGCCGGTCTCGACGCGGCGGCGTGCCGGGCCAGCCGTCGGCCCGGCACCAGACTGGCTTTGCCCCAAGATTGCTGACATTCCCGACGCGGTATCGGATCGGCCCGGATTTCGGCCCGAGCGGTAGCCGGACAACAAGTGTGAACCTTGGCCTCCCGACACATTCGCGGCAGCGCGGCGCGGATATCGGGAGGGCGGACCGGGTCGGCAAATCGCTTGCTGTCGAGTTGCTTGACCAAGATCACATCTCGAGATGTGATATCCGGGTGGCGCAGCGTTGGTGGCAGGAGCTACCGCCGGTGGCGGGTTCATTCGTCATGGCGACCGGAATCGTGTCGGTGGGGTTGCATCTCACCGGATTCGAGGTCGTCTCGTGGCTGATATTCGCACTCGCGGCAGCGGTCTGGCTGCTGCTCGCGATCGACTTCGGCACCCGACTGCTGTGGCAACGTTCGCAGTGGGAGGCCGAGGCCGACACCCCGCCCGCATTGACCGGGGTCGCGGCGACAACGGTGCTCGGGACGCGGTTATCACTGTCGGGCTGGCAGATTGCGGCTTGCGCATTATTGGTGCTGGCCGCGGCGATCTGGCCCGGACTATTGCTCGCGGTACTGCGGCATTGGAATCGGCGGATGCCGGGCGGGGCATTCCTGGTTTGTGTTTCTACCCAGGGCCTCGCGGTGCTGGCGGGGACGCCGGCGCTGGCCGATGTCGGTGATTGGCTCGCCTGGGTGGCGTTGGCGTTGTTCTGTGTCGGCGTGCTGCTTTATCTCGCGGCCTTCGCTCATTTCGAGTTTCGGCAGGTGTGGATCGGCGCGGGCGATCAGTGGGTCGCCACCGGTGCCCTGGCGATTTCGACGCTGGCGGCCGCCGAACTCGTCGGTGCACACCAGTGGACCGGTGCCGCACATCGGCTGCTGGAGGCTGTTGCGCTGATCGTCCTCGGCCTCAACCTGTTCGGCTACACGATTTTGGTGGTCGCCGAGGTGATCCGCCCGCGACCCGAGTACGACATCCGGCGCTGGGCCACGGTTTTCCCGCTCGGCATGACCGCGGTCGCGACGTTCGCCACCGGTACGGCCACCGACCTGCCGGCACTACACGCGCTCGGCGACCTGCTGCTCCTGGTTGCCGTGGGCGCATGGGCGCTGACCTTCGCCGTATTGCTCGCGGACCGACCGGCATTCGAATCCGGTCGGTCCGCGTGATCAGCCTCAGATTCGCTCGGCCTCCAGCACCCAGATCGGCAGCAGGAGCGCTCCGGTCTCATCGATTTCGAGCTCGACGCCCCGCTCGGCCAAGATATCGCGCACCGATGGCGGCGGCATGATCGTCACCATCCGGTCGATGCGCAGCGTATGAAGCGACCAATCCGGAGCCGCGAAGGCGGCGCGCAACTCTTCCTCGCCGATCTGAAACGGCGCATACGCTTCGCTGTGTCCCTTATCGGCAAAACAGAATTGGATCAGCCGACCACCCGGACGCATAACTCGATGCAGTGCGGCGACATGATCACGGCGCTGCTCCGCGGCGAGACAATGGAACAGTGCACTGCTGACCACCGTGTCGAACCGATCGTCGTAGCCGTCGAGTTCGGTGGCATCGGCAACCGAGAAGGCCACCGCCACGCCACGCGCGGCCGCGCGGGTGCGCGCCTCCTCGATCGCGGTGGGCGCGGCATCCAATCCGGACACCTGATAGCCCAGGCTCGCTAGATAGATGGCGTTGTCGCCCGGCCCGCAGCCGATATCCAGCACCTGCCCGGCAATGCGTCCCGCATGTTCGAATTCGACCAATACCGGCTGTGGTCTACCGATGTCCCACGGCAACCGCCCCATCGGTACGCCTTCGACGACTGTTTTGTCCCGATAGGCCTGTTCGAAATCAATTTCCGCCGGGTCGAACTGCGATACCGCATCACTTTGACTCATGACTCGCCCCTTGCTTCGATAGATGAACTGCAGGGATCTCGACAAAGGTAATCCTAGTCGAAAACGGAGATGAAAGCTCCGTTTAGGTGTCGCGTCATCTCCGAGGCGCGGGTTCAGGCTGCGACCTACCGCTACCGACACATGCTCAGGTCCGAGGTCGCCATGGACGACCGTATCTGCTGGGAATTCGCGAGCTGTTCAGGTCGAGCAGGGGGATCGGCTCGTCGGGCGGCCTGGAGATCAGCAGTAGCGGGTCATTCTCGTCGAGCAAAAGCAACCGGACAGAGGTGTGTTGGACCGGCGGTTCGGCTTGCTGTGGAACCGAATTGACGATGTCCATTCTCCGACGACGCTGCGACGACTGGTCGGGTTGTGCGGCGCGGGCACCGGGCCGTGTCGAGGCGGTAGGCTCCGGCGAATGGTGCCCGCCTCTCACTTGGCCGCTTTCGCCGTCGCCGCACTGATCATCATCGTCATTCCCGGCCCGAATGTGCTTTTCGCGATCGGACGGGCCTTGGCGCACGGTCGGCGCACGGCATTGCTTTCGGTGTTGGGGGCGACGGTGGGGTCGGCGGTTCCGCTGATTGCCGTTGCGCTGGGGTTGGGTGTCGTGCTCGCGGCGTCGGCCGTCTTGCTGACGATCGTCAAAGTGGTGGGTGCGGGTTATCTGATCTACCTGGGCATCCTGGCGATTCGGGAGCGGAAGAGTCTCGCGGGTGCGCTGCGTTCGCACGCACCGGATGCGAATCCGCGGCGGATGTTCCGGCAAGGTGTGATTGTCGGCGCGACGAATCCGAAGACCATCGTGTTCTTCGCCGCCGTCCTACCGCAGTTCGCCGACCCGGCCACAGGCGCGCTGCCCCTGCAGCTGCTGACACTCGGCTCGGTCGGGCTCGGCATCCAAATACTCTCCGATGGAACGTGGGCCATGATCGCGGGTGCCGCGCGATCATGGTTCGTCCGCTCACCGCGCCGCCTCGAATCCGTCGGCGCCACCGGCGGATTGATGATCATCGGCGTCGGTGCGAGCGTCGCGCTGAGCGGTACCAACTGAGGATTATGCGTGGTTGGTGGTGTTCCAGAAGCCGATCCAGAGTGCGCCCCACCAACATGCCTGGGAGATGAGCAGGGTGAGCGCGCCGCGGGCGATCAATGGTCGGTCGAGGATGCCGCCGCGAGCCGCGACTCGGTCGGTGAAGGCGGATGCTTGTAGACCGTTCAGTGTCAGCGCGACGACCAGCGCCATTTTGGTCTGGGTGGTGTGGTTGGCGATATTCGGTTCGAGGAGTACGCCGCTGGCGACCAGACCGATGACGCCCAGCCAGATGGGCAGTTGGAGGCGGTCGGCCACGGTCAGCATTTCGCGCAGGGGTGTGCGGCGCAGGACCCAGGCCACGGCGAAATAGTCCACCGCCAGCACCGCGCCGAAGCCGAGGACCAGCGATGCCAGATGGATGAGCAACGCCGCATGGTGCAGCGCTGGTGTGCAATGCAATTGGGTCGACAGCCAGATCGCCGTCGCGAGCGCGGCGCAGGTGGCAACCGTCCGGATCGCGAAACCACGCCGGGTATGTACCCCGCTCACCAGCGCCGTCATCGGCACCGCCCCAAGTCGCGGCCCTGCATTGTCGATCCTCACTCACGCAACTCGCCCAACCTAGTTAAGGTTAGGCACGCCTAATGCTAGTGTCTCCGATTTCGGTCGAGATCGACAGGGGTACTCAGCGACCGCGCGGTACCGCGGTGTATTCCTGTTCGGGGCGGCCGGTGGTGCCGTAGCGCAGCCGCATCTGGACGGTGCCCGCGGCGACCAGGGTGGCGAGATAGCGCTGAGCGGTGGCGCGGGAGATGCCGATGGCGGTGGCCACCTCGGCCGCGGACAGGGGTGCGGTGGCTTCGAGGATGGTGTGCAGGACGAGGTCTTTGGTGGGGGAGGCGATGACGGTGGTCGCGGTGGGCGTCGAGGTAGGGCGCAGCGCTTGGAGTGCGGCTTCGATGCTCGCGTTATCGATCTGGGGTGCGGCGAGGGTGCGGCGGTAGCGGGCGTATCCGGCCAGGCGGGCCGCGAGCATGGTGTGCGGGAAAGGTTTCACCAGGTATGCGAGTGCGCCCGCGGCGAAGGCGGCTCGCACGGTGGCGCTTTCGGTGGCGGCGGTCAATACCATGGCGTCGCAGTGCAATTCGCGCACGAGGTCGATGCCCGAACCATCGGGCAGGTACACATCGACCAGCGCCAGGTCGATCACATTGGCGGCGTTGAGTTCTCGCGCGGCGGCCAGCGTGTTAGCGGTGCCCGCGATGGTGAAACCCGCAATGGATTCGACGATTCCGGCGTGCAGATTGGCCACGCGGAAGTCGTCGTCCACCACCAGCACGGTCAGATCTGTTGCGGCCATGGCATCTCGCTGTCCAGCAGTACTCCGGGGATTCGGGCGATGAATTCGGCGCCGGTGAGCGGCGGCGCACCGCCGCGCGCACTGGCGAGCCGGACATCGCCGCCGTGCGCGCGGGCGATCTGGCGGATCAGCGCGAGGCCGACGCCGCGCCCGCCCGGCACACCGTGATCCTCGCGGGTGGAGGTGCCCTCGGTGAACAGGGTGTCGATCATTTCGGGTGCGACACCGTCACCGCTGTCCGCGACCGCGATGTGCAACGTCGAATCCTCCTGCACCAGTTCGACTTCCACCTGTTTGATGGGATTATCGGCGATACGCGCCGCCTCGATCGCATTGTCGAGCAGATTGCCGAGCACGGTCGTGACATCGACGGGTTCGGCGAGATTGCCGTCCACCCAGGTATTCGGACCGAGTACGAGTTCGACGCCGCTCTCGCGCGAATGCGCCGCCTTGGCTGCGAGGAAGGCCTGCAGATACGCGTCGTGAATCGCATCGATGCCGGGCGTCGCCGCGCCGAGTGGTCCCGCGCCGATCAGCTCATCGATGACATGTGACGCCTCCTCCGTGCGCCCGCCGTGCAGCAGTCCGCTGAGCAGGTGCATCTTGTTGGAGAACTCGTGGCGCTGGGCGCGCAGCACGGTGCTCATCGATTGCACCGCATCGAGTTGGCGGGTCAATGCCTCGACATCGGTGCGATCGCGCACCGTGAGCACGGCACCGAGATCGCGTCCATCGCGGGTGACGGGCCGGGCCGCGACAACCACGATATGCGAGCCGATGGTGGCGGGCGTCGGCTGTTCGTCGAGCGCACGGAAAACCTCCAGCACCCTTGGCGTCAAACCGATCTCGTCGACCGGACTGCCGATCTCGGCGCTGATCCCGAGCAGCCGCCGTGCCTCGTCATTGACAAACGTCGTGCGCCAAGCGGAATCGACGGCGAGCACACCGCGTCCGATGCCGTGCAGCACCGCCGCCTGACCTTGGACGAGTTCGGCCAGTTCGGCGGGTTCGAGTCCGAGCGTCAGTCCGCGCCATCGCCACGCCAGCAATGCCGAACCCGCGACGCCGATCAATAGCGCAGCGGCAATGAACAGCGCCGCGGTGCGCAGATCGGAGAGCAACTGCCCGCGAATCGCGGTAGTCGAGATACCGACGCTCACCGCTCCGACGATGCGATCCGAACCAGCTTCCAGCACAGGAACTTTCGCACGCACCGAAGGACCGAGCGTACCGCGCTCCTTGACGATCACCTCCCGGCCCGCCAGCGCCTCCGATGGATCCGTGCTCACATGTTCGGTCAGTCGCGCCTCGTCCGGATGTGCCAGCCGGATTCCGGCATCGTCGGTAATCACTACGAACAGCGCACCCGTGCGCTGCGTCGTATCGATGGCTATCCGCTCCAGCGGTCCTGCGGTGAGCTGCGGCCGCAACTGGGGTGTCACCGTGCCGGGCGCGTATCGGGCAACCTCTGCACGCACCACCGGTTCGGCCGCGATGCTGCGTGCGATGGCCAGCGCACGCTGCCCGTACTGGTCGTTGAGCCGTTGACTGCTGACGTAGCCGAATACCGCGAAGGCGGCGCCGAGGGTCACCGAGACGATCACGATCTGCAGCAGCAGCACCTGGGTGCGCAGCCGGAAGTGTCCGGTCGCGCGCCGTGGTGCTCCGCCGTCGTTGGCCATTTCCGCAGCATAAACCACGCAGATGGGCGTGAGCAGAATGCGCACAACCTTCGAATCGGTCGTTTGCACCGGTTGTGCGCACAAGCCTCGAAGTGTGACCCGGCCCACGTAGGTTCGCTCTACCTGATCCGCTAGGAGCAAGAAAAATGACCGAACCACTCATCGAGCTGCGGAGCGCGACGAAGCGCTTCCCCGGCACCGGCGGCGGAATCCACACTGCCGTCCGCAATCTCGATCTCGCGGTACAACCCGGCGAATTCGTCGCCGTGGTCGGCCCGACGGGCTGCGGAAAGTCGACGACGCTGTCGTTGGTCTCCGGGCTGGAGCCGGCCTCGGCCGGGCGGACGCTGGTGCGCGGCAAGGATGTCCACGGCATCCCGGACGGCATCGGCTACATGTTCCAGCAGGACGCGGTGCTGCCGTGGAAGAGCGTGATCGATAACGTCGCTCTCGGCCCGCGCCTGCGCGGCAAGTCCAAGGCCGAAGCGCGCGAACAGGCCCGCGGCTGGGTGCGCAAGGTCGGTCTCGCCGGATTCGAGAGCTACTACCCGCATCAGCTCTCCGGCGGTATGCGCAAGCGTGTCGCACTGGCGCAGACACTGGTCAACGATCCCGAGATCCTGCTGATGGACGAGCCGTTCAGCGCGCTGGACGTGCAGACCAGGCAGCTGATGCAGGACGAACTGCTGCGCGTATGGGCGGGCACCGGCGCGGCCGTCATCTTCGTGACCCACGATCTGGAGGAGGCGATCGTGCTCGCCGACCGGGTCGTCGTCATGACCGCCAGCCCGGCCACGGTCTGCGGTAACTTCCCGGTCTCGCTGGAGCGTCCGCGCGATGTCGAGGAGGTCCGGCTCACCAACGAATTCCGGGATATCTACAAGGAAATTTGGGAAACGCTGCGCGATCAGGTCGAGGCAGCCCGAGGCAAGGGAGCCTCCCGTGTCGCATAACGTGCTCGAAGATGTGGCGAAGTCCGCGCCCGAGGTCGAAATCGAAACCGAGGAGCAGATTCTCGCACGCGTGCGGACCAACCTCCGGCGCAACCGGCTGCGCACCTGGGGCTTGCGGATCGCCCTGATCGCGGTGTGGCTGGGCGCATGGGAGCTCACCGCCACGCTGTGGATCGACCCGTTCTTCTACTCCAAGCCCTCGCTGATTTGGGACCGCCTGGTCGAATGGTTCACCGACGGAACGCAATTCGGCTCGATCTGGCTGCAGATGTACACCACCGTGCAGGAGGCGGTGCTCGGCTTCGTCATCGGCGCGGTGGCCGGTGTCGTACTCGGCACGCTGCTCGGCCGCAGCCGGTACTGGGCCGAGGTGCTCGCGCCGTTCATCAAGGCGCTCAACGCCGTTCCGCGTATCGTGCTGGCGTCGCTGTTCATCATCTGGTTCGGTCTCGGGCTCAGCTCGAAGGTCGCGACGGTCGTGGTGCTGGTGTTCTTCGCCGTATTCTTCAACGCCTTCACCGGTGCGCGTGAGGTCGACGGCAATGTCATCAATAACGCCCGCATTCTCGGTGCGAGCAAGCGTCAGGTGCTGAGCTCGATCGTGCTGCCGAGCGCGACCACCTGGATCCTGTCCAGCCTGCACACCGCCTTCGGTTTCGCGCTGATCGGTGCGGTCGTCGGTGAATATGCCGGTGCCAGTAAGGGTTTGGGTCTGCTGATCAGCAACGCCCAGGGCACCTTCGACTCGGCCGGTATCTACGCGGGCATGATCATCATCACCGTCATCGCGCTACTGGCCGAATGGGCGATCAGTGCGGCGGAGGGCCGATTGCTGAAATGGCGTCCGTCGCAGGCGACTTCGAGCCACGGGATCTGATCATGCGGTACGTCAAACATCTGACGATCATTGTCGGAGTCATCGCGGCACTGTTGCTGGCGACCGGTTGCCGGGACTCCCGAACCATTCCGATGGCAAACGGCCGGCCCCAGATCACCATCATGGTCGGCGGTTTGGAGAAGGTGATCTACCTGCCCGCCATGCTCACCGAGAAACTCGGCTTCTTCGAGAAGAACGATATCGACGTCAAACTGCTCGGCGAGCAGTCCGGTGCGAGCGCCGAAACCGCGCTGCTGACCGGCGATGTGCAGGCCGTGGTCGGTTTCTACGACCACACTATCGACCTGCAGGCCAAGGAACAGTGTCTGACCTCGGTGGTCCAATTCGCCGATGTGCCGGGCGAAGTGGAACTCGTGTCCAAGGCGGATGCCGCCGGTATCAATTCGCTGGCGGATCTGCGCGGTAAGAACCTCGGTGTGACCTCGCTCGGCTCCTCGACCGACTTCCTCACCCAGGCGCTCACCGGGCAGTCGGGTATGACCACCGCCGACTACACGCGCGTGAAAGTCGGTGCAGGACAGACCTTTATCGCAGGTATGAACCACAATGGCATCGATGCGGGCATGACCACAGATCCGACGGTCGCCACCATGGTGAACTCCGGTGACGCGAAGATCCTGGTGGATATGCGGACCGAGGAAGGCACCCGCGCCGCATTGGGCGGGCTGTATCCGGCATCGTCGCTCTACATGCGCTGCGACACCGTCGACGCGCATCCGGATATCGTGCAGAAGATCGCGACCGCCTTCGTGCAGACGCTGCAGTGGATCAAGACGCACACCGCCGAGGAGATCGCCGCCAAGATGCCATCGCAATACGCGAGCGCGGGCCGGGATCTCTACGTCCAGTCCATCCGCGACTCGATCGGCATGTTCAACGGCACCGGCCTGATGAAATCCGAAGGCGCCGAGAATGTGCTGAACGTGCTCGGCAAATACTCGAAGAATGTGGCACCCGTCAAGGACCGCATCGATCTGTCGAAGACCTACACGACGCAGTTCGTGCAGGAGGCGCTGCGCGCGAATCAGCAGTAGCGACACCACGGAATCCCATGGCGGCCGGCGAACATCCGGTCGCCATGGGATTTCGGCCGTTCACCTGGTCGGCGCATCCTCGGTGTCCTGGGCCTTGAATTCGGCCTTCCATTCGCGGAAGCCCTCTTCGGTGCGGCCGCGACGCCAATAGCCGGAGATCGAGTTCGCCCATTCGGCGGAGACGCCACGTTCGCGGCGGACGTAGCGGCGCAGGTCCTGCATGACGGCGCGGGCCTCGCCGTGGATGAAGACCTGCACCTGCCCCTCGCGCCACGTCGCCGCGCGGACGGCTTCGGCCAGCGCATCGCCCGGCTCGCGTGCGCCGCGATGCAGCCAGGTCAGCTCGATGCCGGTGGGCTTGTCCAGTTTCAGTTCGTCATCGGGGCCGGCGACCTCGACGAAGGCCTGCCCGACCGCTGCGGCGGACATCCCCTCGAGCGCCGCCGCGATCGCGGGTAGAGCCGCCTCGTCGCCCGCCAGCAGGTGCCAGTCGGCATCGGCACGCGGTGCATAGGCTCCGCCCGGTCCGAAGCAGTCGATGGTGTCGCCCGGCTGCACCGAAGCGGCCCACGGACCGGCAATGCCCTCGTCACCGTGGTAGACGAAGTCCACGGCCAGCTCACCGGCATCCGGATCGACCGAGCGCACGGTGTAGGTGCGCAGCACATCGACACCGTCGCGCGGGTAAATGAACTTCACATACGAGTCGGTGAACTCGCTCGGCCGAAACGCGGCGAATCCGGGGCCGCCGAAATACACCCGGATCAGATGCGGGGTCAGCCGCTCGGTGCGCTGCACCGTCAGGGTGGTGCGGGGTCGTGCCAAGGTAACCTCCACTAATTTCTAATTAGGCTTGCCTTACCAACCGTACCCGGTTCGGTTCATGCTGAGGGTTACCGCAGACGGGCGCGCCGCACATGTCACAGGATGATCGGCATGACGCAGACCGTGCCGAGCCCCGCCCACGCCGTCCAGCAGCGCTATCGGGATCCGAATACGACCGTGCCCGCCGAGTGGAATCCGGTGCTGCAGGTGCTGCATGAGCACCGGTCGGTGCGCCGCTACCTCGCCGATCCGGTCTCCGAGGACACCCTGCGCCTGCTGATCTCGGCCGCCCAGTCCGCGCCGACCTCCTCCAATCTGCAGGTGTGGAGCGTCATCGCGGTCCGCGATCGGGCGCGCAAGGCCCGCTTGGCCGCGCTGGCCGGCGGGCAGGCACATATCGAACAGGCGCCGGTGCTGCTGGTGTTCACCGCCGATTTCGCCCGGCTGCGCCAACTGGCCGAGGACCACGAAGCGCCACTGGCCGGAGCCGACTACCTCGAATCGAGCTATGTCGGTTTCATCGATGCCGCCCTGGCCGCGCAGAACGCGGTCGTCGCCGCGGAATCCCTCGGCCTCGGCACCGTCTACATCGGCGCGATCCGCAACAACCCGGAACGGGTTGCGGCGGAACTGAAACTCCCCGAACAGGTCTTCGCGGTCTTCGGACTCGTTGTCGGACACCCGGATCCGAGCGAGGATGCCCGCGTCAAACCGCGCCTCCCGCAACCGGCCGTCCTCCATCACGAAACCTACGACCTTCGCACCCAACGCGCCCACGTCGCGGCCTACGAAGACCGCATCGCCGAGTTCTACGCCGAACAGCGACTCGCGCACTCCTGGACCGAGCGCGTCCTGGCCCGCCTGGCCTCTGCCGCCAGCCTCAACGGCCGCCACCGGCTCCGCCAGTCCCTGGCGAATCATGGCTTCCTCCTGCACTGATCAGGGTGTGGCTCGGGTCGCGCGGCGGCCCGGTGGTGCGGCCGGTAGCGTGACGGGCTGATCGATCTCGAGCTCCAGGGGAAGGACCGCAGGATCCATGACAGCCTCCGACCGTCAGCTACAAGCTGATTCGGCGCCCACCGACCCGGCCGTATCCGGTGAAGAGGGGTACACCCGGGGGCTGAGCCCGCGGACCATTCAGATGATCGCGATCGGTGGTGCGATCGGCACGGGTCTTTTCTATGGTGCCGGCGGTGCGATCGAGCAGGCGGGGCCGGGGCTGATCCTGGCCTACCTCGCGGCGGGTCTGGCGATCTTCGTGATCATGCGGGCGCTGGGGGAGTTGCTGACCTACCGGCCCATCTCGGGCAGCTTCGCGGAGTACGCCCACGAATTCCTCGGGCGCTTCGCCGGCTTTGTCACCGGGTGGTCGTACTGGGCGGTGTGGGTGGCGACCTGCATGGCCGAGATCACCGTCGCCGGGAAGTATGTGCAGTACTGGTTCGATATCGCACCGTGGCTGACCGCGCTGGTGGTATTGGCGGTCATGTTCTGCGCCAACCTGATCTCCGTGCGGCTGTTCGGTGAGGGCGAATTCTGGTTCTCCGCCATCAAGGTCACCGCGATCGTCGCGATGATCCTCATCGGCATCGGGGTGCTGACGATCGGCTTCGGCCATGCCGCCAACCCGACGGTCACCAATCTGTGGGCCGATGGCGGTGTGTTCCCGAACGGTTTCGGACAGTCGCTGCTGGTGCTGCAGATTGTCCTGTTCGCCTACGTCGGCGTCGAACTGGTCGGTGTGACCGCGGGCGAGGCGCGGGATCCGCGTACGACGCTGCGCAAGGCGATCAACACCCTGCCGTTCCGCATCGGCCTGTTCTATGTCGGCGCGCTCGTGGTGATCATGTCGGTGGCCAGTTGGCGCAACTTCCACGCGGGCAAGAGCCCGTTCGTCGAGGTGTTCCAGCAGATCGGCATTCCGGGTGCTGCGGGCATCATCAATTTCGTACTGCTCACCGCAGCGCTGTCGTCGTGCAATTCGGGCATCTACTCCACCGGCCGTATGCTGCGCACCCTGTCGCTGCACGGGGAAGCGCCCGCGGGGCTGAACAAGCTCAGTTCGCGCGCGGTGCCGTATGTCGGCATCACCGCTTCGGCGGCAGCCATGGTCATCGGAGTGATCGTCAATGTGATCTCCCCGGACAAGGCGTTCAACTACATCACCTCGGTCAGCACCATCGGCATCATCTTCGTCTGGGGCGTAATCTTGGTGTGCCACTTGATCTATCGCGCCAAGGTCGGCCGTGGCGAACTGCCCGCCAGCGATTACCGCCTGCCCGGCGCGCCGATCACCACCTGGCTGGCGCTGGCCTTCCTGGGGTTGGTTGTCGTCCTGCTGTTCTGGACCGAGAGCGGGCGCACCGCGATTGTCGTCGGAGCGGTCTGGGGTGTGCTCGTCTGCGGCGGCTATCTGGCGATGACCAAGCTCGGCAAGGGCGGCGCGATAACCGAACCGGCGGCATAGGGGACGGCGGCCGACGGAGCCGGCGGGGTGGGTGAGCACAGCGGTCCGCAGCGGTCTGAGGAGGCACATGGTCACCATCATCGGCGGTGGTATCGCGGGCACTGTGCTCGCCGGAGCCCTTGCGCGCGCGGGACTGCCGGTCACCGTGTACGAGCGGCGGTCCACGGTCGACGCCGGTGCGTTTCTCACCCTCGACAGCCGGGCGCATGCGGCGCTCGGGGAACTCGGGATAGACCGCGCGGATCTGGACGCTGCCTCGTGTGAGGTGCGCGCGCTCGGCTTGCACAGCCTCACCGGGTATCGTGCCCACCCCGGTGACGGTCGGCGGCTCTACTTCCGCCCGGATCTGCTACGAGTGCTCACCGATTTCGCCCATGCCACGGTTGCGGAGTTCCACTACGACCGTCCGGTGACCGATCTCGACATCGAGAGCCGAACCTTGAGGCTAGCAAGCGAATCGGTGACACCGGACGGGCCGATGATCGCGGCGGACGGTATCGACTCGCTCGTGCGCGCCCGCCTGGAACCCGGCCGGCCCGCTGTCTATGCGGGACAGGTCGTCATCTACGGGGTCACCACGACCCCGATCACCCTGCCCACCGAAGCATCGGTACTGCACTTCCATCGCACCGGCAACGCCCGGCCGACCGACGCCTTCGGGCACCTGTGGAACGACGAGACGGCGGTATGGTTCGCCAGAATTCGGCGCCCGCCGATCCCGCTGGCGGACAACGGTTTCCACCCCGTCGAGGCCTGGGCGGAGCAGATCCGCACGGCACTGCCCGCGATACCGGGACTGATCGACTCGCTACTTTCGATCACCGAGATGGTGCACGTCAGCAATGCCCGCGATGTGCCGCTGACCCATCCGCGCCCACCCCGAGACGACGTAATCCTTTGTGGCGACGCCGATCACGCCATCAGCCCCGCCGCGGGCGTCGATGCCCGTGATGCGATCGAAGACGCCGCCGCCCTCTACCGGGCCCTCGTCGCGAAGACATCGATAGCCGAGACCATGGCGAACCGCCGCCGCCAGATCCTCATCGAGCGTGCCGAGGTCGCCGAAGCCTTCCGGCGCGGCCGCTTCTGATATCGGCTCGTGCGAGACTGGCTGGATGGCCTTGAATCGAGATGCCGATTCCAGCAGGTTGGCAGCGGAGTCGCTCGCAAAGGACGATCCGACCGGGTGGTTCGAGCGGCTGTATGCGGAGGCGGCCGCCGGGGCGGCGATTGTGCCGTGGGATCGCGATCAGCCCAATCCGATGGTGGTCGAGTGGGCCGAGCGACGCGCGGTGGACGGTGCCGGGCGTCGGGCATTGGTGATCGGCTGCGGGTACGGGCAGGACGCGGAGTACATCGCGTGGCTCGGTTTCGCGACCACCGCTTTCGATATTTCGCCGACCGCGATTGCCGAAGTGCGCGAACGGTTTCCGAAGTCAGCCGTGGAGTATGTGGTGGCCGATCTGCTGGATCCGCCCAGCGCATGGCGGGATGCGTTCGATCTCGTCGTCGAGTCGATCACGGTGCAGTCGATGCCGGTGTCGGTGCGCGATACCGCGATCGCCAATATCCGGCGGGCTGTGGCACCCGGTGGGCAGTTGGTCGTGATCGCCGGAATCCGGGCGGAGGGTGCGGAGGTCAACGGACCGCCGTGGCCGCTGACCCGGTCGGAAATCGATTCGTTTGCGGCCGAGGGACTTCGGTCAGTGGATATCGAAGCGAATCACCAGACGCAACGGTGGCGGGCCGAATTCACCCGATCGGCTGGGGGATAAGCCGCACCCGAGGGTCAGATGACCGCCGTGGGCTTCCGGTCACCGGCGACCAACGCGCTGATCTCGGCGGCGGCTCGTTCGCCTGAGCGGATCGCCCCGTCCATGTAACCCATCCACACTGTCGCGGTTTCGGCTCCGGCCCAATGGATTCGGCCGATAGGTGCGCGTAGGGCCGGGCCGTATTCGGTCCAGGTGTTGGGCGGCATGAATGCTCCGTAGCAGCCGCGGGTCCATTCGTCGGCGGACCAGTCCTTCTCGATGTAGTCGATGGGGGCGGCCGCTGCCGGGCCGAAAAACCTTGTGAGGCTGGAGATCACGATATCGCGCCGTTCCTCGGCGGGGTAGCGGCCGAGTCGCCGGGCATCGCCGCCTTCCAGGAAGGCGAGCAGCACACCGGGGTTCCCGTCCGGCGGGGAGTTGTCGAAGGTGACCTTTACCGGTCCGGTGGCTGCGGTGACCTGCCCGGACAGCCCATCCGCCCGCCAGAAGGGGGCGTCGTATACGGCCATGGTCTTGATGACCGAGCCGTTCGGCATGCGCTGAGTGAGCTGGTCACGATCGGCGGGCAGCGCAGGGGAGTACACCAGCCGACCTGCCAGGGCCGGGCTCATCGCCACGATCACGCGGCGGGCCGGAATCCGAATGTCGTCGCCGTGCACGACGACCGAACCCTGGGTCTGCTCGATCTTGCGCACCGGCGTATTCAGCAGCACGTGCTCGCCCAACTGCTCCGCCAGCGCCATCGAGATTCGTTGCGAACCGCCCACGATGCGGGTTTGCTGTGCGCCACCATCGGTTTCGATCATCGAATCCACACCGCCACCGGCATTGAGATAGGCCAGCAGGTGCAGCAGTGACACGTCGGCCGGATCGGCGGCCCACACCGCCTTGCAGACCATCGTGATGGCCCGGCGCGCGATCTCCGAATGCAGATTGCGCCGCATCCACGACTCGACGGTCTCGGCGTCCCACTGCCTCGCCCGCGCCGCCGACCATGGGGTGTCCGCCGGTACCAGCCGAGACATCCGATCCAACCGCTGCAGACCGATGTAGGCATCCAGCAGGGCGGCGGAGGCGATCAATGGAATCCGGCCGCGATAGCGTCGCAGCTTCCCGCGATGTTCGAACAGATGCCGACCGGTGGTGTAGGTGGGAAACGTCTCCAGCCCCAACTCGTCGATCAACGCCAGCACCCGGTCCTGACCGGGACCGACCCACTGCCCACCGACCTCGACGATCTTGCCGTCCCCGATCGGTTGGTTCAGTGTGCGACCACCTACCCGATTCCGCGCCTCTACGACAAGAGCATCGAATCCGGCGCGACGCAACTGACGGGCCGCCGTCAATCCGGCCAGTCCGCCGCCGATCACCGCGATATCCACCGTGCGCTCGACACCCATGGCGACCACCGATCCACCCGTGACCGATCGGACGACTCGGTCGTATGCTCCGACGTTAGGGCACACGACCCCGTCATTGACCCCGAACAGCACCGTTTCCTTGCATCCAGCCGCAAATCGCCCCACGTGATCATGAACCCGATGCGCCCGACGGAGGCAACCATGACAGAGCAGACGCTGGCCGAACTCATAACCGATGACCTACCCCCGGGCATTGCCGCGCTGAGCCCGGAGCGGCAAGCCGAACTCGCGCAGGCGATCGTCGATGCCCGATGGCGCGAGGCGAACGAGCTGAGGGCCGCGGCCTTCAGCATGCTCGACTTTCTGCCACGTTTCCTGCGTGGCCCGGTCAAGAAGGCGGCCGGACTGTGACCGCGCAATTGCTGAAGCTCGCACGGACACTGGGGGTTCCGGTCGAGCAGCTCGACTACCTCGCCGGCGTGCCCGATGCGGATCTGCGTGAATTCCGGCGCCAGGTCACGGATCTGTTCGTGGCCGGACAGGAGGCCGGACTGCGGCGGGTCGCCCAGGCGTCCAAAGTGATTCCGACGCCGATCACCGCGAAAATGGTGGCGCGCAGCCGCGGTGCACTGCTTGCGGCCCGGATGTCGGGTGTGCTCGATCCGTCGCATGCGGTGGATGTCGCCAAACGGCTACCGGTCGACTTCCTCGCCGAAATCGCCGCACGACTCGATCCACGCCATTCCGCGGCCATCATCGGTGCTCTGCCCGAGGCGACCATTGTCGCCGTCGGCAAAGAGCTTGCGGCACGCGAAGATTGGATCACACTCGGCGATCTGGTCGCGTCGATCTCCGATACCGCCGCCCGCGCCACCGAATCCGCACTCGATGGCATCGCACTTGTCCGCTCGGCCCACCTCGTCGACGATGCCGCACAGCTGGAACGCTTCGTGAACCTGGCCTCTCGGGACAAGGTCATCGAAATGCTTTGGGCCACAGCCGAATGCGATCTCTGGCCGGAGTATCGCGGCATGCTGGACGTGCTCTCCGAATCCGCGATAGACGTGGTCCGCGCCGCCGCCGAAGAGTTGCCCGTCGAGCAGCGTGATCGGGCGCTGACCGAGATCGCTGATCGGCGTTCTGCTTGGTAATGACGGATCTGACCGGTCACCGGGCGATCGCCGGGCGGGGCAGCCGCGCCTCCACATCGCGCGGATCGAGTTCCTGACGGCATACGGCACAGACGACGACCGCGTGGGTATCGTTGCGCAGGGCATGTGGTGGAGGTGGACGGGTTCGCTGCCCCTAGGCGGCGTTCGTGCCCCGGCGCGGCATCATCGCGGATGCGATCACCATGACCAAGGCCATCGCGGCGACCGCGAGGAAAACCAGATGCACCGCCGAGGACAACAATGCCGGAGCCGGATGGTCGGTGTCGCCGACGCGCGAGTTCACGATCGCGCCGAATATCGCGACACCGACCGCACTGCCCAATGACCGGGCGAACATATTCGCCGAGGTGACCACGCCGCGCTCGGCCCACTCCGCCGTCGTCTGTGCCGCGATCAGCGTGGGGGTGGCGACCAGGCCCATGCCGGTGCCGATCACGAAACATGAAGCGGCGACCTGGATCAGCGTGGAATTCTCATCGATCAGCAGGGTGGTGGCGGCACCGAGCGTGGCCAGGGTGCTACCGATCAGCGCGGTCGCGCGAAAGCCGATGCGCAGATAAACCTTTCCGGCCTGGGAGGCGGCCAGCGGCCAGCCGAGGGTGAGCGCACCGACGGTGAGACCGGCGATCAGTGCCCCGGTGCCGAGCACGCCCTGAGTGAAAGTCGGTACGTACGAGGTCATGCCGAGCAGGATCGCGCCGACCAGCACCGAGACCAGACTGCTGGCGATAATGACCCGTCGCGTGAAAACCCACAGCGGCAGAATCGGATTCGCGGCCCCGCGCTCCACCAGACCGAACAGCACCAGCACGAGTGCGCTGGCCACGAAGATGCCGATGCCGGTCGGCGACGACCAGGCCCAGGCCTGTCCACCCTCGAGCAAACCGAGAATCAGCGCCCCCGCGCCGATGGTGAGCAGTGCCGCACCGAGATAGTCGACGCGCTGTTCGCGCCTTTCCGTGGACTCCTGGAAGTTGCGCACCAGCATCCATGCGGCGAGTGCGGAAAGCGGGATATTGATCAGAAAGATCCAGCGCCAGCTGACGTATTCGGCGAACAGTCCGCCCAGCAGTGGCCCGACCACCGCCGAGATGGCCCACACACTGGCCAGATAGCCCTGTACCTTGGCACGCTCGGTCAGGGTGTAAAGATCGCCGGCGATTGTCATGGTCATCGGCATGATCGCGCCCGCGCCGATGCCCTGCACCGCGCGGAAGATGATCAGCCCCAACATGCTCGTCGCCACACCGCAGAGCAGTGAGCCGAGCGCGAAAACCGCGATGCCGAACAGGATTACCGGCTTGCGCCCGACCGTATCGGCAACCTTGCCGTACACCGGAACCGTAACCGCCTGTGTCAGTAGGTAAATCGAGAACAACCACGGGAATTGCGAGAATCCGCCCAGGCTGTCGGTGATGGTCAGCACCGCGGTAGCGATAATGGTGGAATCCAGCGCGACCAGCCCCGTCGCGAGCATCAGCGAAGCAAGGATCGCACCTCGATCGGATCGCAGACCGACGGACGACTCCACTGCCTCGGTTGCCACCGACCGGCCCCTCTCCTTCGCTTTCCTGACCACCCCGAAGCAACGTATCTCGGCCGCAGCTATTCCCGCACGGAATTATTTCGGCACCGGTTGCTCGCGATCTTCTCTGCCGTCACCTTGTGACGGACCCCTTTCCTGGCTGGGCATCCATGCGCGGGTGCCTGATTTCTTGCCTGCCGCACCGATGCCTACTGATCAAGTACGTGCTAGCCATCACAATCGCACTGAAAATAGCTGCTAGATATGGTGCCGAAATTTCTCAGGATCTTCATCTACTGTCTATCTCAGTAGTTGGAGCACCGAGGCAAAGGGGCCATGATGCATCGAACAACAACCACGACCAAGCGCGGTGGCGCACGAGGCAGAGCCCTGGCACTGCTCGTCGCCGCGATCACCCTCGGCACGGTGGTCGGCGCGGGCGAAGCGCTCGCGAATCCGGATGCGCGCTCGGACCATTCGAACAATCGCGGCAGCACCGGTGGTCGCGATACCGCCGGCTGGCATCACATTGATCCGTTCGGCTACCACCACACCCCGCAGAATTCGTTGCGGCGCAACGAACAGCAGAACAATCTGCGTGAATACCGCAGCCAGAACGAATCCGGCGCCGATTCCTCCGGCAACCGCACCGGTGGCACGACGACATGGACCCGGGTACCGCGTCCGGACGGCGACGGCTGGACCGTATGCCGCGCCGCGGCGAGGACGTGCTGATGATCACGACTGTGCGAAAGGCCAAGGCATTCACCCTGCTGGCGGCCGAGTACCGTGCCGAACCCGGGTGCGCACACGCATCCGGCCCGGCTGCTCAGCGCGGGTGCGCACTACACCGACTATGCGTCGGCAACCAGCTCGTCGGCGGCGCGGATGATGTGTACCGGGTGGTCGCGGACGGCAGCTGTGGGCTCTATTGGAAGGCCGCAGGCCCGATTTCGGACTGGACCTTCGATCCTGCTTCGCCGCGCACGGGATCGTCGTCACGGACCGCGAGTCTGTGTTACGACCGAAACCTGACCTGATCGGGCAATCCAGCGAAATGCGGTGGGGCGCAAAGCAAACGCTCTACCGTTTCGTCGGCTGACCAAGTCTCGGGAACGCTGTAGCCACATACGGCCCACCCGCTCGCCAGGTCACCGACCAGTGACAATGCAGCGATGTGGATGCTGCCAGGTAGCGGACAGTTTAGAATTCAGGACCATGACCGCCTTCACCGGCAAGGTTGTACTCATCACCGGCGGCGCGCGCGGCATCGGCGCAGAGGTCGCCCGGCGGCTGCGTGCGCGAGGAGCGCACCTCGTGCTCATCGATATCGACTCACCCCCGCTGCGAGAACTCGCGGTCGAACTCGGCGGCGACGAGCATGTCGTGGCGGTTTCTGCCGACGTGCGCGACTTCACCGCGATGCAGGACGCGGTCGCGCAGGGGATCGAGAGGTTCGGCGGCATCGATATCGTCGTCGCGAATGCGGGAATCGCCAGCTACGGATCGGTCTTGACGGTGGACCCCGCCGCCTTCCGGCGGGTGATCGAAGTCAACCTTGTCGGTTGTTTCCACACCGTCCGCGCCGCCCTGCCATCGGTCATCGAACGGCGCGGGTACGTGCTGATCGTCTCCTCCCTCGCGGCCTATATGGCGATGCCCGGTATGACGGCCTACGACGCCTCCAAGGCCGGGGTCGAGCACTTTGCGAACACGTTGCGGCTCGAGGTCGCGCACCGCGGCGTCGATGTCGGGTCCGCGCACATGTCGTGGATCGATACCCCGCTCGTGCGGGAAAGTTTCGCCGACCTGCCCGCGGTCGGGCGAGCGCTCGCCGCACTGCCGAGGCCGATCCGCAAGACGACCTCGGTGCACAAGTGCGCCGCCAGATTCGAGCGGGGAATCGAGCGGCGCGCCAGACGGATCAATGTGCCCGCCTGGGTCGGCGCACTACGTTGGCTGAGGCCGCTGCTGCAGACGCCGGCCGCCGAGCGCGCGGGCGGCAAGACCACCTCGACGTGGCTGCCGGATATGGACGCCGAGGTGGCCGGGCTGGGTCGTTCGCTCAGCGCCCGGACGCAGGCGCTCGGCGAGGACTAGGGTCTGTTTTCATCAGGGCTGCCAGGTGATCCGACCGCCCTGGAAGTCCTGCGCCTTCCCACCCCCGTAGTCGTATTCCTCGCCCGTCGGGAACCCGTAGCGCCCGGATTCCGCGCCATTGGACACCCACAGATCGCGGATAGCACCCCAGACGACATGCGCACCGGTACGCGCGGACCAATAGATCGCGCCACCGGGGAACAGGTTGTAGCGTCCGTTGTCCGCGCGCGCGGCCGCCTCATCGGTGAGCGGGAACCCGAGCGGACCGCTCTCCCAGCCGTAGGCCCCCCACTTGTCGCGGATCGGGCCGCCGATCTGGTGTGCGGCGGTACCGAGCGACCAGTAAATGGACCCGCCCTGGAAGACGTTGTAGGCCCCGGATCCCGACGGTGTCGAGAGCTGACGGGTGACGGGGTAGCGCAGCACACCGGTTTCCCAGCCGAGGTCACGCCACTTGTCGCGGATCGCGCCGCCGACCGCATTGGCGCCGGTATCGGGATGCCAGTAGATCGAGGCATTGCGCTCGAAGGTCTGATACCGGCCGCCGTTGGCGGCATCGGCTTCGGGTGCGGTCGGGTCGCCGAGCGCGCCGGGGCCGCCCACCTGGTCGTACTCGACCTCGATGGCTCCGCCGACGTCGAACGGACCGACGGGACGCGCCGTTGCGGTGCCGAGGCCGACGCTCAGCAGCAGCGCCAGTGCGGCGGTGGTCGATGTGAGTGCTGCCCGCGCGGGGCGCGCGGTGCGAAATTGCGGTGCCAATTGAACTCCTGAGCAGGTCGTAGTCGAATACGAACTTCGGTGAAGCCGCGAACTGTCGTCAGGGGAGTCGACAGTCCTCTATCGGTGGCAGCGCGATATCCATTAGCCAAACTAGCTATTCCGTGCGTCGCTGAGTGGCCAGCGATAGGGTAAGCCATATGGTCGAGTCGACGAGGATTGTGCTGGCATCCCGGCCGGAGGGCGCACCCACCCCGGCGAATTTCCGCATCGAGACCGCGGCGCTTCCCGAGCCTGGCGAGGGCGAGGTGCTGCTGCGCACCCTGTATTTATCTCTCGATCCGTATATGCGCGGGCGGATGAGTGCCGCCAAGTCGTATGCGGCGCCGGTAGCGGTCGGTGATGTGATGGTCGGCGGCACCGTCGCCGAGGTGCTCGAATCCGGAGATCCGTCGATCGCGAAAGGTGATGTGGTGCAGGCCTATTCGGGCTGGCAGACGCATCAGGTCACGCCCGCGTCGGGGCTGCGCGAGTTGGATCCGGACAAAGCGCCGATATCGACCGCGCTGGGTGTGCTCGGTATGCCGGGGTTCACGGCGTATTCCGGGCTATTGAAGATCGGGCAGCCGAAGGCGGGGGAGACCCTGGTGGTCGCGGCGGCCAGTGGCCCGGTCGGTTCCGCCGTCGGCCAGATCGCCCGTATCAAAGGGGTGCGGGCGATCGGCATTGCGGGCGGCCCGGAGAAATGCGCTTATGTTCGTGAAGAATTGGGCTTTGAAGCCGCAATAGACCATCGCGCAACAGATTTCGCCGATCAACTGCGCGCCGCAGTGCCCGACGGCGTCGATATCTATTTCGAAAATGTCGGTGGCGCGGTGGCGGACGCGGTGTATCCGCTGCTGAATACCTATGCGCGCGTACCTGTTTGCGGACTCATCGCGAATTACAACGCGACCGGCGCACTCGAGGGACCGGATCGCCTGCCCGGCTTCTATGGTCGCATTCTGACCAAGAGTCTCACTGTGCGCGGATTCATGCAGACCGAATTCGTCCGGGAGATGTACAAGGACTTCCTGCACGAGATGTCCGGCTGGATTGCCGAGGACCGGGTCCGCTACCGCGAGGATATTGTCGACGGCCTCGAGCATGCACCGGAGGCGTTCATCGGCATGCTCGAGGGCCGTAACTTCGGCAAACTCGTGGTACGGGTCGGGTAGCGGACCTGGATCGGATTACACCGGCTGCGGCGACAGCATGATCTTGGCCGACCGCCCCGGTGTTTCGCTCGCGGCGGCGGCATCGGCGGCGGACTCCAGCGGATATACGGCCTCGACATCGAGGCGCAGTGCACCCGTCGCCGCCATTCCGACGAGTTCACCGATGAGACGCCGCATATCCTCGCTGCTGGTCTGCTCGGCCCGCTTGGAACCCCAAAAGCCCTTGACCACAGCCTGTTTGAAGATCAGAGGACCCGGATTGATGGACAGCGGCTGACCGGACAGCGCACCGAACGAGATCAGCTCACCGTCCTGGCCGAGCAGCGAAAGCAGCGCATCCGCAGCCCGCCCACCGACCTGGTCAACGGCGCGTACGATCGGCGCACCCGCGGTAGCCGCGACGGCTCGGTCGAGCCAGCCCTCGGATTCGGTATCGAAGACCGGTTCGAAACCCAGCTCCTGCAACGCTTTGACGGAAGCCGGGCCGCGAACCAGGTTGAGCACATTGAGACCGCGTTGCCGCGCAAGCACATTCACCAGGCGACCGACCGCACCATTGGCGGCATTGATCGCGATCCAGTCGCCCGGCGAAACTCGCAGATCCTCCAGCAGCATCAGGGAGCTGAGCGGCATCGCGAGCAACTGTGCCGCCGTCTCATCGGAAATGCTGTCCGGCAGCGGAACCACCTGCGTGGCCTTGGCCAGAAAATGCTCGGCCCACACATTGTGGATGCCGGAAACGCTCACGCGCTGACCGACTTCCAGACCGGTCACATCCGATCCCAGTGCATGGATCCGGCCTACGGCCTCGGTTCCCGGAATCGCGGGCAGCGACGGCTTGTAGCCGTACACCCCGCGAATGGTCGCCAGATCGTGGTTGTGAATGGGCGCGAGGATCAGTTCGATCCGCACTTGTCCGGCACCGGGTTCGGGCGTCGGCTGCTGTGCGGTGGTGAGCACATCCTTCGGCTCGCCGAAACTTTCGATGACTACGGCACGCATGGTGGATTCCTTTCGTCAGTCGTCGGCGAGGGTGACCTGGACGTCGATATTGCCGCGGGTCGCGTTCGAGTACGGGCACACCTGGTGCGCCTTGTCGGCGATAATCTGCGCCTCGGCAGGGGACAGGTGCGGCAGCGAGATCTCGAGGGTGACGGTCAGCTCGAAGCCGCCCTGGTCGTTCGGGCCGATGCCGACCTTCGCGCCGACCGCGGAATCGTCGACATTCGCGCCTTCGCGCTTGCCGACCAGGCGCAGTGCGCTGTGGAAGCAGGCCGCGTAGCCGGCCGCGAAGAGCTGCTCCGGGTTGGTGCCCGCGCCGCTGCCACCCATCTCTTTCGGGGTGTTCAGCGCGACGTCGATCTTGCCGTCGGAGGTGCGGGCGTGGCCGTTGCGTCCGTCGCCGGTCGCGAGGGCTTCGGCGGTGTACAGGGCGGTCATGTCTGACTCTCTTTCGATCAGGGGTGGGACATCAGCGAATCGGCAAGTCGCCGAAGGGTTTCGCGCAGGGCGATGAATTCGTCGGAGGTCAGGCCGCTGGCCTCGCCCATTTCCGTTGGTAGACAACGGGCTTCGGACCGCAATTCGCGGCCGCGTTCGGTGAGTTGAATATCGACGCGACGTTCGTCGGCCGCTGCCCGGCGCCGTTCGACCAGGCCTGCCGCCGCCAGCCGCTTGAGCAGTGGTGACAGCGTTCCGGAGTCGAGTAGCAGGGCTTCGCAGAGGTCGCCGACGCTGCGACCGTCGCGTTCCCACAGTGCCAACATCACCAGGTACTGCGGGTAGGTGAGCCCGAGGCGTTCGAGCTTCGGGCGATAGGCCGCCGTCATCGCCCGCGACGCGGCATACAGCCGGAAGCACAACTGCTCGTCGAGGGTGAGGTGATCGGTCATGCCTATGACGGTAGTGGACAATTAAATTGTGCACAACCAAATTGTCTGTGCTTCACGTCACACCTGATCGGCGGCTGCGCTCAGCCGGCGATGCTGCCGCCGCCGATGCCCAGGTAGACGATCATCATGGTGAAGAGGAACCAGCCCGCGCCCTGCCAGATCGGCCAACTCCGGCCGCGCCGCCACACGCGATAGGTCTGCACGAATGCGCAGATGCCGCCGAGCATCAGCACCACGGTCGGTCCGGTCAGGATCGCGGTTTTCGCCGCGGTGTCACAGAGCGTCGTCTCCGCGGCCGCGCAGGCCCTCCGTTCGGCCGCCCATATCGCGGTGATCACGAAGACGAGCGCGGCCACCGCGAGCACCACCGCAACATAGATCGCCACCCGGCGAAAGGTCTGCTCGTCCGCCGTCCACCGCTTCTCCAGATCGTTGACCATGATCGATCACCTCATGGGTGGAGTTGCCGACCGGCGCAGACCCAAACGTCAGGCCTTGCGGCCCACGCCCGCCCAGTACCACGCGGACTCCGGATCGGCCGGAATGGCTTGCATTCGACCCGATACGTCGCTGATCAACTCTGGATGCCAGGTGACAACGGGGACGACGCCCGGTTCGACGATTTCGGTTCCGGCGAACAAAGTTTCGGTTTCGGCGCGGCTGCGCGGATTGAAGGTGATACCGGCGGATTCGGCCGAGGCCACCACCCTGGCCATGGCGCGGGCGTCGAAATCGGCGGTGGGATGGGTGATCACGACAAAACTGCCGGAGGGAACCGATTCCAGCAGGTTCTCGATGATGGCGTGCGGATCGTCGCTGTCGCGGAAATACATCATGATCGCGACCAGCATTATGGCGACCGGGCGGTTGAGGTCCAGGGTCGCGGTCAAGGACGGATCGCGCAATATCGAGGCCGGATCGTGCAGATCCGCATGGATGAATGCCGTTTTGCCCTCACGGGTGCTGGGCATGAGTGCCCGCGCGTGCGCGAGGACGATGGGGTCGTTGTCCACATAGACCACGCGCGCGTCCGAGGCGATGCCCTGGGCGATTTCGTGGGTATTGCCCGCGGTGGGGATTCCGGTGCCGATATCGAGGAACTGGGTGACGCCGGCATCGACGACGTAGCGCACCGCGCGGCCGAGGAAGGCCCGGTTGGCGCGGGCCATACTGCGGATTGCCGGAATATGGGTGGCTATCGCGTCGCCGAGTGCCCGGTCGGCCGGGTAATTATCCTTTCCGCCGAGCCAATAATCGTAAACACGAGCTTCATGCGCCACGCTCGTGTCGATTTTGGTCGGCAATCCGGTGGCGGTTTCGGCCCAGCTATCCGGCATGACGATTCCCTCCTGTGGCGGGCGGGCCGTCGGGTGCCCGCAACCGCCGAGCCGCCCACGGTCAGCGGCCCGCTCCGTCGAATTTTCCTCGCTCAGCATAGGGGTGGCGAAGGCCCGGCAGGCTGGGATTCGGGCTGCATTAGGGGATCGATTTCGGTGTGTCGGCTCCACCGCATGATCTTGATGAGGTTGAATCATCAGGTCAACGCGCTGCAGCGGTCCATTGTGAAGTCTGTTCTTCTCCCAGCACCGGCATGCGACAAGGAGCATGAAGTGAGCATGATTCTCGCCGCGTTACACGACACTGTGCTAGCCGAGGTCAGTAATCCGGAACCGGAGGCGCCGCCGATGGCGGACAAACTGATGCAAATGGGCCGGTATTTCACCTGGCTGATTCAGTTGTCCGGCGTTACCGCCATTACCTACGGCGGCGGACGGTTCGCCTGGGAGAAATGGTCCGGAGGCGGGCTGCAGTCGCCGAAGATGATTGCCAGTGCGATGGCCGGTGGCGCGGTCGCCACCAGTGCGGGCACGATCATGAATACCGTGCTCTAGCGACCGCACAGTATCTGTTCGAATCGAGCGCCCGCACGAATAGTCGTGCGGGCACGCTCATCGACGCTGAGCGAGGGGATTCGATATGTCGCCGACCTCGGAACTGGAGCATCAGCTCGCGCTCCACGAAAACCCTTATGGCCCCTTACCATCCGTGCGTGCCGCGCTGCGTGGCGCACGGATGGCGGCGAACCGGTATCCGGAATACCTGCCGCGCAGGCTGCCCGGGATGATCGCCGAACGACTCGGCGTGCCGCCCGACCAGGTGGTGGTCGGTGCAGGTGCCACCGGGGTCATCACATATGTCCTGCGGGAGTTCGTCGCGCCCGGCGACGGCGTCGTGATGGCGACGCCGACCTTCGACGGGTTTCCGTTGCTGACCGAGACCATCGGCGGTCGGGCGGTGCAGATTCCGCTCACCGCGGACGGATATCAGGATCTCGACGCGATGGGCGATGCCGTCGATGCGCGCACGCGGGTGGTTGTGCTGTGCAGTCCGCACAATCCGACCGGCACCTGTATCGTGCAGGTCGAACTCGAAGGGTTCCTCGATCGGATCGATCCGTCGGTCGCGGTCGTGCTCGACGAGGCGTACATCGACTTCGTCGCCGTGGCGGATCGGGTGGACACGGTCGGTCTGTTGGCGCGGTATCCGAATCTGGTTGTAACGCGGACCTTCTCGAAGGCGCACGGGTTGGCGGCGCCGCGGGTCGGGTATGCGATCGGGGCGGTCCCGACCATCGCGCGAATTCGACGGTGGCAGTTGCCGTTCGGGGTGACCGCGCCGGCCGAGACCGGTGTGCGGGCATGTTATGACGCCGAGGCGGAATTGGCGGTGCGCACCGCCGCGATCACCCGCGAATGCGGTCGGCTCACCGAGGGGTTGCGCGCGCTCGGCTTCGCGGTGCCGACAAGTGCGGCGAATTTCGTGTACCTCGGTTGCTGCCGTGCCGCCGAAATCGAGCGGCTCCGTACAGCTTTCGCGCGGGACCGCATCGCGGTCAAGCATTACGGCACGGGTATCAGGATTACGGTCGGCGATACAGCGGCGACCGATGCGGTGCTTGCCGCGTCACGCTGAGTCCGGTGGCTGGGCAGTGTGGTCCGAGGTCACCCGAGCTAGGGACTTTCGCCCCATGACGGCCATCCGGTTCCGGACCATAGTGACACTCGTAAGTTCGATTCCACCGTGTAAGGGAGGCAGCTGCGGCGGCCCGCCGCCATTCGGATCCGTGCCTCCGATACAGCTTCGACGCCTCGACCCCGATCCGCGGAGTGCGTGCCGCGGGAGGCGATTCGATAACTGCCGACCGCTGACCGGCACGACGGGCCGACCGCGCCCCCGCAGCGCACTTGGTGGGACGTTGGGCCTCAGCTCGATCACTTCGCGTGGGAGTTGGCCCGGCCGTCATTGCTGGTGAACCGTATTCCCTTGCCTCCTCGGAGTTTTCGCAGGGTTGAGCGGGACTGCCCAGGAGACGATCGAGTCGTCGGCCGCCTCCGGCGATCTCGGGCAGATGATGCGATGGAGCAGGTCGGCTGCGAGGAGCGGTTTGATGATGCTTGCGCCGCTGTTGAGTAGTTGCGGCACATCGCTGCCGCCTCCGCGAAATCCGTCGACGGGGTCTGTCTACACGAGCTACGGATGTCATCGATTTACCTATACGGCGATGCTTGTGCTGATGTCCGAGCGGTGGGTGAGGAGTGGTCGTGCGTGATCGACCAGTGGCGCGAGCCGATATTCGTCGCCTACCGGTCGAGTCGGTACGACCTAGTGAAATGTGGGCAATATGCATCAGCAGTCAGAATCCTCATCGTCGAATTCGGGTGGTTACACCCAGCCGGAACCCGCCGACGACGCGTACGATGCCGCGGCGGCTTCCACACTGCCCGGAAGTGTCCGCGCAGCGTTGTGGATTATCAACATCTTTGCCGTTATCGGCGTGGTAGGCACCGTCGGCCTCGCCGCATTCCGCGATTCCTACGTCGCGGGCGCCAACACGATCGGCTACCTCTTCTTCTGGGGTCTGGCCATCGTCGCACTGTTCTTCCGGCGCGGCGGCAATGGGGTTCGGGTCACCGCAATTATTCTGGCGATTCTCGAGGCGGTCACGGCGCTCGGCTCCGTGGGGGCGAATTCCGGTGATGCAGTCGACGACAATCCCGGCATGCATATCGTGCGCTTTTCTCCGGGGCCTTTCGGTTTGATTGCCTCGATTGTCATTGTCGTACTCTTGTGCCAGGGTTCCGCGGGCCGGTGGTTCAAAAGGCCGCGTACGGGATCGCGATTGTGATGAAAATGCCGTCGGATGGATCGGTGCGCGAGGTTGCGATTATCGGCACCGGAATGATCGGAACGTCCATTGCGCTTGCTCTGCGTAAACAGGGAATTCTGACGTATTTGTGCGATCGGGATCCGAATGCGGCCGCGATGGCGGCGGCGCGGCGGGCGGGCGTCGTCGGATTGCCCGCGGCGCCGGTCGATGTTGCGGTGCTGGCGGTGCCGCCGAGCGATATCGCTGCGGTGCTCGCCGAATGTCAGACCAAATCGCTCGCGCACTTCTACACCGATGTCGGGAGCGTCAAGGTGGCGCCTACGGCCGAGGCCGAGGTGATCGGTTGCGACCTGACGAACTATGTCGGTGGGCATCCTATGGTCGGTAGTGCGCGGTCGGGTCCGCTGGCCGCGTCGGCCGATCTGTTCCGAGATAGGGCGTGGGCCCTCACCCCACTGGCGGACGCGAGTCCGGCGGCGATCGACGCGGTTGTCGAATTGGTCGGTCTGACCGGGGCGCACGCGGTAATGGTGACGCCGTCCGAGCATGATCGAGCCGTTGCCCGCATCTCGCATGTTCCGTTTCTGGTCGCATCCGCATTGGCGGCGAGCATCGAAGGTGCCGATGACGCGGTGTCGCGGTTGTGTGAATCCGCTATCCGGGATGTCATGCGATTCACCGCCGGTGATTCCGCGTTGTGGACAGATATCTTGCGAGCCAATGCGACCGAAGTGTCGAAAGTGCTGTCCGAAATTGCCGGGGAATTGATGACGGTGGCCGGTTCGATGTGCTCTGATTCGGCGGAATTGATCGCGCTGCTGAACCGCGGAAACGCCGGACGGGCGCTCTTGCCCCGCGATTCCGCGGCGAGACCCTAGCGCGCCGATTCGGCTATCGATGTCTTCGCTGCTGGGGCCGGCGGGCGGCCGCCTGTGCGACTTTTTCCCGTGCATCGGTGGGAACGAGGGTGATGATATCGGTTCGGGAGTTGATCATCAGCTTGCTGAAGATCGAGGCGATCTGGGCATCGACCGTTTTGAACGAACTGCCACGGGTGGCCGCGATCGCCGTATTGGTCCATCCGGCCGCGGCGAAGACGGCTACTTCGCGTTCGGCATTGGACAACTCGTTCCATTTGGATGGGCGGTGTTGTCGGACCGGGTGGTCGAGTGCGAGCTTGTGCAACGACAAGGTGCCAAGGGCCAGTCGAGCCACTTCGTCGAACTCGGGTCGAAGCATCGAGCCTTCTTGCTCTGCGGCGGCGAAAGCTTTGTGTCCGAGCACATCTCGTGCGGTGGCGATCGCTTGATCGGTTTCGGTCGCGAACGGCCCGAGGTTGGCGATGTTCACACCGAGGCGCTGTCGCACCGTGCGGGCACCGCCGGCGAGATTTGCGATCTCCAACGCCGAGCTGAGTACCGAATCGGGCTGGGTGCCGTGCTCGACGCGCGCGTCGGCGACCAACCGTGCCAGCGTCCACGTCCGGATATGGACCGCCCAGATCGCTCCCCATTGGTCCCGCATCGACAGTTGACTCGTCAATGCCGCACGCCCGACGGCCAATGCCTCGTGTGGATCACCGTGCTTGGTCAGCGCGATAGCCCACGCGAGTTCGGCCCAGGACTGTGCCCATCCGGCACCCGATCGGGTGGCACGGTCGAGATAACCCTGTGCGATCTCCAATGCCTGCGCCGCCGTGCCGATCAGTCCGGCAGCAAGCGCCTGGAACAATTCGCTCATGGCGGCGCCACCGCGATCGCCGCCGCCGTAGAACCGCTCGCGTGCGCGTGCCAGCACCGCCACCGAACGTGGATCGCGGGCGAACAGCAGTTCGGTGCCCCGGGCGAAGTCGACGGGTGCGGGTAGTCCGAGATCGGCCGTTGGATCGTTTCGCCAATTCGTGCCGACTCGACCATCGGTGATGCAGGCAGCGACGCATTCGTCGAGGATCCGCGCCGCATCGTCGTGCACGCCCTGGCACATGGTGACCCATGCGGTCAGCGCCATCGACGAGGTTTGCAGTTCGACCGGCTGCGGGTCGAGGTTTCGGGTGGCGTCCAGGGTGCGCACAGCCCAGCGCCGCGACTCACGTAGGGAACCCATGAAGAACGGAAGCCGCAGGGCGATCAGTCCGGTCGCGATCTCGAGTCCGATCGCGGCCTCCTCGGCTGTGGTGAGGCTGCTGTCCATCGCGGTGAGCAAGTTGTCCCATGCCGCGCGGGCCCAGTCCAGGAGGTCTTGCTCAGCCGGACTGAACCATTCGGCTCCGGCTTGGACGGCCTTGTCTCGATAGTAGCGACGGTGCCTGCCGGACAACCGTTCCCACTGCGCGCCCGCCGATCGCTCGCGCAGGCGCTGCTGGGCGAAGACTCGCAGGCTCTCCAGCAGTGAATACCGGACCTCATTCGGTGTCCGGTGCACCGTGACCAGTGATTGGTCCACCAGGCGTTCCAGCAAACCCTCGATCTCGTCGCGGGCGATACCGGCGCCGTCATCATCGGCGCACACTGCCTCGATCGCTTCGAGTTCGGCGCCCACATCGCGCCCCGACGTGCCGTGTTCGTCGTCGGGATTGCCGTCGTAACCGGCGGCGAAGACCGACATTCGCTCGAAGAGCAGCCGTTCGTTGTCTTGGCAGAGGTCGTAGGACCACGCGATGACATCGTGGATGCGCCAATGCCTTTGGTCGGTGCCGACCCGTGGACCATGCGACCAGCGCAGCCGTCGGTCGCCGTCCTCGCCGCTGAGATCACGCAGGATCATCGGCAACGGTTGACGCATCAGCCGGGCCGCGGCCAGCCTGATGTAGAGAGGATGGTTGTGCACGTGCCAGCAGATCGAGCCGGCCAGTGCGGCATCGTCATCACCGGAAATGGGGTGACCGGTCAACTCGGCTCGTGCGCGGAACAAGTCGAGCGCCTGTTCGCGCGATAGCGCTGGGACGGGCACCAATTGCTCGTCGACCCAGCCGAGCGCCTCGCGGCTGGTGGCCAGCACCGTCAGCCCGGGCACCGCGTCCAGCAATTCGGCGATCACTTGACCGGCACCGGCCAGGACGTGCTCGCAGTTGTCCATCACCAGAATCGTCTGCAGGTTACGGCTGGCACCGTCGATCCTGGTGAACGTATCGATCAGGGCGTCCCAGGTCGATCGGTTCGAGAAGTCGACGTCGATGATCGAGTGTGCGAGTTCGTCTTCGACCGCTGTTGCGTCCGAGCCCGCGGGGAGTCGGGCCAGCCGCACCCAGTGGATCGGCACCCGGCGAGCCTTGTGATAGCGATGGGCGGCCTCGGTGGCCAGCCGCGTCTTACCTATTCCGCCCGAGCCGATCAAGGTGATGAGCCGCGTGGAAGACAGGAATAGTGTCGCGACCTTTTCCAATTCTCGTTCTCGTCCGACGAAATCACTGGCCGTTGCTGGAATTGCACTCGTACCTTCGCGACGTCGCCCCAACACATCGAAAAGGCTAGCCGCCGAACGCGACCGGCGTCGTGCGGCTCAGCAGTGTTGTGGTCGGTGGCGGGCTCGGGCGAAGCGGCCCGGGGTGGTTCCGGCCCAGTGGGTGAAGGCGTGGGTGAAGCTGGAGGAGGAACTGGACTTCGCATGAGCAGCAACGAGAACACGCCCGTTTCCGTCGCGCTCACCGAACTGGGGCGGCAACAAGTGGAACCACGAGACCAACCCCGCAGTATCCCGCGCTGGACCGCGAGCATGTCAGCTTGCACACCGAAGGCGCTGCGCGCGTACAGGAGTCGGGTCTGGTGCGGACCGACGGCACCGAGGTCGACGCGGATGTGATCGTCTGGTGTACCGGCTTCACCGCACCCGCACAGGGCCCTAGTGCTTCACCCGTTCGGTGATTGCCTCGGTCCACGACCGTGTCACCCGGTGGATGAGCGGTCGGGCCGGGAAAAGGAGTGCGGCGAACCAGGGTTCGGCCTCGGCGGCGAAGGTCCAGGCCAGATGGGTGCCGTCGGGGTGGGGTTCTAGGGTGATGTCTTCGGCGAAGCGGCGGAAGCCGGGTCGGTTGGCGGCCTCGACGGTGAAGGTCAGCTGTTTGTTCTTGTCCCAGCGGTAGAAGCGTTCCCGTAGTGCGGCGGCGCCGTGGCCGACGGTGACCTCGCGACGGGTGCCGATACCGAAGGGGCGCGGGGTGAGCCAGTCGACGCCGGTGATGCCGCGAGCCCAGGAGACCAGGGCATCGTCGGCGGTGAGGAGTTGCCAGACCCGTTCGGGTTCGGCGGGCACGATCACGGTGTGGCGGAAACGGATCGGGCCGTGCTGGATGAGGGTGTCGTCGCTGTCGGCGAGGGGGAACCAGCGGGTCATCGGGAGATGGTCTCCTTCGCGGCGGGGGTGTGCACGCCTGCGGGCGGCGGGTCGGCATAGAGCAGGTCGATGTCGGCGGCGTACAACTCGCTGATGGGCTTGCGCCGCAGCTTCATGGTGAGGGTGAGTTCGACGCCGCCGGGTTCCCAGAAGGTCGGCAGCAGCCGGAAGCGTTTGATCTGCTCGACGCGTGCGAGGACCTGGTTTGCGGAATCGATAGCGGCGCAGACCCGTTCGATGATTTCCGGATGGTCGACGAGTGCGGTTGCGGTGACCGATAGTCCGTGCGCGGCGGCGAAACTCGCAGCGGTGTCCGGATCCAGCGTCACCAGAGCGGTGACATAGGGGCGGGCGTCGCCGACGGCGACGACGGTGCCGATCAGACCGGAGGCCGCGCGTACCGCGTTCTCGATATTGGCGGGCGACATATTCTTTCCCGACGCATTGATGATGAGTTCTTTCTTGCGGTCCACGACGCGCAAACAGCCGTTGTCGTCGTGGGTCATCACATCGCCGGTAGCCAGCCAGCCTTCGGCGTCGATCGCTTCGGCCGTCTTCTCCGGTTCACCGCGGTACCCCTTCATGACCAGCGGGCCGCGCACGAACAGCTCACCGTCGTCCGCGAGCCGCATCTGCATACCTGGTACGAGACGCCCGACGGTGCCGAGTTCGGTTGGGGCGTACGGGGATACGCTGGCAATGCAGGTGAGTTCGGACATGCCCCAGATTTCGGAGATGGGCAGTCCGAGTGCGGCGAAGAAGGCGAGGGTGTCGGCGGGGATCGGGGCCGCGCCGGAGACGGCCCATTTCAGTTCGTCGAAGCCGAGTTTCGCGCGCAGAGCCGACAGGACAGTGGCATCGGCCTTCTCGAATTCGGCGGCCAGGTCGGCCGGAACGGGCTCTCCGGCGCGCAGCAGGTCCATGCGTTTGCGCGCGGTGTCGAGGGCCCAGCGCATGGCCGCGGCACGCATGGGAGCGGGTTCGTTGGCGACGCCGAGTTCTATTGCGGCCTTCAGCTTCTCCCACACCCGCGGTACCGCACCCCAGATCGTCGGACGGCAGTCCGGCAGCGCGGCCGCGATCAGCGCCGGTTCGGCCACCACCGTCACCTGTGTGCCGAACACTATCTGCAGGTAGAGCGCGGTCAACCGGTCGGCGATGTGGGCCGAGGGCATGAACGAGGTGATCCGGTCGCCGAATTCGATCGGCAGCACCTGGGCCAGCGCATGGGCCTCGAACAGCAGATTGGCGTGCGTGGTTTCGACGCCCTTGGGGTTACCAGTGGTGCCGGATGTGTAGATGAGGGTGGCGACATCGTCGGGTTTCGTATCTTTCCAGGACTTCTCGAAATCGAAGTCGCTGCTGCCGAGCACCTGCAGCTGCTGAAGGGTCATTGTGCCCTCGACCGGGTCGCCGTCCAATACGACGATGTGCGCGGGGGCCGCGCCGGAGCGTCGGACGCGGTCGAGATATTGCGCCTCACACACCACCACCGACGCCCCCGCATTGCTCAGCACATGGGCGATCCCCTCGGGCGGCAGTGTGTTGTAGACCGAGAAGGACGTGGCTCCGGCGTGCAGTGCGCCGACGTCGATCGGGTAGAACTCGACCCGGTTGCCCATCATCAGGGCCACGGTGTCACCGCGGCCGATGCCCAACGCGGCGAAGCCGGCGGCGATGCGGCGCACCTGGGCGTCGTATTCACCCCAGGTGAGTTCCTGGGTGCCGCCGACGGTGCGCACCGCGACAGCCTCGGGATCGATGGCCGCGGTGTACTGGAAGGCGGCGCAGAGGGTATCAGAGCTCATAGCGGTACTTCTTTCAGATCGCCTGTGCGGCAGGAGATTCGAGAGCCTCGATGACGAACCGGCCGGACGCGCGATATGCCGTTCGGGATTCGGGCACCAGCGCCGCGAGGGTGTGGAAGACGTGCATTTGGTGGGGCCACAAGCGCAGGTCGCAGCGCGCGCCCGCGGCGCTCAGCCGGTCGGCGAGTGCGATCGCGTCGGCGGCGAAAAGTTCATCCCTGCTGGCGTGAATCAGGGTGGGCGGCAACGGCGTTCCCGAGCGGGGACGCAGTTGTTGCGGCGCGTCGGCGAGGTGGGCGATGGCGGCGTGCGCGGTGGCCAGGTCGAGCAGGGCATCGCGACCGTCGCCGCCGCGCGCGAGGTCCAATGCGAGGTCGGCCATGGGGGAGAACAAGAGCAGGGCCGCCGCACCGCTACGGCCGCGATCGGCGCTGCCGATCACGAAATCGGTAGCCAGGTAGCCTCCCGCGGAGTCGCCCGCGATGACGATTCGGTCCGGGGCGAATCCCTGTTCGCGCAGTAGGCGATAGGCCATCGAGACATCGGATGCCGCTGCGGTGTAGGGGTTTTCGGGAGCCAGCCGGTAGTCCACCGCCAAGACCGGCAGCCGGGTCGCGGTCGAAAGCCGTGAGGTGACACCGCGATACGAGCGTGCGGACCCGGCGACGAAACCGCCGCCGTGCACGTACAGGATGGCGGCGTCGTCGCGGGTCGCGCGCGGACCCCGCACCCACTCGGCACGAACCGGACCCTCCTGGACGGCCTCGATCGCCGTGCCGTTCAGCACCGGCGCGACCGCGCGCATGACCCGGTCGATGACCATCCGCGCTGCCGGCAGCGTGTGCGCGTTGACCGGGAGGGCGGCCACGACCGGGCGCACGGTATGGGTCGAGATCTGCCGTAGCGCTCTAGCCCGCAGCGACGTGGGTTCGGCGCTCATGCCTGCGCCTCGCTGGCGCTCGGCTCCGTCATGACCGCCTTGGCGGCTGTGTCGATGGTTCGCTCGCTGCGCTCGCTCATGCCTGCGCCTCGCTGGCGCTCGGCTCCGTCATGACCGGCCACGGCGGTCGTGTCGACTTTTCGCTCGCTCATGACCGTACCCGCGCTTCCACCGCGCGCACCAGGTCGTGCACGCGCGCGTCGCGGGTGAGGCGGGTGTCGAGCACCGTGTTCACCGCTCCGCGCAGCAGCGCGTACGCACTCCAGCCGGTCGCGGGTGCGATGGTGCGCGGGGAGCGGCGTTCGATACCGTCGGCCACCGACTGCGCGGCCTGTACCGCGGTGATCCGTCGGTTCAGTGGCCATGGAAGCAGATCGTCGAGGGCGCGACCGAGATCGTCACCGTCGAGGGTGTCATGGGTCATGGCCGTGTCGACAATGCCGAAATAGGCGACCCCGGCACTCGCGCCGAACGGTGAAAGTTCCACGCGCAGTGCGCGTCCCAATTGCTCCACGCCTGCCTTGCTGATCATGTACGGCGCACCCGCCATCCCTGGGGCGAAAGCTGCGCACGAGGACACCACCACGACATGACCGCGGGCGGTGACAACGTGATCGAGTGCCGGACGCACAGTATTGAACACGCCGGTCAGGTTGATATCGATGACGCGGTCGAAGTCGCGGCCGTCAAGGGTGCGCAGGGTGGCGGGGCGCGGCACCACACCGGCATTGGCCACCACCACGTTCAGACCGCCGAAGTGATCGACCGCGTCGGTGATCACCTGGCGCATGGCTTCCCGATCCGCCACGTCGGCAGCGAGCGGCAGGGCGCGCGGACCGAGGGCAGTCGCGGCCGCGGCGACCCCCGCGCCGTCGATATCGACCAGCACGACCGATGCGCCGCGGGCGTGGAGAACATCCGCCAGTTCACGGCCGATACCCTGCGCGGCCCCCGTGATCAACGCGACTTTGCCGTCCACGTCGTAGCGGCCCGGCATTGCCCCGGTCGTCATCTGGTCACCTCGTAAGCGTCGGCGTCGAAAGTGCTTGTGCGACGGCGGTATTCGAAACTCCAGTTCGGATACAGCCCGGCATTGAGCCCGTCGGGTGTGGTGTAGTAGCTGGTGCAGCCGCCGGTGAGCCAGACACTGGTCGAACTACGGCGCGCCATTTCGGCGAGGAACTCCTCCTGGGCTTCGGGCCGCACCTCGACGCGGCGAGCTCTATTGCGGCGCACCGATTTCAGAGCATCGACGATGTAGGCGATCTGCGATTCGATCATGTAGATGGCCGACTGGTTTCCGGCCGCGCCGAAGGGGCCGAGCGTGCAGAAGAAATTGGGAAATCCCGCGACCGCCGCACCGAGATAGCTCTGCGGTTGTTTGTGGTAGAGCTCGGCGAGCGAGATCCCGTCCCGGCCGATGAGCCGTTCGTAGGCGGTGGGAATCGTGGTGAACCCGGTGCCGTGGATTATCGTATCGACTTCGTGTTCGGTGCCGTCGCGCAGCACGATCGAATGCGGCCGCACCTCGGCGATACCCTGGGTGACGACCTCGACATTGGGCTGGTCGAGCGCGGGCAGATACGCGTCGGAGAAGATCGCGCGCTTGCAGCCGATCACATAGTCGGGCGTCAAGGTCTTGCGCAACAGCGGGTTTCGCACCTGTCGAAACAGTTGCAGCCGTGCCAGCCCCTCATAGGGATGCCGGAAGCGCTGGTCCACCAGCGAGATCAGTCCGAAAGCCTCGATGGCCGAGTACCAGAGACCGCGAACTGCCTTCTGCGCCAAGGGAACACTGCGCAACATGAACCGCTCGGCGGACAGCGTTCTGCGGTCCATGCGCGGCACGATCCACGGCGCGGAGCGTTGGAACAGCAGCAGTTTGCCGACCCGGGGCTGGATTTCGGGAACGAACTGCACAGCGGAGGCTCCGGTACCGATGACCGCGACGCGCTCGCCGGTGAGATCGTGGTCGTGATCCCAGTGCAGTGAGTGAAAGCTGTTGCCCGCGAAGGTGTCCAGGCCCGGCAGGTCGGGATACTTCGCCTCGGCGAAGATACCCGTCGCCGATACGAGAAAGTCCGCGGTGCGCGAACCCTGTGTGGTCTCGATGCGCCACAGCGATGCGGTCTCGTCCCACCGGGCGTCGAGGACCTCCGCGCCGAAGCGAATGGAGCGGACCACATCGTGCTCGACGGCCACCGAACGGAGGTATTCGAGAATCTCGGTCTGCTTGCCGTAGGTACGCGACCAGTCCGGATTGGGCGCGAACGAGTAGCTGTACAACTGCGAGGGGACGTCGCAGGCGCAACCCGGATACGTATTGGCGCGCCAGGTTCCGCCCAGATCATCGGCGCGTTCCAGGATGACGAAGTCCTCGAATCCGGCTTCCCGCAGTTTGACCGCGAGCCCGATGCCGCCGAATCCCGCGCCGACGACGGCGATATGGGTGTGTTCCGCGTTCATTTATCGGCTCCTTGTGTGCAACAGCGCCACCAGCCGGTCGGCCACCGCGCCCAGGTGGGTGGTGCGCCGGAAGGCGGTCAGCGGCGATGCTTCAATGGTTTTCATCGATTGGTCTCCGGCCGTTCAGAGGTCGAGTACGAGCGCGTCGTCGGCGGCGCGCGATACGCAGGCCAGCATGTGATCGGCTCGTTCGGAGTCGGTGAGCAGGCGGTCGCGGTGCTCGACCGATCCGGCGGCGACGCCGACCTTGCAGGTGCCGCAGAAGCCCTGCTGGCAGGAGTAGGCGATATCCGGGAGCTGACGGCGCAGCGCCGTCAGTGCGGTTTCGTCCGCGGCGACGCGAACGGTACCGCCGGTGCGCGCGAGGGAGATATCGAATGCGCGGCCATCGGTGACCGGTAGCGCCGAGAATCGCTCGGTGTGCAGCGACCCGGCCGGATTCAGCTCGAACATGCAGCGCTGCGCCGCCGCCAGCATCGGCGGCGGTCCGCAGACGTACACGGCCGCACCGGGTTCGGCGCGAGCAATGAGTTCGGCGATGTCGGCGACACCGAATTCGTCGTCGGGACGGATATCCGCGCCGGGCAACTCGTGCAGGAACGGCATGGTGTCGCGCGAGCGGCCGAGGTACACCAGCCGACCGCGGGATCCTGCCGCCTTGACCATAGGCAGGATCGGTGTGATGCCGATGCCACCGGCCAGGAACAGATACGACGGGGCGTCGACGAAGGTGAATGCGTTGCGGGGGCCGCGAATTCGCAGCCGGTCATCGGTGCGCAGCGTCTCGTGTACCTCCCGGGAGCCGCCGCCGCCGTCCGGGATGAGGCGCACCGCGATCCGGTAGCGGAAGCGATCCGACGGGTCTCCGCACAGCGAATACTGCCGCTGCCGTCCGGAGGGCAGAAATACATCCACATGAGAACCCGGCCGCCACGTCGGCAGCGGGCCACCCGCCGCAGTGCGCAGCGTCAGACTCACCACATCGTCTGTCTGGCGTTCGATGCTCTCGACGCGCACATCCAGCTCGAATCCCGTGCGCCGCACCGGCTTCGGTCGTGACAGCAGCTGCGCGACGCCGCCTTCGACGAAGACGCTCTTGTAGACGTCCATGATCCCGCCGAGCATCCGCAGACTCACCGGCGTGGCATCGTTCGGCTTGCCCATCAGTGACCCGCCGCCCGTGCGGCGGGCGAGTGTCCGAGATATCGCAGCGCCTTGTCCATCGGACCCAGCTGCGAGGGATGGAAACCCGGCCGCAGATAGCGCGGGATCTCGGTCAGGAATACCGTCCAACTGGGGATCACACCGCGGCGGGTGGCACTGGCGAACTGCCGCAACCAGAATTTGCCCTTATCGGCCTCCGGGTCCTTGCGGTACATGTACGCCGTCGACACGATGAACAGCGGCAGCAGGGTCAGGCTCGCCAGGATGGCGGTTCGTGCGCGGCGGGCGTAGCTGCCGTCGACGTACATAAACGCGTCATAGACCACGCTGCGGTGCTCGACTTCTTCCGCACCGTGCCAGCGCACCAGATCCAGCATGGCCGGATGCATGCCTTTCTCCTCGAGAATGTCCGCGTTGAGCAGCCATTCGCCGAGCACGGCGGTGTAGTGCTCCATCCCGGCGAACAGGCCGAGGCGTTCCTTGAGCCACTCGTCCTTCGCCCGTCCGGTCAGGCCGTGATCCCCGAGAATGCGGTCGACCAGCCACGCCACCTTGCGGACATAAGAGTCCACGTCCAGGCCGATGGACTGCAGATGTATGCGCGCGGCCTCATGGCTGTTGGCGTGCATGGTCTCCTGCCCGACGAACCCGATCACCTCCTCGCACAGCCGCTCGTCGTCGATATGCGGCAGTGCCTCGGACAGGGCCTGCGCCATCGCCCGCTCACCCTCGGGCAGCACCAGATGCATGACGTTGACGATGTGGGTGGCCAGCACCTCGCCGGGGATGTAGTGCATCGGCACGGAATCGAACTCGAAATGGACATCGCGCGCATTGATCGCATGCGCGTCGTCGCCGTAGGTGCGCTTCGTCGCGCCAGCCGTGTCAGCCATACGCCGACCGTACAGCGCCACAAATTTCATTGCAATGTTGCGCGCTACATTTTCGCTTGGATTGTTGCACGGCGCGTGCTGTCTGCTAGCGTCGAACGGGTGAAGACGGCGTCGAAAGCACCCCTGAGCCGCGATGATGCGGACGATCTCGAGACGCGGATCCTCGACGCCGCCCTCGCGCAGTTCGCGAAGGTCGGCGTCAAGAAGACGACGATCGAGGACGTCGCCCGGCAGGCCGGGGTGGATCGTGTCACGGTCTACCGGCGGGTGGGCTCACGCGATGATCTCGTGCAGGCCGTGATCAGTCGCGAGGTCGCGACGCTGCTGACGGAACTTGCCGCCATGCCCGAACGGCACGACAGCATCGACGATCTCGTCGCCGACATATTCGTCACGGTCGTCACGCGCTGGCGCACTCATCCCATGGTCGAACGAATGCTGGCGATCGAACCCGAGCGAGTGATCATGAAACTCACCGTCGATGGTGCCACCACCTTCGCCATGTGCGTCACCGCAACCGCCACCACACTTGAACGCGCGGTCCAGCACGGACTACTCGCCGACTCCGACGACCTGATGACTCGCGCCGAAATCGTCTGCCGCGTAGTCCATTCGCTCATCCTCGCCCCGCACGGCACGACCCCGCTACGGTCCGACGACGAGCTCGCCGTGTTCGCGCGCAGGTACCTGGTGCCGGTCGTCCGCGGCTGACGCGCTCGAGCTGCGGCTCATGCCCACTCGGACAAAGCGTTCGAGTGCCGTCAAGCTCGTTACCGAGATTTGCCTGCGCTCCCAATGATCCCGGATCTGATTGCCGGGGAGCGGGATTCGGATCGGACCGTGGATTCGGTGGCGACAGGATCGGATCGTCCCCGGCACTGACGATAAGGCGCGCGGGTCAGCGCAGGCGTGCCGCGATGGTGGTGGCGATGTCGATGGTTTTGGCGCAGACGTCCCAGTCGACTCCGGTGGCAACGCCGGGGGCGGCGATCCCGAGGTAGAACGACCCGCCGGATGGGACCGACACGTAGACCGAGCAGCTGCCATGGCGGCCGTCCGGACGAAGTTCGGGCTGTACGACTGCTCGCTGGTTTCCGATGGTGGCCGACCGCTCGAGTGGATTGCGAACCTGGCGCTGCTCGGGATCGCTGAGGTCGGTGTCGTGTGGGGTGAACGACACGGTGAAACTGCCGGCGATCGCAGTTTGGATGGAGGACCAGGAGCAGCGGGGCAGCTCCCTCGGCGGCGTGGCGGCGCTGCCGTCGGATGCGAGCAGGTAATGGGCGATATCGTCCGAAGTCAGCACGCTGCACGGATGGTAGGTCAGATCGGCCAGCGTCCATGGCGGCGGCGCAACGGGGGATGTGGTGACGTTGCCCGACGACCGTGCTGGTGACGGGACCGGGTCGTTGCTCGCGCATCCAGCCGCCGTCACGATGGCAACGACACCGCCGAGTGCTGCGATCATCGACCGACGGCGATCACATGCTGAACTGGGCATCACGCATCCCTCCCGGCACCGATCACACCAGATTCCGCGTCCGGCCGCCACATCGCACCGGCGGCGTGCCTCGGGATGCGCATCGGTGGCATCGGCGAGAAACCTCCGATTCGCAGCCTGTGCCGGATCACAAGGGAAGATCTTCGGTGATGGTGCGTGTTCGCGCCGCGTCGCCGGTTCGAGGGGGCGGGTGACGCGGCGCGAACGGGTCTCGTGGGGTTGGGCCGAACTACTCTGCGGAAAGGATGGTTACGGTGGCGTTGGTGCCGTCGACTTCGATGTGCGCGCCATCGAGGTCCGGGGTGGTGGCGTCGGGTGGCGGAGACGACGCAGCGGATGTCGAGTTCGCGGCCGACGATGGCTAGGCGCTGATGCCCGCGGTGAGGATGGCGGCCAACTCGCGGTAGGCATCGGCATCGTCGAGTCCGGTGTGTTCGCGCACCCCGCCCTGCTGGATGCGGACCATCATGGTCGCGGCCATATCGGCGGCGAAGGCGGCGTGGACGTCACGGAATGCGCCCGCCGCGACGCCCTCGTCGATGAGTTCGCGGACCCGTCGGGCGGCGATCCGAGTGTTCTTCTCGTAGATCTCCCGCGCGGGCGCGAATCCGCTCAAGTCGGCCATGAATTGGTCGGAGGCAGCGGCCAGGGCGGTACCGACCGCGGACAGGTAGGCGGTTATGCGCTCACGAGCATCGGCGATCGGCGCGATGCCGGTCTCCACGTCGTCGGTTGCGCGGCGGAAGAAGTGCACGGTCGCGGCCCGGACCAGCTGTTCCTTACTGCCCGCGAGGGTGTAGAGGGTCGATTTGGAGCAGCGCAGCCTGGCGGCGATCTCATCGAGGGTCAGGTGTGTGAATCCCTCGGTCAGAAACAGGTCGACCAGCGCGTCGAACAGTTCGGTCCGCCGTCGGGTGGCGAATCCTGCGCGCGTGAGCTGCTCCATATCAGCGAATAGTACTGGTGAGACGCTTGCAGTACTGGGTTGCACACAGTACTGTGATCGGTAATTCAGTACTGTTATTCGTAGGCGAGGAGTCTTGTGGCCGTCGAACGTCTGCTGCCCACCACCGAAGCCCGGGAATTGATCCAGCTCACCCGAGACATCGCCGACAAGGTCCTCGCGCCGATAGTCGATGAACACGAGCGCGCCGAGACCTATCCCGACGGTGTGTTCGCCACCCTGGGCGAGGCCGGGTTGCTCAGCCTGCCGTACCCGGTCGAATGGGGCGGCGGCGGCCAGCCGTATGAGGTGTACCTGCAGGTCCTCGAGGAGATCGCCGCGCGGTGGGCGGCGATCGCGGTGGCGGTGAGTGTGCACAGCCTGGCCTGCCATCCGCTGCTGGCCTTCGGTACCGAGGAGCAGAAGCGGCGCTGGCTGCCGGAGATGTTGGGCGGCAATACGATCGGCGCGTACAGCCTGTCCGAGCCACAGGCCGGATCGGATGCCGCCGCAGTGGCATGCAAGGCCGCTCCCGTCGACGGCGGATATCTCGTCAACGGCACCAAGGCCTGGATCACCCATGGCGGTATCGCCGACTTCTACAACCTTTTCGCGCGCACGGGCGAGGGGTCACGCGGCATCTCCTGCTTCTTGGTGCCGCGTGAGACCAGTGGCCTGACATTCGGCAAGCCCGAGCAGAAGATGGGGTTGCACGCGGTGCCTACCACGACCGCGCATTATGACGGCGCATTCCTGCCCGTCGAGCGACGGATCGGCACGGAGGGGCAAGGTCTCCAGATCGCGTTGAGCGCACTGGATTCCGGCCGACTCGGCATCGCCGCGGTCGCGACCGGACTGGCCCAGGCCGCGCTCGACGAAGCCGTCGCCTACGCCAAAGAGCGCACGGCGTTCGGCAAGCCGATCATCGACCATCAGGGTCTCGGGTTCCTACTGGCCGATATGGCTGCCGCGGTTGATTCGGCCCGCGCCACCTACCTCGATGCCGCGCGGCGACGCGATGCGGGGCTGGTGTACTCACGGCAGGCGAGTGTGGCCAAACTGATTGCCACCGACGCGGCCATGAAGGTCACCACCGATGCGGTCCAGGTATTCGGCGGCTACGGCTACACCCGCGACTTCCGGGTCGAGCGGTATATGCGCGAAGCCAAGATCACGCAAATCTTCGAGGGCACCAACCAGATTCAGCGCCTGGTCATCGCACGCAGCCTCGCACAGTGACCGATCGGTCCGGCCGGATTCCGCGCCGCCCCCGGGCTCGCCGAGCCGGGTGGTAGCGGTACGTGCACGGCGTCGGTCCGACTCGGCAGAGCCCCGGGATCGGGTGGGTGGACAGCCAGGACGGGGCTCTGCCGTGCGAACGCCGGATCAGCGATATCCGCCGTAGTTCTGTCGATTCTGCTCGTAGTCGTACGGTTTGTAGCCGGAGTCGGTCGGACCGGCACACCCGGGCTGGTAGGTGTCGCAGGCACCGTAGGGTGCATAGCAGCCGTACCGGTTCGAGGCGCACGGATCGTATGGCCCTGAAACACTTTCGATTTCGCTGCCGGTGCCGGGCGGGACCGGCGTCGCCTCTGCCACTTGGAACGATATCGAGAATGCTGACGTGATCAAGACCAACGCAGCGGCGGCACGACCCAGGTGAACACCTCGGTGAGACATTCGGCTCCTTCTCGTCTTCGGATGACTGTTGTGATTCCGGTTGTGCGCCTGACGGTTTCGATCGAACGGCCACGCGTGCGATCAAGTGCTCGTCATGCGCGCAGCAGCGTATCGGCGGTAGCGCCGGACCGGTCCCGGCACTGTGCTGAGCGCGACGATGTTTGCGCCCGGTGACGGATGAGCGTCGCGATGGCTAGGCTGCGGCCTTGTGCGCAGGCTGTCGTCGGTGTCGAGGTTGTGGTTGGTGTGGGCGGCTACGCGGATGCTGATGGTCGTGTTGACCGGGGTGACGGTGCTGCCACACAGCGTCTGGGATGCCTCGGCCGCTGACTTGACGCTGTATCGCGGATGGGCCGAGCAGATCGTGCACCAGAACATTTTCCCGCTGGCGGACGAGCGCTGGCAGTACCCGCCCGGAGCCGGCGCACTGCTGGTGGTGCCCCGACTGCTCGGCGGCGGGGTCGGCTACAACTGGTTGTTCTTCGCGCTCGTCGCCGCCGCGGATGCGAGCGTACTCGGCTTGTTGATCCGGGCCGCACGCCGCGACGGCTGGAAGATGGCGCAGACCGGGCCGTGGGTGTGGGCGGTGGGCGTGGCGCTGTTGGGCAGAGTCTGCTACGGCCGATTCGATTTGATCGTGGCCGCGACCGCGGTCGCGGCACTGCTGTGGGCGACGCGCCGCCCGGCGGCGGCCGGCGCGGCCGCTGCCGCGGGCGTGCTGTTGAAGGTCTGGCCGGTGCTGGTTGTGCTGGGTTTGCGCTGGCGAACGCTGCGGCGGATGAGTGCGGGCGCGGCGGGCGTCGGTATCGCCGCGATTGTGGGATTGACGGCGCTGGGGCCGGGGGCGTGGTCGTTCCTGGAGTTCCAGTCGAAGCGTGGATTACAGATCGAATCCGTGGCTGCCACGCCGCTGCTGATCGCTCGACTGCTGAACGGCCGCTGGACCATCGTGCATCGTTATGGGGCCGACGAGTTATCCGGGCCAGCGGTGTCCGCCGTGGCTTCAGGGTGCGTGGCGGCCACGGTCGTGGGCGGCGCGGTGTTGCTGATCATCTGGTGGCGCGCGCGTCCTCCGGCACCGGATCTGGTATTGGCCGCGGTGCTGCTCGCCTTGGTGACCAGTCGGGTACTCAGCCCGCAGTACTTGGTGTGGGCGGTGGCGGTCGCTTCGGTCTGTGCGCTCGACTCGCGCAGCACACAGCGGCCCGTGCTGCTGCTGGTGCTGGCGACCGCGTTGATGAGCCAGGTGGAATTCCCCTTCGTTTACGACCGGGTAGCCACCGGGAGTTGGTCGGGAGTGGTGGTGCTGACAGTCCGCAACGGCATGCTGCTCTGCGCGACTATGTGGTCGATCGTTCGGCTGTGCCGCAACGGTCTCGATCATCCGAGATCACCGCTCGGCCGGCTCGCTACTGGATATCGGTTCGGTAACGCCAGTGGGGCTGTGCGCCTTCCCCGTCAGGCCCGAATTACGCCTGAGGACGGTTATTTCCCCAGTTCAGGACCATGGCCGCGCGCCAGGTCACGATTCGGTCTCGCGCGCACGCGTGGAGTCGCGTGAGGAGTGGGTCTTTTTTCGAGGCTCAATTACTGTCACGCTATCGCTAGCTAATAGTTAGCCTTCATAAACGTCGGGGAGCGGCAATCGCGCCGCATGACAGGGCGGATCGTTCGTCGGTGACGGCGATCATCCGTGTTGCGCCATCTTCCATATCGAATCGCTACCTTGGTCGATCGGAGTGTCGGCCCGGAGAACGCTATGGCAAATCCAGCGTCTATATCCAACCCCTTCGAGACACGCGGTACCGGTAGTCCCGCCGCCTCTCAGCCGAGTTCGAGGGCCGCCGCAGATTCGGCGCGGTCCGCCCGTGTTCTGCTCGATGAGCAGCTCGCGCCACTGCGGATCCCGGCTCGGGTGCTGGGTGCATTGCTGATCTGCCTCGGTGTGGCGGCGCTGCTGCCATTGCGGGGATGGCTGCACGACTACGGCGCCGAGCTTGTCATCGCCGCTTACCTGCAATACATGGCGATCGCGACGACCCTCGAGGTATGGGGTCTGCGCATGACCAGGAAAGGCCCGCGCCGCTGGTGATACGCGCACGATGAGGTGCTTCGGCTGTTCACCTTTCGGTCAGAATCCGTCGTTAGTGTCCCGGAAATGACCGACTTCGCGACACGGCAGCCATTGCCCGACTTCAGTGCGATCGGTGACCTCGAGTCCGTGGTCGACCTTTCCGATACTGCCGGCTTCATCGTCGACGACTTCGACGACGACGATCCGATCCTGATCACCGCCCAGGGCGGTTTCGCCGTCGACACCTGGCGTGAGGGCTACCCCTACGACGAGCGTCTGGCCCGCGATAGCTATGAGGCCGACAAGCGCCTACTGCAGATCGAGCTGCTCAAATTGCAGAATTGGGTCAAGGCCGAGGGGCGCAGGCTGGTGATCGTATTCGAGGGCCGCGATGCCGCGGGTAAGGGCGGAACCATCAAGCGGTTCATGGAGCACCTCAACCCGCGCGGCGCACGCGTAGTGGCGTTGGAGAAGCCGACCACGCGCGAGTCGACGCAGTGGTACTTCCAGCGCTACGTCGAACACCTACCCGCGGGCGGGGAGATCGTGTTGTTCGACCGCTCTTGGTACAACCGTGCCGGAGTCGAACGAGTCATGGAGTTTTGCACCCTCGAACAACATCAGCGATTCCTCGCCCAAGTTCCGCTCTTCGAACGCATGCTCGTCGACGACGGCATCGACCTCGTCAAGTTCTGGTTCTCGGTGTCGCCGCTGGAGCAGCGCACCCGCTTCGCCATTCGTCAAGTCGACCCGGTCCGCCAGTGGAAGCTGTCCCCGATGGACCTGGCCTCGCTCGACAAGTGGGACGACTACACCGCTGCCAAAGAACAGAACTTCGAGCACACCGACACCGACTACGCCCCCTGGATCGTGGTCAAGAGCAACGACAAGAAACGCGCCCGCCTCAACGCGATGCGTCACGTCCTCGGTCTGTTCGACTATGACAACAAGGACCCCGAGATCGTTACCCCGGCCGACCCACTCCTCGTGGGACGCGCCTGCGACGTCATCGGCTCCTGACCCGAAACAGACGTCGCTCGCCCAGCCGTCGGACGCCGAATTCCCATGCACGGCAACCACATTCAGAGTGCATGAGTACTTGACGCTGTGACGCGGGATCCCGGCCTCCTCCTGTGGCCCGATTCTCTGACAAACGAGACCGACGTGGCATTCGACCAGGGAACGTTTAGCATTCCGGTATGCGCCGTCGGAGGTGGCTGAGGGCCGCACTGTGTTTGGTCGTCCTGAGCGCTGGTGGCTGTGTCGGGGCGGTCGAGCGCGGCGACTTCGAACAGGGTTTGCGGGCGCGCGGCGGGGGACTGGTGCACGGGTTGACGGATTCGGCGGTCACCGCGGTGCGAGAGCGCTTGGGAGCCGCTGATTTTCAGGCGAATGTCATTCTGCTGACCGCGCCGAATTCCACGCAGTTCCGCCTGGTGCTGTCCGATCAGCCGGACCAGGTGACTCGATTCTTCTCCGCGTGGCCGGATCCCACCGCGCGGCAGGCAGCTGTGCGATTGCGGGTGCGCGATCCGGACGGTTCCCGCAGGCTCGACGACTACTCGTTCACGCTCGGTGCGCTGAGTGCACCACAGCCGGTGCGCGTTTCGGCGTTCGACGACATCGACGGCGAGGGCTTCGCGGTCAGTGAGGTGCCGGGGCTCGCGCATATCGAGGACATCGTCGATTCCGCCCTGGCTCGCAGCGAACTTGCCGACGGCCAGGTCACCGTGATCGTCGTGAGCCGCTTCGGCCGCGAGATCCGGATCGTCGCGAACGTGACCTCCCCGCGGACGGATATGGTCGCCGAGTTCGACCGCACCGGCGCATTGCTTCGAATCCAGCAGGTGTGAGGCCATGGCGAGACTGCTCACCACCGCATTGTCGACCGGTGTCGGCGTCGGCATGTTCAGCACCGTGGTGCCGGTATCGATCTGGCCGGGTGAAGCGAAACTCACCGCGCCACTGTTCTGTTCGGACCCCTACCACGAACCCGTGGTGGTATCCGACACCTTCCACGACTCCGAGGGCACCTCGGTCAACTACACCCTCTACTGTGTGACCGACCGTGGCGCGGTCACCGACGAGGGATTCATCCTGCCCTTCCTCGTCTTGATGGCGGTGCACATCGCGATCATCACCGCTGTTGCGTTCCTTACCGGACTTTGGATCCGTCGCAGCACCTCGCCCCCGACCGATCCGCAGACCACGGCATTCGAACCACTCGTCTACGGACCACACGAGCCCGACCCCATCTGATATTTCGTTCTATGGGCTCGGGGCGGCCGAACAGGTCGGCTTCGGCCGATCGGCCGGGAGACCACGGCGGCGCCGTCCCCGCCAATCCGGGGTCGATACTGCTGCGTGCGATACGCCCGGCGGGAGGACGTGCAGCGATTCGGCGGAACCGTGCGGACCATCCACGGCGCCGACGTGGCGGCCGTGGTGACCACCGCGGATGCTTTCACCCCGCAAGCACGCGTGTACGCGGCCAAGGCCGGGACCCTGCGCATGCCGGCAAAGCGCTCGCAGCATGGGAATCGCAGATCGGGCAGACTCCCTGGAATTGAAACCGGGCCGCTTCCTGACCGCCGACAAGCGGGTGAACGCGGCGGCTGAGGAAGTCGACGAGGTCGGAGCTGAAACGGTGCAATTCGCGTCCGCGCGGGCGGTGACCAGGGCAAACTATTCGGTGGACTCTCGCGGTCTCAGGGTAGAGCTGACCATAGGCAGTATTCCGGAGCTAGGAGGAAGCGATGACTAGTTATTCAAGCCAGCAGTGCATCTTCCAGATGTCGGAGACGAATCCGCGGGCGCAGCTGTTCGTTGATGGAGGCAACGCATACGCCTTCTTGATGTACCGGGATCTCCAAGACGGCCGATATGACCGCATCCCCACACCGCCGGGCAAAGATGATCTGGTGTTGCACGTCGAGAAGGGGCTACGGGTGACGATGTTCTCCGAGCCCGTGTTCACCGGAGCCAAGACCGTAGTGGCAGCAGATCAGGGCAGGCGCGTCAGGCAGTTGGTGGACCGCGCGGTGGTGAAGTCGGCGATCGTCGAATCAGTCTGACGCAGACCATCATTGCCTCACCCGCTCGAAGTCTTCTCATGGACTGTCGAGGAGTTGATCTGTTCCTGAGTTAACTTCTTACTGCCCTGCGGCTTTCGCCTATCACGGATCTCGAAGTCCATCGCCTCCCCTGATCTGGGGCGTTGCGACGACTCCTGGAACCCAAGGATTCGCCCCCGGAGCTTTCTCTTGTGCCTGTAGGAGCCCAAGATGTACATGATGTCGTTCCCCGGCCAGGTCGCGGTGTCGGCCGTGACCTGGCCGACGGTGGCCCCGGCCGGTGTGGTCGCGCTTGTAGCGCTGTCCGTGCGCGATCGTCGACGATGTGCGCATTCGTGAGAGCGCCGACGCGCAACGCGCGCACGATGACGAGCTCCGTCGGCGGATGCTGTACCCGGCCAGTTATCAGCTTCGGCGTTTGTCTCGAGCGCGGTATGACCAGGCATACGCGCGCCGCCGCCGGGACTGGCCTCCGCAGCTGCGTCTCCTCGAAAAGGTGGGGCTGCGGTTCGATTCGGCGTTGGTCAAGCTGAATCCGGTCGCGGTCGGCGGACACGGCGATATTGCGGGCGGCGCTGGCACCGTACCGAAGCAGTTGGCTGCTAACAGATAGCGGTCCGGCGTGGAAGCACGGGAACTGGGCGTTCACCTATGCCGCAGCCCGTCGGCAGATGGAGCGAACCTTCACGCCGCCGCTCCTTCCTCGCCACGGTGCGAACAAGTCCATGCTGTTGTGCCCGCACCGCAATCGAGTCTGGGTGATCCGGGCCGTATAGCCGCCCAGGAGCGGCAGCTTCGCGCGGGAATGGATATCGGCGACGGGTTCGGCCGTGGTGATCGGCGATCTCGTGCGGATCGGGTGGAAGGGATGTCCGTACGGACCTGCCAGCATCGCGCTGACCGGGCGCTTGGCGTGTGGCATGTCACTGGCCACGACATTACCTTCTAGCGCAGCTCGGCCGAGTGGGGACCAGTCGGCGCATACCCACTCGTTTCGACCAACACGCCGATAGGGAGCCCCTACACCAACTCCGCGACCGAGTCCTGATCGCAGCACTCGAACGCCACCAAACATGGACAGGAAGCACACAGGCCAAAAATAGCGGCCACCTGCTCGCTCCAAGGCGCGGCAATAACCGACTACGGTGCGTCAGGGAGTTGCCTGGCGGTATACGGGATTCGAGACAGACATTCGTCTCATCTTTCAAGTGCACCACGAGCTATGATAATATTTTGTGCATATATCATGAAAGGAAAAATATTAGGAAAGGAAAGAATCATGACGAAGATTTCCGAAAAGGTGCATGAACTCAAAGACCATGCAGAGCATGCGGAGCAGGAGATAGCGGCAGCTCAGAAAGAAACTGGGAAGAAAGTGGATGCCGCTATCGACTCCGCCAAGGCGGCGGCAAAAATGAGGCAGGATAGATTCAAGGAGAATGTTGTAGCGAGGAAGGCTGCCGCGGCTTCCGACTGGGAAACACTCCAGGTGGAGCATAACAAGCGGGTCGAGAAAATTAAAAAGACCATTGCGGCCAAGAAAGACGCTCACGACCGGAATGTCGCAAATCGCCGAGCCGATGACGCAGAGGGCTACGCCTCGGCTTCGATCGACTATGCCTTGATGGCAATTGACGACGCTGAGATCGCCACCCTGGAAGCCATTGACGCTCGGGCTTATGCAGAATCATTGACCTAGCGTCTCGTCAAGCAACGTTCGGTAGGCAGTCCAGTCACCGGATCTTCGAGCCGACGGCCGAAGTTGCGGGCCGATCCGGTGCGCTGGTTGCGCCAGCGCTAGGCGAGTTCGCTGCGGACGGCGCCGACGAAGCGCTCGAATGCGCGCGAGATATCGCGCGTGGCTTTGTTCGCCATCTGTGGCATCGCGATCGTTCACGAGTTCAGACAGCAACAGAGTGGGCGCAGGCGTCTGGTTTGTTCGCGAATTCAGGCGCCGCTGGCCCGGCGGTCGCACCGTAGGCTCATGGATCAACCCTCGCGGCGGTGCGGTCGTTGACGCGAATGTACATACTTTGGAGATACGCCAGGTCCTCCGAGAACAACTCCTCGACTACGTCTTCGTCGACCGTGGTCAAGGTTCCCAGCTGGGTGATTACTTGCGCGAGCACACCAACGCCGAGGTAGGTAGGGTTGTCGCGCACCCGCTGTTCAGTGAACGACGCCCGCGGCGTCGATGTATCCGCGGGGTAGCTGGAACGGGAAATCTGTGGTGCTTGCTGTCGTCATGAGATGGTCCTTTTCGAAGTGATCGGCGTTTGCACAACTCGAGCTTCGACCTGCCTGGAACCATTGCGAGCATCTGGCGCGCACCGCAATCGTGACACCCCGAATCGACTGTGACATCCGAATTCGTGAACATCGACATCAGGCCGTCCGTATCCATCGAGTCGGCAGGCCGCACCACGGTATCCGTGGCGTCGGTACAGCTCATGGACAGGCGCGACAGATCAGTGGCTTGATGCTGGTCGTGTCATGAGCTGAGCGAGTTGCTTCGCCTGCGACGTTCTCAGTCTCACTTCGACCCGTTCCGACTCCCCCGGATCGGTCGCCGCCGGGGCGTAGGCGAAACAGACGCGATTGGGTCGATCGAGTCTGAATTCGATTGCCGCCCATAGCGGATGCGTCATCGGCACATCGATGTGTTTGACCGGCCCGCCCGCACCAATACCCGTCCGCCGACAGTGACCCGATCGCGCCCGAGACCTCCCACCGCTCCCATTCCACGAGACGACCGGATGGCCGGAAACTGCGACGAATGACCGAACCGCTCAGGCCCTCCTCGCAGAACACGATGCCGCCGGAGGCGTCCAGCGACGCACGCAGGTCCTCTGGTAACCGCCCCGACCCGAACAGCAACCGCCGCGGGGCATTCAACTCATCCAGCCTAACCGCGCATCCCCTTCGACAGTGGCCGACGCGACCTGCACTACGACGCGATCGTCACCGGCAGCCTGTTCAGCGACGTGATCGAGTGGCTGCCTCGCGCGATTGGCGGACTACCCCAGGAAATGGGTTGTGCCGCTCATGTCGGACCGGAGCTCGCTCCCCGTGGCGATAGAAGCCGGAATCGTCGCCGACCAGAATGCAATGTGCGGTAATCGGTAAGTACGGACGCGCCGAGATCACTGGTCGCCCAGCGCCTTTCGCTATCCCGAATGCCCGGTTCGCGGCTACTTCTAGGAAGTCCCGTACCCCCATCGCCGCTCCACCATCGCGATTGATGATCGGGATTTCGTTTCACCCATTTGGTCTTCGCCCGCAAAGTCTCACCGGCCCTCAGGCGGGGCGTGATTCCGCGACAGGCGCCGAGTAAGGTTCGGCCCGGTTCGCAGGTTCACTGGCGGGTACCAGACCCCTCGCCATACCGGGACTCCGAGTGCGAGAGGGTTCACCGGAAGTTCCTCGGCCAGTGAGACGTCCACCGTGATGCCGCGCACCGGGGGTAACTCCGCGTCGTCGGGGAGCAGATCCGCCACCATCGCCAAACAGTCCTGCTCGTCGAAGCCGGTCACACCGGCGTACGGCCTGATCCACCAGAGAACTGATCCGCGGTCCCGATCGAATTCGATCCAAAACCGCCGCACCACGGGCATACGCGCCCTCCTCCATGGACACCTAACGCCGAGCGCTTGCACGATACCAACGTCCGTTCAGCGCCCACCACTCGATAATCGGCATAAGCGCGCGTTCCGCTGCCGTAGTCATGATCTCGACAGCATCTGCCTGTCGAACGCAATGCTCGACAATGTGGCCTCGCGAGGGTGGACTTCACCTTCGCGAACCTGACGAACACCTATGTGGGAGACCGACCTCACCGACACCCACCTGAGTGGTGCGGTCGCAGTCGGTGACATCTTCAACCGTGCGAACCTCACCCGCGCCTTCTTGTCTGGTGCCATGTTGAACGACGCGACATTCGGCGACGTGAGCTTCACCGGCGCCGCACTCAACCAGGTGAAGCTACGCGGCGCCGATCTTGATGGCGCCGATCTGACCAGGGCGAACCTCACCGACGCCGATCTGACCGGAGCCGATCTGTCCGGCGCGAACCTCACCGACGCCACGCTCACCGGAGCGACACCGACCGGCGTCGTGCACGACGGGCACACCTTATGGCCGCGAGGATTCGCTCCGCCGCCGCGCTGAGCAGGCCGCAGCCAGCGTTCATTACCCCACCGCTCGAGAGTTCTCGGAGCCCTGTTCTTCGAACATTTCGAGGGCAGCGGCTGCGAGTCGCTCCTGGCCGAATCGCAGCCAAGGCCCGGAAGTCAGCTGCAGGAGACGAATTGCTGGACGAAGATGCCCGCGGGGTCGGTGGTGTCGAAGCCGGGGCGGGCGGCGCCGGCGCGGACACCTACACCGAGCTTGGTGACGTTGCGGTCGAGGATGTTGGCCTTGTGGGTGGGGCTGTTCATCCACCAGGTGAGGGCTGCTCGGGCGGTGGTGAAGGTATTCGAGCCCCAGCCTGCGTAGGTGTTCTCGGACCAGCGGTTCACGTCGTGGCCATCGCCCTGGGAGTAGGTGCAGGGGTTGTAGGACTTCACGCGGCGCTGGACCTGGGTGACCACCGGGACACCGGCGAGGTCGGGATCGTCGTGAGAGTTCGCCCCGTCGGTCCACCATTGGCGCCCCTCGGCGTGGCGGGCGAAATCAGCTGCGCTGTTGCGTAAGTCGTCGCTCCATTTCAGTTCGGGGACACCGGCATTGGCGCGTTCGATGTTGGTGAGGCAGAAGACGGCGCGCTCGATCTTGTCGAACTGGTCGTTGAGGGCGAACATGGCGCCGAGGCCGTTGTTGGGGTACTTGTTCGCGAAGTACTGGTAGCCGTGTACCGGGTCGTCGGCGTTTTCGCAGGTGGGGGCCGCGGCTGCGGGCGCGGCAGTGCGCGGGAGACCGGTGACGGCGGTGGTGGTGATGGCCAGCGCCAGGAAGGCGCCGCCGATGATCTTGCGGCTCATGGTCTTTCAACTCCGTACGCTCGAGGAACCAATGGGCTCCTCGAGCATCGGCGCCGAGACCAACAGTCCACCAACGGAATACCAATCGGCGCCGAGAAGTTCGCTACTGCCGCCGGCGCGAGTGAACCCGAGCTGAGGAAGCAGATCAGCGCCGCCAAGACGGCGGTCGCAGACTGGCATCCGCTCATAGCCGCATATCGGTCGTTATGGAACGCGGCGTCAACAGCGCGATAACCGGAGTGCGCTGCGCGGGAATCGACCACCCCTCGGGGGTATATCCAGGTTGGTCGCAACAAAGCAGGGGCCGGAAGGGGGACGACCCCGAACCGCAATGGGCGGTCGGGACGCCATAACGCCACAGAAAAGACAGCGAATTCGCTGGGATACAGTGTTCTAATGCCCGAAGAAGCGCATCCCACGCCAGTGGTGCGTGTCGGAGCGGCCGCGGGGTCCGATGGTGCTACCGCAACCGTCGGGGGAACCGATGCCGACCTGCTCTCGCTCGCATCACAGCTGTGTTTTGCCCTGTACTCCACATCCCGATCGATGACCGCGGCGTACCGGCCGTTTCTCGAGGGGATGGGTGTTACCTATCCGCAGTATCTGGCCCTGCTGGCGTTGTGGGGGCGGCCCGCGATGACCATGAAGGAACTCGGCGAACAGCTGCAGCTGGACTACGGCACGGTCTCACCGCTCATCCAGCGACTCCAGGCGCATGGTCTGGTCGAGAGTGTGCGGAGTAGCAACGATCGCCGCGCCGTCGAGCTGCGCGCGACCGAAGCCGGACGTGCGTTGCAACCGCAGGCCCGGCAGATGATCGAGGCGGTCATGGCGGAGGTCGGCTATCCGATCGAGCATCTCGTCCTGGTGCGTGACCAGGTCAACGCGCTGGGCGCGCGCCTGGATGCCGCTGTTGCCGAGCGGTCTCGCCGGTAGGAACCGGCGCGTCGAGTGTGGCGTTCAGGCGTCGAGCACTCGGGACTGCCGATCGACGACGGGTGCTTCGGTGGACCAGGGGAAGTTGATCCAGCGGTCGGTGCGTCGCCAGACGTATTCGCAATCGACCTCGGAATGCGGCTTCTGATACACGACCGCGCAGCGCACCTCGGCGACGTGATCGATGCAGAAGTCGCGCACGAGTTTGAGGGTGGCGCCGGTATCGGCCACATCGTCGGCGATCAGGACCGTCGCACCGGCCAGATCGACCGCCTGCGGGACCGGCGGCAGCATGACCGGGAGATCGAGGCGCTGATCGATGCCGGTGTAGAACTCGACGTTCATCACGTGCAGGTTCTTCACGTCCAGTGCGTAACCGAGCGCCCCCGCGACGAACAGGCCACCGCGTGCGATCGAGAGGATCAGATCCGGTTCGAACCCGTCCTTGGCGATTTCGGTGGCGAGCTCGCGACTCGCCGTCCCGAACAATTCCCAGGTCAGCACTTCCCGATCCGCCATGGATCCTCCATCTCCCTCGATACCGCTGGGCATAGAGCATACGACCAGCTATGCGGCGGCGTTCCGCACTATCTATCCGGGAATTAGGGTGGGCCGGGTGCGGATCTATCTGGCCGGTGCGACCGGCGTCATCGGAACCCGGTTGTTGCCCTTGCTGATCGAGGCCCGGCACGAGGTTGCGGGGATGACCAGGTCTGCGGCCAAGGCCGACCAAGTGCGCTCCGCCGGTGCGGAACCGGTGGTCTGCGATGTGTACGACCTCGACGCGCTGACCGCGGCAGTCGTCGCCTTCCGGCCCGATCTGGTGATGCATCAGCTCACCGATCTTCCCGACGATGCCGCGTTGCTCCCGGAACTGGTTGGTGCGAATGCGCGCATCCGTTCCGAGGGCACCCGTAATCTGATCGCCGCCGCACAGGCCGCGGGCGCGAAACGGTTTCTCGCCCAGAGTATTGCTTGGGAGCCGCCGGCCGGTCGCGGTGCCGTCATCCAGGAACATGAGGCCGCGGTACTCGATATCGGCGGCGTGGTCGTGAAGTACGGCCAATTCTATGGTCCGGGTACGTACTACGAATCCGAGCTGCCCGATCATCCGCGCGTGCACGTGGATGATGCTGCCGCGCGCACGGTTTCGCTGGTCGATGCGCCGAGTGGTGTGGTGGTTGTCGCGGATCCCGCGTGAGCCTCGGTGCGACTGGCTGGCTCGGGTCATGGCCGTGCCGGTCGGTTTGGAATACGGTGGCGGGGGCCGATCGTTCGGATCGCTCCCATCCGCCGAAGGAGACCCGTTTGCGCAACACGCTGCTCGTCACATCCGTACTCGGTGCCGCACTGGTGGTGATGCTGCCCGCTGGTTCGGCCGGTGCTCAGGGACCCGGCGACGGTCCGCTGAAGGTGCAGGCGACCACCGGCACCGATCAACTGCCGGTGACGGGTGTCGCGGTCGGGATCACCACGTGCGCCGCCGGTCCAGTGCTCACCACTTTGACGACCGGCCGCGACGGAACCGTGACGCAGCCCTTCCCCAATGGCTGCTACCAGGCGCAGGTCACCTCCGTCCCGTCCGGCTGCGAGCTGGCGAGCATCGCCTACGTCCAGGTCGACGTGGCACCCGGCACCACACCGGTCGCCGGCTTCCAATTCCGCTGCGCATAAAACCGATTCCGGCTCAATCCCGTGGGCGCGGTCGACGGCCGCAGCAGTCCGAACTCCGTGCAGATGCGGCCTGGGGAGGCTGCCGAGAAGTTCCATCGGCCAGCCGCCCATTGCCGCACCCGTGTCGCGGTGGCGCATCCCGCATAAACGGTGTGCGGCTACGACAGCGGGTGTGCACTGTCCAACGCGCGGCGTGCGTAGGCGCGCACGTCCGCATCGGTGTCATCGATCGCCGGCTTCAGCGCATCGTGCGCCGCCCCGCTGTGCGGCCAGGTTGCCAGCGACAATACCGCTGCCTTGCGCACGTCGAGGTGTGGATCGTGCAGGGCTTCGGAAAGTGGGGTGACGCCGAAATCGGGGTCCGCGCCCGCGAGACCGCGCGCGGCACCCACCCGGACCTGCCAGGCAGAGTGTGCGAGCGCGCCGACAAGTAGCGCCGTGTCATCTTGTGCGACACCGAGATTCGCGAAGGCAGCGAGGGCGGCGGCACGCACGAGCGGATCCGGATCATCGGCGAGGGCGCGCGCGGTTTCGGTACCCTGTCCGCCGATCGCTGACAACCCGTGCGCGACGGCAATGCGCACCTCACGGTTCTCATCGGTCGCCGCCGACGAGACCGCCTGCCAGTCGTCGAGCGATACCAGAGCCCGTACGGCCTCGATGCGCACCCGGTGGTCCGAATCGGTCAGTGCCGCAACGAATTGCGTCGCGGTTCCGGCTCGCAGCGCGCGCAGCAGATCCACGACGGTCGCCCGGACGACCGGGTCGGGGGAGTCGAGTCGATCGGCGAGGCCGGTCGAATCGGGAAGCACCTCCACGAGTTCGCGCAGGCTCGCCGCGGCCGCCGCACGAACGGAGGCCGCGTCGTCGTCGAGCGCGCCGATCAATACCGATGTGAATCCCTCGGGGGTGTTCTCGGTCAGCACCGACAGCGCCGCCACTCGAACACCGGCATCGGCATCGGACAGATAGGTCGAAAGATCCTGCACCGTAGGCGAATCCAGGGCAAGCAGACTGACCAGTCGTGGTGACGGCGGGGTCGTCGATGTGCGGACGGTGCGCGGTGCATCGGCCGGTGCGCGCCCACCGATGAGTTCCGGCTGCGTGACCGGGACCACAGTGGTGTCGGTCGAGGGCAGGTCGTCGAGACCGGGCACCGGTACCAGATACGGGGCAACCGGCCGCTTCAGGAATTCCATCGCGCCATCGGAGTTCTTGCGCAGGTTCAGGTGATAGCGCCACTCGTTGTCGTCGCGCTGCGGCAGATCGGCGCGTTCGTGATAGAGCCCCCACCGTGATTCGGTGCGGGTCAGCGAACTGCGCGCCGCCATTTCGGCGCAGTCGCGGATGAAGGAGACCTCGACCGAGCGCATGAGCTCATGTGGTGTGCGGGCGCCGATTTCGGCGATTTCGCCGCGCATCCGCTCGAAGGTCTCGACCGCGATCGACAGTTTCGCGGCTGTCTTGGGCGGCGCCACATAGTCGTTCACGAATCGCCGAAGCTTGTACTCGACCTGCGGCTGCGGTGGGCCGTCCGGCTGCCGCAGCGGCCGGTAGATCAGTTCGTGTGCCGCGGCCAACTGGTCTTCCGGAAGTTCGATGGGCGCAGCGACTTCGGACAGTGTCGATGCGGCGTGACCACCCGCCAGATCACCGAAGACGAAAGCACCGATCATGTAGTTGTGCGGCACGCACGCGAGATCACCGGCCGCGTAGAGCCCGGGCAGGGTCGTGCGGGCGTTTTCGTCGACCCATACGCCCGACGCGGAATGTCCACCGCACAAACCGATTTCGGAAATATGCATCTCGATATCGTGGGTGCGATAGTCATGGCCACGGTTGGCGTGGAAAGTTCCGCGAGTCGGGCGTTCGGTGGTGTGCAGAATGCCTTCGAGCGTCGTGAGGGTCTCGTCGGGCAGATGTGACACCTTGAGATAGATGGGCCCGCGTGCGGATTCGATCTCGCGCTTGACCTCCGACATCATCTGTCCGGACCAGTAATCGGAGTCGACGAAGCGTTCGCCCTTCGCGTTCACCTGGTACCCGCCGAACGGATTGGCCACATAGGCGCAGGCCGGACCGTTGTAATCCTTGATGAGCGGATTGATCTGGAAGCATTCGATACCGCTGAGTTCCGCGCCGGCGTGATAGGCCATCGAGTACCCGTCGCCCGCATTGGTCGGATTCTCGTAGGTGCCATACAGATAACCCGATGCGGGCAGCCCCAGGCGGCCGGACGGACCTGTCGCCAGGATCACCGCCTTGGCACCCACCGCCACGAATTCGCCGGTGCGCGTATTCAATGCGGCGGCACCCACCGCGCGGCCCGCATCGGTGAGTACCCGCACCGGCATGAGCCGGTTCTCGATGCGGATCTTCTCGCGCATCTTGCGTTGGCGCAGTACGCGATACAGCGCCTTCTTCACATCCTTGCCCTCGGGCATGGGCAGCACATACGATCCGGACCGGTGCACCCGGCGCACCGCGTACTCGCCGTACTCGTCCTTCTCGAATTTCACGCCGTAGCGTTCGAGTCGCTGCACCATGGCGAAGCCGCGGGTTGCGGTCTGATATACGGTGCGCTGGTTGACGATTCCGTCATTGGCCCTGGTGATTTCGGCGACGTAGTCCTCGGGCTCGGCCTTGCCGGGAATCACCGCATTGTTGACCCCGTCCATGCCCATGGCCAATGCACCGGAGTGCCGCACATGCGCTTTCTCCAGCAGCAACACATCGGCGCCGGCCTCGGCGGCGGTCAGTGCGGCCATGGTCCCCGCGGTGCCGCCGCCGATGACGAGCACATCGCAGTCGAGCCGGATCCGATCGGATAGCTCGGGAATATTCACAACTTCTCCAGGATTTCGGCCTTCACCGATCGGCGATCCGCCGGTGTGCGGGGCTCGGGCACATCGACCAGGGTGTGCAGCGCGCCGTCACCGAGTACCGCGATGCGGTCGCCGAGCAGTAGCGCCTCGTCCAGGTCATGGGTGACGAAAACGACGGTGGTGGGGTGGGCGCGCCAGGTGTCGATCAGCAAGCGCTGCATGGTTGTTCGGGTCTGGGTGTCGAGTGCGCCGAACGGTTCGTCCATCAGTACCGCGCGCGGTGATCCGGCGAGACTGCGTGCCAACTGGACTCGCTGCCGCATGCCGCCGGAGAGATCGCGCGGGAGATAATCGGCGTAGCCGGTGAGTCCGACCTCTTCCACCCAATGCCGGGCGCTTGCCTTGCGTTCGGCGCGCGGCACCTTGCGCAATTGGAGTGCGAGCTCGATGTTCTGGCGCACGGTGCGCCACGGCAGCAGCGCGTCGTCCTGGAAGACCAGGGCGCGGTCGGCGGACGGTCCGGTCACCGCAATGCCGTCGGCGCGGATCACGCCGTGGTCCGGCTTGCGCAGTCCGGCGATCGCCCGCAGCAGCGTCGACTTGCCGCAGCCGGATTTGCCGACCACGACCAGGATTTCGCCGGGTGTGATGGCCAGCTCGAGGTTTTCGAGCACCGTTTTGCCGCCGTACGCGATGCGAATTCCGTCCAGGCTCAACCGCATTCCGGTTGTGGTCGGGGTGGCGGGTGCGGTTGTCGTGGTCATTCGGCGACCTCCCTCGGCAGCCAGCGGGTGATCCGACGTCCGGCCAGTTCCACGATTCCGGAGGTGCCGAAGCCGAGAATGCCGATGGTGATCATGCCGACGAATACCGCCGGGTAATCGACGATGGTGTAGGCCTGCCAGGTCCGGTAGCCGATACCGAGCCGCCCGGAGATCATCTCGGCCGAGATGAGGCAGATCCATGCCACGCCCATCCCGACCGACAGGCCGCTGAATACGCCCGGCAGGATGCCCGGAAATACCACTCGCACAAGGACATCGGCGCGCGAAGCGCCCAGGGTGCGCAGTGCGTCCTCCCAGATGGTCGGCAGGGCGCGTACCGCATGCCTGGTGCTGACCAGCACCGGGAACAGCGATGCCATGAAGGTGATGAAGACGATGCCCGATTCGTCGCTCGGGAACAGCAGAATCGCCACCGGCACCAGCGCGATGGCCGGAATCGGCCGCGCCAATTCGGTGAGCGGTCCGAGCACCGCGGCGAAAAGCCCGGAGCGGCCTAGACCGATGCCCGCGACCACCCCGACCACGGCCGCGAGCCCGAATCCGGTCAGAATACGGATCAGCGATTGCGCGACATCGACATAGAACTGGTCCGACTGCAGCTGCTTGCCGAATTCACGGATGATCTCGGTGACCGTCGGCAGTGTGTCGAAGCGCAGCCACCACCGCACATTATTGGCGGTGAGCAGCTGCCACAGTCCGATCGCGGTCGCGACCGACGCCACCTGGAGCACTCGGGTGCGCCATACCGAACTCCCGCGCACCTCGGCGGTTTCGTCGTCGGCCGCGGTAGGGCTGACGAGGGCCGCGGTAGGCCCGCCCGTCTCCCGGCCACCATTCCTCAACGTATCGCTGCGCAATGCTGTCATCGTCGGACTTCCGTGACGGCCTGGTCGTAGGAGATCGCCGTGGCGGCCGGGTGTGCCTGCCGATAGCGCTGCGCGGCCGCGGGTGTCGTGAACGGCAGGAAGTTGTCGCCATCGCGCAGCCACACCGCCTTATCGGCGAACCAGCGCGTACCGAGTTCGGCATCGGGCACATAGGCGGCGCGGATCAGCTTGCCCTGCGCCTTGGCCGCCTGAACAGCGCGCAACAGGCAGGTCGGATCCGCGGCGGGCTGCGGACGATCCGTGCCGTCGAGCCACAGCTCGCCGGCCTGCGCGGCATCGCTCACCGGACGCGCGCAAACCGGGTCGGTGCCGGTGACGCGGCTGGGGTTGACGGTGGCCGCCACCGCCTGGTCGTAATCGCCCACGCCGTTGTCGGCGAAGGCCTTGCGCAGCGGCGCGGGATCGACGAACTTATCGATATCGAGTTCGGCGAAGTCGCCGATCGACTTCAGGTACTGCACATCGCCCTTGAACGCGTCGATCAGACTGGGCTTGAGCGTGGTGTCGAAAGACGTTCCGCCGGGCCCGTTGTAGAGGTAGACGACCTCCTGCGGCAATCCGGAACCGTCGGCGACGATCTTGGCGGCTTCGAACGGTTTCTCGTTCAAGAACTTCGTGGCATCGAGCTGGGCCGCGAGGAAAGCCTGCAGTACCTCGGGATGATCGGCGGTGTAGGAGCGTCGCGCGACCACGCCGTGGAAGGTGGGCACACCCAATTCCGCACCGTCGTAGAGCAATTTCGCCTTGTTCTGAAACACCAGCAGTCCGGGCCAGGCCACGAACTGCGCGAGCGCGCCGACCTGATGCGATTCCAATGCGGTCGCCCCGACCTGCGGCTGCTGGTTGAGCACCTCGACGCCCTTGGCCGGATCGACGCCCGCCCGCGAGAGCGCCTGCACCAGGGTGCCGTGCCCGGCCGAGCCGACGCTGGCTGAAATCTTCTGCCCGGCCAGGCCACCGATCCCGGTCACCGTCGAATCCTGAGGCACCACAACCATATTGAGCGCACCCTTGGGGTTGTAGCCGGTCACCGATACCAGCGCCGTCTTCGCCCGCTCATTGGCCTGGGTGCGAGATCCGTTGATCAGCAGCGGATAATCGCCCATCGACCCGATATCGATCTTCTCGGCCAGCATCTGCGCGGTGATCGGCGCACCGGTGTCGTAGTCCTGCCACTCCACCTGATACTTGGCGCCGCCGCTGTCGGTGATCTTCTGTAGCCGCTGCTCCAGATAGCCCTGGGCGCGCAGCAAGGTGCCCGCGGTGACGGTATTGATGGTCTTGGACTGGTAGCCGACGACGACCTTGACAGTGCCTTCGGGGGTTTTGTCCGAACTCTGCAGGGAGCAGCCCGCCGCGGCGAGTGCGACGGCGAGGAGCAGGGGAGCGAGGCGTTTCTTCATGGGACTTCCGGATCGTTCAGCGCAGCAGATAGGGCATATTGACGGTGACGGCGCCCGTGGGACACCGGGCGGCACAGGGGCCGCAGTACCAGCACTCGTCCACGTGCATGAAGGCCTTACCGTTTTCCGGATTGATGGCCAGCGAGTCGAGCGGGCAGATCTCCACGCACAGCGTGCAGCCCTGGATGCATAGTGATTCGTCGATGGTCACCGGGATGTCGGTGCGTTGGTTCGCCAGTGCCATCAGATGACCTTCCATTCGGATGTGCTGCGGATAAGACTGCCGCGCATGGTGATTCGGTCCCCGCGCATCCGGATGTACTCCAGATCCACCGGTCTGCCGTCGTCGAGCCGGGTCAGCCGCTCGAGCATCAGCAACGCCGCGCCCTCGGGTGCTTCCAAGGTGGCGGCGGTGTGCGCATCGGCGGTAATCGCTTCCAGCGCGAGATCGGCCGAGCCGAGCGGTCCGCCGCTGATCTGTTCGATGAGTACGAAGATGTCGTTGGTCTCGAGATCGTGGCCGAGGACCTCGGTGCCGATATCGGGTGCGAGATAGGTCAGATCCAGGCTCAGTGGTAGGTCGGCGAGATAGCGCAGTCGTTCGATATAGACCACGCGCTCACCGGGATTCAGCCCGAGCTTGCGTGCGACGGCGGGTGGTGCGGTGATATGCATTGCCGCGCGCACCTCGTTGCGCACCGTGCCGTGGCCCTTGAGGGTTTCCTGCAGCCCGAGCAGTGCGTCCAGCCCGTGGTCGTATTTGCGCCGGGCGACCCGGGTGCCCACCTTCGGCACCCGATCGATCAGCCCTTCGTCCTTGAGCAGTGCGAGTGCGTCGCGCACAGTATTGCGCGACGCGTCGTATTCCGCGACCAACTCCTGCTCACTCGGCAGCACATCGTCGAAGGCACCCGCATGTATCTGATGACGCAGCACGTCGGCTATCCGGCGCGCCTGGTCGGCCCGCAACCGTCGCACGGGCGTTGCCTCGGCTCCCACCTCCGCCACCTTTCTCTCGCTGACCTGCATGGATAGCGACGATAGTTGGCGCGGGAGCGCCCGAATGCCAGCATTCGTGCTCCGCAATTCAGCGGATGTTATTCCGCCGCTCCCTACCTGCTCTGACCTGGTCGGATTCGTCTCGGAGCGGCCATTGCGCCACCCTGTTCGCAGCCGATGAGTTTTGATCACACAGATTCGAATGCCGGGCACCGCACCTCACTGCGGCGGTGGTTCCGGCGGTGAGCTGGGGGAGTATCCGGATGCCGGGATAGGGCGGCATCACTCCCGCGGGGGAGGCGAAATCCCCGCTGGGGGTGATGTTCTCGCGGGTACGCATCCCTACCATGGCGGGCGTGGCTGTTGTCGCCGGTGTTGGTCGCGCTCTGCTGGTTGCGGGGGTGTGCGCGTTGTTGGTGTCGATCGGGGCGGGTTCCGTATCGGCGGATTCGGCTTCCTCTGGTTCGGATATTTCGGTCGCGCAGTCGCTCGGTGACCGGGAGCTCACGATCATCTTGCGCCGGGTGACCAGCGTGCCGGGTCCGTTGCGGGTGGATGTGGTCACCCATGCCGGTACCGCGCCCGGGCAACTCACGCTCGCGGTGATGCCGACAGGGGTCTCGACGAAGTCGATGCAGCCCGCACCGGGCGCGCCCACCGCCGAGGCGGTTGTCGAACTCGGCGGCACTCCCGGGATGTACTCGGCGACTGTCCGAATGGACCGCGCGGGGCCATGGGAACTGGCGGTCGGCGACGGTACGCGAGTGGCGCGGATTCCGTTCATCGTGCCCGCGCAGGTGACCTCGCCGCCCGAGCGTCTGGTGTACGGCGGATTTCTGGTGGCGGGCGTACTGCTGCCTGTCGCGGTGGTGCTCGCGATTCGTGCTCGTCGCAGTGTATGGGCGCTGGTTCCGGCCGCCGGGATGGTGGCCGGGGTGGCGGTTTCGGTGACCGCCGCACTGCTTTCGGCATCGCTGCCGCTGCCGCCGCAACCCGGCGGTCAGCTCGATCCCACGCTCGACAATGTCACCGATCCCTACGCCGTGCATCAGCCGTTGATTTCGGACTTTTCGCGGCCGCCGGTACTGCTCACGGTCACGGGCGGTCTGGTGAATGCCGGGCAGCCAGGCGATCTCGACCTCGTTCTGATCGATGCCGCCACCGGTGCACCCGTCGACGATCTGGTCGTACACGACAGTGCGCTCATGCATCTGCTGATGGTCGGCCCGACCGGCCGCCTGTCGCATCTGCATCCGATCCGGGTCGCGCCCGGCCGGTATCAGGTTCATCTGGCCGCGCCCGAGGCCGGGCGGTATGCGTTGTCCGCGGAGTTGGCTCGGCGCGGCGGTGGTGTGCAGATGGTTCGCGCGGCAAGCGGGTTCACCGTCTCGGCCGGTGTCGTTGCACCGGAATCCTCCAGCGCCGCAGTGCATCTCGGTGCTGGTGCCAAGACCGCGTCGACCGTTGTCGACGGTAACCCGGTCACCGTCAGGACGACTACGCCGATTGCTGGGGCACCGATCACCATCACCGCCGAATTCGGCGATGCCGCCGATCTGCAACCGTGGCTCGGCATGGTCGGCCACCTGATCATGGCGGGTCCACTACCAAGCGACCCGGATATCGCGGCGGCCGTACAGAACTCACCCATCTGGGGTCATGGCCACTCGATGGGCGCGACATCGATGCAGGGGATGTCCGATATGCCGGGGATGGATATGCCCGGCATGGAAATGGCCGGGCCCGCCGCGAGCCGGGGCACCATGCTCATGCCACCCGCCAATGGCGAAAGCGCGCCCGACGAGACGGTCGCCGCCTATGGACCCGACGTGCCGTTCACCTACACCTTCCCGCTCGCGGGCCGCTATCGCCTCTGGATCCAGGTCGAAAGGCGCTACACCGTGCTCACGGTCCCGGTCGTTCTCGATGTCGCGGCGGGAGCGCGGTCATGAGCGCAACCCGGAAAAGCGTTCTCCGCACCGGGGCGGCGGTGATCGTTATCGTGCTCGCCGCCATCGCCTGGTTCGTCTGGCCGCGCCCATCCGGCCTTCTGGTATTGAAAGCCGGTACCCCGCAGCACCTCGTCACGGTCTCCATCGACAGCCTTCGAATCGGCAGCACTGCTATCGATATCACAGTCACCGACCGTGCGGGCGCAACGAAAGACCATGCCGCGGTGCGTATTCAGGCCAACCAGCCGCTGATGGGTCACGCGGGACAGCCCATCACGGCGACGGCCACCGGGCCGGGACACTTCCATGCGACATCGGTACCACTGATGATGACCGGACAGTGGGAGCTTCGACTATCGATCGACGAACACGACAGTCTCGACGAACTCGCGGTGCCGATCTGGGTCGGCGGCTGAAAACATGCACAGATCAGGAGGAATGACCACCATGACCACGGCAGCACCGGTCGAAGCCGACACCGGACCTGAGATCTCCGATGACACCATCGCGGCCCGAATCGGTGCCTGGGGTGTATTGCTCGGCACCGCAGTGACATTGGTCGGTCTCAGCTGGGATATCCAGTGGCACAACGAAGTCGGTCCGGACACCTTCTTCACCCTGCCGCATCTGTTCCTGTACTCCGGCAGCGCGATCTCCGGATTCGCCAGCCTGGCCATGGTTCTCATCGCCACCTCGGCCCAACGCGCCGGTCGGCTCGTGCCCCGCCTCGGCGGCACCCCCATCCGAGTCTTCGGCAGCAATCTGACCGCACCGCTCGGCTATATGGTCGCCGGAGCCGGTGCGGCGCTATTCCTGCTCTACGGCCTGCTCGATCTGGAGTGGCATTCGATCTACGGTTTCGACGCGGTGCTCAATACCCCGTCACATGTGGCGCTGTTCCTGTCCATCTCGCTCACCATGATCGGCAGCATCATCGTCTTCGCGGCTCACCGCGACCACCGCTGGGGCCGGATCGGCATCGTCGTCGCGATTCCGATCCTGATCACCTTCGCCCCGATTCCCACCAATGCATTGAACAACCTGCATCTGCCCGTCGACCCGACCATCCTCGGCATCGTCCTGTTCGGGCCGATGCTGCTCGTACTGGGCGCGGCACTATTGGCGCGTGCGGGCGCGGCTGTTGCCATCGCGGTTTCGCTCGGTGCCATGCAGGCGATCCTGTGGTGGTTCTCGCCCTGGGCCGCGGAAACCTACGCGTCGGCGATCGGACTGCCGCTGCGTGACGGTCTCACGGGACGGCCGCCGGATCTGCCCGTCATGATGCCGATGTTCCTGATCGTCGCGGCGGTCGCGGTCGAGGGACTGTTCTGGTCGGCACGGGCCCGTGGTTTCGATGCGCGCAAGATCGTATTGGTGGCGGGTGCGGTGACCGGCGTGATCGTCGGCGTGACGTTCCCGCTGCAGTTGAACCTCGTCCGCGCCACGTCGCATATCGCCGTCGGCGACATCGTGACGATCACGCTGCTCGGCATTCCGATCGGCCTGCTGGCCGGATTCCTCGGTGGCCGGTTCACCACCATGCTGCCCGCAATGAAGGACGCGTGATGTCCGTACTTCGCAGACTCGCCGTCACCGTGCTGGCAGTGATCACCCTGTCGCTGGTCGCCGTCGCCCCCGCCTCCGCGTACGCGCCGGTCGAGATCGTGCACACCGAGCGCGTCCAGGTGGGCCCGTACAACGTGACCGTCGGCTTCTCCACCTGGCCCATCCGCGCGATGAAGTCGCTGGACTTCACCTTCATGCCCGATGGCGGCATCGCCGACAAATCCGGGACACTGCGCTTGACCGGACCCGCGATCAGGCCCGGCCGCCGCGCCACACCGCTGGTCCGCCATCCCCGCAAACGCGACTCCTGGGGCCTGGACGTCAAGGCCTTCGACGACCCCGGCACCTACACCTTCACCTTCGCGATCGACGGTCCACTCGGGCACGGCGAAGGAACCCTCGGCAATGTCATGGTGCTCGACCAGCCCGGACCGCCGTTGCCGCTGAGCTGGACGATCGGCACCCTGCCGCTGGTCGGCCTGCTGGTCTTTCTCGTGCTGGCCTGGCGCCGCACCCGACCCGGGCGGCGACCACTGGTCGTCTGACGGGTCAGAACCAGGAGTCGCGCATATCCAGCGTGGTGCGGTCCATCAGCTCCAGCAGATCCAATTGCGGTGTGGTCTTGGGCAATTCGTAGCGGAAGAAGTAGCGGGCCGCCGCGCGCTTTCCGTCGTAGAAGTCGCCCTCCTTGCCGTGCGCGGCAAGAGCCTGCTCCAGCCAGATCCAGGCGACCACGACGTGCCCGAAGGCCTCGAGGTAGATGCTGGAATTGGCCATGGCGGCGGCGATATCGCCGGAGGCGAACATCCAGCCGGTGACGGTGAGCAGGCGCTGCCAGACCGCGTCGAGCTGGCCACCGAATTCGGTCCACTCGCCGCCCGCCTCGGTGGCCGCGAGTACGGTCCGCTCGATCTGTGCGGCCAGTAGCCGCAGGCTCGCGCCGTCGTTCTGGATCACCTTGCGGCCCAACAGGTCCAGACCCTGGATGCCGTGGGTGCCTTCGTGGATGGGGTTGAGGCGGTTATCGCGATAGTGCTGTTCGACATCGTATTCGCGGGTGTAGCCGTAGCCGCCGTGCACCTGGATGGCGAGGCTGTTGGCCTCCAGACACCATTGCGAGGGCCAGCTCTTCGCCACGCCGGTGAGGATTTCCAGCAGCAGGGTGTGATCGCGTTCGGCGGCCGGATCCGTGGTGGTGCGTTCCAGATCGACCAGGCGGTTGCAGTAGAGCAGCAGAGCGAGTGCACCCTCGACATAAGCCTTCTGCGCCAACAACATTCGCCGCACATCGGCATGCTCGATGATCGGCGTTTGCGGTGCGGACGGGTCCTTGGCGGTGACCGCTCGACCCTGGCGCCGTTCCCGGGCGTAGTCGAGCGATTTCAGATATCCGGTGTAGCCCAACGCCGTTGCGCCAAGACCGACGCCGAGGCGCGCCTCGTTCATCATGTGGAACATGTAGGACAGGCCGCGATGTGGTTCGCCGACAAGGTAACCCACCGCGCCGGGCGCGCCGTCCGGATTGTGTTTGCCCTCGCCGAAATTCAGCACCGTATTGGTGGTGCCCCGATATCCCATCTTGTGGTTCAACCCGGCCAGCACCACATCGTTGCGCGCGCCGAGCGAACCGTCCTCGGCCACCAGGAATTTCGGCACGACGAACAGCGAGATGCCCTTGGTTCCCGCCGGTCCGCCCGGAATCTTGGCCAGCACGAGGTGCACGATATTGTCGGTCAGCTCGTGATCACCGCCGGAGATCCACATTTTCGAGCCGAACAGCCGGTAGGTGCCATCGGCCTGCGGTTCGGCGCGGGTGACGATATCGGCCAGCGATGAACCCGCCTGCGGTTCGGACAGACACATCGTTCCGGTGAACCGGCCCTCGACCATGGGCTTGACGAAGCGGTCGATCTGCTCCGGAGTGCCGTGCGCGGCGAGGAGGTTGGCATTGCCGACGGTCAGGAACAGATAGCCGGCGGTGCCGACATTGGCGGCCTGGAACCAGCAGAATCCGGCGGCCTCCACGGTTGCGGGCAACTGCAGCCCGCCGATCTCCTCGTCCATCGCGGCGCCGATGAGATCGGCCTTGGTGAAGGCCTCGATCGCGGCCTTGACCTCCGGGATGATGGTGACCTTCTCACCGTCGAAGGTCGGCTCATTGCTGTCGTTGCGCTTGTTGTGGGTGGCGAAGTGCTGGGTGGCCAGCTCCTCGCAGAGGTCGAGAAAGCCGTCGAATGTCTCCCTGGAGTGATCGGTGAACCGGGGCAGCGCCGTGAGTTCCTCGACCCGCAGCCATTCGTAGAGCAGGAAGTCCAGGTCCCTACGGGAGATCAGGGTCGAGCGCACGGGCACATCCTCTCGCAGTGGCGGAGCACTGGCCCAGACGGGCGCGGTACTCGCTCGGGTCGATTTGGTACGTTACTACGCATGTGTCGCGAATCGATCCCAGGGCTGGGATGACCACAACCTCCGGAGCCGCCCGACCCGTCGGCCGTCCCGCCGCCGCCTCCCAGGACCAGGTGCTCGCCGCGGCCAGCGCTCAGTTCCTGGCCTGCGAGCGGGTCGATGTGCAGGCGATCGCGGCGGAACTCGGATTGTCGCGCGCGACCATCTACCGCTGGTTCGGTTCGCGCGACGGTCTGCTCGGCGCGGTCATGGTGTCGGAATTCGAGCGGATGGTCGTGGCGGCGCAGACGCGCGCCGACGGCACCGGCGCGCCGCGGGTACTCGCCCTGTTGGACCGGGTGGCGCAGTGGATGACGCGCAGCGAGGCCTACCGCTATTTCATCGCGACCGAACAGGCCACCGCGGGCCGCATCATCACCACCAGCGATGGGCCGGTCCAGCCGAAGGTGGTCGGGGTGGTCGCCGAAATTCTGGATACCGCGATGGTGGAGGGCTACCAGAACCGGGTCGATACCCAGACCTTCGCCTATGCGCTGGTCCGGCTCATCGAGGCTTTCCTGTATCAGGATGCGGTGACCGGCCTTCGCGGCGATGTGGAGCGGTTGCGCGCGGTGCTGGCGGTCATTCTGGGACTGGACCCGGATCAGCGCGGCCCGTAGGTATCGAGGAACAGAACGGGTCCGTTGTCGAAGTCGCCGCGGGCATCCATCGCCAGGAGTCCGGCCAAAGCCTTTGCGGTGTAGACGGTTTCCAATTCCAGCCCGTTGGTCGCGGCGAGCTTCTTCGCGGCAATGGCGGCCGGGGTTTCATGGCCGTAGCCGGGACCGAGCCAGTCGCACACCATCGTCACGTCGTCCGGGCGCAGCTCGGGCGTGGTGAGTTCCGCGCCGCGTGCGCGCAGCACCGTCGCAGCGCGGTTCGCCAGCCCGACAATGTGTCGCGCGTCGAGGGGGAGCGAGTCGTTGACGACGACACCGACGACGCGGGTGCGTAGTCCGGCAAGCCGTAGGCCGAGGGCCAAACCCGCTGCTGTGCCGCCGGATCCGACGGCGGTCACCAGATGTGTCGGTTGCGGTAGTTCGCCCGCGGCGATCTGCGCCGCCAGTTCCAATGCGACCTCGACATAGCCGAGTGCGCCGATCGGCGACGATCCGCCGACGGGCAGCAGATACGGTGGGGTGCGCCCGTGCATATGCCGCAGCAGCAGCCACGGTGCGGCCAGGACGGTGCGCAACTTGCTGTGCGTGAAATGTAGGGTGGCGCCGGAGTTTTCCAGTCGTCGCAGCTGCGCGCGGACGTGGTCGTCCACCGGTTGGTCGACCAGCGCCAGCCCGGTGTCGATGCCGAATTCCCGGGCGTAGAGCGCCGTGGCCAGACCCCAGTTGGTTCCGGTGCCGCCGAAGGTGAGGATGGTGCGGGCACCGCGCCGCCGGGCCTCGGGCAATAGCCACTCCAGCTTGCGGACCTTATTGCCACCCCAGCCGCCGGAGCCGTACCCGCTTTCGTCCTTGCACCAGACGGTGCTGTTGGTGCCGAGGTCCAGCGGGCGGACCGGCGTCGGTGCGATACCGAGCCGGGCGAACGGCAGTGTGCCGGCCAGTTCGGGGAAGCGCTGGTGGAGTAGGGATTCGGTCATAGTCCGACCATTATCGGGTTCAGCTCCCTTCGGTGAGTAGTCACCGCATTCGGTGTCGGCTGACGCTCGTCGCAGGTGCCGCCGACGGACGGCGAATCACGGTGCCGCTCATGGCTTGATCGACAACGAAAGAATTGATCCGCGCGGTGGGGAAGTGAACGGCTGCTTCAGTCAGGCTCGATGAGGCCGTGTTTGCGGGCCACCGCGGCGGCTTCGGTCCGTGTCGCGGCACCGAGTTTGGTGAGGATGCGCGAATTGGTCCAGGCGGGCCGCGCAGACTTGGGACAGATCACCCATGCCGAGGTGGCTGGACATGCGCGGCAGCGGTACGGAAAGCAGGACTGCGCAGAGGATTTCGTCCGAACGAACAAATCCGCCCCGTAACGGATTCCGGGCGGCTTCAGCAAATGCATGCTTGCTACCTTCGACTTGTGAGCCGAACCCAGTGGACTATCCATGGTGAGCACCTCGTCGACGAGAATCGACACATCCGACTGTCTACCGTCGATGTCGAACTGCCCGACGGCGTCAGGTTCACCCAGTACGTGGCGCGGATGCCGCGGTGCGCGATGACCCTGGTATTGAACGACAAGCGCGAGGCGTTGTTGATGTTCCGGCATCGGTTCATCATCGATCGTTGGGTCTGGGAGCTGCCCGGAGGCTATGTGGACGGTGCCGAGGACGTTGCGCTGGCGGCAGCCCGGGAAGTCGAAGAGGAGACCGGCTGGCGACCGCGCACAATGGAACATCTGGTCACCTACCAGCCAGCGATCGGCACACTCGATCAGCCGCAGTTGATCTACCTCGCGCACGGCGCCGACCTGACCGACAAGCAGCCGGACGTCAACGAGGCCGAGCAGATCGAGTGGATCCCGCTCCTGGATGCGGTCGCGATGATCGATCGCGGAGAGATTGTCGGCGCCGCGACTGTCGTCGCCCTGTACCGCGCTGTCAGTCTGTCCCCGTAGTCGCGGCGAGCACGCGCCGTCGGAAGTTTGCGACGTCGTCGAGTTCGTCGTACGGTGCGAGCCGAAACCGGACCTCACGAAGGTAGGAGTAGCTGCGCCGGGACTCGAGGCTGCCCGCCAGATCGAGCGCCTCGTTGCCGATGCGCACCGCCTCATGTGGATCCGCGTCCGCGACGGCTGATGCCAGCAGGCACAGGTTGAATGCCCGCCCGCGCAGGTAGCCTTCGGACATGTCGAGGGATTGCTCGGCATAGCGGGCCGCCCGGGCGAGGTCGCCCAGATCCCGGAAGCAGTGTGCGGTCTTGGCCGAAAGGTACGCGCCATCAAAGTAGTCCAGCCATTCTGGCCGACCGGAATCTCCGCGGCCGAACGCGCGCTCGGCAGCGTTCAAGGATGTCGCGCAAGACGATTCGTCCAGCCTCGAGGCATGGCCGTGCGCCTCGACCATCAGGCACTCCGACTCCAGCGCGGCGAGGCCAGCGTTGCGGGCTGCTATCTGCGCCGCCCGGGCAAGGTCGACGGCGTCGCCGGGACGGCCGACGTAGGTCGCCTGGTGGCTCATCGCCGCGAGGATCTCCGCACCGAGGCCGGCATCGCCCGCGGCGCGCGACATCCTCAGCGCCTGGATGAGATAGCGCTGCGCGAGGCCGTGTTCCTCGAGATCGTAGGCGGCCCAACCTGCGAGCTTGGTGAGTTCGGCAGTGGTGGCGAAAAGCTGTCGCCCGATGCGCTCGTTGTAGCTGCCGCGCAGCAGCGGGGCGACGGAGCTGTGCAGGTAATGGACGATCGTCGACCGCACCTTCCCGCCGCCCACCCGGTTGTCGAGGTCCCGGAACGCGGTTGTCATTGTCCGGGCTGCATCGACGTCGCTCTGTCCGATCCGGCGATACCCAGCCGAGACCGGGTGCTCGGGTCCTGGCAGGGTCAGCCACCGCATTGATGCGGCCGGGTAGACCGCGACCGCATATGACGCGCCGACCAGGAACCGCCTGCGCTCCACATCACTCCTCCACAACGCAGTCGCCGAAGCGGTCGCCTCGGCGAGACTCAATGAGAACTTCAGTCCGAGATCGGCAGCCTCTCCTCCGCCGGTCATCCCGCAGTCGGCAGCGGTGACCCGACGCCCTGCCACCTCGGTGAGACACTCCGCGATCAGCTCGGGCCCAGGCAGATTCGGTTGCTCGCCCGCCAGCCACCGGCCCACCGAGGTGTGGTCGTAGCGCAACTCGACACCGAGCGCGCGGCCTCGCTCGACGACTCGGCGAGCGAGCGCCTTGTTCGGTAGGCCCGTTTCCTCGAGCAGTTCGGCGAGCTGCGTGTTGGGTTGCTTGGGCTGCCGTCCCATTTCAGAAGTGTGGCATGCGAAATGCCTTGCACGCCATGAATTCGCTGCCGCGCACACCCCCTGTGCACACACCCACCCAGGCTGCACACCTTACGGCGAGGCACCCGCTCAGCGTGTTCTTGATCTAGGCACCCGGCGCCGGGGTGATGCCTGAGAGCCCTCGGCGCCGGGCGGCCTGCCAAACCCAACGAACCCCAAGGCGGTACAGCCAAATGCCGTTCAACCCGTAAGATTCGCGGCGTCACGGGCGAGGTAACCATGCCTAATTCCAAACTGCCGCAACGTGATCCCTTCGTCGGCCCAACCCGTACCTATAGCGGCGCACCGGGCGATGTGGTCGAGCTATTCGCGGATGCCGTCCGCCAATGGGGAGACCCACCCCAAGAAACGTCCTTGTGCCGAGATGTCGCGTACCCCGGCACCGGTGATCACGAACGAACCGAGGTGATGCCGGATGGCGCTTGCTGAGCCCCAAGCGAAGCTCTGCCCCCGCTGCACCTGTGAGGATGCCGAGCCGGAGACCGGGATTTGCCGCTACTGCGAGGCCGATCTCGAGCGCGCAAGCCGTGCAATCGTTGTCGCGCTGCGCCACGCCAATGCCAGAACCGATCGCCCGGCGGGCTGGTTGCAGCGTGCCGACGGATCATGGGCGCCAGTTGATGACCACGGGTATGCCGGACAGGCGTTCGCATTCGCATTGGATGACCTCCACGAGTTCGACGAGCACGCTGTGATCACCGTCGAGCCGATCTCGATCGACGACACGGAGGTCGACTAGCTGTGTCGACTACTGGACTTGTTTGCGCCACAGTCGCCGGGGTTTTGACATTGGGCGTCGTGCTCTTCTACATACTGCCGTACCTCATCGACCGCCCGGCGCACGTCGACGGCGAGCGGCCGAGCGCGGAAATACTGGCTCGCATCGCTCGTGACCAGTGCCACCATGCACCAGACCATCCCTACAGCGTCGATGAAGCGCGCCGCGTATTCCGTCAGCGAATCAACTGCGACGCCGGCTCATGCGGCGCAAAACATGAAGCGTTCTGGACCCTGGTCGAGGCGGGGGTGCTCCGACCCGGCGCATATGTCGAGTGGTAGGCGTCTGATTCGCCCGCCCGGACGTGTGGGTCGGGCTTGTCACTTGGAGCGCCGAATAAGCAGACGCGAGCACCACCCGCGCACAACGCATTCCCCGAGCTGTTCTTGGCGCCGCCCCAGTTGGCCAGCGAAATCTGCGGCGGCGTGCATTCCCAACTCAACAAGGAAGTGAATGATGCTATCCCGCTGTAACACAATCATTTTCGTCGGAATCCTCGGCTCCGCCGCGCTCAGCACCGCACCGGCCGGGGCTACGACCGCTGCACACCCGGAGTTCATCGCCGCCAAGTCTTGTGGTTTCGAATTCACCTACAGCCGGCCATCGGTGTACGCGCCGAAGATCACGGGAAACGGCGTCGCCCAGTGCGACGGACCGCCCGAAGAGCACATCTTGACCCTGGCACTGGAATACCTCCAGGGCGGCAGGTGGGTGAACGCTGCCTACATCACTGATGCCGCGATCCCGCCGTCCCCGCCGAATTCCAGGTCGTACGAGGTGAACGCGGCCTGTTACGCGGGAACCTGGCGTGTCAGTATGAGCGTGACAGGCCGCATCCAAGGAAACCCGTTCGTGTTCAGCGACCACTCGGGAACGCGCGACGTATCGACCAGCCAATGCCCGAGCCGATGAGAGGAAGTCTTTGGTGCCGAACCTTGACGTGAGCAAGTCCCGGGAATTGCGGGACAAGATCCAACCGATTTACGAGGAAGCAGCAGCTTTGCTCGGTGCTGAGCATCCGGCGGCGGTGTCGCTGCAACGGGCGGCAACCGAACTCGCCGCCGCCGCGCCCGGCCCTCGACGCTATGGGGACTATGAGACGGAACACCCAACCACATGAGAACGACAAGGGAAGATGGATGATGCCGAAACCTTCTGCGCTCGGACGGCGAACGCTCTGCTGACCCTGATCTGCAAGGCCACCTGAAGTCGCCTCAGATGAGGCCGTGCTTGCGGGCCACGGCGGCGGCTTCGGTCCGTGTCGCGGCACCGAGTTTGGTGAGGATCCGCGATACATGCACGCCTGCGGTATTGCCGCTGATGAACAGCTCGGCTGCGATCCGGCGATTGCTGAAACCCTCTGCGACCAAACGCAATACGTCGATCTCGCGTGGTGTCAGACCGAAAGTGCGCAGCGGTTCGTTCGCCGGCTCCGACCGCGTTACCTGGAGCGCGATCCTGGCACGTTCGGCCACCTGCGCCACCGCGTTGGCCAACGGTGTCGCCCCCAAATCCGCAGCGAGTTCGGCGGCTTCGCGTAGGGGTTCGCGGGCGGCGGCGCGATTGCCGACCGCCAGTTCGGCTTCGGCGGCGCTGAGCAGGCTGCGAGCAAGGTCGTAGCGTTGATCGATGGTGCGCCATGCGGATACCGCCCTGTGCCAGGCGGCCGGATCGCTGTCCATGGTGGCGGTGCAGACGGCGTGGTAGGCCGTGTCGACCGCGGTGGTCACCGGCAATCGGTCGGCGGTGGACGCGAAATCCGCAATCCGGGCAGCGGTCGCGAGCAACGGCCACACCTCATGGTGGTGGGTGGCGAGGTCGTCGGCCGCGAGCGTCTCGGCGACGAGCTCGTGCGCATGTCGGGATCGTCCGTCCGCGATCGCGATATCGGTTCGCACCGTATGCAATTGGAGCTGGTACTGGCGTGCCCACGGTCCGTCGCTCAACAGTTCCGCGGCGGCATCGGCACTGCTCGTTGCCGCCGGCGAAGAGCCCTGGGCCAGCACGATTCTCGCGTGACATAGCAGCAGCGCGGCCTTGCTCAGCGGCGGCAGCTGCTCGGTGAGCGATTCGTCGATGAGACCGAGTGCCTCCGGCCAGCGTCCGAGCGCGGCCAATGCCTGCGCCCACTTCACCAACAGGATGGGCCCGGCATCGGCAAAACGGAAGGTTTCGTGGGCGGCCCGCAATCCCTGTTGGATCGCCTCGATGGCTGCCTGGTATTCGCCCGCCGCGACCAGCGCCGCCGACTCCCACAGCACCACGGTCAACAATGTCTGCGGATCGTTCGCCGCGGCATGCGCCTGTTCGAAATACGCAACAGCGGAACCATTTCCGGCGACCGCCGCCAGACCATGATAGGCGTAGCCGCGCGCGGCGAGCGCTGGCGTGCCGGTCTGCTCGGCGATCTCCACGGCTGCGCGGGCGTCGCGCGCGGCCCCGTCGGCATCACCGTTGAAGACACGGGATGCGGCCAGTGATGCGAGCACCTCGCCACGCAGCACGCTCGGCGGCCGCGCGGGCAATAATTCCAATGCCCGGGTGAGATCATCGACGGATCCGCCGCTGCTTTGGTTCTCCAAACCCGCCCGGTAGTAGTACAGGCGTGCGGCCCGCTCCGGTGCGGCCGCCGCATCCAGCAGTTCCAGCGCCTCGTCGGCCGCGGCGACGCCGCGCTCGACGATGCCGCCGTGAAAGCATGCCTCGACAATGCGTTCCAGCACGGCGAGCCGATCGGCCCCGATCAGCGTCGCCGCGTCGGGCACCCGATCGCACAGCTCCAGCACTCGATCCAGCTGGCGCACGCGTTCACCTTGCACCCCTTCGGATTCCGTAGCGGCACCCCAGGACGCCACGAGTGCGTATGGCAGATCGCCCGCGGCATACGCGTGATAGGCCAGCTCGCCCATTCGCTGGTCACCGGCACGGAGGGCGTCTTCGCCGAGTAGCACCTGAGAGAGCCTGGTGTGCAGGCGCTTTCGCTCGACCGGCAGCATATCGTCGTAGACGGCATCGCGAATCAGGCTGTGCCGGAACTCGTAGCCGGTGTCGGTGGCGAGCAGTAACCGCTGGTCGGTCAGCTGGCGCAGGGCCAGATGCAGGGCGTCGTCGGACAGGTCCGTCGCGGATTCCAATAACGCTGCCCGCACGGGCGAGCCCGCGGCAGCGGCGAGTCGCAAGAGGGCCTTGGCATGCTCCGGCAGTCCGGCCTGATAGCCGAGCAAAAGGTCGGTCAGGTCCGCGGGTACACGGTCGGGATCCTCCTGCAGTGCTCGCCCCAGCGCCTCGACGAATAGCGGAATCCCCTTGCTGCGCTGGAAGACTCGGGTGGCAACCCCGGGTTCGGGTTCGCGGTTGAGCACCGCGGCGAGTTGACGCCCGACCTCGTGTTTGGTCAGCGGCTCCGGATTCAGTACGCGCACACCGGGATCACGGCGCAGTCCGGTGACGAGTCGACGCAGCGGCTCCGAATCGGTGGGCCGGTGGGTGCCGATCAGCAGAAGATCGCGCTGGGTGAGATTCGCGATGAGGAAGGCCAGCAGTTCGCGGCTCGAATCATCGGCCCAGTGCAGGTCCTCCAGGACGAGCACCACCGGATGCGAGATCGCCAGTTGCTCGAGTACCGTGAGGATCTCGCCGAACAGCCGGATCCGATCCGATTCGGGCTCGGCCGCGCCGGTGCGCTTCGCAAGCTCGGGCAGCCAGCGTGAGAGCGCGGGGCGCGCGACCGGAAGTAGTACGGTCAGCTCGTCGACGCCGATCCGCCGCACCAGAGCGCGCATGATCGTGACGAACGGCGCGAACGGCACCCCGCTCACGCCGAACTCCGGACACCGGCCGGTCAGCACCAGCACATCCGAGCCGAGCCGCGAGGCGAACTCGCTGACCAGCCGCGATTTGCCGAGACCGGGCTCACCGGCGATCAGCACGGTGTGCACCGACTCGTCCTGGTACGCACGCTGGAGCGCGGAGACCTCTGCTGCTCGCCCGACGAAGGCACCGCGGTCGGGAACGCTCAACACCACGCGATCATGCCCGGATCACGGTCTCGGTGCCAACGTAAAGAGTCGTGGACCCGAAGATAACGAATTCTCGTGATTCGGCGGCACCCTCGTTACCAGCAGAGTCGATCGCATGACGAACAACGACATCCACCCCTTCCGCATCGAGATCCCCCAGGCCGATATCGACGATCTGCGTGCGCGGCTGACCCGCACCCGCTGGATCGACGATCTGCGCGGCACCGGCTGGGAACGCGGCGTGCCCACCGCCTACCTGCGCGAGCTCGCCGGTTACTGGGCCGAGAAGTTCGACTGGCGCGCGGTCGAGGCGGAGCTCAACGAGTACCCGCAGTTCAGCACCACTATTGACGGACAGGATGTGCACTTCCTGCATGTGCGGTCCGCCGAAGCCGATGCCACCCCGCTGCTGTTGCTGCACGGCTGGCCCAGCTCGGTGATCGACTTCCTGGATCTGATCGGCCCGCTGACCGATCCGAAGGCGCACGGTCACGCCGATATGCCCGCCTTCCACCTCGTCATTCCGTCGTTGCCGGGTCACGGCTTCTCCGGTCCGATCACCGAGGCGGGCTGGCACGACGGCAGAGTCGCGGCGGCGCTGGCAGAGCTGATGGCTCGCCTCGGCTACGACCGGTACGGGGTGCACGGCGGCGACCACGGGGCGTTTCTGGCCCCGCGGCTGGCCCGGCTCGATGCTGCGCATGTGCTCGGTGTGCACGTCAATGCGCTGGTCACCTTCCCGACCGGCGATCCGGCCGATATGGCCGCGCTGACCGAGGCCGAGCAGCAGCGGCTGGCGCGTATGCAGAACTTTCAGAAGGACGGCTCGGCGTACATGAACCTCAATGGTTCGCGCCCGAATACCATCGCGCAGTTGCTGGCCGATTCCCCGACCGGGCAGCTCGGCTGGATCGTCGAGAAGTACAAGGAGTGGATCGACCAGTCACACGATCTGCCGGAACAGGGCATCGACCGGGATCGAGTGCTGGCGAATGTGAGTATCTATTGGTTCACCGAGACCGCCCGCAGCGTGGCCAACTTCTACTACGAGCGGTTCCACGATGCCGCGATGTTCGCGCCCACGCCGAAGGGCACCGTGCCCACCGGTGTCGCGGTCTTCAAGGACGGTGACTACGCGATCCGCCGCTTCGCAGAGAAGGCGCACAACATCACGCACTGGTCGGAGTTCTACTCCGGCGGCCATTTCCCGGCGCTCGAGGTTCCCGACCTGCTCATCGGCGATATCCGCGAGTTCTTCCGCACCATCGGCTGACTCCGCCGGACCCGTAGCATCGTGCGGGGATTTGCGTCTCCACCAGGGGGAGACGCGAGGGTAGGGGTATGGACGGCGACACGCTTTATCCGATCGGCACGGTGGCCGAACGGACCGGTCTCTCGGTCAAGACCATCCGCTTCTACGCCGACACCGGTGTCGTGCCGCCGACCACCCACAGCCCCGCCGGTTACCGGCTCTACGACGACGATGCGCTCGCCCGCCTGCAACTGGTGCGAACCCTGCGCGAACTCGGCATTGATCTGCCCGCCATCCGACAGGTGCTCGACCGCAAACTGACGGTGCCCGAGGTCGCGGCCGCACATGCCGACGCGCTGGAGTTCCAGATCAGCACACTGCGGGTGCGGCGCACCGTGTTACGAGCAATAGCCGAGCGTGGCTCGACTCCCGAGGAGATGGAACTCATGCACAAGCTCGTCGAACTCTCCGACGCCGAAAAGCACCGCCTCATTACCGAATTCGTCGAAGACACCTTCGGTGGGGCCGATGCCAACCCGGAATTCGTCGATCTCATCCGCGCGGCAATGCCGGAACTACCCGACGACCCGGAACCCGTCCAGGTGCAGGCCTGGGTGGAACTCGCCGAACTGACTCGAGATCCGGATTTCCGCGCATCGGTGCGCCGCATGGCGGAATACCAGGCCGCACAGCGCGCCGAAGGCGATACCACCGGGCTGCACCACGAGCTGACCGAACTCGTGCGCGAACGAGTCGGCCAGGCGCTCGCAGCCGGCACAGCACCGTCGTCGGCTGCGGCCCAACCCATTGTCGACGAGCTGACCGCCGCATATGCGACGACATTCGGCCACCCCGATGACGCCGAGCTACGGAGCTGGCTGCTGACCCGGCTCGACGTCGCGGGAGACCCACGCGCCGAACGCTATTGGCAACTTCTCTCGATCATCAACGGCTGGCCCGTCCCGCCGACTTTGGGACCGGTATTCGACTGGTTCGGTGCCGCGCTGCGAGCGAATTCCTGACCGGTCAGTCCAGATCCGCCAGCTCGGCGAGGATGGTCGCGGCCATGGCCGCCGGATCGCCGTCCTCGGGCCGCAGCACCAGCTCGGCTCGGGTCGGTGCCTCGTAGGGGTCGTCGATGCCGGTGAAACCGCGGATCTCACCGGCACGGGCCTTGGCGTACATACCCTTGGGGTCGCGGGCTTCGCAGATCTCCAGTGGTGTATCCACGAAGATTTCGACGAAGGGGATGCCTGCGGCCTCGTGCACGGCACGGACCTTGTTGCGATCAGCGGCGTAGGGACTGATCAAGGAAACTACCGCGACCACACCGGCTTCGGCGAACAGCCGCGCCACTTCGCCCACGCGGCGGATGTTCTCGACACGGTCGGCGGCGCTGAAGCCGAGGTCGGCATTGAGGCCGTGTCGCAGGTTGTCACCGTCGAGCAGGAAAGCGGGGCGGCCTGCCGCGACCAGGCGACGCTCCAGTTCCACTGCGACAGAGGACTTTCCGGATCCCGACAGCCCCGTCAGCCAGACGGTCAGTCCGGTGGTGGGGCGCTCGTCGCGGCCGACGGCGGTGGAATGCCAGACGACGCGGGAGGAGGGGAGGGTGGGTCCGGTGATCATGCCCGCGGCGACGGTGTTGTTGGTGGTGTCGTCGACCAGGATGAAGCTGCCGGTGGTGCGGTTGCGGCGGTACGGATCGAAGAGCAGGGGTTGGCGGGTGCGTAGTTGGATGCGCCCTATCTCGTTGAGCGACAACGAATTCGCGCTCTCGTCGCGATGCAGGGTATTCACGTCGAGGCGGTAGTCCAGGGTGCGCACCTCGGCCGTCGCGGTGCGGGTGGTGTGCCGGATGGTGTAGGTGGCGCCGGGGGTGAGTTCGCAATCCTCGGCGAACCAGCACACCATCGCGTCCAGATCGCGTCCGACATGCGGTCGGTTCGCGGGGCGGCAGATCAGATCGCCACGGGAAACGTCGAGGTGGTCGGCGAGCTGGATGGTGACGGCTTGCGGCGGAAAGGCTTCGGCCACGGGCTTGCCGCCCGGACCCCAGATCGCCTCGACCGTGGTGGTGAATCCCGAAGGCAGTACCGCGACTTCGTCGCCCGGCTTGAAGACACCACCGGACACAGTGCCCGCGTACCCGCGGAAATCGGTTGCGTGCCTGCGGGTCACATACTGCACCGGGAATCGCGCGTCGATGAGGTTGCGGTCGGAGGCGATATGCACCTCTTCGAGGTGGTGCAGCAGGGGCGAGCCTTCGTACCACGGCATGCTCGCACCACGGTGCACGATATTGTCTCCGTGCAGTGCCGACATCGGGATGAAGGACAGATCGGCGACATCGAGTTTCGTTGCGAAGCCGGTGAATTCCTCCCGGATCTCTTCGAACCGGTCCCGCGACCATCCGGCCAGATCCATCTTGTTCACGCACAGCACCAGGTGTGGGATGCCGAGCAGGCTGGCCAGGAAGGCATGTCGCCGAGTCTGTTCCACAATGCCCTTGCGTGCGTCCACCAGGATCAGCGCGAGATCAGCGGTGGAGGCGCCGGTGACCATATTGCGGGTGTACTGGATGTGGCCCGGGGTGTCGGCGATGATGAATTTGCGCCGGGGCGTTGCGAAGTAGCGGTGCGCCACGTCGATGGTGATGCCCTGTTCGCGTTCGGCGCGCAGCCCGTCGGTGAGCAGCGCCAGATCCGGATAGTCGTCACCGCGCGCCTTGCTGGTTGCCTCTACCGCGGCGAGCTGATCGGTGAAGATCGTTTTGGAGTCGAACAGCAGACGCCCGATCAGCGTCGATTTACCGTCGTCGACGCTGCCGGCGGTGGCCAGCCGCAACAGGGTGGTGGTGGTCATCAGAAATACCCTTCGCGTTTACGGTCTTCCATGCCTGCCTCGGAAATACGGTCATCGGCGCGGGTGGCGCCGCGCTCGGTGATTCGGGTGGCGGCGACTTCGGTGACCACCTCGTCGGGGGTGGCTGCGGTCGATTCGACACAGCCGGTGCAGGTCGCGTCGCCGACGGTGCGGAATCGGACCGTGCTCTCGTACGGCTGCTCGCCGTCGAGCAGGGTGAGAAACCGTGTGTGTGCCAATAACATTCCGTCGCGCTGCACCACTTTTCGGCGGTGCGCGTAGTACAGCGGCGGCAGTTCGATGTCCTCGGCGGCGATGTAGTGCCAGATATCGAGCTCGGTCCAATTCGACAGCGGGAACACCCGGATGTGTTCGCCCTTGCTGTGGCGTCCGTTGTAGAGATTCCACAGTTCCGGTCGCTGATTGCGCGGATCCCACTGCCCGTATTCGTCGCGGAAGCTGAATACGCGCTCCTTAGCGCGTGCTTTCTCCTCGTCGCGGCGTGCGCCGCCGAATACCGCGTCATATCCGCCCGCACGGATCGAGCGCAGCAAAGTGGCTGTCTGCAAACGGTTTCGGGACGCGCGTGGTCCGGTTTCCTCGGTCACCCGGCCGGCGTCGATATCGTCTTGCACGCTGGCGACCACGAGTCGCAGCCCGAGCCGCTCGACCGTGCGGTCGCGGTATTCGATGACCTCGTCGAAATTGTGCCCGGTATCGATGTGCAGCACCGGGAACGGCAGCGGCGCCGGCCAGAAGGCCTTCGCCGCGAGGTGCAGCATGACCACCGAATCCTTGCCGCCGGAGAACAGCAGCACCGGCCGTTCGAAGGTCGCGGCGACTTCCCGGAAAATATATGCCGACTCGGCCTCGAGCGCGTCCAGATGAGGCAGCTCGTAGGTGCTCGCCGTCGACTTCGCGTACTGGCTCACACCCCAAAACTAGAACACGTTTCGGTCATTGGTCAATGGTCGGAATCCGGCTTGTGACCCCCGGATTCGGCGGTCACCCGATCCGCGGCCGCCACGAGTGCGGTTCCGCGACGGTCGATCTCGGCGCCGGTGATGGAGGCGCCGACGTACATCGTCAGCACCATGTTCTGTCTGCCGTCGCCGCCGTAGGTGGGTGCGGCGAGCAGGCTGACCGGATGTTCCTTGCGTGGGCGCAGATCGGTGCCGAGATAGACCCGCTCCCCGAGGCTGGTCACCAGTTCGCCGACGAGTTCGCGCACCTCATTGGGCAGGTCGCTGGCCGCGACCCCGGCCAGCAAAGCGTACAGCCGCCGACCGGCCGCGGTCAGGCTTTCGACCAGGTAGCCGCGCTCGCGGCACTCCACGACGATCCGGCGCAGCCGAGCCTCGTCCTGGCGCAGCGGCACCGTCGGCGGCTTGCGCAACCAGGCGTCGAAGGCCGCGTCGGTATCCCAGAGCACGTACATCAGGCCGACCGGCGGTGCGAAATGGTAGGCCGCGCCCACCTTGACCAGGCCCGGACCCGTGCTCTCCAGCACCATGATCTGCTCGCCGACCACGGCCGATGCGGTACAGGTGGTGCGGTAGAGCGCGGTGAGTTTCTCCAGCTCGGCGCGCGCGATGGAGGCGATGGCGAAGCTGTCCTGCGCGACCCGGCCCGCGGCGATAAGCGCAGGTCCGAGGCCATAGGTGCGGGTGTTCGGGTCGCGCATCAGATAGCCGCCGGCGGTCAGCTCGGTGAGGATGCCCAGGCAGGTCGGTTTGGCCAGGTCGAGTTCGCGGGCCAGTTCGGAGAGTCCGAAGCGTTTGCCGCGCCGCTCGACGAAGAAATCCAGCACTTGGACCACCCGTGCGGTCGGGGCGGATCTGCGGGCAACCATGGACAACTCCTAGAACAGGTTCTAATCTTGCTCATATCGAAATGTACCAGAGCGGTACATATTTGGAACAGCTACTTCGGAGAAGCCTCTTGCTGACACAGCCGTTCGCGGAAGCCATCGCCGCCGCCGAGGAGATCATCACCGGCGCACCGCATATTCGGACCGAACAGGACCTCGTCGAGGGTTACGACTACCTCGCGGGCAGTATTCGCGCCTCCATCCAGATGGCGTGGGCCTTCGAGCGGGACTTTCCGTTCTTCGTCATGTCCACCGGGCCGTATACGAAAATGGGTCTGGACAATCCGGACACCCTCTACTTCCACTCGTATCTGCGCCCCGACGCCGAGTATGTGGTGACCGGAACTCGCGGCACCACCCGTGACCTCAGCTTCCAGGTGCTCAACGGCAACTACTCGCCGGTGGACGTCCCCGACAGCGAGACCGCCTTCGATGCCCGCGCCCTCGATATCGCGGCCGACGGGTCCTACGAACTCCGTCTCGGCCCCGGCGAGGCGCGCCCCGGCTATGTTCATCTCGCGCCCGACTCCGCCATGCTCGTGGTGCGTGAGGTACACAGCGACTGGGCCACCGAGAAGTCCGGCACGATCCGCATCCAGCGGGTGGACCGGATCGGCGACGCACCGCCGCCGCTGACCAGGGACCTGATGAGCAAGCGGTACGACATCGCCGGGAAAATGCTGGTATCGCGGCTGAATACCTTCCTGGCGTTCCCGAAGTGGTTCTATCTCAATCTGCCGGTCAATACGATGACCGAACCGCGCTCCACCCCGGGCGGACTGACCACGCAGTTCTCCTCCGTCGGTCACTACGAACTCGACGACGATCAGGTCATGATCCTCACGGTGCCCAAATCGGATGCGCCGTACCAGGGTTTCCAACTCGGCAGCATGTGGTACCTGTCGCTGGACTACATCAACCACCAGACCAGCCTTACCGCCGACCAGGCGCGCGTGGATCCGGACGGGATGATCCGGCTCGTGATCAGCGAGCGAGATCCCGGACTGACCAACTGGATCGAGCGCACCGGGCATGCGCGCGGGTACCTGCAGTTCCGCTGGCAACAGCTGTCGCGGGATCTGAAGCCCGAGGACGGGCCGAGGGTGGAGGTGGTATCGGTCGCCGAATTACCCGAGCGGCTGCCGTACTACCAGGAATCCCGGGTCACGCCCGAGGAATGGAAGGCGCGGATCGCGGCGCGTCAGGTTGCCGTCGCGGAGAGGATGCTCGGCTGATGTTGTTGCAAGACAAGGTGGTTGTCGTCTCCGGGGTCGGTCCGGGGTTGGGCCGGGCCATCGCGGTACAGAGTGCACGCGCCGGCGCCGATGTGGTGCTGGCCTCGCGGACCGAATCGCGACTGACCGAGGTGGCCAAGGAGATCACCGAACTCGGCAGGCGCGCGGTGGTGGTGCCGACCGATATCAACGATGAAGCGGCGGTGACGAATCTGGTCGAGACGGCGCAGAGCGCCTTCGGCCACGTCGACACCCTGGTGAACAATGCCTTCGCGATTCCGCCGATCACCGATCTGGCCGATGTCGATCTCGATGACGTGCGCGCCGGTTTCGAGACGAATGTGCTTGCCGCACTGCGGTTGACGCGTCTGTTCGTGCCCGCGCTCACCGAGTCCAAGGGTTCGGTGGTCATGATCAATTCGGCGGTGCTGCGGCATTCGCGGCGCACCTTCGGGCCGTACAAGATGGCCAAGGCGAGCCTGCTCGCGCTGGCGCAGAGCCTGGCCACCGAACTCGGGCCGAAGGGCATTCGGGTGAATACCATTGCGCCCGGATACATCTGGGCCGACAACCTGAAGTGGTACTTCAACTATCAGGCCGAGCAGCGCGGGATCACCCCCGAAGAGGTATATGCCGAAACTGCCAAGACCATCGATCTGCGCAAGCTGCCCGAACCCGATGAGATCGCCGATGCCGTGGTCTTTTTCGCCTCGCATCTGGCGCGTGCGATCACCGGCGCCTGCCTGGATGTCAACGGCGGCGAATACCACCACTAGGAGATGACTGTGATCGGCAGAGACGACGTCGGCACCATCGACGATCTGCACGCCTCGGCGACCAAGGTCGTCGGATTGAGCGATTTCGGCGACGACGGCTACCGCGAGGGGCTGGCAGTGCTGCTCGAGTCCTATGCCAAGGAAGCCGAGCTGACGCCGTTCGGCAATAAAGTCAATCGGGCCTTCCTGCGCGGTGCGCTGATCGCCCGGTTGCTGAGTGAGGCTGCGTGGCAACGCTTTCCGGAACATGCCGAGGTCACAATAGCGCGCCCGATCTTCGTGACCGGGCTGCCGCGTTCGGGTACCACGGCGGTGCATCGGCTGCTCAATGCGGATCCGGCGCATCAGGGCCTGGAAATGTGGCTCACCGAGATGCCGCAGCCGCGGCCACCGCGTGCGACCTGGGCGGACAATCCGGTGTATCAGCGGATCGAGGCGGCATTCGAGCAGCATCATGTGGAACATCCGGAATTCATGGGCGTGCACCATATTTCGGCGGACCAGGTGGAGGAGTGCTGGCAGCTGCTGCGGCAGTCGCTGATGTCGGTGTCCTACGAATGCCTCGGCTATCTGCCCGGCTATTCCGAGTGGTTGCGCGAACAGGATTGGACCGATGCCTATCGCAGGCATCGGCGCAACCTGCAGTTGATCGGGATGCCCGATGCCGACCGGCGGTGGGTATTGAAGAACCCGAGTCATTTGTTCGCGCTGGACGCGATCTTCGAGGTGTATCCGGATGCGCTGGTGATCCAGATGCACCGGGATCCGCGCACCATCATCGCCTCGGTGTGCAGTCTGAACGAGCAGGCCTCGGCGGGATGGTCGGAGAAGTTCCGCGGTCCGGTCGTCGGTGCCGCGCAGTTGGATCTGTGGGCCCGGGGAGCGGATAAATTCCTCGCGGATCGCAAGCGGCACAATGCCGCTCAGTTCTGCGATGTGTACTACGACGATTTCGTCGCCGACCCGATCGGCACCGTCGGATCGATCTACCGGCATTTCGATATCGAGCTGAGTCCCGAGGCCGAAGCCGCGATGACGGCATTGCATACGGAAAGCACCTCCGGAGCGGCGCGTCCCGTGCACCGCTACACGCTGGAGGACTTCGGTCTTACTGCGGCCCAGGTCGACGCGCGCTTCGCGGAGTACCGCAGCAGGCACTTCCCCACAAGCTAGCGGGTGGACCGAGATCAGGTCGAAGCCACGGCGGTATCGGTCGACGCCACCGGTTTCACCTGATCTCGGTACCCGCGAACTACCGGCTCACTGCTGCCCGGGTTTGAGCACGATGAACAGGCCGTTCGCCTCGGCGCAGAGGCGTTCGCCGTCGTGCAGGGTGGCCCGGACATAGACCTTGCGGCCCTCCTGCCGTTCGGTCCAGGCGTGCACCCGCAGTTCGGTGTCGAGGGGAGTGATGGAGCGGTAGTCGATGGTGAGCGATGCGGTGCGGGTCACCTCGCCCGCGTACACCGCGGCGGCCATACCGAGCAGATCGTCGAAGCCGACCGCGACCTGTCCACCGTGGGCGGCATTATTGCCGCCGAGGTGGAAGGTGCGGAAGGTGATGCGGGCTTCGATGCCGTCCTTGCCCGCCTTGTCGACGACGAACGGCGGCAGCGTGATGTTGCCGCGGGAGGGCAGGTCGACCCTGGTCCAGGTCGGCGCGGACCATTCGTCGACGATTGCCGTGTCCAACTTGTCGTTGAGCTGTTTGAGGATGCCGATCGTCTCCAGCGCGAGCTCATCGGTCGGGCACGCCAGCCTGGCCCGATCCATCAGGCTGCGCACCTGCTCGACGAACGCGCCGTAGTGCGGCCCGCCGCGCGAAATATCGAGCTCGTCCAGCTGTGCATTGATCAGCGCCGACATCGGCCGGAACCCGCCCTCGTGGTGCTCTTCGCTCGGCAGCGAGTTACCGACCTGCTCTTCATTCATATAGAACACGTTATCGGTTGCCGGTCGAATGCTCGTTCGGTGGGGCTGGAGCAGCGTGGCTACCGTCTGCAGACCTTCGCCACGAAGGCGGCGATCTCGTCCAGTGCGCGCTGAGCCTCCGGGATCGGGGAACAGCGGCCACACGTGCAGCATGGCAGGGTATTCGTGCCAGGAGAGCGGCACTCCGGAGTGTGCCGGAAGCGGCGTGCGTCGGAGTTGAGGATCTCTTGGGTACCGGTGAACAGGGCGATGGGCGGGAGTCCGTTCAGGTCCGCGAACAGCGGGCTGACTACCGGGTCGTAAGTGTCGAGGGCCCCGCGTACATGCGGGCCAGCTCGGCGACCCCGTGCGCGGGGACGATCGGGTCGATGTGGTCGAGGGCGGTAGTCGCAGGATCGCTGAGAGACGCGTCCAGGCATGGCGAGAGCAGTACCAGACCGGTCGGCCGAGGCACCCCGTCGGCGGTGGCTCGGACAACCAGCGAGAGTGCCGGATTGCCACCGGTCGAGTCGCCCATGACCGTCAGATCACCGTCGGGGACGCAGTCGGCGAGGTCTTCGTAGAGTGGCACCAGCCAATCGAAGACCTCTCGGGCGGTGTGTTCGGGTGCCAGCGGGGTACATCGGCACGGTGATAGTGCACTCGCATCGGCCGTACGCCGCTCTTGCGGCCGAGTCGTGGCTGGTTGCGCGCGTCGACATGATGGCCGAATGCGGGTGCGGGGTGGACTGGCCTAGTGTGGGTAATCGTTGTTCATCAGGTCCTCCGAAAACCCTCACCGTGGGGCGGGTCGATGGGCTGGCCATCGGGTCGTTGCCGAATGGTGTTGCCGGCGAAAGGCTTTGTCCCGTATGCACATTGCTGCTGTTGTCTTCGATATGGACGGCGTACTGATCGACTCGGAGCCGGTGTGGGAGCAGGTGCGCCGCGAGTATGTGGCGGAGCGCGGCGGGCGCTGGCTACCCGATACCCAGCAGCGGCTGATGGGGATGAGTACGGGGGAATGGTCGGACTATCTCAGTACCGAACTCGGTGTCGGTGCGACGCCGGAGACCGTGGCCAATGATGTGATCGATCGGATGGCCCAGCACTACGAGAAGTCGGTGCCGCTGTTGCCGGGGGCGGTCGAGGCAGTGCAGCGCATCAGCGAACACTGGCCACTCGCGGTGGCCAGTTCGTCGCCGCGGAGCTTGATCGACACCGTGCTCGGCCGCACCGGGCTGATCGAATTCTTCGGCGTCACCTTCTCGACCGAGGAGGTCGATCGGGGTAAGCCTGCACCCGATGTCTACGTGGCGGCCGCCGCCTTCCTGCGGCACAAGTCCACCGAATGCGCGGCCGTCGAGGATTCGAGCAACGGACTGCGCGCGGCACACGCCGCGGGGATGCGCGTCATCGCCGCGCCGCGTCCGGAATACCCGCCCGCCCCGGACGCCCTCGCCCTGGCCGCCGAGGTGATCGAGACCCTCGACAAACTCACCCCCGAACTCGTCGCCGGGGAGTGAATCCATCGCCGCAGCCGCCGGCGTAGCAGCTTTGACGAGCGGTGCGGCTCCCGAGACAGCGGTCAGGGGTGGTAGGACTCGAGCAGGGCGCGCGCGGCGGCGGTGAGGTCGGCCTCCAGCCAGTCGGGGAGGGCGGGGGCCTGGGCATGGCGGCGCAGAGCGGCGTAGGGGAGGTCCACCACGGCGCGGCTGACGGCGTCGATTTCGCGGTCGCCGTCGCGGCCGAAGCGGGCGGCGGCGATGCGGCGCAGGTAGTCGATGAGCGGTGCGTTCATCTGGTCGAGGCGGGCACGGAATTCCGCGTCCGGTCCGCCGTCGAGCAGATCGCTGGGGCGCAGGTTCAGCAAAAGCTTTGCGTCGTCGGGTAATTCGCGAGCGAAGTGAATGCTCGCCACGGCCATCGCGACACCGGCTTCCACCGGGTCCGGTTCGTCGGCGGCGGCCTTGACCCGGTCCTGGAAGCGTCCGAGCGCACGCAGCCAGGCCGCGGTCAGCACACCGTTGCGGTTGCCGAAGCGGTGATAGAGCGTGCCGACGGGTGCACCACTTGCCGCCGCGATCGCCGCGACGCTGGCGGCGCGGGGACCGTCGGTGAGCACGAGGGTGCGCGCTGCGTCGAGGATCACGTCGGTGTTGTGCTTGCGGGGAGGCGCCATGTACTAGTACGTTCCTTCTATATGGAGCGATTGCCCTACATAGATGAGCATGCCAGATCGGTGGACGCGAATCGCGATCGGGCGTGGAAAGCCTTGCTGAAAGTTGTCTGCAAGGATCCGAACGATCCGTCGAAGGCACCGACCGGGTTCGTGCTCGACGCCGCCGACGAGCCCGCTCGGCTGGCACTACGGGGGCGGCACTGGTTCTCGCGCTATGCGCTGGTCTTCGAACTCGACGAGCAGGGACCGAGCCGGACCCTGGTGCGAGCACAGAGCTGGGCCGAATTCCCCGGTCTGCACGGAAAGATATACCGCGCGTTGGTCATCGGCACCGGCGGCCACAAGATCGTGGTGCGCGATATGCTCCGCCGAATCGCGGCCGCGGCATGATCCCGGGGTTGGTCTGGGGTGCGACCGAGGCCGAATGCGAGCTTCCCCTGCCCTGTGACGAGGTGCAACCCGGCGGGGTGCAGGCGGATCGGGCTATCAGCATCGTTGCGCCACCCAATGTTGTGTACGGCTGGCTGTGCCAATTGCGGGTCGCGCCGTACAGTTACGACCTGCTCGACAACTTCGGCAGGCACAGCCCGCGCCACCGCGATCCGGTGCTCACCGAACTCGAAGTGGGACAGCGGTTCATGTCCGCGTTCACTCTCGTCTCCTTCGTGCTGTGCCGCCATATCACCCTGGTCTCCGGCAAGATCTGCGTCACCTATGCGGTGCGACCCGAAGGACATGGCACCCGGCTGACGGTCCGAATGCATTGCGGGGCACCGTGGCTCATCGCCCGTGTGCTGGCCCTCGGCGATGTGCTCATGATGCGCAAACAGTTGCTGACGCTGAAGGAACTGGCCGAGGCCGAGGCGCGCGCCACCGAGGTACAGCGATAGCCGAGCGCGGCGCGGGGCAGGGTGCGCACATGTCGAATTATGTTCAGCTCGGACCCGTCCGAACCTGGTAGGACGAAACCGGAGACGGCGAGCCGGTGCTGCTGATGCCGTGCCCATCGAGCACACGATCGCCCTCTACCGCGCGATCGCGGATTCCGAACTCGCCGTCATTCCCAGGGCCTCACATCTGCTGGTGGTCGAACACCATGCGGGTTATTCACATCCGGCCATCCGGTCCAGTAGCAGCGCCTGTTCGGCATTATTGCCGGTCAGCTCCGCCGCACGGGCGAATTCGGCACGCGCTTCGTCGGGTCGACCGAGTCGGTCGAGCAGATCGCCGCGGACAGCGGGGAGCAGGTGATAGTTGTCCAACGTACCGGTGGCGACGAGCGCGTCGACGAGTTCGAGACCCGCGGCGGGCCCGTGCACCATGCTGACCGCGACGGCCCGATTCAATTCGACGATCGGCGACGGAAAGCGTTCGGCGAGAACCGCATACAGGCCCGCGACGCGCCGCCAATCGGTCTCCTCGGTGCTCGGAGCCATGGCGTGCAATGTGGCGATCGCGGCTTGCAGCGCGTAGCGGCCCGGTCGTAACCCGCGATTGCGGCTGGCCGTATGGGAGCGGCCGAGTGCGGCGAAACCACGTCGGATCAGCAGTTGATCCCACCGGGAACGCTCCTGATCCGCCAGCAGGACAACGGTTTTCGTGGGGTTCATCCGTGCCGCCGAGCGTGATGCCTGTAATTCCAGCAGTGCGGCCAGGCCGTGTGTTTCCGGTTCGTCGGGCAGCAGATTCGCCAGCATCCGCGCCAAGCGCAAGGCGTCCTCGCACAATTCGACCCGGATCCAATCATCGCCCGCCGTCGCCGAATAGCCTTCGTTGAAGATCAGGTAGACGACCTCCAGCACCGAATCCAGGCGCCTGGCCAGCTCGTCACCGTGCGGCACCGCATATGGCACGCGCCTGGCGGCGATGGTGCGTTTGGCCCGAACAATGCGTTGGGCGACAGTCGATTCCGGTACGACGAAGGCCCGGGCGATCTCCTCGGTGGTCAATCCGCCGAGCAACCGCAGCGTCAATGCCACCCGGGCCGGTTGCGACAGCACCGGGTGACAGGCCGTGAAGATCATGCGCAGCAGGTCGTCTTCGATATCCTCCGCCGCCTCGGGCTCCGGACCGCTCCGGAGTTCATGACCGACCAGCGTCAGCTTGCGAGCGAGGTTCTGATTGCGGCGCACCCGATCGATCGCTCGATGTTTCGCGGTGAGCATGAGCCAGCCGCCCGGATTCGGCGGCACACCGTCGTGCGGCCACTGTTCCAAGGCGGCGACCAGCGCGTCCTGGGCGAGTTCCTCGGCGGCGTCGATATCGCCGACGATCCGGGTCAGCCCGGCTATCAGGCGCGGCCATTCCATTCGCCACACAGTTTCGACGGCATCGCGGATCTGCTCGGGCGACCGGCTCATCTATCGGATCAGCCCTCGACGACCTGGCGAATCTCGATCTCGATATCCCACTCCGGCCCGTGCACGCTCAGGAAGCGCGAGGTCCATTCCACTGCCTCCTGCTTCGTTTTCGTCTGCAGCAGGCAGTACCCGCCGACGACCTCCTTCGACTCGGTGAACGGACCATCGAGCACGGTCTGCTTGCCACCGGTCTGGGTGATCTTCGTGGCCTCGGTGATCGAATGCAGACCGGCGGTATCCAACAGCACCCCGGCCTTGGTCATTTCCTCGATCACCTTGTTGACCTGCTCGATCAGCGCCTCGTCGGGAACCGGCGCATTCGTCGGATCGACTCGGATCAGCATCATGTGTCGCATCTGGCCATCCTCGGTTCGGTGGTCGGCTTGTCCGACCCTCACTCAACGCATCGAACGGCATCGGCTCGAATCGACATTCTCCCGAATATTTTTCCGGAAGGCACATTCGTTACGCGGGCCAGGCCCGCACGGCGGCCCGCGCGGTCCAGCGGCCGTCGTCATAGCGGACCGCCACCGGGTGGTCGAAGGCCGCGCTCACGGTGTCCGTCGTGACCGTTTCGGCGGCGGGACCAGCGGCAACTGTCCGGCCGTCGGCGATGAGCAGCGCGTGGGTCGTGGTGCTCGGCAGTTCCTCCAGATGATGGGTGACCAGGATCGAGGCGACATCGGGATGGGTTTCGCCGAGTGCGTCGATGGTCTCGAGGAGTTGTTCGCGAGCCGCCACATCGAGTCCGGTGGACGGCTCGTCGAACAGCAGCAGGCGCGGCTCGGCGATGAGGGCACGCGCGATCAGGGTTCGGCCGCGTTCACCCTGCGACAGCGTCGGCCAGATCTCCTCGGCCTTACCTTTGAGGCCGACGGTGTCGATCATGGCGTCCGCCCGGCGCAGATCCTCCGGCGTGGGCGTCCAGCGCATCGGGGTGTCGATGGTGGCAGTGATGCCGGTGAGCACGACCTCGCGGACGGTCAGCGGATACCGCAGTGGATGGCGCGGATTCACATGCCCGATCGACTGGCGCAGCGGGGCCAGATCGACCCGGCCCATCCGCCGGCCGAGGATATCGACGGTGCCCGAGGTCGGGAAGGTGACCGCGGCGCAGAAGCCGAGCAGGGTGCTCTTGCCCGCGCCGTTGGGTCCGAGCAGCGCCCAGTGTTCGCCCGCGTGGACGGTCAGCGAGATGCCGTCGATGATCTGTTTGCCTTCGCGACGGAAGGTGACGTCGCTCAGTTGCAGCACTGGGGTTTCGGGCACGAGATGTCTCCGTTCGGTTCGGCGGGTCAGCTGAACGCGTCTTTCAAGGCCGTCAGATGCCTTCGGCTGAATTCCGCTGCGGCACTGGAATTTCGATGTGCGATCGCATCCGTGAGCCGAATGTGCGCGTCGTGGTCGGCGGGCTCGGAGGGGACCGGACGGATCCTGAGCATATCGATCATGGCCACCCGCAGCCTGGGGAGGAAGCTGTCGAAGAGTTGGGTGAGCACATCGTTGTGGGCGGCGACGATGACGGCGCGGTGGAATGCCATATCGGCATCGACGTGGTCGGCGATCGATTCGCCGTGCGCCTCCCGCGCGGCCAGCGCCCGGCGAATGGCGCGCAGGTCGGCCGGGGTGCGGCGCTGCGCGGCCAGAGCGGCGGCCTCGGCCTCGATCGCGATGCGCGCCTCGATGACCGCGGCGATGGTGGCGCGGCGCAGCACCACATCCCAGTCCTCGGTGACATCGAGCGCGGTCACGAAGACACCGGCGCCCTGACGACTGTCGAGCACGCCCCTACCCGCCAATTCGCGGATCGCCTCGCGCAGCGTCGAGCGCCCGACACCGAGTTGCACGGCGAGGGTCGTTTCACCCGGAAGGCGATGTCCCAGTGGCCATTCCCCGTTGCGGATGCGGGTGAGCAGCAGTTCCGCCGCCTGTGCCGCGAGGGGATGCCGCCGAACCTGCGAGACCATCCGAACCTCTCTACTTGTCTGAGGAGTTGTGTATAGTCTAGCAATCATGCGCACCATGCTTTTCCTCAGCCGCCACGGCGGGGCCTAACGACCGGCCGCCCGCCGTGGGGCTTCGTCATGGCCGGTCACCGTTCCCTGTGACGGCCGCGAAGGCCGGAAAGCAGCAATCATGACCATGTTCCCCACCATTGCCACGCCCGCCGGTGCCGTCTCGGCGTGGAACAGCCAGCGGCATTCGCAGATGCCGTCGCATCGCTACCGCAGTGTCTACGATCGCGTGGAAGTGCCACTCGCCGAACGTAGTTGGCCGAATGCCCGGCTCACCCACGCGCCGCTGTGGGTGCCGGTCGATCTGCGCGATGGCAACCAGGCGCTGGCCGAACCCATGGATCCGGTGCGCAAGCAGCGGTTCTTCGAACTGCTGGTTGCCATGGGCTACAAGGAGATCGAGGTCGGCTACCCGTCCGCATCGCAGACCGATTTCGATTTCGTCCGGCTGATCGCGCGCACCGATATTGCGCCGGAGGATGTCACGATCGTGGTTTTCACCCCGGCCCGACGCGATCTCATCGAGCGCACGGTGAAATCGGTGCGCGGTATCCGCAACCAGGTCGTCATCCACATGTACACCGCGACCGCGCCCATGTGGCGAAATGTGGTGCTGGGCAAGGACACCGGCGAGCTGCGCGAGCTGATCACGTCCGGTGGCCGCGACGTCCTCGAATTCGCCGGTGAGCTGCCGAATGTGCGATTCGAATTCTCGCCCGAGGTGTTCAATCTGACCGAACCGGATTTCGTACTCGATATCTGCGACCGCATGACGACCCTGTGGGACGCCACCCCGCAGCGGCCGGTGATCCTGAATCTGCCTGCCACGGTGGAGGTTGCGACACCGAATGTCTACGCCGACCAGATCGAATACATGCACAAGAACCTGGCCCGCCGCGACAGCGTCATCCTGTCGGTGCACCCGCACAATGACCGGGGTACCGGTATCGCATGCGCGGAGCTGGCCGTACTCGCCGGAGCGCAACGCGTGGAGGGCTGTGTCTTCGGCAATGGCGAACGCACCGGCAATGTCGATATCGCGACCATGGCGCTGAACCTGCACGCGCAGGGCGTCGATCCGATGATCGACTTCTCCGATATCGACGAGATCCGCAGGACCGTCGAGTACTGCACGCGCCTGCCGATCCACGAAAGGCATCCGTATGTAGGCGATCTCGTGCACACCGCGTTCTCCGGCACACATCAGGACGCGATCAAGAAGGGGATGGCCGAACATCGCGAACGGGCGGCTGCGACGGGTATCGACGAACGCGAACTCGATTGGCATGTCCCGTATCTGCCGATCGATCCGGCCGATATCGGGCGCAGCTATGACGCGGTGATCCGGGTGAATTCCCAGTCCGGCAAGGGCGGGATAGCGTACCTGCTGGAGTCCGAATACGGCCTGGAACTGCCGCGTCGACTGCAGATCGACTTCGCGCGACACGTGCAGGCGCGTACCGACGACACCGGTCTGGAGATCACCGCCGCCGAACTGCGCGAGCTGTTCGAGGTGACGTATCTGCACACCGAGGCGGCGTCGGTCGAGTTGACCGAATGGCGGACGACCGACGGATACACCGAGGTCACGTTGAGCATCGGTGGTGTCGCCGAGCGCACCGAACATCGCGATATCGGTCCCATCGAGGCGCTCACCGCGGCACTGGCCCGGGTGGGTTGTCCGGTCGAGGTGCTCGGATCGACCCAGCAATCGACCGGGGCGGGCAACGACGGGACCGCGATCACTTATCTCGAATACCGCATCGGTGCGCGGACCGGGTGGGCCTGCGGAGCCGGCGATTCGGTCCTCACCGCATCGCTGGCCGCCGTTATCCGAGCCGCGAACGCGATAGTCTCCTAACGGGTACCAATACGACATCTCGGTCAAAATGCCCGGGACGGCGGCCGCGCATGAAAAGGTATGCAGCGTGGTGCGGCACGTGACAGGGAACCTCCCCGCTGAGGTGACGAGCTTCGTAGGTCGTGACGCCGAGGTCGCCACGGCGCGCAAGCTGCTGTCCAGCACACGGCTGCTCACCCTGACCGGGCCGGGCGGCGTCGGGAAGACCCGGCTCAGCCGGCGGGTGGGGGAGACGGTGCGCCGCGCCTTTCCCGACGGTGTCTGGCTGGTCGAGATCGCGCATGTGCACGACGGGGATCTGGTGGCGTTGAGCGTCGCGCAGGCGCTCGGTCTGCGTGATGACACCACTTCACCCGTCGTCGGCCTGACCGAATTCCTGGCCGACAAGAGCCTGCTGTTGATCCTGGACAACTGCGAGCACTTGATCGGCGCATGTGCCGAACTCGTGGACCGACTGATTCCGACGACCGCCGACGTGCGGATCCTCGCGACCAGCCGTGAGTCGCTCGGGGTCGCCGGGGAACAAGTCATGCCGGTGCTGCCGCTCACGGTGCCGGAGGTGGACGAGGAGGAGGCACGCCCGGCGCACGTCGACAGCGATGCACTGCGGCTGCTGATCGATCGTGCCGTCGCCGCGAACCCCGATTTCCAGGTCACCGATGCCAATCGCGGCGCGCTCGCGGCGATCTGCCGTCGCCTGGACGGCATACCACTGGCGCTGGAACTGGCGGCATTGCGGTTGCGGATGTTCACACCGGATCAGGTGCTGGCACGCCTGGACGATGCGATACGGCTGCTCACCGCCGGGTTGCGCACCGCGCCGGAGCGGCAGCAGACCCTGGAGGCCGCCATCCGGTGGAGCTACGACCTGTGCACGCCGGATGAACAGCGCCTGTGGGAGCAGCTGTCGGTCTTCGCGGGTGGTTTCGATCTGGAGGCCGCGGAGGCGGTCTGCACGGTCCCGGACGCGCTGTTGGACGCGTTGACCGGGTTGGTGGACAAGTCGGTGCTCGGTCACCGGCAGAACAGCGACGGTACCGGGCGCTACACCATGCTCGAACCGTTGCGACAGTTCGCGTTGGCGCGATTGGTCGCCCGCGGTGGTGAGCGGGCGGTGCGGCTGCGTCATCGCGATTACTACCACGGGATCGCCGCGCAGGGACGCACCGCGTACTGGGGCAGCGAGGATGTCGCCTGGTTCCGTGACGTCACCCGCGAACATCCGAATCTGCGTGCGGCGCTGCAGTTCTCGCTCGCCGATCCGGAAAGCGCCCATCGCGCACTGGAAATCGCGACGGAACTGCGGCCGTTCTGGGAGCACTACCGCTTCCTGCTGGAGGGCTATCGCTGGCTCTTGGAGGCGCTGGAGAAGGATCTCGACCACACGAAGGATCGAGCGCGGGCACTGGCCGCCGCCTCGGTGATCGCCGCCATGCTGTCCGATCCGGAGACCGCGACGCGCTTCGCGGACGAATGTCTGCACATCGCAACGGAACTCGACGCCGAAGACGTGCTCGTCGAACATGCACTGCTCGCCGCGCTACTGGCATTCGCCAACGACGAACCGAGGCGGGCACTCGATATCGCCGAGGCGGCCTCGGACCGTGCGCGTGCCTGCGCCCACCACGGCGTCGAGATGGAGAGTTTGGCCTTCGCGTATGTGTGTGCGCTGGTGTTGGACGACGACCGGGCCGGCGCGGTCGCGGATCGCTTCCTCGCCAAGACCAAGGACTACGGCTCGCACCTGTTGGGCGGGCTGGGACATTGGGCGGTGGGCACCGACCGCTGGCGTAACGGCGAGCAGGACGCGGCGATTGCGGAGTTACGCAAGGCGGTTGAACTGTTCAGTCTGTTCGATCGGTGCGTGTGGACGGCGTCCGGTTTCGACGGACTCGCGTGGGTGGCGACGGCCGATGGCGATCTGAACCGTGCGGCACGGCTGATGGGGGCGGCGTCTACGGTGCGGCGCGGCAGTACCCAGCGGCTCGCCCATGAGATGACCGAATTCGTCGGTGACAAGGTGCGCCTACAGGTGCGCGATGCGATGGGCGAGAGGGAGTTTCAGGCCGCCTTCGATGGGGGTGCGGCCTTGGGGTTGGAGGAGGCGGTCGCTTTCGCGCTCGGCACCCCGTTGCGTGCTGCGCCGGTGAAAACCGTCGCGGCGGATGTGCTCACCCGGCGCGAACGTGAAGTCGCCCGGTTGATCGGGGCGGGTTACAGCAATAAGAGCATCGCGAGTGAGTTGGTGATTTCGATCCGGACCGTCGAGAGCCATGTCGACCACATTCTCACCAAGTTGGGCTTCACCTCGCGGACGCAGATCGCCGCGTGGGTCAGCCGGAATCAGATCTGAGGCGTCAGTCGCCGGTCGCGCCGTCGATGCGTTCGCGCAGGAAGTCCGCGTGGCCGTTGTGCCGCGCGTATTCCTCGATCATGTGCACATAGACCCAGCGCAGGCTGTATTCGGTGCTGCGATGAGTGAAGACGTGGTCGAGGGATAGGTCCGCGACGGCGGCGTCGGCCGACTTGATCTCGGCGTGTAGCGTCGCCAGATCCGCGGCGGCGTCGGCATTGGCGATATCGTCGAAATCGCCGTTCGGGTTGTCTTGGCTGCAGTAGAGGTAATCCAGCGGTTCGCCGCAGGTAGCGATGCGGAACCAGCCGCGTTCGCATTCGGCGAGGTGGCGGACCAGGCCCAGCAGCGACAGCGTCGAGGGTGCGACACAGCGCCGCTTCAGCTGTTCGGCCTCGAGCCCGGCGCACTTCCACAGCAGCGTGCGGCGGTGCAGGTCCAGCCAGGTCTGCAGCATGGTCCGCTCGTCGGCGACCAGCGGCGGCTTGGTTCTGGTGATCTCGGGTGCGGTCCACGTCACCGGCCGACTGTAACTCCGAACCGCGAATGGAGCTCGCGAATTAATGCGACATCGGCCGGACATAGTGATGCCTATGTCGCCTCGGCATCGGCGCTACAGGCCGGAGTTCAGGAAGTCGATGACCGCCCGCTCGAAGGCGTCCTTGCGCTCGATCTGCACCCAGTGCCCGCAGCGCCCGAACAGCCGCAGATCGGCATTCGGCAGCTGACGGGACGGCAGCAGCGCACCCTCGGCTGGAGTGACCCGATCATCCCGGCCCCACAGCAGCAGCACCTCGTTGCGCAACGCGCGCAGCCGTGCCCACAGCGGAATCGGTTCCGCGAAGGCGGGATTCGCGAAGGTCGCGTAGGCGTCGCGGATCGCCGCGATCGCGGCCGGATCCGCGGCCGCGGCCCAGCGGTTCTCGACGAGTTCGTCGGTGAGTACCGCCTCGTCGAACACCATGGTCCGCAGCCAGGCGAGCACGCGCTCCCGGGTCGGCTCGCCGGTGAAGTCGAGCAGCCGCCGAATCCCTTCGGACGGTTCTGGTCCCAGCACATTGACGCCGACACCGCCCGGCGCCATGAGCACCAGTCGATCGATACGCCGGCCGTGTTCGAGCGCCACCAGCGTCGCCACCGCACCACCCATGGAGTTGCCGAGCAGGTGCACGGTGGGAAGTTCGAGTCGATCCAGCAGACCGAGCACCGCGTCGGCGGCGATGCGCAGATAGTTGCGCTGGTACACCTCGGGGCGCTCGCTCGCGCCGAAGCCCGGCTGATCCAAGATCAGGCAGCGGAAATGTTCGGCGAGTACCGGCAGGTTCGCGCCGAAATTGGCCCAGCCCGACACACCAGGGCCGGATCCGTGCAGCAGCACCAGCGGCGGACCCGAACCCGCCTCGTGGTAGCGAAGTTTCAGCCCGTCGACGGTGATGTGGCGACTGGTATCCGCCGCGTCCATCAGACCATCCGATCTTCGACCGGCAGCCCGAATTCCCCGCGGCCGAACATGGCGAGGGCGCGCTCGACATCGTTGATGACGTGCACACTGCCCGCGTGTGCGTCGCGCCAATGTCGTTCGATCGGATTGGGTTTGCGGATCGAGTGGCCACCGGAGTTGTCGAACAGCAGCTCGATCGCCTGGATCGCGCGCTCGGTGCCGCGCACCTGATCGCGGCGGGTGCGCAGCCGGGTTTCGTACGGAATCTCTTCGCCCGCTTCGGCATAACGCAGTTGCTCGGAGATATTGTGTTCCATCTGCAGGATGGCCGCGTCGATTTCGGAGCCCGCGCGCGCGACCCGCACATGGGCGAATGCGTCCTCGGCCACCTTCTGTCCGCCGTAGGACAGCCGGACCCGCTCGCGCATCCGCTCGATATGCGCCTCGTACGCGCCCTGTGCGGCACCGATGATGGGCGCGGTGATGGTGTTGGAGAAGACGCCGGCGAACGGAATCTTGTACAGGGCAGCGGGATTGGCTTCCTGGCCCGGACCGCGCAGCTGTGATTGCTCGGTGGCGCTGTAGGCGCGGTGATGCGGTACGAAGGCCTTCTCGATGACGATATCGTTGCTGCCGGTGCCGGACAGGCCGACCACGTGCCAGACATCATCGATGCGATAGTCGTTGCGCGGCACCAGGATTGTCAGATAGTCCTTGGGATTGCCGTGTTCGTCCGGGGCCAGTGCGCCCAGGAATGCCCACTGGGCATGGTCGCAGCCGGAGGAGAAACTCCACCGTCCGCTGACCTCGTAACCGCCTTCGACCGGCGTGAGCCGACCGGTCGGGGCGTACGAGGAGGAGATGAGCGTGTCGGAATCCTCGCCCCACACCTCTTCCTGCGCTTGTAATGGGAACAGCGCCAGCTGCCAAGGGTGCACGCCGAGCACCGACGACACCCAGCCGGTGGACGGGCAGGCCGAAGCGATGGTCCGAATGACCTCGTAGAACGCCACCGGGGAGGTTTCGTCGCCGCCGAAACGCGACGGCTGCAGCATGCGGAACACCCCCGCCTCGGTCAGTTCCCGGATGCTCGCCACCGGAACCCGCCGCTGCAGATCGGTCTCCGCGGCTCGCTCCCGGATTGCCGGGAGCAGATCCCGAACCCGATCGAGCACCTTATTGGCCATGACGGGAGTCCTCCTCTGTTCTCGCGACCGGTGTGCCGGACGACGCCATAGTTGTGACGCTATGGCGGTCGTGGCGGCACGTCGGGAGGAAGTCCCGGTGATCGGAACGCTCGGAGGTGGTGCCTACACCGCGTGCAGCAAACTCGATTCGGCGGTCGTCTCGTACGGGTCCGGACCCCACCGATAGCCGTAGCCGCGGATATTCGTGATCAGCCCTGGGCGGTCCAACTTCGCGCGCAACGAGGCCATATGCACATACAGTTTCCGCGATACCGCAAGCATCGAGTCGCCCCAGACGCAGTCCATCAATTGCTCACGGCTGACCGCTATTCCGGGCCGCTCGGCCAGGACCCGCAGCAACTCGAACTCGAGCCGGGTGAGCGGAACCAGTTCCCCGGCCACCTCCACCCGCCGCGCCGCGAGATCTACGCGAACGTCTTCGCTGGTCACCGTTTTACCTCGGGCAACGCTGGCAACGCCGACCCGGCGCGTGACCGCCTCCAGCCGTGCGGCCAACTCGCCGATGCGCGCGGGTTTGACCAGATAGTCGTCGGCGCCGCTGTGCAGCCCGAGCACAATCGAACGCTCATCGGCGTGCTCGCCGAGAATGACCACCGGCACCGAGCTGACCTCGCGCAACTTGCGCAACACCTGCAACCCGTCCATATCCGGCAGGCCCATGTCGAGGATAACGGCGTGATAGCCCTGATGCGCCAAGAGCAGATCGGCCCCGCGATGCTTGCGCTCCACCTGATGACCGTGCAGTTCGAGCCCTTGCGCCAGGGCATCGCCGCCAGCGGCTTCACCATCGATCATGATCAGCCGCATCCGTCTCACCTTCCCGCACGATCCGCCGAAGAGCAGCGAACCTGCATGGTCGCCGCCGACGCCCCCACACGCAAAGTGATTCCCTTGCCACCCTTGGGAAACGCCGGTCCGCGCCCCTGGCTGGACAAGTGATCACGGGGAAACCATGGCGGCAAAACGCGAGAAGTCCCCACCACCATTGCCACCTGATCTCGAGCGATTCCGTGGCGACCGATGAGTTCGAGGGTGGCGGTCCGTCTCAGGTGATGGAGGGGGGTGGCTATGGGATCGAGGAGATGCGATGACGGAGACCGAGGTGCGGGCGGCGATCGAGGCGGAGCGGGGTGAGTTGGCGGAAATGCTGGCCGGGCTGGCGGCCGAGCGGTGGGATGCGCCGACGTTGTGTGCCGGATGGCGGGTGCGGGAGGTAGTCGCGCATATCACCATGCCGTTCCGGATGTCCACGCCGCGGTTCGCACTCGAAATGCTCAAGGCGCGTGGGAATTTCAACAAGATGGCGGATAGGAGTGCGCGGTCGGATGCGGCAGTGCTGACAGCCGAGGGGTTGGTCGCCGCGGTGCGGGACAATGTGAATCACCCGTGGAAGCCGCCGGGTGGCGGGTACGCGGGTGCACTGAGTCACGATGTCATCCACGGTTTGGATATCACCGTCGCGCTCGGGCTGGACCGCGTCGTCCCGGCCGATCGCATGCGAATGGTGCTCGGCGCGCTCTCGCCGAAAAGTGTCAACTTCTTCGGCGTCGACCTGGACGGGATCGAGCTGCGGGCCGATGATCTCGATTTCACTTACGGCTCGGGTTCGATGCTCGCGGGTTCGGCCCAGGATCTGCTGCTGGTGTTGTGCGGCCGGACGCTGCCCGCGGGAAGTGTGCGCGGCGATGCGGCCGAGAGATTCACGGGGCCGGTGCCACCTGCACAGTGACACCGGCACAAGCTCAGTGTTTGGTCAGCATCTTCGCCTTCAGCGCCGCCAGCGTCGTGCCATCGATCCCGAGACCATCGCCGAGGAAGCTGTCGAACGAGCCGTAAGATGCCTGGACCTGGTCGAACGCCGCGTCCAGGAATTCGCGCTGCACACCGAGGATCGGCTCCCAGAGCGCACGATCGGTCACCAAGCCCTGGGCGACGAGCCCGTCCAGCAGCGCCTTGTTCCCGGCCGCCAAGTTGTCGTTGGAGTCCGAGAAGTCGTTGTAGATCTGCCCCTTCGGCACATCCAGCGCGCTCATCAAGATCGCGGTCATCCAGCCGGTGCGGTCCTTACCCGCCGTGCAGTGGTACAGCACCGCACCCTGCGCGGTAGCGATGTCCTTGAATGCCTGGGCGAACTGGGCGCGCGCGGTGGGGTTCGAAACGAACCACGCGTAGTAGTCACGCATGATCTTGGCGGCCTTGCCGTCGCCGAGCGCCTCCTGCTGGGCGGCCGGTCCGGCCTGGATCAGTCGCGCCACCATGAGGTAGAAGTCGTTGGCCGGATCGTAGACCGGCTGTTCGGTGCGGCGGATCGATGCCGGGAGCTTATCGGGATCGCGGCCGGTTTCGGTGGGGCTGCGGAAGTCGATGACCTGAGTAATGTTGAGCGACACCAGCTTCTGCTGTTCGCTCGGGTCGAGTTTGGCCAGCGCGTCGGAGCGGTACACGACGCCGGTCGCGAGGAAGCTGGCGCCCTTGGCCGGATACCCGCCGATATCGCGGGCATTCGGCGCATGCGCCAGACCCAGCGGCCGATCGGCCTGGCCGGGTGACCGCAGCACCGGCACGGCCGGCCCCGAGAGCGCCGGACCCGCCGACGCTGGTCCGGCCAGCGCCGGGAGGACGCCGACCAGCACTGCGGCCGCGGCCGCGATCGTGCCGCGGAAAGCGCGCGAATTCTTCACGAGGGGTGTTCCTTTCATCAAAGTCTGCGACCCGAGTTCGGGCCGCGCTCAGTCGGCGAGCAGCGTGACTGTCCCGGCCGCGCCGTCCACGCGCACGCGCTGGCCGTCGGCCAGGCTGGTGGTCGCGGTCTTCGTGTCGACGACACAGGGAATGCCGAATTCACGGGCGACGATCGCGGCATGGGAAGCGGACCCACCGATATCGGTGATCACGGCGGCGGCGTAGGCGAACATCGCGGTGTGGCCGGTGTCGGTCACCGCGGCGACCAGGATGTCGCCGGGCTCGATATCGTCATCCAGCGACAGCACCAGCTTCACCCGGCCCTCCACCACACCGGCGCAGACACCGATACCGGTCAGGCTCTCGCCGGCAGTAAGCGCCGCCGCATCGGGGACCGGTTCCCATTGTCCGGCAATGACATCGGGCATCCTGATGGTTTGCAATCGAGTGCGTTCCGCGCGCCTGCGGGCCACCTTTTCGGCCGCATCCGCTGGGAGACAGAAGATTTCGTCCAGCGTGAGATAGCAGGCTTCGTCGACCTCGCGCAGCCGACCGGCGCGAACGAGTCGATCGGCCCGCTCGCGCACGGCAAGTCGCAGGCAGTGGGTGATCCGGACGACGCCGTCGCGTGCGCGCTCCCGGGCCACGGTGGCTCCGGCCGCCATCCGGGCCGTGCGACTCGGCGACGAATCCACGGTGTCGCGCTTGGGTGCCGGCATTTGCGCGGCGCGGGCGGCAGCGCTCACCAACAGGGCGGGCCGGTCACCGAATGTCGGGTTGATCAGCTCGCATTCACCAGGACCTCGGTGCCCGACCTTCGCCAGCTCCTCGTCGAGTGCGGCGGCGAAGGCGGGGGATTTTGCCCGGGCCGCATCGATATCACCGGCGTGCGCAAGCTCGGCGAGCTCGGCGTCCGCGCGGCAGAATTCGGCCAGGCGTTCCACCGCGAGCATCGGTTTCGCCGATTCCAACCGAGTCAAGTCGATCGGAACCTCGCCCGCATCCTTGCCGCGTGCGTGGATGGCGGTGGCGGCCCCGGTCATCATCACACCGATCGCCGCGCCCTGCCACGCCTGGTGCAGACGATCGCGCCAGAGCAGGGCACGGACGTGCAGTTGCTCATCGGACAGTTCGCGAATCTCGTTCGCGGTCAATGCTTCCGCATGAGATGCGGCATTGATCAGCTCGGCCGTCTTGCCGAAACGGCGGGCTGTGGCGATGACGCGGGAGGTCGCTCGCCCCGTCGCCAGCGTGCTGGCGAGCCCGGTCGGCATCGGCGGCTTGCCGTGCGGCTGCAGGGCGATTTCGGCCGGGATATTGCCATAGGCGTCGCGGCGGATGCTCTCCTCATCCCAGCCCGGCATATTCTCGGCCGCGAGCACGCCGATCGAGGCATTGATGTAGATGTGGTGGCCGAGCACGGTGGTGACCCGACTCGTCCAGTGTTCCACGGCGATTCCGTCGAGTGCGATCATCGCACCCATCGCCTCGTTGCTGAGGCGGATGGCACCGGCCTGCAGGTCGATGGTCAGCGGTGTCATCGGGCCGGGGAGCGCCTCGGAAGTATTGGTCGCGGTGTGTACCGGGTAGCGCTCGTCGACCCGATCGTCGAATTCGCCTTCGAGACCTTCCGGGGCGACATCGGTGAGTGGATGGTTGTCCGACGTGGCGGCGCGGGATGGAATCACGTGTGACGGCAACGGGATTGCGCCCCTGCGCGTGCGGAAGCCGCCGCCATCGGGCTTGCGGCCGATCATCCCGCGCACCAGATCGGCGATGACCTCGCGTGCCGTCCAGCCGCAGCGGAAGCCCCACTTCTGCTGTGCGACAGTGGGATCCAGGAGAGCACGGCGGCCGGACCAGCCGGGCACCCTGGCCGGGTACCGTACACCCGCTTCGCGCATCATGCGGCGTACCTCGTCGGTGGTCACCACGCCGGAAGCCGCGAGTTCGACGATCTCGAGCCCATCTTCGCTGTGACCGGACGGCAGCGCGGTGGCGGCCAGGACCAGGAAGCGGTCCAGGTCGTCGCTGTGCAGCAGCTGGCATCCGTCATCGGACTTCGAGCCGAGAATCGGCTCGAGCGCACGGCGGGTTTCGTGTCCGATCCGGCGACCGGCGATCGGCGCGGTGCGCACCAGCACGCTATCCGCGCCCGACGCGCGCAGCACCGCCATCGCCTCGGCATCCGAAGGCCGCGTCGAGCCAGGACTGACTGGAACCACCACCCGCGCGCCGACTTTGCGTGCGGCGGCTGCGATTTCGGCGAGCCCGCTTGCTGCCAGATGTACGACGCTCGCGCAGCCGTCGACAGCGTCGGTGTGGTCGGTCGTGAACCGCACCCGTGGATCGATGTAGCGATGCCACCGCTGGTCCAGCCCGACCACTTCGTGCCCGGCGGCCAACAACATCCGCGCCACCGCGCGACCGCTCGGCTCGGTGATTCCGGTGACCAGGACCCGCATCGATTTCCTCTCCTCACTGGCGCCGGGATACGCGAACGTGACGCCGTTCACACACCATCGCGAGTGCGGAACGCCGCGATCGGTGCCAGTCCCACTGAACGGGAGTACCCGGCTCGACCACCGAGATGAGCGATTCCGTCATCCGGTGGACGCGCGCAGCCTCGATGCCATGACGGTCCGCAAATCGGTCGCGCCGCGTGCCGCCGCCGAGGTGAAGTCCTATGACATCGAGACCGACGTGCTGGTCGTCGGGTACGGCAGTGCGGGCGCTTGCGCCGCATTCGAGGCCGCGACGGTCGGTGCCGAGGTTTTGGTGCTGGATCGGGCCGGTGGGCCGGGTGGTGCGTCGGCGTTGTCGGGCGGCGAGATCTACCTCGGCGGCGGTACGCCGATTCAGCGGGCGTGCGGGTTCGACGACAGTCCCGAGCAGATGGCGGCATTCCTGGTGGCGGCGCTCGGGCCGGGCGCGGATGTGGCGAAGATCGTGCATTACAGCGAGCACAGCGTGGCGCATTTCCACTGGCTCGTCGATCGCGGTGTGCCGTTCAAACCCAGTCTCTGGGATGCTCCCGCCTGGGTACCGCCAACCGATGACGGGCTCATGTGGCTCGGCGAAAACAGTTGGCCGTTCACCGAAATCGCTATCCCCGCCCCGCGCGGTCATCGGCCTACCGCGAATGACTTCGGCGGACGGCTACTGCTGGACTGTCTGGTGTCCGCGGCCGAATCCGCCGGTGTGACAGCGCAATACGACACCTACGCGACGAATCTGATCCTGGGCGAAAATGGCTCGGTGGTCGGCGTGGTGGCCCGGCACTACGGCACGGAACTCAATATTCGAGCACGACGCGGATGTGTGCTCACTACTGGAGGTTTCGTCGACAACGACGATATGCTCACCGCCCACGCGCCGCGGCTGCTCGGCCATACCAAGGTGAGCGCGGGCACCGACGACGGCAGCGGCATCCGCATCGCACAGGCCGCCGGCGCCGCCGTGCGGCATATGTCGGCCGGTCAGGTCGGCGCCTCGCTGATTCCGGGGTTCGCCGCGCGCGGGATGATCGTCAACCATCGCGGCCAGCGCTTCGTCAACGAGGACACTTATCCCGGCCGCATCGGCCAGGCCGCGCTCTTCGGTCACGATATGAACGTCTGGGTGGTGCTCGACGAACAGGGCTACGAGGAGGTGCCCGAACGCGAACGCTGGGGTGTGCGCCCGACCCACGTCGCCGAATCCATCGGCGAACTCGACGAACTACTCGCCCTGCCGCCCGGCGCACTCACCGCTACCATCAACCGCTACAACGAATTCGCCTCGTGCGGAACCGATCCCGATTTCCACAAAGCACCGCGCTGGCTGCGCCCACTGACACCTCCGCTGGCCGCCATCGACGTGAAAGCGGGCGTCCGCCCGCCCTCGGAATCCGGCAACCGCCGCGGCACCGGCGCCTCCGTCTTCACCCTCGGCGGCCTCCACACCACCCTGGACGGCCACGTCCTCGACCTCGACGGGCTCCCCATCCCCGGCCTCTTCGCGGCCGGCCGCGCCACGTCCGGCCTCCACGGCGAGGGCTACATCAGCGGTACCTCCCTAGGCGACGCCACCTTCTTCGGCCGTAAATCCGGCGCCACCGCCGCCCTACCGCCGAAGCGCTGACCCGATCAGGGAGTGTCGGGTAGACGGCTCCGAGTCGCTTCTGGTGGGCGCTATTGGTGTGTTTGACATCACTATGCGGCGGTGCGTAGCGTCTCTTTTCGTCATTGCGCTTACACCCGCCGCCAGCAGCCTGTTGTGGATTGTGTGGCATACGGCTGGAGAAACGGCCATCGGCCGGATTCCTACGCGCACACGATGACAGCTCGCCCGGTTTGCTGGCGCCTCCTGGCGAAGGGACCTGCTGAGTACCATGACCGAGAAATCGACCGTGCACAGCGTTACCTACGATTTGTTGAGGTCGCTGGGTATGAAGACCGTCTTCGGTAATCCGGGATCCACCGAGGAGACCTTTCTCAAGAACTTCCCGGATGACTTCACCTATGTGCTGGGTCTGCAAGAAGCATCCGTCATCGCCATGGCGGATGCCTTCGCCCAGACCACCCGGCGCCCGGCACTGGTGAACCTGCACTCTTCCGCGGGGCTCGGCAACAGCATCGGCAACCTGGTCGCGGCCTACCACGGGCACACGCCTCTTATCGTCACGGCCGGCCAGCAACACCGCGAGCTGTTGATCGGCGAGCCATACCTCGGCAACCGCGACGCGGCGAATATGCCAAGGCCATGGGTGAAATGGTCCTACGAGCCCGCGCGCGCCGAGTCAGTGCCCGAAGCGTTCATGCGTGCGTACGCGATGGCCGTGCAGCCGCCTGCGGGACCGGTGTTTCTGTCCATTCCGCTCGACGACTGGGATCACCATCTGGAAGGGCCCGCTGTGCTGCGCGATGTCAGCCGGGCCTATGCGCCCGATCCCGAGCGCATTCGGCGATTCGCCGCTCGCATCACCGCGAGTCACCGGCCTGCGCTGATCCTCGGACCCGACGTCGATCGCGCCCGTGCATGGCAGGCGGGCATCGCGCTGGCCGAGAAATTGAAGGCCGCGGTCTACAGCCCGCCACTTCCGGACCGCGCCTCGTTCCCCGAGGACCACCCCCAGTACCAGGGTTCGGTCGGCATGTCGGTCAAGGCGGTCGGCGAGCGGCTCGCCGGACACGATCTCGTCGTGGTCATCGGGGCCGAGGTCTTCCGCTACTACCCCTACGTGCCCGGCGACATCCTCCCCGCTGGGACGAAACTGCTGCAGATCACCGACGACCCGGCGATTGCCGCAGCTGCCCGTGCCGGTGACAGCCTCCTCGGCGATGCCCGGCTGTCGATCGAACTCCTCACCGAGTTGGTGGGTGACGGCAGCGGCCGCGTGCAGCCGAAGCCCATGCCGCGTCCAAGGGAGCTGCCGGAAAACCCGAGCAGTCCGCTGACGCCGGCCGAGGTCTACGCGGCTCTCAGTATGGTCCGTCCGGAGCACGCCGTCTTCGTCAACGAGTCCACCTCGACCATGGCCCAGCATGCCGAGTGGCTGCCCACCGTCGAGCCCGACTCCTTCTTCGCCACTGCCAGTGGTGGTATCGGCTGGGCTGTACCGGCTGCCGTCGGTGTCGCGCTCGGCGACCGGGACCGTGGTGTCAAGCGTCCGGTGATCGGTCTGATCGGGGACGGGTCGTTCCATTACTCGGTCCAGGGCCTGTGGACCGCGGCACAGCACAACCTGCCGATCGTGTATGTCGTGATGCGCAATCACGAGTACTCCATCCTCAAATCCTTCGCCGACCTGGAACAGACGCCGGGTGTGCCCGGGCTCGACCTACCCGGCCTGGACATTGCCTCCGTGGCACGGGGGTTGGGCTGCCAAGCCATTGACGTCAATTCCACCGGAGACCTCGAAAAGGAGTTCAAGCTCGCACTGGAATCCGGCATCACCACGGTGATCGTGGTAACCACCCAACCGGAGAAGGCCATGCTTTGACATGCCCGGCTACACCCCGCATCACTGCACAAGAAACGCTGACAGCTGAAACCAAGGCCGCACTGGTCGATCTCTCGTTTGTCCGACAGCGGAGTCGCGGCGATTCAGCGGTAGGGGTGGATATGATCTTGGGTGGGGTACGGGCCTGTGGAGATCGAGATGGCTGTAGATCCAGACTTGGCGGATGTGGTTGCGGCGTTGCACTGGGATCTGGCCGAGTGGATGGGGGCGGATGCGCCGCCGAAGGTTTTCGATCGGTTCGCCAATGCGCTGGATGAGCAGTTCGCGGCGGTGACCACTGTCGGGCAGGTCGTCGATCGCGATACGTTGTTGGCCGGGGTGTGGTCGGCTCGGAATACTCAGCCGGGGTTGGAGATCGAGGTCTCTGATATCGAGGAGCTGGCTCGCGGCGGGACGGTTGTCGGCGTGCGGTTCACGGCGGAAAACCAGCTGGGCGATGCACGGACCCGTCGTCTGGTGACCGCGATACTGATCATTGCCGACCATGGTTATCTTTGGCGTTCGGTGCACGAGACTCCCGCCGCCGAGTAGATCGCGGCCGTCCCGATCATCGCTGACAGCACATTGACCTTGGCGTCGTGCACGGCGCGCCTCCTAGGCCGTAGTCACCGGCGGTATGAATCGCTGCCGATCGTGCAGACTCGCGCTGGGTCACCGCGCTTCGAGGAAGGTGCCCGCGTGGATCGTGGTGCCGAAACCCGGTGCGAAGTTCCCGTATTCGTACAGCAGGTGTCCACCGACGATGGTCGCGGCGACGGCGCGGTCGTTGCGGTTGACCATGCGGTCCAGGCCGTCGATACCGGGGACGGGGGCTTCGGCGTAGGCAGCGCTGGAGCCGTCGAATCCGGCGGGGTCGATGACCGCGATATCGGCGCGGGAGCCTTCGGTCAGATGGCCCGCATCCAGGCCGTACCAGTCGGCGAGTTCACCGGTCAGCCGGTGGATCGCGGTTTCCAGCGGCATGAAGGCGCGCTGGTGAACTCGTTCCAGCATGCGCAGGCCGAAGTTGTAGAAGGCCATATTGCGTAGGTGGGCACCGGAATCGGCGAAGCCGACCTGAACGACGGGGGAGCACTGGAGCCGGTCCATCACCTCGTCGCGATCATTGGCGATGACTGTGCGCCAACGCAATTGCGCACCGTGCTCGACGGTGAGGTCGAGCAGGGCATCGGCCGGGTGGATGCCGCGCTCGTCGGCCACCTCGCCGAAGGACTTACCGATGACTTCGGGATCCGGACACGCGACGATCTGGGCGTCGTAGAGGTCGCGATGCCATACGCGCGGGCCGAATTTCTTGCTGAGGTCCTTGCGGAACTGCCGCCGGTAGGACTCGTCGGCGAGCAGTTCACCGCGCTTCATCACATCGCGGATATTGAGTGCCGCGACGCCGGAGCCGAATTCCTCGAACACCACCAGATCGACACCATCGGCGTACACCTCGAACGGCACCGGCAGATGCTGCCACCGGAATTGCGCTCCGCCAATGGTATTCGCGATCCAGGCGGCGGTGGTGGCGGCCCGCGCGACGGTGCGATCGGCCTTGACGTCCATCCCCGCGATCAGCGTGGTCTTCAGCGGCTTACGGAACGGTCCGCCCGCGCTCTCGGCGAAGTAGCGCGCTATCTCGACGCGGGCCGTCAGGTTGGGCGTGCTCTGATGGATCCGATCACGCTGCCGCAGAATATCGTTCAGCGCTCGATATTCTCGCCAAGTGGCAAAGGTCGATGGCAATTGCCTGGTCGGGAAGCGCTCGCCCGCCAATTTGGAGAACGAACTGCGGATGGTGGACAGCCCGAGGAAACCAGCATCAAGTGCGCTGGACAGCATCTCGCGCATGCGGCCCAGTTCCACCTCGGTCGGGCGCACCGCCACGTCCACGGCCCGAGCCAGCCCCATTACTGCGACCCGCATATCCGAATGTCCCAGTAGCGCAGCCACATTCGCACCGAGCGGGCGCGCGGCAAGGGCCCGAGCGTAGGCATGCGGACCGTCCCAGTCCTTGTGCTCCTTGACCGCGGCATGCACCGCATCCCATGGCAATGCTTCCACCCGCGCGAACATATCGGCACAGTCCTCGGCATCGGAATACACCGTCGACAGCGAACAATTCCCGAACACCACGGTGGTGACGCCGTGCCGTACGGAATCACCGAGACCAGGGTTGCCGAGCACCTCCGCGTCATAATGCGTATGCACGTCGAGCATTCCGGGCATCACCCATTTGCCCGCCGCATCCACCGTCCGCGCACCGTCGGGCAATGCCGAGGCGCTGATCACGGTGACCCGGCCGTTGGTGATTCCGATATCGGCGATGCGCGGCGGTGTGCCGAGCCCGTCGAATACCGATCCGCCGCGAATCACCAAGTCGCACTGAGCCATCTCAGCCCCTCACAGCCATATAGGAGATACCAGGAGTATCGGTTACATGGTCGCATGGCGTCGGGCTCTCGAAAAGGTCAGGCGACCTCGAGTGCTGTATAGGTCGTCACGAGCATTCCGGCAATGACGCCGAGGCCGACCAGCGGGCCGAGCATGGCGACCGAGAGCCAGCCGAGGCCGATCAGTGCCCCGCCCGTCAACCAGGTCGCGACCGGCGCGAAACGCGACATCAGCTCGAAGAACTTGCCCGGCGCGGCATGGTCGGCCTCGCAGGGGGCCTCGTTGTCGTGGACAAATCCGACGACACCGGGTAACCGCTTGGCCACGAGGGCCGCGCCGTGCCCGCCCTTGATGTAGCGCACCTGCAGCGTGCCGGGCGGAACCGAATCGAATCCGGTGAAACCGCCCACCCCGACATCGCGCATGCCGAGACCACGCAACGCGCTGCACAACCAGGCGACCGGCTTATCGGCGCTGGCACACACATTCACCAGCGATCCGATCTGGCCCCTGTCGGCGCATTCCACCCAGTCGAATTCGCGGGGCAGCACACTGCCCGCCAGGAAGACATTCTGGAAGGCCAGCGCCGGTATCTGCTCGAGTGACTGCCCGAACAGGTAGGTGCCATTGCTGTGCCCGACGAAGTGGAAAGGAATGCCGGGATGCCGGGCCAGGAAGTAGCTGTACTGATCGGCGAACCAGCGCAGATTGCGACGCCGAGTGAACGGCAGCGCGAAGTCGTAGGCCGACAGCCGCCCATAGGACGGCGTCACCACCAGCACGTCGGGTTCCAGCTCGTGCAGTTTCCGCTCGAGTTCGTTCGGCCATTCGCCATTGCCCGATCGAATTCCGTGCAGTGCGAACACCACCGATTTGATGGTCGCCTCGTGCTCGGGCAGCGGGCTCGGGTTGGTGGATTCGACGTCCTCGGTAATGGCCCAGCGCAGAATGTCGTAGCGCTGTCCGGTGTAATCCTCGCGGACCTTGCGTCTGGTGCAGGCGATATCGGCGTGTGTCGCATTGGGCATGAGCTTCTGAACGCCGGTCGGCAGCGTTTCCAGATCGCGGCTGTCCTCGCTGTCCACCGCCCAGTCGTTGCGTGCGCGCACCTGTACGACAGTCGGTGCTTTATCGCCGAGATCGGCGATTTCGCGCAGCCATTGGATGCGCAAATTGGTGATGAACGGTGAGCCGCAGAGCATCTCCAGCACCGTGAACATCTGCAGCAGCGGCACCAGCACCTTGGCCGGCATCCGGAACGGCCAGGGCGCGCGGTCCAGATCGACGCCGCGATTCGGCGCGGCGAGCAGCACGATGCGGGAGACGGCGTCGGCCCAGGCCAATTGCGGGCCGTCGAGACCGCGCAGTGCCTGCAGGAAGGCGTAGCGGAGCATGACGCCGCCGATGCTGTGTCCGATGAGGACGATCTCTTCGGTCCGGCGCGGTCCGGTCCAGTAGGCGTCGATGCGATCGGCGAGATCGCGGCAGCGCGCGGTCAGGCTCCCTCGGCTCAGCCGTGTGACCGGCTCCGGGAATTGCCAGTAGACGGCCTCGTCCGGCCCGTATCCGGGCTCGTGGCGCAATTTGTCGAATAGATCCTTCGCCGCATGCGGCGCTTCGGAAAGACCGGCGACATAGACGATCAGTCGACGGCGCTGTGCGTGCGCGGATTCCATGATGATCCCCCGAGGTGCGGTGCCATCGATCCTCATTCGACGGCATCCGGTGGTACTTGTACTACAAGATCGCGAATAGGTCCACCGGTGTTTCCCGCTGCACCGTAGTCATCGAGCGTAGAGGGCGTGCCGTGCGCTCTCGTACGTCGTCCGGATCTGCCGCCCGATCGCCCCGCCGTCGCTCGGAGCGCGGACCTCGGCGATGGTGCGTGCGGGCCAACTCGGGGGCTGTGCGGTGCCGCCCAGGGCCCAGGCCGCCTGTCGCGCGGCCCCGAGCGCGACGTATTCGCTCGGCTGCGGGACCGTGACCGTGAGCCCGAAGATCTGGGCCGCGAGTTCGGCGACCAAGGCGGAGCGGGCCGCTCCGCCGATGAGCAGCACCCGGTGGACCGGGATTCCGGAGGTGCGCAGGTGGTCGAGCGCGTCGGCCAGATTGCACAGCATGCCCTCGACGGCGGCGCGCGCAATATGGCTGGGGCGCAAGGTTTCCGGTCGTAGACCGTGCAGACTTCCCGTGGCGTGTGGCAGGTTCGGGGTGCGTTCGCCGGATAGGTAGGGGAGCATGACGACGCCTTCGGAACCCGGCGGTGCTTGGCGCGCAAGGTTTTCCAGGCTGGTGAGGTCGACGCCGAGTAATCCGGCGGTCGAGTCCAGTACGCGGGCTGCGTTGAGTGTGCAGGCCAGTGGCAGGAATGCGCCGGTCGCGTCGGCGAATCCGGCAATGGCTCCGGTGGCATCGGCGCTTGGTGCGGCGGCACGGGTGTAGACGGTGCCGCTGGTGCCGAGTGAGATGACGACGTCACCGTCTGCGATGCCCAAACCCAGTGCAGCACCGGCGTTATCGCCGGTGCCCGCAGCGACCAGTGCGCCCGCCGGTGTGCGTCCGACCGCTTCGGCCGGCCCGGCGACGCGGGGGAGTTCCGGGTTGCGCCCCCGGAAGGCATGGGCGAGCAGGTCTTTGCGATACCGACCGGTCGCGGGCGACCAGTATCCGGTGCCAGAGGCGTCGCCGCGGTCGGTGGTCGGTTCGACGGTGGGATCGGACGGCCCACCTCGTAGCCGCCAGGTCAGATAGTCGTGCGGAAGCAGTACCCGGTGTGTGCGGTCGGCATTTTCGGGTTCGTGATCGGCCAGCCAGCGCAGTTTGGCGACGGTGAATGCGGCCAGCGGCACACTGCCCACAGCATCGGCCCAGACCTGCGGGCCGCCCAGTTCCGCGATCAACTCCTCGGCCGCGTCGGCGGATCGTATGTCGTTCCACAGCAACGCATCCCGGACCGGGTGACCATCGGCGTCCAGTGCGACCAACCCGTGCTGCTGGCCCGCGATCGCCACCGCGTCGGCCCGATCCAACAGGCCGTCGCCCGCCGAACGCATTGCCTGCCACCAGGATTCGGCGGACACCGCGGTGCCGTCCGGATGCGGGGCGCGGGCCTCGTCCAGAATCTCGCCGGTATCCGCATCGCACAGGACGATTTTGCAGGACTGGGTGGAGCTGTCGACTCCCGCGACGGTGGCCATCACGCACCTGGCCTGAGCTGGATTTTACGGCCGGTGCCAGCGCGGAAAGTCTGTAGCGCATCGGCGAATTCGGCCAATCCGAAGCTGTGGGTGATCATGGTGTTCGCATCGATCACACCCTTGTCCATGAGTTCCACCGCGCGGCCGAAGCTGTGCAGCACCGCCATCGAACCCACAATGGTGATCTCGTCGTTGTAGATCCGGAACGGTGAGATCGACGCGGTTGCCGCGCCCGGCGCCACCCCGAACTGCTGGAACACCCCGCCCCGGCACACCCGGCCGAGTCCGTCCTCGATGGCGGCGATCGCACCCGTACAGTCGATGACCACCTCCCAACCCTGCGGGCGGTCGAATTCATCGGCGGTGGTGGCGGTGGCATCCGCGCCGAGTTCGCGTGCCACCCCGAGTCGCGCGGTATTGATGTCGACCACCGACACCGACGCGGCCCCGGCGACCCGCGCCAGCTGCAACATCAGCAGACCCATCGTGCCCGCGCCGTAGTGCAGATAATGCGCGCCGAGCGCACGCCGCAGCACATCGAACGCATGTACGGCACACGACAACGGCTCGACGAGTGCGCCGTGCGTGGTCGACAGCGTCGCGGGCAGCCGATAGCAATTCGCGGCAGGTACCGAGGCGTATTCGGCCATCGCGCCATCGACGGTATCGCCGATCGCGCCCCATCGTCGGCACAGATTCCCGCGCCCGATCGCGCAGTAATGACATGCTCCGCAGAACAACGACGGGTCCACCGCGACGGTATCGCCGATCCGCACACCATCGACGCCGGTGCCCAGTGCCACCACCGAACCGGCGAACTCGTGACCGGGCACGATCGGATACGGCGTCGGCGGGAATTCGCCATCGGCAATATGCACATCGGTCCCGCATATCACGACCGCATCCACCCGCACCACGACCTCGCCGGGCCCGGGCGTCGGATCCGGCACGTTCTGTACAGCGAATTTCCCAGGCGTCTCGATCACGACCGCGCGCATATCACTACCTTGCACCCGAACCCCGCTGCCCCGTCGCATTTCGCCCCGCCGTATCGCGGATTTCCGGATGAGGCAGACTGTCGCGGTGAACGACGACCCGGACCGGCACGCCGACGTGCACGTCCGCACGGGCGACGGAACCACATTGCCCGCCCTGACGGATCCGCTGCTGGACGATCTGCTGCGCGAACCACCCGACCCGGAATATCCGGCGATCGTGGTGGAACGGGGCGAGCACGCCTACATCCAGGCGCGCCTGCTGCCCGACGGCGTGTACGAACTCGAGCACCGCGCCGCCGGGGCGGACGAGTGTTTCCAGATGTACACTCCCGACGCCAAGTTCGTGCGCGATGTCATGTGGGGGTGGATCGACGAAAACGCTTGGTGGCGTGAGGGTGTCGGGTGGTATCGCGTCGATCCGGCGGTCGCGGAATTGGAAGCCGCCCGACGCGAGTTGTCCGGTCTGCTGGACGGACTTTCGGTCATGGACGGCATCGAGTCGGTGATGGACGATGCGTTGAACCGCGCGGACGAGCTACTCGCCATGGAACTCCCGGATGACGACGAGTTAGACCGAGGTTAGGCGGCTCTGGTACCACAGCGCCGTCGTCACGATATCGGCGTCGGTCAGCGGTCGATAAGTGCCGTCGTCGTGCCAGCCGAGTGCCTGAATCGTCACGCGCAACTCCTGCCGGAAGCAGATCGGATCGCGAATATGCCAGCGGTACATGCCGAATCGCTGATGCGGCCGGTAGATCTCATCGGGCGGCAGGACCTGGTGCAGGCCGAGATAGGGCGTGGAGTATGTGCGGTAAGCGCCGTCGAGATCGAAATTCCATGCGCCGCCGAAGTAGTCCTCGGTGCCGGTGCCGCACAGGGTCGGATGGGTGGTGTCGCCGTCGAGATAGAACTTCAGCTCACCCTCACCCCACCAGCCCGGTGCGCCCGGCCGAATCGCCAGGTAGGTCCCGACGTATCGGCCGGGACCCGGCACCACGTCGAGAATTGTGTGCACGGCGGGCGCGCCGAGTGGCGTGCTGTGGCGGCGTAGCGCGTGCAGATATCCGGCGGAGTCGGGGACATCCTCCTCGGTATAGGTGAACTGGTAGTAGACCGGCACCGCACGGTCACTGCCGTTGTGCAGTGTGATTCTGGCATGCTCACGAAAAGGCATGGGCCAGAAGCTGTTCAGACCACCGGCGGGAGCGACCACCACCATCTCGGACTGCACAAGTGCCAGTTCGTCCCAGCCGTTGCAGAAGAAATCACCGAGTGTCAGGTCGATCGATGGCTCGGGTTCGTCGTCCCAGTACATGCGCAGGGTGATCTGCCGCAGCACCGTGCGGTCGGTGGTGAGCCAGCAGTGGCGCAGCACACCGGAGCCGGAAATATCTGCGAGCGTTACGGTTTCGCCGACGTCGAGGTGAATCGATGGGGAGATTTTCCAGCCGGGTCCGAGTAGCCGCGCAGCATGCGCCCCGGTGCCCTCGACCGCGCGAGCCCCGGCACCGGGGGAGCCGGTCGGATTCTCCGCACTGATCGAGCGGGTCCGTGCGGCGTCGAGCCGCCAGAGTTCCGATGCCGTCACAGCCCCGGCCAGCCGTATCGATCGGTGACCGCGGCGTGGCCCGCCCGTTTCTGATAGGAGATGGTGGTCAGCGGCTGTTCGGGTTCGCCGACCGGCACAGTCGCCGAAAGCTGCGCCGGCTCGCTGGCGATAACGGTACCGTCCGGCCGGACCGGGACGCCCTTGCAACTGGAGGTCCCGATATCGACGCCGAGGAATGCGCCCGTCATCGGGTGAACTCGTCGAGGGTGATATCGAGCAGATCACAGGCGGCCCGGACGGTAGCCCGATGGTCGCCGGGTACGGCGTGAATATGGTTGGCGCCGAAGCGGGACAGAAAATCATCGGCGTGTGCGTCCAACCGGGCGAAGGCATGCGGCCATTCCCAGGTGGACAGTTTCATCAGCGATTCATTGGTCGCCTGGTCATAGGTCTCGAAATCGCCCAGCATCAACTGCATTCGATAGTCGCCGTCCTTACGGGTGAGGCGGGCGAGGGTCATGCGGCCGGGCGCGGCCAGATGGTGCACCGACGCACCACCGGCCGGGAAGAAGAACACCTCCGGATAGAGATGTACGTTGGCGAGATTTTCCTTCGGCTCGTCGCTGCGGGCCGCGAACCAGGTGGCGTGCTGACCCGAATTGCAGAGATCCCAGATATCGCGGTCGGCGTGATAATGCCGGACATCGGCGAAAAGCACCGGGGTGTGGGCGATCTGCTGCAGCAGCCGCATGGTGAGTGCGCCATCCATATCCGCTTCGGTCGCGCACACATGGGGTTGTTTGGGGCCGTTCCAATCGTAGGGGTCGTTGAGGAACGCCTCGGTGATATCCATGGTGGCGAAGTACTGGGTGAGCTCCGGCTGGCCTTTGATACCGGAGAAATCCAGCCGCCATTCCTCGATCAGCTCACGCACGGCCAGATACGAGCGAATCTGGCGTTCCAGCAATTCCGGAGTGAGTTTCACGCCGTCGTAGTGCACACCGGCGGTATTGCGCTCCAACCACTCTCGCGCCCCCTTCGCCTCTCCGGCGTCGGCCTGCTCGGCGCGGCGGACGATCTCCCACTGGTCGATCTCCTCGACATCGATGCCGAACAGGCGCTGCCACTGATCGGTATTGGCGACGGCAGTATTCATTCCCATCGGCCGTCCGCCGAAGCGCCCGAAAGTGCTGCCGCGCAAGCTCGATACGGCGGCTGCGGCGCTCGCCCGACTACCGATGGCCTCGATCAGCTCGGTATCGGCAGGATCGCCCCACAACCGGGTATGCGCGCGGCCGATCTGATCCAGCGCACCGCCCGCGGCCAGCATGCCGACCATGCCCGGCTGCACCGGATCGATGTTGGACAACAACAGCAGCGGACCCGGCGTCGCACCCGCGGCCAGCATGGTGAAGTGCGGGAACGCCCAGACCGCATAGTGCAGCACCGTGAGATCCACACCGGCCGCGGCAACCTCGCGTGCCACCGAGCCGGCCAGTGCGTTCGTACTGATCTGCGCCGTGCCCCGGATCACCTCGTGCCCGGCCGCCCGCAACCCGGTGACCAGCCGATCCTCGGCCGACTCGATGAACCCCGCGATGCCGGCGTGCACATAATCGCGCCCGTCGGACACGCTCATGACCCCGATCCGCGCCATCCCGACCTCCCAACGCGCAGGCCCCCTCCAGGATTATCTATCCGAAGAGGGCCGCCGGTGGTCGGCTTCGGCCGAGCGGGTTCGAGGTCGTTATCCGTCGGTGACCCGGCTGTCGACCAATTCGGCCGTGATCGCATCGAGCCGCCGGGCGCGCTCCGGATCGAAATCCTTGCCCGCCAAGGTGAGTCGCGTTCGGCGTCGGAATGCGGCGAGCGGTTCGGTAGGCGGATGGTCGATCAGTTCGGCGATGGGGACGATGGCCTTGCGCACCGGTTGACCGGCGAGCAACAGCCACGTCTTGGTAAGGAAGCGGTGTGCCCTGGGCAGCGGGTCGGCCATGGCGGTGCGCACCGTCAGCGGGTTATAGAGCACATACCGTGTGCGGGCTCCCCGATGACGTTGCGGAAATGCCACGCCGAGCAGGTCGATACAGCGTGAGGACTGCATGGCCGCACGCATGCCGCGAAATCCGGTCCGCAGCTGTAGATCGTCCCATTCGATGGTGCCGGGCAGTCCGCCCGGACCCGCGATATTCATGATGACCGGGGCTTCGGCGCGTTCCAATGCGTCGAAGAGTCCGTGCCCGATGACATAGCGGCTCAGGTAGGCGAGGGCGAAGGTGTATTCGAAGCCGTCGACGGTCTCCTGACGTTCGGACCGGAAGTTCTGTGCGCCGAAGACGACGCCGTCGACGGTATCGGTGACCGCCGCGACCTCGGCGATGACCTTGTGCATTCCGGTGAGCGTGCTGAGGTCGGCCTGGATGAAGTTCGCGCGGTCGGCGGCGCCGAGTTCGGCGGCCTCGCGCAGGAATCGGTGGCCCTTGACCACGCCGCTGGCCACCGCGAGCACCCGGTCGCCCCGGCCGAGGAAGTGCCGGCCGAGACCCTTGCCCATGCCGTCTGTGCCGCCGGTTATCACGTAGGTGCGCATCGAATCGCTTCTCCTCGAATCGTTTTCGGATGAGTCATCGGCCGATGACAGCGAGGCTAGGAAGGCTGCGATACACAAGTCAACAATTGGTGACTTATGGTGACCAGATGACCGAAACCGCAGCGCCGGGCCGTCGGCGCGACCGTGCCGCCACCCGATCCGCACTCTTGGACGCCGCCCGGATCCGGTTCGCCACGACCGGATTCGACCGGACCGGCGTCCGCGATATCGCGGGTGATGTCGGCGTCGACCCGGCGCTGGTATTCCGGTACTTCGGTTCCAAGGAACAGCTCTATACCGAGGCGATGCATATCGAGATACCGAAAGGCGTTGCGGCCGACCGACATCGACCGGTCGTATCGATCGCCGATGCGCTGCTGCGCGACGTCGTCTTCGAGGACCGGCCCGAATTCGGCGGTGAGCATCCACTGGTGGCCGGACTACGATCTGCCGGTCATGAAGTCGTGCGTGACCAGTTGCGCGTGCAACTCTGCGATGGCTATCTGGGCGAGATGGCCGCACGCCTGGGCGGCGCGGACGGCGCGTTGCGTGCGGAACTGATCGGCGCGCTGCTGCTCGGTTTGGGGGTCATGCGCACGGTGGTCGGCGCACCGGCGGTCTCCGAAGCGTCATTCGAGCAGACCAGGGTGCTCGTGGCGGGCATGGTGCGATCACTCAGCGGGGAACGGCCGCGGTGACGGGGCGCGGGGTGGGGAAGGTGAGTGGTGCGAGGTGGACGCCGCCCTGGGCCCAGCCCGCGCTGGTGATCCACCAACGGTTGTCGTCGCGCACGAGTTCGGCGGCGTGGGCGGCGATATGGCCGACCTTGTCGCCGATGCGGAACCGGAAGGGGGTGTCGCTGCGGAATACGTCGGTGCCGACGTAGTGCGGGCGCGGACCGATGAACAGGTACCACCATCCGCCGTCGTGTACGACGAACGGGGATTCGGTGTTGCCCGCTTCGGTGCCGATCGTGGGGTCGGTATATGCGATATGGCGGTCGCCCCAGTGCACGAGATCGCCGCTGGTGCGGTAGGCGACGACGTGGTGGCCGCCGCGCGGTGTACTGGTGGCGCAGTAGTACATGACCCATTTCTCGCCGATGCGCACGACCATCGGATCTCTCGCGTCGTAGCCGTCGAGGAACAGCGGTCCGGCACGGCTGCGGGTCCAGCGGAACAGGTCGGTGGAGGTGGCGAGGTTGATGGCGGCGGTGCTGCGGTCGGTGCCGCCGCCGGCGTAGAACATGTGGTAGCGACCGTCGACGCCGATGACATGCGGTGCCCAGATATGTGTTTCGCCGTAGCCCGGATCGACGGTCAGGGCGGATGGTCGCTTGGTCCACGGCCCGTGGAGTTGGTGTGCGGTGGCGTGGGCGAATTCTGTTTCGTGGAACGGGTCGGCGGGTTCGGGATGGGTGATGCCGAACAGGTGCCAGCGGCCGGATTCGTCGCGGACGATGGTGTGGTCGTTGATGTACCAGGGGTGTGATTCGCCGTCGCTGGGGTTGTAGATCGTCGTGAACGCGCCTGCCCTCACCACCTCGCGCGTTGCCATACAGCTCATGATGACGTGCGCGGACCTCGCTGAGGTCAGGTCTGCAGCATTGGGATGTCGCGGGTCACGACGTCGGTGGGTGCTGCGGGGGCGCTTCTTCGGGGGAGTCGGACGATGGCGGCGCCGATTGCGGGGGCTTCGGCTGCTCGATGATCGTGGTCGGCTCCGACCTCGGCTCGGGCACTGCGGACTCGGCTGTTGTCGGCTGGGGAGCGGTCGACTCGCGCGTTGCCTGCTTGGATGCGGCGGACGCAGGTGTCGTCGACTCCGGCGCTGTGGGCTTTGTCGGCTGGGGAGCGGTCGACTCGGGCGTTGCTGGTCCGGGCGCTGCCGGTGCAGGTGTCGTCGGCTCGGGCGTTGCGGTGCGGGTCGCCTCAGGCTGGTTCGCTGTCGACCGAGGAGCAGTGGACTGAGCTGTAGGTGGCTGCGGAGCCGCTGGTTGAGAAGCCGGCGGTTGGGGCGTTGTCGGCTGAGACGCCGGGGGCTGCTGCGCAGTGGTCACGGGTGCCGCCTGGGGCGCGGCGGACCGCTGCTGGTTTCGCCGCAGCACCGCCTGAGTGAAGCTCGTACTGCTGAAATGCGTTCCGTAGACCCCGAGCGCGACCACTCCGGCCGCGATCACCGCGACGCCCGCGCTCCAGTCGATATGCCAGAACGCCGCGACGACGCCGACGAGCGAGCTGAGCAGGGCGATGGCCTTGGCCGCATCATCGGTCATGCTCGGGCTCGGCGCCTGTTCGCCCGACTGCCATTCGTCGAGCATCAGCAGCACCGCGAGCAGTGGCAGCGAGATCGCGAAGGCGATCATGGAGATCCGACCGGAGACGCCCAGCGGCGAGGCCGTGAGAAAGCCCTGCAGGATGACGACGCCGATGGCGATCAGCCCGCCGTACATCAAGCTGTTCTGCTTGGCGTACTTCTTCTTCTCGGCGGGGGTGGCCAGCTTCGTGTAGTCGACATCGTCGTGCACGCTGGTGACCATACTGGACCTTCGGCGGTAATTCCGGATGAACAGTCGCCACGGCGGGGACTAGGCGGCGTCCACCAGTACCGCGCGGAGTCGGGCGAGTTCTGCACCGGATAGTCCGTTGGCGCGCAGCCATTCTGCCGCCCCGCCTTGGGAGGTGCGCAATTCGTCGAGGAACCGGATGATCACATCCGGATCGACCGCCAGGATGCCGGTCCGGACCGGTGGCAGCCCGTGATACGACGGCAGCGCGTCCAGGCGTTCGCGGATGCGTTCCAGGCGTTCGCCGGTGAGTGCGTAATCGGCGGCGATGGCCTCGGCCGGGACACCCACCGCATCCAGCACCATGGCCGCGAGGATGCCGGTGCGGTCTTTGCCCGCGGCGCAATGGAAGACGACCGAGTGACGTTCGGCATCGGCGATCAGCCGGGCCGCCGCCACGATGGATTCGCCACTGCCGGTGAGTAGTTCGCGGTAGAGCGCGACCAGGTCGTACTCTCTGCCGTCGGGAACCAGATCGGCGGGCGTCGCGACGACGTTCGTCGCCTTGCGCACCGGGAGATTGACCATGCGCACCGCCGCGCTGCCGGTCAGTCGGCCGTAGCCCTCGCGGAGTACCTCGTCCGGGTTGCGTAGGTCGATCAGCGTGCGCAGGCCGACCGGTCCGGTCAGGATGGCCAGATCGTCCTCGGTGAGATGCTGGGGTGTGCTGGATCGGTAGACGACGCCGAATCTGGTTGTGCCGCCGCCGATCACCGGGAGCCCGCCGAGATCACGGACATTGTCGATTTCGGCGAACTCCACCCATCGCCGCTGGGCGCTATCGGTGAACATCGCGCTAGTGGGCTCGGCCCGCGGCGGCCTCGTCGGCGCGGCTCAGACCGCACAGACCGATGAGGTCTTCGTGCAATTCGAACCACACCGTGTGATAGCTGTCCATGACCGGCCGAGCCACCCAGCTGTGGTCGCCGCCGTTCATCCGCTCGACGGCGCGGGCCAAGCGGTCGGTGTACGGCACGAGGCGGGGCGCGATGGTGCCGATGCGTTCGACGAGGGGAGCGACGTCGTGGTGCAGTGTGGTCAAGCGCGCCAAAACAGCTGCGTCGTAGGTGTTGTCGGAATGATCGTTCACCGTGCTCGCGTCCTTCATCTGCCAGGCCGTGATGACTGTTTTCAGCTCGGCATTGAACTCGCAGAATTCATCGTAGGCCGCGGCGAGGTCGCTCCGGTCGAGATCGACGCGCTCGTGTTCGAGAAGTCGGCCTAGTTGTTCGCGACCCTGCGGGGTCAGGCGGACGCCCACGGGTGTGCTGGCGCACAGCCCACGTGTCACGAAATCAGCAGTGTACGAAGCGGCTTCGGCCGCGGCGATCGTGAGGCTGGTGGCGATGGCGTCCGATTGAACTCGACCCTTGATGCCGATCAGGCGCAGTACGGCGAGTTCGGAGACTTTGGTGCCGTTGGTTTCTCGTGGATTCGGCGAATTCGCCGAATCGGAATCAGTTGCCGCTGACCGATCTTCGTTCGGTTTAGACAGGAACTCGGGCAGCTCGGCCGAATCGACCCGTGCCCACTGTGCGAGTCGCTCGACGTCGTCGATTACCGAGGCGTCCACCGCCTTTCCACTCACTTGTCCCGGCCACACGGTGCCCGCCCCGCCATCGACGGTGACGACGCGACCGGCCAATGCCTCGACAACCCCTGCGCCGCAGCCGACTACGCATGGACGGCCGAGTTCCCGGCTGACCAGCGCGGCATGCGAGGTGGCGCCGCCGAGTTCGGTGACGATGGCCCGCGCCGCGATCATCCCGTGCAGATCGTCCGGGCTGGTGGTCGGGCGCGCCAAGATCACGTGCTCACCTGCGGCCGACCGGGTTTCGGCCTCGTCGGGATCGGTGACCACAATGCCGGAGGCGAGTCCCGGACATGCGGATTCGCCCTTGGCCATGGGCCGCAGCCCGGTGTCGTCGCCCGATGCGGGCAGCAGGACTGTCCGGACCTGGTCGGGCCCGACACGGCGCAATCCCTCATCCGCATCGATGAGTCCCTCATCGACCATGGCGACGGCGGCGCGAACCGCCGCGCGCGCAGAGCGTTTCGCCGGTCGAGACTGCAACAGCCACAGGCGACCGGATTCGACCGTGAACTCGATGTCCTGGATATCGCGACCGTCACGCTCGAGCAGCTCGGCGGCGGCGAGCAATTGGCGGTGCACCTCCGGCAGCGTCACCGCGAGTTCGTCGAGCGGGCGCGGGGTGGTGCGTCCCGAGACGACATCCTCACCCTGCCCGCCGACCAGCCATTCGCCGAAGACCGCCCGCGCACCGGTATTCGGATTCCGGCTGAACAGCACCCCGGTCCCCGAGCGCGCGTCGAGATTTCCGAACACCATGGCCTGCACCGTGACCGCTGTACCGAGCGAGTCGGAAACCCCCCGGGTGTGCCGATAGGTCTTGGCCCGCGCGGAATCCCACGAACGGAACACCGCGGTGATCGCGCCACGCAGCTGCTCCCACGGATCACCCGGCACCGCGCCATTCGGATCACCGAGCACGATCTGCCGATACTGGGTGACGAACCGTCGCCGAGTATCGCTGGCGTATCCGGGATTTCGCGTCTCGGCGGTCAGCGCCTGCTCGACCGAGTCGTTCATGCCCAGATTCAGAACGGTATCCATCATCCCCGGCATACTCACCGCGGCCCCGGACCGCACCGATACCAGCAACGGATGCTCCGCGGCTCCGAAGCGCCGCCCCGTCCCATGCTCCAACGCGGCGATACCGTCTCGCACCCCCGCCCAGATCTCGGCACCGAGCACCCCACCGTTGGCCCCGAATTCGGCCCATGCCTCGGTCGTCAGCACGAATGCTGGCGGTACGGGCAAACCCAACCCCCGCATATGATCAACGCTCCACGCCTTTCCCCCGATCCGCTCCCGCGAAAGTCCGCACGCTCCATCGAGTTCCACAACGACCGAACCATCGGCACCGGCCCTCCCGAAGGCGGCCCTCGGTCGCTCCACCGGCTCCACTCCGATCGTCATAACACTCCTTTGATCATCGACAGCCACCGCGCACGCAGCGCATGACAAGGGCAGCTCACCGGGCGTTGGCCCGAACGCCCTGGCAAATGGCGCAACCCCCGCGGTGCGCACCTGCGGGCAGCCCGATTTCAGCCTGCCGCCCCGATCGGCCCCGGCGTACCGGACGTCCCGGTCAGCAGGACGCGCGGACCTCGACGGTTCCCGGCAATGGCCGCGCCGGCTAGGGCACCACGACAAGCTTTCCGGCGGCTTGGTTGTTCTCCATGTAGCGGTGCGCCGCGACGATGTCGTCGAGGCCGAAGACGCGGTCGATGTTGGGTCGATATACGCCGGCTTCGACCTGGTGGATGACGCGCTGCAACACGGTCGTGCCGGCGCTGCCCTCGAGTTCCTCGCTGTGGAAAGCCGTGAGCTTGGTTCCGGACGGGATCATCGCTATCGGTTCGAAGTCCGGGATCAGCCACCCGCTGAGCGAGCCCGCCACACACACCGTCCCGCCTCGACGGACGAGGTGTAGCGAGTCCACCGCCGTGCTCGCTCCGACGAGATCCAGCACATAGTCCGGCCCCTCGGGCCATACCGAGTGCACGCTCGCCGTCAGCGATTCACCGGTATCGAGGAGTACGTGGTCGATACCAGCCGCGGTCAATGCGCCGATCTTGCCTCGCCGCCGAGTGGTGGCGGCGGTCTCGATGCCGTAGCCGGACGCGATCGACGCGGCGGCCATCCCCACCGAGGAGGTCCCGCCACGGATCAGCAACCGCCCCTGGTCACCCGGCGCAATCCCCAACGCATCCAGCGAGCCCTGCGCAGTCAGATACGTCTCAGGTAGCGAGGCCAGGACGTCCCAAGGCAATGTGGTGGTGACCGGCATCAGCAGCGAGTTCGGCAACAGCGCATACTCCGCGTAGCCGCCGTCGAACTCCCGGCCCATCTCACCCATCACCGCCGCAACCCTCGTCCCATCCGGCAACATCGGATCGGTCGAGGCGGCCACGGTTCCCACACATTCGATCCCGAGCACACGCGGGAACGTCACGTTCGGGGAATGCCCCTGACGGGTCCTCAGCTCCGACCGGTTCAAACCCGCGCCCTGCACCCGCACCAGGCTCCAGCCGTCTCGAACCGCTGGTACCGGCAGCTCACGGATCTCCAGTACCCCCGGACCACCGGCCCTGACACAGACCGCCGCTCGCATTGTCGTACTCACACCATCTCGACGGCGTGCGGTCGTAGTGCCGGCCGAGTGAAAATCATCGCGCATGGGTTCACTGTCGCGGAGCGGCGGCGTGGCCGACCACCGATAGAATGCCAACTTATGCCCGTTGCCCGCCAACTTGCCCGGACCGGTCGGACGTCACGTCTCTGGCCATCCGGAGGCGTACATCTATGGCCATCGGGGGGAACAAGCACGGTGCATTCCCATCCACGTGGACACCTGGTGTACGCGGCTCATGGTGTCCTATCGGTCCACACCGAGCGCGGCACTTCGATCGTTCCGGCCAATCGAGTCGCATGGACTCCAGCCGGATTCGCGCACTACCACCGCGCGCACAGCCACACCGATATGCGGATCCTGTTCCTACCGGCATCCCTGGCCCGGCTCGCACCGGACCATCCCGCCGTGTTCCTGGTCTCCGACCTCGCCCGCGAAATTCTGCTCACCCTCACGGGCCCACGCGAGCGCGACCGCGCCGCGCTCACTCGTCTTCGTCGAGTCCTCGTCGACGAACTCCACGAAGCACATGAGCAGCCCTTGCAACTGCCGGAACCACATGACGATCGGTTGCAAGCCATTGCGCAGGTGCTGTACCAGCAGCCCGCGGACAACAGCTCACTGGCCGAACTAGGGCAGAGGATCGGCGCCAGCGCCCGCACCCTCAGCCGACTGTTCCACAACGAACTCGGCATGACCTTCTATCAGTGGCGCACACAACTACGCATCTATCACGCACTCGTCCTGCTCGCCGACGGCCACGACACGACCCACGTCGCCCACGCCTGCGGGTGGGCGAACCCCAGCAGCTTCATCACCGCATTCACCGACATCATCGGCACCACTCCGGGCCGCCATCGAACCGGTCGCCACCGCCGCGCCACCCGAATGACCTGAGCAGCAAGGCCTTTCGGTGCGGCCCTGTCCGGTTCACAGCACAACCTCGAGTTGGTCAGCCTCTCTGGCTATAATAGTCAGGGAAGCTGACTAAATTGTATCGGAGGCCGATATGGACCGGGATACGCAGTGGCGGGTCATCGAGCAACAGCGACGCGCCGTCGCCGACGTACTCGACGATCTCGCACCGAATGAGTGGGAGCTGCCGTCGCTGTGTGCGGGCTGGCGGATTCGGGATGTGGCCGCGCATATCGCCTTGGCGCCGCAGCCGCCCGGTCCGGTGGATATGGTTCGTGAGGGGCTGCGGGCGCGCGGGCGGTTCCATCGGCTGAATCACGATGTGTCCGTTCGCTATGCCGACGCGGGGCAGGACCTCGTCGCCGAGATCCGGGCGCGTGCGGCATCGCGAAAATTGCCGGTGGTCACCAACTATCGCAATATCCTCTACGACATCATGGTGCACGGCCAGGACATCGCCATGCCGACCGGCAGGCAGATCGACCTGCCGATCGAGGCTGCGGCGACGGCGGCCACCCGGGTTTGGACCGCGGGTTGGCCGTTCTGGGCGAAGTACCGGCTCATGGGGTTTCGGCTCATCGCCACGGACGCCGATTGGGTGGTGGGTACCGGAGAAGAGGTGCATGGCCGTATCGCCGACCTGCTGTTGCTGACGACCGGCCGCTCGGTTGTGCTGCCGCGCTTGTCCGGTAACGGTGTCGGCAAGCTCTGGATGCGGTTGTCGTATCGAAATCTGGTCCGCGGGTGCCCCGGTCGCGTCGAGGGGGCGCGGCCGGACGTCATGCGAGGCTACGCCGCAGATAGCCGGCTGTGATCGAACGCTGATCGTCGAGTAGGGCCGAAGGCGTTCCGGTGAAGACGATTTCGCCGCCGTGCTTGCCGCCGTCCGGTCCGAGATCGATCACCCAGTCGGCGCGTTTCACCACCTCGAGATCGTGTTCGATGACGATGACGGTATTGCCCGCGTCGACCAGCCGATCCAGCAGGGCGATCAGAGCGTCGACATCGGCCATGTGCAGTCCGGTGGTCGGCTCGTCGAGTACGTAGATGCCGCCGCTGCGGTGCAGGTGATCGGCGAGTTTGATGCGTTGACGTTCACCGCCGGAGAGTGAACTCAGCGAGCGACCGAGCGTCAGATAGCCGAGACCGACCTCGTTCAACGCACGCAGCGGAGTCCGAATCCTGCTGCCCGCATTGCCATTCCAGAAATCGAGAGCCTGCTCCACGGTCATATCCAACACATCGGCGATGGATGCACCGCGCACGGTATAGCCCAGCACCTCGGGACGATAGCGGCGTCCGTGGCAGCTCTGACACACGGTGGTGATCGGATCCATATAGGCGAGATCGGTGAATATGACGCCTGCTCCACCACATTCGGCGCATGCGCCCGCCGAGTTGAAGCTGAACAGTCCCGGCTCGACGCCGTGCTCCGTGGCGAACACCTGCCGCATCGGGTCCATGATGCCGGTGTAGGTGGCGGGGCTGGAACGTCGGGAGGCGGCTATGGCGGACTGGTCCACGGCGATCGCCTGCGGGTAGGCGCGCACGAAGGCGCCGGAAACCAACGTGCTCTTGCCCGAACCCGCCACACCGGTCACCGCGGTGAGCACGCCCGTGGGGAACCGTGCCGTCAGATTCTTCAGGTTGTACGAATCCGCGCCGGTGACGGTGAACCAGCCGGTCGGGGTGCGGCTCGCGCTTTTGACCGGTTGCACCCGCCGCAACTGCTCACCGGTCGACGTGCCCGAGGTGCGCAATTTTTCTACGGTGCCCTGGAAGACGACCTGACCGCCGTGCCCGCCCGCGCCAGGTCCCATATCCACGATGTGGTCGGCGACGGCGATGACATCGGGGGAGTGTTCGACCACCAGCACCGTATTGCCTTTGTCGCGCAACCGGATCATCAGCTTGTTCAATCGGCCGATATCGCGCGGATGCATGCCGATGCTGGGTTCGTCGAAAATATAGGTCATCCCGGTGAGACTGGATCCGAGATGCCGAACGACCTTGAGCCGCTGTGCTTCTCCGCCGGAAAGCGTGGATGTCTCGCGATCCAGCGAGAGATAGCCGAGGCCCACCTCCTCGATCCGGCGCAACCGGACGATGGCGGCCTCGGCGATCGGTGCAGCGGGTGTCCCGTCGAGCTCGCCGAGCACCGCGATCAGGTCGGTTACCTCCATGCGGCCGAAGTCGGCAATGCCGAGCCCGTTGATCCGGCTCGCCAGCGCGTCGGAATTCAACCGTGCGCCACCGCATTCCGGACATGTCTGCGCCTGGACGACCGCCATCGCCGCCGCGCGATTCTTATCGCTGAGCGCACCGAGGTCTCGTTTGATGTAGAGCCGGTCGAAACGTTCCAGCAGTCCCTCATAGGCATTGCTGCCCATCGAGCCGGTCTTGTTGCGGCGCGGTACCCGGAATCCGTTGCCGCGCAGGAACAACTGCCACTCATCCGGAGTGAAATCGCGTAATGGCTTGTCCGGATCGAAGAGACCGGACTCGGCGTAGATCTGCCACTGAAATGTCCCCACCGCGAACGGTGGAAAGTTTATGGCACCCTCGTTGAGCGATTTGGCGGCGTCGAGCAACTTGTCCAGATCCGGCCGCACGACCTGGCCGAGGCCGCCGCACTCGGGACACATGCCCAACGGGTCGTTGAACGAATAACGGGTCGCCTCACTGGCACTCGGCTCGCTGTACCGCGAGAACAGCACTCGAACGATGGACTGGATATCGGTCATGGTGCCGACGGTGGAGCGGGAATTGCCGCCGATCGGCTTCTGATCGACCACCACCGCGGGTGCCAGATTGTCGATAACATCGGCCTCGGGCCGCTCGTACTTGGGCAGTCGGTTGCGGATGAACCAGGTGTAGGTCTCATTGAGCTGACGCTGCGATTCGACGGCCACTGTGCCGAAGACCACCGACGATTTGCCCGATCCGGATACGCCGGTGAAAACGACGATCTTGCCTTTTGGGATGGCCAGGGAGATATTGCGCAGGTTGTTGGCGCGTGCCCCGATGATCTGGATGGTGTCTCGGTCTGCGTTCACAATCGCCACGGTAGGGGCCAATGAGGTCAGGATCGGTCCTCATTTCGGCGGATACTGGAAGCTGTGACCGACACCGCCGCCCGACTACTGAAGGTGCTCTCCCTGCTGCAGACCCGCCGCGAATGGACCGGGCCCGAGCTGGCCGAACGCCTCGGCGTCACGGTCCGGACGGTGCGCCGCGACATCGAGAGGCTGCGGGAATTGGAATATCCGGTGCATTCCGGCCTCGGTTCGGTCGGCGGTTATCGGCTGGAGGCCGGCACTGCACTGCCGCCGCTGCTGCTCGACGACGAAGAGGCCGTCGCGATCACGCTCGGACTGCGCAATGCCGCACTGGGCGCGGTCGAGGGCATCGACGAGTCGTCCGCACGGGCGCTGGTCAAGCTGCAACAGGTGCTGCCCGCTCGACTCCGGCGCCGAGTCGAGGCGGTGCGGTCGGCAACGGTATCGCTGGGTGGTCCGGCCGCTGGACCTATGGTCGACCCGGAAACCCTGGTCGTCCTGGCTGCCGCTTGCCGCGACAACGAACGCGTCCGCTTCCGCTACCGCGATAAAGGCGATACCGAAACCCGCCGCCTGACCGAACCCCACAGCCTCGTCTCCGCGGGTCGCCGCTGGTACCTGGTCGCTTGGGATATCGACCGCACCGACTGGCGCACGTTCCGTGTAGACCGCATCGATTCTCCGCGACCGATCGGAATACGCAGCACCCCAAGGCAATTACCCACCGAGGACGCGGCCGCCTTCGTCACCCGGTCCCTGGCCCATTCCCGCCCGCTGCGCCGAGTCGTCTTCCTCGTTCACGCCTCGGCCCCGCAGCTGATCGAAACCTTCCGCGTCCGCCCCGAGGAAATCGAGCCCATCGACGACAAAACCTGCCTCCTCCGCACCTCAGCCGACTCACTGGAATGGACCGCCGTGCGAATCGCCCACCTGGGCCTGGAATTCGAGGTCAGAGAACCACCGGAGATGGCGGAAATGCTGGCCGACCTCGGGAGGAAATTACTGCGCGCCGCCGGAGCGAGCTGAACTCGGAAATGATGCGAGTGCGGTCAGTGAGATAGCACGGTAAAGCTGGGCGTGGCAGTGGGATTCGGCGTAGCAACCGTGACGGCGCGCGGCGTTTCGGCCAGTGGACTCGGGGTGCCGTATAGCATGGCGACGATTACGGCCAATACGAAAAGGCTGCCGAGGGCGAGGGCGATCTGCACCCACGAAGGGCAGGTTTGCTGTCTGGATCTTGTCCTGAACTGCGATGCATGCCCGAATGGCGCCGGGTGTGGTTGCTGCCGGTATTTCACAAGGTGTTCCCTTGAAGTCGTTGAAACACAACTTGATTCGCGGTGGAACGGCGACTTCCCCCGAGTCCGGAGTCGTCGCGTGGGGAACATCCTGACAGCACAGCAGTTTTAGAGCAACCATTTCCGAAAAATTCGGTGAACCGGTCCGTCAAGCCCGGTTCACCTTCGACAAAGTGCCGACCGGTCTATACCTCGTTTCGCATCTGGGCGGTAATGATGCGCTGGTAGCCGGAGCCGAAGATTCTCGGCAGCAAATCGATTACGCGGGCATCGGTCCCGATGAGAATCTTGGCCTTATCCTTTCGGATTCCGCGCAGGATGGTCTTCGCCGCGGATTCGGGTGTCGTCTTGGCCAGTTTGTCGAAGTTGGCGGCCAGTGCATCACGGTCGCGGTCGCCGCCCGCGCGAGCCTTCCAAGCGATTTCGGTCTTGATCATGCCGGGGTGGACGCTGCTGACCCCGACCGGATGGCCCGCGATCCGCATCTCCTGGCGCAGTGCGTCGGTGAAGCCGCGGATGCCGAATTTGGTTGCGTTGTAGGCGGCTTGGCTCGGGCAGGCGGCGAGGCCGAACATGCTGGAGACATTCGCGATATGACCGTCACCGGAAGCGATCACCTGCGGCAGAAAGGCTTTCGTGCCGTACATGACGCCCCAGAAGTTGATATCGACGATCCACTCGAAGTCTTCCCAGGTCAGCTCCTCGATATTGGCGGTGAGAGAGACGCCCGCATTGTTGACCACGACATTGGCCGGGCCGAAGTCGGATCGGACCTCATCGGCATGTGCGTAGACGGCGGCACGGTCGGTGACGTCCAGCTTGTATGCCCGCGCCTTGGCCCCGGCTTGCTCGCACAACGCGGCGGTTTCGGTGACATTGGCCAGATTTCGCCCGGACAACGCCAGCTTCGCGCCGTGGTCCGCGAGTTCCAGCGCGAGCGCGCGGCCGATGCCCGCACCCGCGCCGGTGATGACGACGACCTTGTCCTCAAAGTTTTTCACAGCAGCTGTCCTTGGTCATTTGGTGGTGTAGCCGCCGTCGGCGACGAATTCGGAACCCGTGCAGAAACTTGCCTCGTCGGAGATGAGGAACAGCACGAGATCGGCCAGCTCACCAGGTGCAGCGGCCCGGGGGAGCGGCTGGTCGTGCACCATCGAGTGCGAGCGATCGGAATCGGCGGTCATCTCGGTGGCCACGACGCCGGGATGTACCGAGTTGACCCGGATGCCGTCGGCGCCGAACTCCTGGGCGGCGGCCTTGGTCATCCCGCGCACCGCCCATTTGGAGGCGACGTAGCCGAGGATATTGCTGAATGCGATGATGCCGCCGATCGAGGAAATATTGACGATCGAGCCGCCGCCCGCCCGGCGCATCGACGGCACAACGGCTTTCATGCCGAGGAACACCCCGACCTGGTTCACATCGATCACCCGCCGGTAATCTGCCTCGGCGAGCCGCTCGATCGGATCGACGTGCACGATGCCCGCGTTATTGACCAGCCCGGAGACCGGTCCGAAGGTGCGCTCCGCCTCGGCAACCACTGCGGCCCACGCGGATTCGTCGGTGACGTCGAGGCGACAGAACACCGCATGGTCGCCGAGTTCGGCGGCCACCGCCTTACCCTCGTCGACGAGCACATCCGCCACGACCACCGAGGCGCCCTCGCTGACCAGTCGACGGGCGAATGCCGCACCCATACCGCGCGCGCCTCCGGTCACGATGACCGTCTTGCCACTCACTCTGTCCACGTCACGCTCCTGAATCGGCGATGTGATCGGCCGCGATATAGCCGAACACCATGGCGGGCCCGATGGTCGCCCCCGCGCCCGCGTAGCTGTTGCCCATGACGGCGGCCGAATTATTGCCCGCCGCATACAGTCCGGCGATCGGCGCGCCGTCTTCGCGCAGCACCCGGGAGTGCTCGTCGGTGACCAGGCCGCCCTTGGTGCCCAGATCGCCGGGCACCATCTCGACCGCGTAGAACGGACCCTGATCGATAGGTGCCAGACAGGGATTCGGTTGCACGGTGGGGTCGCCGTAGTAGCGGTCGTAGGCGGATTCACCGCGATGGAAGTCCTCGTCGCGTCCGGCGCGCGCGAAACCGTTGAACCGCTGCACCGTCGCGATCAAGGAATCGGCCGGAACACCGATCTTGGTGGCGAGTTCGGCGAGCGTGTCGGCCTTCTTGATGATCCCGGCATCGAAATACTTCTGCGGGATGGCCTGTTTCGGGAAGGTGCCGAGGAACAGGTATCGATCGCGGAAGCGCTGATCCATGATGAAGTGCGCAGGCACATGGCCCACACCGGTCGAATGCTGCTCGTACATCGTGTGCACCACATCGACATAGCTGGCCGATTCATTGGTGAACCGCTCGCCCGCGTCATTGACCATGATCGCGCCGGGCTGGGATCGCTCGGCCAGGCAGAAGAACGGCGGCCCGTCCGGATTGCGCACCGACGGTCCCCACCAGGCGTCGTCCATCAGATCCAGTGCGGCGCTGAGCTTTTCACCGGCCCGAATGCCGTCACCGACATTCTCGGTCGCGCCGACGGTCCAGTCGGTGCTGACCGGCTCGGTGAAGAACTGTTTGCGCATTTCCAGGTTGTGCTCGAAACCACCGGCGGCGAGCACCACACCGCGCCGCGCACGGATGACGATCGGTGCACCATCGCGCTGCGCGCGGACCCCGACCACCGCATCGTCGGCGGTAATCAGTTCGGTGAGTGGGGTATTCAGCCAAACCGGCACATCCGCGTCGCGCAGCGCCAGCCACAGCCGGGCCACCAGCGCCTTGCCCAGGCTCAGCGGCTGCCGTCCCCGGATCCGGTTCAACACCGCCAAGGCGGCGACCTTCATCGCGGTGCGCTTACCCTTCCAGGTCCGCGCGATCATATTCAGATCGTGGAAGTCGCTGACGGTGAACGCGATTCCCTTCGGGCCGGACATAGTCGGCCGGTTGATCAGCTCCAGATCCTCGCCGAGCAGTCGGCCGTCGATAATCGCCGGTTCGATGCTGCGGCCCTGCGCGAGGCCACCGGGCAGTTCCGGGTGGTAGTCGGAATAGCCACGGTCATAGACGAATTGGAGGTGGTCGGTGCGTGCGCTGAGATAGGTCATCATGCGCGGGCCGTTGTCCAGGAAGGCGTCCTGTTTGGCCTGCGGAACCCGGTCGCCGACAACGGATTTCAAGTAGACCCGGGCCAGATCCGGGCTGTCGGGCACGCCCTCTCGTACCAGCACCGGATTGTTCGGAATCCATACGCCGCCACCGGAGCGGGCGGTGGAACCGCCGAAGCTGCCGCTCTTCTCGATCAGCACCACCGAAAGCCCGCGATAGGCGGCGGTGAGCGCGGCGGTCATACCCGCCGCACCCGAGCCGACGACCACGACGTCGTAGGTGTTCTCCTCGGACATCTGGCTCTCTTTCCCTAGTAACCGGCGCCGGTGAGCATGCCGCCGTCGATGACGACCTCGGTTCCGGTGCAATAGCTCGCGGCATCCGAGGCCAGGAAGACGGCCGCCTCGGAGACCTCGCCGGGCTGTCCCCAGCGCGGAATAGGCAATCCGGCGAAGAAGGTATTGCCGTCGACGCCGGAGCCCGCCGCCGCCGTCATCGGCGTCGCAATACCGCCGGGATGGATGGAGTTGACCCGGATTCCGCTGGCGCCGAGTTCGCGCGCGGCCGATTTGGTCAGTCCGCGAATGGCGAATTTGCTTGCGCTGTAAGCCGATAGGCCCGCCGCGCCGACGAATCCCTCGACCGAGGAGATATTGACGATCGCGCCGCCGCCGGTCATCGCGGGCGCGGCGGATTTGATGCCCAGCCAGGTGCCGGTGACATTCACCGTCATGATCGTGGTGAAGTCGGCCAGGCTCATCTCGGCGATGCGCTGGAACCGCAGCAGGCCGGCATTGTTGACGAGCACATCGAGCTTGCCGAACTCGTCCACCGCGGTCCGCACCGCGGCCGCCCAGTCGGCCTCGCTGGTCACATCGTGGTGCAGATAGCGTGCGCCGGTTTCGGCGGCCAACTGTTCGCCCTGCGCATCGAGCACATCGCCGAACACCACCCGCGCACCCTCGGCAACGAAGCGGCGGACATGTTCGGCGCCCATCCCGCGCGCTGCGCCGGTGACCAGCGCGACCTTGTCATCGAGTCGACCCACGTCAGGTCCGTCCTTTCTCCGGCGTCGGTTCGACGCCGTATGCGATATCGACGCTATGGGCGCGCGGGCGGCGCGAACCGGAATAGTCCCATCCACCGAGACATGCACCTGACCTCAACAAGAGCATCGGAAATATTTCTACTAGGCATATTGAATTGCGGATGGACAGCCGGCAGTGCCGGTGGGGTGGGAAGAACAGAGTGGAGGCAATGCATGAAGTTCTCGATGATCTTCGAGGCACAGATGACCGACCCGTCGGCCGACCACGAACGGCAGGTATTGCGCGACTGCGTCGAGCAGGCGGTGCTGGCCGAGGAGATGGGGTTCGACACCGTCTGGGCGGTCGAACATCACGGCTTGAAGTGGTATGCGCATATGAGCGCCCCGGAGATCTTCCTGACCTGGGTGGCCGCGCGCACCGAACGGATCCGCATCGGCCACGGCGTGGTGTGCATGCCGTTCAACTTCAATCACCCGGTGCGCGCCGCCGAACGCGCGGCCATGCTGGACGTGCTCTCCAACGGGCGGGTGAATCTCGGCGCGGGTCGCGGCGCGACCCCGCAGGAGACCTCCATGTGCGGTGTCGATCCCGATCGCACCTATCAGGAGGTCGAGGAGTCGCTGCGCATTATCGGCAAGGCCTGGCAGGATCCGGAGGGCGAATTCGAATGGCACGGTGAGCTGCTCGATATCGATCCGCATCCGATGCTGCCGCGTCCGGTGCAGCTGCCGCATCCGCCACTGTTCATGGCGTGCACCAAGAAGGACACGCTGAAGCTGGCCGCCGACTACGGAATCGGCGCGCTGGTACTGGGTTTCGCGGGTGTGGCGGAGATCGCCGAACTGCGCCGCACCTATGACGCGGCCATTGCCGAGCGGACGGGGGAGAAGTTCGTCTCCACGGTGGTCAATGACCACTTCGCGGCACTGTGCCCGACGATCGTGCTCGACGACCGGGAGAAGGCGCAGCAGATCGGCGCGCGTGGACAGCGGTTCTTCGCGCAGTCCATCAAGCACTGGTACGGCGCGGGGCCGGTGCCGGACGAGGCCGTCGATCCGACTGTGGACGAGGTCGCCAAGATTCGTGAGGCCGCCGATGAGCATGTGGCGTATCTGCACGAGGCGAAGATTCCGGTGAAGACCGGGGCCACTTCGGTTTTCAATGCCGAGCACGCCTATGGCAGCCCGGAAGACGCCATCGCGTATGTCGAGCGGCTGCAGGCGGCCGGCGCCGACGAGATCCTGTGCCTGATCCAGATGGGGACGGTGCCGCAGGAGGCGTGCCTGGAGACCATTCGGCATTGGGGCGAGAAGGTCATTCCGCACTTCCGGGGAGCGGAGCGAGCCGGAAACATCGGGCAGAGCCGGGCAGCTGAGCGTGCCGAGACAACTGAATTCCTGGGAGCTTGAGATGACCGATCTCACTGGCAAAGTCGCCCTCATCACCGGTGCTGCTCGTGGCCAGGGTGAACAGGAAGCCCGGCTGTTCGTCGCCGCCGGCGCACACGTCGTCCTCACCGACGTACTCGAATCCGAGGGCCGAGCGGTCGCCGAATCCATCGGTGACTCAGCACGTTTCGTCCGCCACGACGTCAGTAGCCCCACCGACTGGGCCGCCGCGGTCGACACCGCGATCACCGAATTCGGCAGCATCGATGTGCTGGTGAACAATGCGGCGATCTACACCGCCAAACCGCTCCTGGAAACCTCCGCCGCGGAACTCGAACGCATTCTGCGCATCAACCTGATCGGGTCGTTCCTCGGCATCCAGGCCGTCGTGGATCCGATGCGGGCGGCGGGCGGTTCGATCGTGAATATCTCCTCGCAGGCCGGATTGCAGGGGCTGATGGGACATGCCGCGTACGGTGCGTCCAAATGGGCGCTGCGCGGGTTGACGAAGACGGCCGCGCTCGAGTTGGGTCCGCTCGGAATCCGGGTCAACTCGGTGCATCCTGGTCCGATCGCGACGCCGATGATCGGGCATCTCGGGCTGAGCACCGGTCCCGGCAGCTTTCCCTCACTACCGCTGGGTCGCGTCGGATTACCTTCGGAGGTGGCGGATTTGGTGGCATTCCTGGCCTCCGATGCCGCGGCGTTCATCACCGGTGCGGAATTGGCCGTCGACGGCGGATTGTCGGCGGGACAGTTCATTCCGCCGGATGCGCTGCCGCCGGTCGGAGCCGCGGGCGAGGCGTGAGCATGCCGCTGAAGCCCGAAGCTCAGGTGATCGTCGATGTCGCCTCGGCCGGATTTCCCGCGCTGGGCACCGAAGTGATCGATGCCGCCGAGGCGCGCCGGATACTCGCCGCGCGCCCGGCAGCCCCGGTCGATTCGATTCCGGTGGGGCAGGTCGAGGAGCGTTCGGTGCCGGGACCTGCTGGGGCACCCGAGGTTCGGGTTCGCATGTACTGGCCCGCCGAGTACGACGCCGACCTGCCGGTCGTGATGTTCTGCCACGGTGGCGGTTTCGTCATCTGTGACCTCGACAGTCACGATCAGTTGTGTCGTGCGATGAGCAATGGTGTCGGTGCGATCGTGGTTTCGGTCGACTACCGGCAGGCACCCGAGCATCGGTTCCCGGCGGCCGCCGAGGATGCGTACGCGGTCCTGAAATGGATCGCGGCCCAGGCGAGTTCCTTCGGCGGTGATCCAGCCCGCATCGGGGTGGCCGGTGACAGCTCCGGCGGCAACCTGGCCGCCGTCACCGCGTTGATGGCCCGGGATCGCCATGGCCCGGCCATCGCCCATCAACTGCTGGTCTACCCGATGCTCGACCCGGTCCGTGACACCGTCTCCTATCGGGAGAATGCCTACGGTTACTTCGTCACCGACGACCATTTGCGCTGGTATTGGGAGCAATACCTCGCCTCGGCCGCCGATGCCGACAACCCGTACGCCGCACCCCCACGCGCGGCCGACCTGTCCGGCCTCCCGCCCGCCTACATCCTCACCGCCGAATTCGACCCACTCCGCGATGAGGGCGAGGCCTATGGTCGGCGGCTGCGGGATGCGGGTGTCGAGACCGTCACGATTCGCTACGACGGCCAATTCCACGGCTTCTTCAGCATGGCCGACAACCTGCCGGATGCCAAAGATGCTGCCGACCGAGCCTTTTCGGCCGTTCGCCGAGCATTGGAGAAGCCATGACCGTCGAACGTCTCGGCACTATCTTCCCGGCCGACAACCTCACCGGCGCTATAGATCTGCTCACCGCGGTACTGGGTACGACCGCAACATTCGTCGACGGTGATCGGTGGGCGCAATTCGATATCGGACCGACTCGGGTCATGCTCGCCGGTGCCGATGAACGCGACATCCCATCCCTCGCCGTCAAAGTCGGCGACCTGGACGCGACCCTCGCGCGCCTGCGAGCCGCCGGATTTCCGGCCGACGATCCGGTCACCGGCCCGCACGAACGACGCACCTCGGTCCGGCCGTCCCGCGAATCCCCGTGGGCGATCGTCCTGTACGAGCCCGCCGCCGGATAACCGGCCGGTGTGGTTCGGATAACTTCGCGCGCCACCCTCCATACGCTACCGTATGGGCAGTGTTCCATACGGGACCGAATGGAGGGTTGGGTCATGGTTCGAAATATCCATCAGCGGGAGTACCCGGTGCCCGCGGATCAGCTCGGTGCGTTGCTCGGCAGGGCCGCCGAGCCGGACAGTCCGGTGTGGCCGCCCGGTTGGCCCGCGCTGGTCCTCGACCGGCCACTCGGTGTCGGGGCCGACGGCGGACACGGCGTCATCCGGTACCGGTGTACCGAGTGGGTGCCGGGTCGCCGAGTGGAGTTCACCGTCGCGCCCGGATCCTTCTTGGTCGGCACACACAGCCTCGACGTGCTGGACGGCCCGTGGCCGGACAGCAGCATCCTGCGCCACGAGATCGACTGCCGCCTGCGCGGAATCGGCCACCTGCTGTGGCCCCTGGCCATCCGCTGGATCCACGACGCGATGATCGAGGCGCTGCTCGACCGAACCGCGGTCTCCCTCGGTCACCCACCCGTCACCCCGGCCCGCCCGTCCCCATGGGTCAACTTTCTGCGCTGGATCCTCTCTCGTCGTCCAGCGGCGCGGACCGCCGCACACGCCGATTTGCCCGCGTAGCCGGACGCAGTCCGTTCGACAGCAGCGTAAGCAGTCGCTCGGCCTGCGCGGAGGGGTCTGGTGAGTCCTGGGCGGCCCAGGCAATGGCCCCGATCATGCGCAGTACATCGGCCGCGTCGGCGGTCGCGATGACTGTGCCGGATTCCTGTGCGCGGTGTAGCAGAGCGGTGCCCATCGCGAAAGTCTCCGCGTGCCAAGCGGATACCAGATCCGCGCCGCCGTCGACGGCGGAATTCAGGATCGCGGCGGAGAGCCCACGGAAGGTGAGTGCGTGTGCGATCGCCGCACGCAGCCAGGTGGTGAGTGCCTGGTAGCTATCCGGCTCTTTCGTCAGGTCGCGGCCCAGTTGGGCCAGCTCGGCGACGCGCTCGCCCAGCACTGCCTCGATGAGTTCGAGACGAGTCGGAAAGTGTCGGTAGAGGGTACCGCTGGCGACCCCCGCGCGCCGGGCGATGTCGTCGAGTGAGGCGTCGACGCCGTGCTCGGCGAAGGCGAGGCGGGCCTGTTCGAGCAGGCGCTCGTAGTTGCGTCGGGCATCGGCACGCATCGGCCTCGTTGCGCCGGTGGATTTTTCGCGCGTCAGCGGGCTCTCCTCTTGCTAACCGGGGACATAGTCCGTTACTGTCTCGGATAACCGGACTATGTCTCATCTTATGGCAAGAGTGGGGCGGCAGGAGGTCGTCATGGCTTTGTCGGTGCAGGACCGGATCGAGATCGGTGATCTGATCGCGATGCACGGACATCTCATGGACGCGGGTGAGCTCGATCGGATGGATGAGCTGTTCACCGCGGAAATCACTTATGACCTCAGTGATTTCGGGGCCGGCGAGCTACGCGGAATTCCAGCGCTGCGGGAGGCCGCGGTCGCGCTCGGTGCCGGGAATCCGGTCGGGCATCACATTACGAATGTGGTCGTCGCGGAGGTGGACGGTGCGGTTCGGGTGCGGTCGAAGGGGATCGGGATCTATGCCGATGGGACCAGCGGCAGCGTCGAATACGACGATACGGTCGTGCGTGTGGCAACCGGTTGGCGCATCTCGTATCGGCGGGTGATCGCGCACAAGCTGCCGCTGGGTGGACGAGCGACCAGGTCGGCTTAGGGCGACAAACCGACCGCTTTTCTACTTTTCTCGGCTACATATTTGTTAGCCGTATACGGACGGTCGTGCGTTGATAGTGTCGCGCAATGTCGGATATGCGGGACGCTCATCTCGAAGCCGAGCCTCCCACCGACCGCCAAGTCGTGCGGCCCGGGGTTGATCCAGAGCGGGCAGTACCGGCCAAGGTCGAGGTCGACGACGAGGAGAAGCCCGCGCGGATATTGCGCGGATGGACCGAGTGGGTGGTTGCGACGGCCGCGTTCGCGGTCGCGTTGCTGGTGCTGTGGCAGGTTTTTCGGCCGCTGGCGCAGGGGAGTCAGTACTACCTGGTGATCTTCCTGGCCGGGACATTGCCGGTGGTGTTCCTGGCCTATCGGTCCGGGCTGCGATGGTTCGATCGGCGGAACGGTCCTGGTCCGCTCGACTGGTTATTGGCCGTGGTCACGCTGGTGGTGTGCCTGTATCCGGTGCTACCGATGGCGATCGGGTCCGGTGGGGGCGGGTACAACGCATTCCTGGATCGGCAGGGTTTGTTCGATCCGGTCGATATCACCATGGGCACGGTGCTGCTGGTGCTGGTGCTGGAGGCCTGCCGGCGCACCACGGGCTGGGTATTGCCCGCGGTGTGCCTGGTATTCATCGCCTACGGCTACTACGGCGGATACTTGCCACAGCACTGGACCATCGCGCACGCCGGACTCGACTTCGGACAGATCGTCGATGCGCTCTACAACTCCGGCAGCGGGTTCTACGGCACGCCACTGGATGTCGCGGCCAGCTACATAGTGCTGTTCACCCTCTACGGCGCCGTACTCGAATTCTCCGGTGCGGCACAGTTCTTCGTCGATCTGTCGGTCGCGGCCTTCCGCCGCTCGCGCGGTGCGGCCGGACGTACTACCGTCGCATCCGGATTCCTGCTCGGCACCGTCTCCGGATCGGGCACCGCGACCGCGGTCACGGTCGGCGCGGTCACCTGGCCGATCCTGCGGCGCGCCGGATATCCGCCGGAACAGGCGGCGGGTGTGCTCGCGGCGGCGGGTGTCGGTGCGATCCTGTCACCGCCGACACTGGGTGTCGCGGCATTCATCGTCGCCGAATATCTCGACGTCTCCTATGTGACGGTGCTCGGATGGGCGATGATCCCGACGCTGCTGTACTACTTGGGAATTCTGCTTGCGGTCGAGATCGATGCGCGCAGGCTCGGCGCGGAGTCGGTCGAGATCAGCACCACCTCGGTATGGCGACTGCTGGCCCGATTCGGTTACCACTTCCTGTCTTTGATCGCGATTGTAGTGCTGCTGCTGATCGGCGTGAGCGCCGCGCGCGCCGTGGTGTACGCCACCGCACTGGCTTTCGTGCTCGCCTTCCTGGATGCGCGCATCCGCGCCGAGGCACGTTCACCGCGGCGGCTCTTCCAGATGCTCGGCAGCGGCGTGCGTTCGGCGCTGCCGGTGGTCGCGGTGTGCACGTCGGCGGGGGTGATCACCGCGATCGCCACCAAGACGGGACTCGGCGCGCAACTGGCATCGCTGCTGGTGAGTGCGGGAAAGGCGTTGTCGGACAATCACACCGTCGTGTTGGCGTGCACCGTGGTGCTCGCCGCGATCGCACTCGCGCTGCTCGGACTCGCGGTTCCGGTGACCGCATCGTTCATTATCGGCTGGGCGATCATCGGTCCCGCCCTGCTCGCGCTCGACGTTTCCCCGCCCGCCGCGGCGATGTTCGTCTTCTACTACTCGGTGCTGTCCGAGGTGACACCGCCGACCGCGCTGGCCGCCGTGGGCGCGGCTGCCATTACCGGTGCGCGTGCGGTGCCGACGATGTGGCAGGCATTGAAGTACGCGCTGCCCGCCTTCCTGGTGCCGATTGTGTTCGTGCTCAGCGGCCCCGGCGAATATCTGCTCGGACACGGGCCGGTGCTCGGTGTGCTGTGGACGACGATCGCGGCCGGAGTCGGCGTTGCGGCACTGGCCGCCGCGACCGGCGGCTGGATCCTCGGCATCGGCCCGGCCGGACTCCCGGCCCGGCTGCTCGCCGCGGTGGCCGGACTGGCGCTGCTGTACCTGGAACCCGGCGCGCTCGTCGTCGGTCTGGCCGCGCTGACCGCGGCCGTCGGGCTAACGCTGCTCTCACGAAGGAGGACGACTTGAGAAGAGTTGCCATAGGATTCGCCGTCGCCGTGGTGTCGGCCGGATTGCTGACCGGATGTGGGGGCCGCCGCGACACACCGCAGTCCGACACCGGCGGCGAGGTCACCTGCGAGGTGCAGAGCGAGACCCGCGTCGGCATCGCGACGGGCAATTCGACCGGCGTGTACTTCGCGCTCGGCAATGCCTACGCCGACCAGATTTCGCAAGCCACCGGCGGCAAGGTGAAAGCGACCGCGGCCGAAACCGGTGCGTCGGTGCAGAATATCCAGCAATTGGTGGCCGGCACCTATCAGGTCGCATTCTCCCTCGCCGACACCGCCGCCGACGCGGTGCTCGGCAATGCCGGCTTCGACGGCAAAAAGCAACCGGTGCAAGCGCTTTCGCGGCTCTACCCGAACTACACCCAGGTGATCGTGCGGGCCGGCGCCGATATCGAATCGGTCGCCGATCTGCGCGGCAAGCGGGTCTCCACCGGCTCGCCGAAGTCCGGCACCGAGGTGATCGCCCAGCGAATACTGCAGGCGGCGGGGTTGAACCCGGACAACGATATCGAGGCCCAACGCCTGGATCTCACCAAAACGGTGGACGGTATGAAGGACGGTTCCATCGACGCCATGTTCTTCTCCGGCGGCCTGCCGACACCCGGTATCACCGATCTGTTGACCTCGGACAAGGGCAAGGTGCGCTTCCTCGATATCTCCGAACTCACCGGCAGTATGCACGCGGTCAACCCGGTGTACGAGGAAGGCACCATTCCGGGCACCGTCTACGGACTGTCCGCCGATGTGAAGACCATCGTCGTGCCGAACCTGTTGCTGGTACGCGACGATCTGGATGCGAACCTGGCGTGCGTCCTCACCAAGACGCTGTTCGACCGCAAAACCCAACTGGAACAGGCCAATTCGGCCGCGAAGGGGATCAGCCGCGATTCCGCGACGATTACCGCACCGGTGCCCCTGCATCGCGGTGCGGCGCACGCCTTGACGAAGTAGCTCAGGAGGCCAACGCTTCGGTCAATGCCCGGGCGATATCGACTGTGGCGGTGATGAATTCGTCGCGTTCGGACTTGGTGGTCGATGCCCGCAGCGGCCCCGATTGGACTTCATACGCGGCCGTACCTTTCGCATCGAAAACCGGTGCGGCGAGGTAACTCAGCGGGAGTTCGGCATCGGAGTCGAGTTCTGCCTTGGTGAACGGCCGCGAGGTGAGAAATGCGAGGCGGCGCAGCGCCCGGGTACGCAGGTGCGGCTGCACGAGTTCGGTCCCCATCGCGCTGAGCAGGTCGGCGAGGAGTTCGACCGTGCCCGCATCATCGGTGCGTGGGCGGAACAGGGCAACGCCGCGATCACGCACGAGCGTGAGCAGCCCGCTCGCGACGCGACGGTCCGAGTCCGGCGCGGTGGCCAGCCACGTGTTCTGCTCGGCAGCCGAACGCCACGGCATTACGCTCGCCCCCGCCGGAAATTGCATCGGGATGCGATGGCCGACGGGGATGCCGGGGACGACGCGTTCGGGCCCGTGGCGCACATCGAGCACGGTGAGGTGATCGGGTTCGATACGACTCAACGTCGCGCCGTAGCCGGTCCGCACGGTGAGTTCGGCGAGGATATCGCCGAGTGCGTGCGGCAGTGCGGGACCGTGCAGATTCGCCAGCGTCGGACCGAGACCGTATCCGCGGCTCGCGTCGCGTCGCACCCAGCCCGCCGACTCCAGTTCGGCCAGAATCGCCGTCGCGGTCGCGCGGGCGATATCGAGCCGGTCCGCGATGCCCGCGACGCTGATCGGCTCCGGCGTCGCGGCGAGCAGCGACACGATATCGATGACACGGCGGGTCGGCGGGGACGGGGACCGGTCGGTCATGTGCAACCCCTTGTGCGGCTCGGCAGGACAGCTCTACGATGACGAATATTACGACAGTATAGCGTCGAATATTCGACAGGTGGAGCTCTCATGATCCTGGACAGATTCCGAATCGACGGACAGGTCGCCGTCGTCACCGGTGCTGGGCGCGGCCTCGGCGCGGCGATCGCGGTGGCCTTCGCGGAGGCGGGCGCGGATGTCGTCATCGCATCCCGCACCAAGAGCCAGCTGGACGAAGTCGCCGAGCAGGTGGCTGCGGTGGGCCGCCAGGCTCATGTCGTGCCCGCGGATCTCAGCGATATCGAGGCAACCGCCGGACTGGCCGCCGCGGCCGTCGAACGCTTCGGGCGCCTCGATATCGTGGTCAACAATGTGGGCGGTGCGCTGCCGTGCCCGCTGCTCGATACGACACCGGATGCGCTGGTCGAGGCGTTCAACTTCAACGTCACCAATGCGCATGCGCTGGTCCGCTCGGCGGTACCGAAGATCCTCGAAACCGCCGGTGGCGGTTCGATTCTCAATATCACCTCGACCATGGGCCGCCTGCCCGGCCGCGCCTTCGTCTCCTACGGAACGGCGAAAGCGGCGCTGGCGCATTACACCCGGTTGGCGGCGATGGACTTGAATCCGCGCATCCGGGTGAATGCCATTGCGCCCGGATCGATTCTGACCTCCGCGCTGGAGATCGTGGCGGGCAATGATGCGATGCGTACCGAGCTGGAGGCCAAGACGCCGCTGCACCGCATCGGCGAACCCGAGGATATCGCCGCCGCCGCACTGTATTTGGTGTCGCCCGCGGGAAAGTACGTCACGGGCAAGGTGCTCGAACCCGACGGCGGCCTGATCGCGCCGAATCTCGATCTCCCGCTTCCGGATCTGTCATGAGCTACCGCGTAGTCCAATGGGGCACCGGGAATGTCGGTGCACATGCGCTGGCGGGTGTGATCGCGAATCCGGATCTCGAGCTGGTCGGGGTATGGGTGTCGGGACCGAAGAAGGACGGGCTCGATGCGGGAACCATTGCCGGACTCGATGATCCGGTCGGTGTGACCGCGACGACGGATACCGAGGCGATCCTGGCCGCGAAACCCGACTGTGTCGTCTACTGCTCGATGACCGACAATCGACTGCTGGAGGCCGTCGAGGATCTGCGCAGATTGCTCAGCGCGGGCATCAATGTGGTGGCGTGCGCGCCGGTGTTCTTCCAGTACCCCTACGGCGTGCTGCCCGACGAATTGCTGAAGCCGATTCAAGACGCGGCGGCACAGGGCAATTCGTCGCTGTGGGTCAACGGTATCGATCCAGGTTTCGCCAATGATCTGCTGCCGCTCGCGCTCGCGGGCACCTGCCTGCGCATCGACCAACTGCGGTGTCTGGAGATCGTCGACTACGCCAGTTACGACAACCGCGAGGTCATGTTCGACATCATGGGGTTCGGCAAACCGCTGGACGAGGTCCCGATGTTGTTGCAGCCCGGGGTGTTATCGCTCGCGTGGGGCGGCACCGTGCGCCAGTTGGCGGCAGGCATCGGTGTCACCCTCGACGCAGTCACCCAGACCTACGAACGCATCCCCGCTCCCGAATCCTTCGATATCGCCACCGGCCATATCGCCGAAGGTACCGCCGCGGCACTGCGTTTCGAGGTCCGCGGCATGGTCGGCGACGAGCCCGTGACCGTTCTCGAGCACGTCACACGTCTACGTCCCGACCTGTGCCCCGATTGGCCGCAGCCCGCTCACCACGAGGGCTCCTATCGCGTCGAGATCACCGGCGAGCCGAGTTACGCCATGGACCTGGTCACCTCGAGCCGCAATGGCGACCACAACCACGCCACCCTGCTGGCGACTGCGATGCGCATCGTCAACGCCGTCCCGGCGGTCGTCCAGGCACCATCGGGCATCCTTACGGCCCTCGACCTTCCGCTCATCACAGCGCCCGCTACTCGCCCGGCGTAGTTTCCCCGGGGACTGCACCCATCTCGCCTGCCGTCGGCCGGATTCGCACCTCCAGGAGAGGTGCGAATCCCGACAAGGTTTACTGGGCGAGGGCTGCGAGCGCACGGTCCACGTCGGCGTCGCTGTTGTAGAGGTGGAACGAGAATCGAAGGTCGCCGGCCCGGGCGGAGGTGAGCACGCCGGCCTCCTCCAAACGAGGTGCCGCATCACCGGCTCCCGAAACGGCGACAATCGCCGAGTCCGCTGGCACCGACTGGAATCCCAACTCCGCCAATCCGGTTCGGAATCGGGTGGCAAGTTCGCGGTTGTGCGCGCCGATCTTGTCGACGGTCAACTCTTCGATCAAGGACAGTGCGGATAGTGCGGTGATGACGCCGAGCCAGTCCGGTGTGGAATCGAAACGCCGGGCGGTCGTGGGCAGCGCGGTCGGTTCGTACAGCGCGGCCCAGCGATCGGCCGCCGCGTACCAGCCGGGGCTGATCGGGCGCAGCGGCGCGGCCGCTTCCGGCGGTGCGGCGAAGAAGGCCACGCTGCGTGCGCCGATCAGCCACTTGAAGGTCGCGCACACCCAGTAGTCGGCATCGACGAAGCGCAGTGGAACCCACCCGGCGGCCTGGGTGGCATCGGCGAGCAGCCGGGCATTATGCGCCAGAGTTGCCGCGCGCAGCATCGGCAGATCGACGGCCCGGCCGTCCTTCGACTGGACCACGCTCACCGCTACCAACGCGGTCTCGGGGCGAACCTCGTCGGCGATGTGCTCCAACGGCACGAACCGGACGTTCAGGTCGCCGCGATGTACGAAAGGCATGGAGACAGAGGAGAATTCGCCTTCCGCGAGCAATACCTCCGACCCCGGCGGCAACGCGGCGACCACCGGCGCCATCAACCCCGCGACGGTGCCGCCCAGCGCGATATCGTCGGCCGAAGCGCCCGCGACCAGTCGTGCGAATCGGGCCCGCAATTCGGGTACCAGATAATCCAGCGTCGTCGGTGCGGTACGGCCCGCCGCCCAGAGCGCGTTGAACTCTTGCAATGCCGCCAGCGTTCGCGCGGCGGGCAACCCGTGGGAAGCGGTGTTCAGATAGGCGGTCTCGGTCGTGAATTCAGCGGGCGCAAGGGAGGACATGTTTCCACCCTCCGCCCCACTGCGGCTCCGGTCGAGTGCCACCCGGAAAATAGTGGTCTCAAATCCGGCAAGGTGTCCTATTTCTGTGTCGCCCACATATTCGTCAGCAGTTGGTAGCTGGGGGTGTCGGCGAGAGCCTGCATCGATTCGTAGATGCGTTGGTAACTGGTCGAGGTGATGCGCCAGTGCCCGTCCGGATCGAGTCGGTAGGTGTCGGAATAGTAGCCTGCGCCGCGGATGAGGACGCCGTATTCGGTGGCGATCACGGTGTCCTCGAAAGCCCACGAGCCCGTTGCGGTATCGCCGTCCACGGTGATCTCGGGATGGTTCGCGATATGGGCCGTGACCACGGAGGGGCCGAGGTTCTCGCGCATGAAGGCGGTGACGGCGTCGCGACCGTCCAGGGTCAGCGGTTCACCGAGGGCGTGAGTGCCGTAGCGACCGGCGACGTCGACGGCGAGGGTATTCCCGAAGTCGTCCCATTGTTTGAGATCGAGGGTCCGGAAGTAGCGGTACTTGAGCTGGCGGACGGCTTCGATGGCGGCGAGATCCATCCGTTCAGCTTGGCATTTGCCGGGTCTCTAGACAAGAACGTGTTCTACCTTGTTCGGGCTGCCGCAGCACCTCCGCCCGCAGAAATCCGAAGCGGACCCTTCCCCTGGCAGCCGACATCGGCCTCGGCCGTACCTCGCGGCGGATGCATTGATGGAATGGTTCACAACTCGACTTCGTGCACTGCGGCACCGGCTCGCACTTCGAGGACCGCCAGCAGGACCATCCGGCACACCGACATATCCGACATGTGTCCACGCAGGGTTATCACTGCGTGGGCCTCGGCTCGCCGGCATTCCTGGACGAGATCGACGAACGCCGGGGGCAGTGTCCCGTTCTGCGGTGGGGGCTCGCAGAACACGGCGCCCAGCTCATAGCCGAGTGATCTGGCACTGTCCCGCAGTCTGTCTTCGCTCGAATTCCGGTCGCGGTCACGGAGTAAATCGTCGCGCAGGTATCCGTATGCAAGAGGTAATAGTGCAGTTGTCATGGGATGGTTTGGCTTCCGGTCGGTCGGCCACGAGAGATTACATTTCTGTCGGCCGGATGGATCTGTCATCGCAGGGCGGCATATACGCACCTGTTCGCCGCTGACTCGGCAATGAAGTCGAGTTCGGCCGTCGCAAGGTTGTGTGGTGGAAGATCTGACGACGGCGTCACCCAGACCTTCGTCTTCTGCACGGACAACCAGCATGGGGCGTAGGAATAGATCGCCGCATCGGTAATGGACGTGGGCTATACCTATGGCAAGGCATCAGCAAGGCCCTCGCGAACACAAGCACCACTAGGGCGGGCGGGAGGCTGACCTCGAAGAATGCCGATATTTCAGGATGAGCGCGGTCGATCAGAACGCCGTCCGCGAACTCGACCATCGACGTCGAATGCACCTTCACCGACATGGCCTCCGGGAAGGACACCACATGCCGTTAGCTGGACGGGCTGATCGCGTACGTCCGCGACAGTTTCGTCGTCCTCGCCGATGTGTTGATACCGGGTGATGGTGGCGAGCTCGCTGACGACATAGATCCGGGTAAGTCGGGACCGAGATCGGATCCCCCGGGTCTTTCACGCGGTCCCTGCTGTCAGCGCGGCCGACGGGCGATTTCGCCGCGGACCTGGTCGGCGAGTCTACTGGGGATGTGCTGGGATATGTCCGCACGTGAAGTGATGGTCAGTTTGTTGAAAATCGCCGCGATTTGGGCGTCGACAGTTCGGGGCGACTTTCCACGGCGGAAGGCAATGTCGATGTTGGTCCACCCGGCCGCGGCCAGGATCGCGACCTGCTGTTCGGTCCGGGTCAATTCGTACCAGTGCGATGTGGTGGCCGCGTCCGCTGGAGTATCGATGGTCAGTGTGCCCAGTGCCAGCCGTTGCACTTCGTTTCGTTCCGGACGCAGACGCGTCCCTCGAGTTTCTGCCGCAGCGGAGGCGGCGGGCCCCAGCACCCGGCGGGCGACAGCGATAGCTTTTTCGGATTCGTCGAGGAGGGGGCCCGACGCCTTGATGTCGATGCCGAGCTTGGCTCGTAGGGTTGTGGTGCCCCCGGCCAGGTAGGCGATTTCGGTGGCCAGGGCGACCAGCTTCTTGCGGTCGGGTTTTCCGGCGACGAGCGAGTCGGTGATGATTCGGGCCAATGACCAGGTCCTAAACTGCACCAGCCATACCGCGGCCCATTGCTCGTTGGTGGCGAGGTGATATGCCAGTGAGGATCGTTCGAGGGCCAGTGCTTCGGTGGGGTTGCCGTGTCGGGTCAAGGCTGTCGACCTGGTGAGTTCGGCGCAAGCCTTTTCCCATGGAATTCCGGAGACGGTCGCGCGATCGAGGTAACACTGCGTGATCTCGCGGGCTTGCTGCGCGGTTCCCAGCAGGCCCGCGGCCAGGGCAGCAAACAGCTCGTTCATCGAGGCAGCGCCGCGGTCGCCATAGGCCTCGAATTTATTCTGGGCCCGGCTCAGGACGGTGATGGCGCGGGCGTCACGGCGCGCGAATATCAGCTCCGCCCCCCATGCGAATTCGACAGGAGCGGGCAGCCCGATGTCGGTCTCGGCGGTGTCTCGCCAGTTCCGCCTGGTGTCCGGGTCAGGGATGCAGGCGGCGACGCAGTCCTCGAGCAACTGTTCGGCATCCTCGAGGGTGCCTTGGAGCGTGGCGAGCCATGCGATGGTGGCCATGGCCCCGATCTGGAGTTCGGTGGGTTGCGGGGTCGCTGACCGGGTGGCGTCGAGGCAGCGTAGGGTCCATTGGCGTATTTCTCGTACCGAGCCGCTGGTGAAGCACACCTGCAAGGTGATCAGCCCGAGACAGATCTCCAGACCGTCCCCGGCTCGGCCCGGGGTGGTGATGCTGGTTTCGATCGCGGTGAGAGTGTTGGCCCAGACCGTCCGGGCCCAGTCCACCAGGGCTTGCCCTTCGGGATTGAACCAGTTGGCTGCGGCGTAGCCGATCCTGTCGTGGTAGTAGCGGCAGTGCCGCTGGGCCAAGCGGGTGGGTTCGTCCACCGCGGCGGTGGAGCGCTGGCGCAGTCGCTGCTGGGCGAATACCCGCAGGCTCTCCACTAGTGAATACCGCACCGTGGTCGCCGTCCTGTGCGTCGTGACCAACGATTGATCGACAAGGCGCTCGAGCAGGCCCTCGATCTCCTGCCGGGTCAAGGACACTTGGGTATCGCTGGTTTCGTCGTCACAGCAGATTGTCTCGATGGCGTCCAACTCGGCACCCACATCCGGTGCAGCCTCTGTGGTGTCGTCGGGATTGGTGTCGTAACCGGCGGCGAACACCGACAGGCGGTCGAAGAGCAGACGTTCCTTGTCGCTGCACAGCTCGTAGGACCAGGAGATGACGTCGACGACTCCTCGATGGCGCGGGTCGGCGCCCACGCGGGGGCCATGCGACCAACTCAGTCGAGTGTCATCAGCGTGGCCGGTGAGCCCGTGCAGGATGGCGGCCAACGGTTGGCGAAGCAGGCGTGCGGCCGCCAACTGGATGTAGAGGGGATGGTTGTGGACGTGGCGGCAGATCTCGGCGGCGGCGGTGGTCTGGTCTTTGCCGGTGACGGGATGTTCGGTGAGTTCGGCGCGTTGCCGAAATAGGGCCAAGGCCTCGCGCTGCGATAGCGGCGGAACGGTGATCAGGTGTTCATCGATCCAGCCGATGGGTTCGCGGCTGGTGGCCACGATGCTCAGCCCCGGTACCGCCTCGATGAGGTCGGCGATCAGGGGTCCGACACCGGAGAGTACGTGCTCGCAGTTGTCGAGCACCAGCACGGTGTGCGGGGCACGTCCGGTGGTGTCGGTTGAGGTGAGGGTGTCGACCAAGGCGTCCCACGCCGATCGCCCGGAGAAATCCGCCTCGATCACCGCATGGGCGACTTCTTCCGCGACCGCGGTCGAATCCGCATCTGGAGTCAGTCGAGCCAATCGCACCCAGCACGCGCGTGTTTTCCTGGCTTCGGTTTTACCGCAACGGCGCAACGCTTCGACGGCCAGACGAGTCTTCCCGATGCCACCCGGGCCGGTGAGGGTGATCAACCGGGCTGGGCCCAGCAGTAGGGTGCTGATCCTCTCCAGCTCGCGGTCTCGACCGACAAAGCTGTAGGTAACAGCGGGTAGGCTGCCTACACCTTCCCGGCGCCTGACATCCATACCATACGATTGTAGGCCCCGCATCCCGACGCTGAATCCCTCGTCATCAGCGCCACCTGATGGCCGAATGGATCTGTCCAGCCAGTAGCTCAGTTGGTTCGGGTGCGCAGCCGCTACCAGCGGTGTCTGCGGATGTTGCGGTCGGCGGGGCCGAGACGGCGCCGTCGAGAGAACCGTCACGAAATGAAGGCAGCCAAGAGCCATGTACGGCCGAGCCGATTTCGACCTTCTCTGCCGCCTGTCACTCAACGCATGACCCGAACATCAACGCCACCAACAACTTTGTGCCAGAGCCATTCCTTGCTGAACGTTGACAGCAATGACGCCCCCCCATATCGACGGCTGACGCGCGAAAGATCCACTGGCACAATGAGGCCGATGTGTGCCGATGCGGGACATAGCTCTATGCCCCCAGACAACAACCTGTTCTACTTTGCTCGGGTCGCCGATGCGTGGTTCGCCAATCCGTCGAGTACGGCGATCCGGCCGGCGGGCACCTCGATATCCATCGCAATGGCATCCGGGCCCGCGGCGACGAAGCTGAAAGCGAAGAATCCGCAGCAGGAGCTCTCGCGGGCGGCGAGGTCGCGGGCCGTGTCTTCGTGGGTTGCGGCCAGTTCCAGCCGCAGACGGGTCGGCGCGACGCGTTCGACCCGACGCAGCGCGGCCGCGAAGAGGTCGGTGAATTCGGCCACGCGCAAGGGTTGCTCTGTCGTGGGCAATGCGCAGGTGTCAGGCACCCAGAGCAGGTTCTCGCTCATTCCGGTCACCCCTCGTATCTGTTGGCATATATCGAAAGGGTAGCCCTCGGTGTGTCCATGGGTGTCGGGTGTTCGCCGCCGACCGATCGGGTACTCGATCGAGTGGACACGGTTTTCGACCGCGTCCACTGCACTGAAAGTTCCCGACCAGGAGTCCGCAATGACCGAAGGTCCTGTTACGCACCCGCCCCTCCACGAACCATCCCTCGATCAACAGTTCGCGCTGAAATCCGCCGCGCGCCGTCTGGAACGCGAATTCGACACCGTCCGCGACGAAGCGATCGAACGGTGGCTTTACTCCGCCTACGACTACCTCGCCGGCCACGCCACCATCGACAACTTCTTGCCGCTACTTGCCGAGCGCTACACCCGTGAACTGCTCCGCGCCCTGACCGGGGAACACGCCGACTAGTCGCATTGTGCTGCGGCCCGGCGCAAGACCTGTTCGGCATCGGTGCTGATGCGCCGCACCAGGTCCGCGGCGGATTCGAGACTGCCGATGAGGTCGATATTCTCGCCCGCCCAGATCGGCGCACAGTCGAGATCACCCTGCTCGGCCGCCTGCCGATAGCGTTGCCGGGCAAGAGGATCGACCGCGAGTTCGGCCTCCCGTCCGGACCATTCGTCGAGGAATCGGTTGCGCAGGGTGCGCGCGGTGTACTCGGCGGGCCACGGGGATTCGCGGGCGATATCGATAATGCGGTTGCGTTCGGTATCGCCGCCGCGTGCATCGATGATGGCCTTGGCCTCCTCGGCCGAGAGCAACGATTCGTGTGTCGCCTCGAAGCGGGTGCCGATCAGCGCGCCCGCCGCACCGAGCACGAGTGCGGCGGCGAGTCCGCGCCCATCGGCTATGCCACCCGCGGCGAGCACCGGCGTACCCGCCGCCAGATCGACGACCGCGGGTACGAAGGGCAGCGTCGCCCGCCCGCCGCCGTGCCCGCCGGCCTCCGCGCCCTGCGCGATCAGCACATCGGCTCCGGCCTCCAGGGCGCGGGCCGCCTCGTCCGTGGTGGTGACCTGGACCAGCAGCGGAATCCCGGATTCTCGGACCACGGCGGCAAACGGGGTGGGATCACCGAAGGACAGCAGGATCGCGTGCGGTCGACGCTGCACGGTCCTTCGCACGGTATCGAGATCGATGGCCCAGCTCAACAGGCCGATGCCCCAGGGCTTTTCGGTGCGAGCGGTGAGCAACGCACATTCCTGATCGAGTAGCTGCTCAGCACCGCCGCCGCCACCGATCAGGCCGAGTCCACCGGCCTCGGAGACCGCCGCGGCCAGTTCACCGCCCGCGACGCCACCCATCGGTGCGAGCACTATGGGATGCTCGATGTCGAACAGGTCGGTGAACTCGGTGCGCAGTGCCATCGGAAAACCCCTTCCGTCGCTATCGACGATAGTCAAGGGGTATCAGGCCGCTGGTCGCCGCCCGTGATCTTGTCAGCCCCGATCCCAGTCGTGACCCCAATAGCTATCGGCGGTCATTTCCTCCGCGGTATAGGTGTTCTCATCCACCAGCACGCCTTCGGTGCCGAATTCGAGATCCCAGCCGCCGGGAGTGCGGACATAGAAGGAGATCATTTTGTCGTTGGTATGGCGGCCCAACGTCGAGGACAGGTGATATCCGGCTTTGTTCACCCGGTCGAGCGCACGGCCGACATCGTCGAGACTGTCGACCTCGACCATGACGTGCACCAGCCCCGAGCCCTCCTGACCGCCGGAAGGGATCAGCGCCAAACTGTGGTGGCGTTGATTCACACCGAGGAAGCGGATGCGCATCGGACCGTATTCGGGCGGTGTGGGCAGCCGGAACGCACCGCGCGGCAGGAATCCGAGGACGTCGGTATAGAAGTGGAAGGCGCCGTCGAGATCGGGCACCGGCAGTACCGCGTGGCCGAGGCCGAGTCCCGTAGTGACGAAACGGTTTCCATGCTTGCCGACGACCGGACTGTGATCCAGGACGGGTCCGTGGAAGATTTCGACGGTGGTGCCCGCGGGGTCACGGAAGGTGATCGCCTCCTCCACACTGCGGGCATCCGCCTCGGCCACGGTGAGCGCGGTGACTTCGATTCCGGCCTTCGCAACGGCTTCACGTGCCGCGGCGAGTGCGCGGTGATCGCGGACCTCCCAGCCGATGGCGAGCACCTTATCGGTTTCGCCCGGCACCAGGACCAATCGTGCGACGTGCTCATCCATGCGCAGATAGATGGCGTCCGGATCCGGCCCGGTGCCCTCGGCGAAACCGATCACATCGAAGGCGAAGGTGCGCCAGGCATCCGGGTCGCTGACCGCGACTCGCACATAACCGAGCGAGCTGATGATTGCCATATTCTCCTCATTCATAGGTGACCCGGACCGCGTCGGTGACCGGAACCGCCTGGCAGGCAAGTACATAGCCATCGGCCAGGTCTGCATGTTCCAGAACTTCGTTACGCAGCAACTTCACTTCGCCGTCGACGACACGACAGACACAGGCGCTGCAGGCGCCTTCACGGCAGGAGTATGGAGCTGCCACACCGCGCGCGAGCAGCAGGTCGAGCAGTACGGTATTGCGCGGCCAGGCGAATTCGTTTGTGGCGCCGTCGAGTTCGACCTCGACGACGGCAGCGTCGTCGGTGTCTTCGATCTCGGTTTCGGCGAAGGGATCACCGGAGATCGAGACGAATTTCTCGACGTGCACCCCGTCCATGCCCAGGTTGTCGGCGGCTGTGACGACGGCGTCCATGAAAGGTGCTGGGCCGCAGACGAATAGCGCGCGGCTGGCCCACGGTGTGATCAGGGTGGTCAATGTGGGCACCGATGGTAAGCCCTGAACAGCCTCCAACCAATGCAGCACGACGAGCCGGTTCGGGTGCTCGGCGGTCAATGACCTCAGTTCATCGGCGAAGATCACCGATTCCTCGTCGCGATTGGCGTAGATCAGCGTGCACCGTCCGCTGCCTTGCGCAAGCACCGATTTCAGGATGGACAGCATCGGCGTTATCCCGCTGCCCGCGGCCAGCAGCAGCAGATCGGCGTCGAGCGAATCGGGCGTGAAAATGCCCGCGGGCGGCAGGCTGTCGATTGTCATGCCGGGAACAGCGTTGTCGCACAACCAGTTCGATGCGTATCCGCCCGCCGTTCGCTTGACGGTGACCTCGAGTCGGCCCTCGTGCGGCGCACTGGACAGCGAGTACGAGCGCGCGACCGAACCCGTTTGTTCGCTGGGTATCCGCAGTGTCAGAAACTGGCCGGGCCGATAGGGGAGTGGCCGCTCGGGTTCGGCGACCAGCTCCAGCGAGACCGCATCCCGGGTTTCGGCGGTTGCTCGAATAACTCGAAGCGTCACTGCCGCGCTCACAACAGATCCCCGTCACGGGTCGTCAACCCGACTTCGCCTGCGCTGACCGCTTTTTCGATACTGTCGCGCAATGCCGGGCACCCGCGCACGGGACCGCCGCCGGTGTGGGCGAGCTCGGCACACCGTGCGCGAGCGGCGGAACTCCACTGCACGCTGGTGTGCGCGGGACTGAATTTGACCACCGACACCTGATTTCGGCAGGTATGGCAGGTGATGCAATCCATCACAGATCCGTTCAGGCGTCCGCGCGTTGCGCGGCCAGATTCTCGGCGACCTCGGCCTCCCACGCCGTGACGGCACGGGTGGTGTCGACCTCGAATTCGAAGCGGTCGGTCATCTTCGACTCCACCTCGGCGATATCGGTGTAGAACTGCTCGTACCAGCGCCGCAGCTGGTAGACCGGCCCGTCCTCCTCGCACAGCAGCGGATTGTCGATGCGGGTCTTGCGTTCCCAGATCGCCACATCCTGTTCGAAACCGCGCCCGAGTCCATTGGCGAAACGCACCGCCATCGCATCGGCATCTTCCGGCGACAGGCCGGGCAGCTTCTTGACGATCGCGCCGTACTGCAGCACGAACTTGGTGGGTGAAACCGGGTAGTGGCAATTGATGAGGACGGATTCGACCGTCTGCCCGCTGGATTCGTTGACGAGGTAATCGATCATGTAGGAGGGGCCGTAATAGTGCGCCTCCGAATGCAGCGTGTTCTCCGCGCCCGCCTCCTTGGCCAACTCACCCTGCACATCCGCGCGTCCGATCGAGGTCATGTACTGACTGGCGATGTGGCCCTCGAAGACATTCTTGAAGTAGGTCGGAAAGGCGAAGTGCACATAGAAGAAATGCGCCATATCCACCACATTGTCGATGACCTCGCGGCAGTTCGCGCCCTCGATGGTGATCTGGTTCCAGGTCCAGTCGCTCCACTCGTCACTGAACACGCCCTCGATGCGGGGGATCGTGATATCCGCCGGCGGCGGATTGCCTTCGGGATCGTTCCAGACGAACAGCTGCCGGTTCTGCTCCAACGTGATCCACGATTTGGTGCGGGCCAGCGGTGGTACGCGGCGCGCGTAAGGGATTGCGGCACAACGGCCATTGCCGCGCCAGCGCCAATCGTGGAACGGGCAGGCGATGGTGTCGCCCTTGATAATGCCGTCGCCGAGGTTGCCGCCCATATGTCGGCAATAGGCATCGAGCACATTGAGGGTGCCGTCCGCGCCGGCGAAAACCACGAGTTCGGTGCCGAAGATTTCGATGGTGTGCGGTTTGCCGTCGCGGAAGTTGTCGGCGAGGCCGACGCAGTGCCAACCCCGGGCATATCGGGTGGGCGGGGTGCCGGTGTCGATCACGCGCACCTGATCGTCGGTCATGGTTCCTCCACGTTCGTCGGGCTGTCGTTTCGATGGTTCGGCGCGCCGATGGACGCGCAAAGGTGTGGTCTCACTGGCCGGGAGACGGCTCAGGCAGTGGTAAGGCGCTCGAATCCGGAGCGGTAGAACAGCAGCGGATCGGCCTCGCGGCCCGCGCCCAGGGCGGTGACGTGGCCGATGACGATGGTGTGATCGCCGCCGTCCAGCTCTCCGCCGAGCTCGCAATCGATCCACGCGATGGATCCGTCGAGCAGCGGCGAACCGTTGGGGGAGCGGGTCCAGTCGAGTCCGTCGAATTTGTCGGGGCCGCTGCGGCCGAGCTGTCTGCACACCTGCTCCTGATCGGCGGCGAGCACGTTCACGCAGAACTTGCTCGCCGCGCGGATCCGCGGCCAAGTGGTGGAGGTCCGGGCCGGGAACAGTGCCACGGCAGGCGGATCCAGCGATAGTGCGGAGAAGGACTGGCAGGCGAACCCGATGGGTTGCGCGCCGTCCAGGGCGGTGATCGCGGTGACTCCGGTGGCGAATCGGCCGAGGACGGCCTTGAAGTCGAGCACGACGGCCATAGCGCTCCTAGTTTCGACTAGAAATATTCCGTTTCGCCATGAAGGTAAGCGGCGCGCGCGGTGGGCTGTCAATGGTCGGTTCCGGCTACCGAGAAGATCCGTAGCGATCTCCGTAGTTTCCGGGATTCGACGTCGTACGCGTGACGGCACTGTGATTGGGGACACAAGCGGGTATGCCGAAAACGGACATGCCTAATCGAAATACTTCTAAGCTGTATGGGCTACACAATGGAGGTGCGCCATGACGGTCGAGGTGCTGACCGGTCCGGGATCCGACGAGCTGTTATCGGGTCCGGGTCGTCCGACCACCCGGCCCGCGCAGCCGCCGGTTTCCATGATCGAGCGAATGACGCTGATCCTAGACGCTTTCGACGGTTCGACACCGACTCTGACGCTGCTCGGATTGGCCGAGCGAACCGGCCTGCCGCGGTCCACAGTGCACCGCATCCTGGATCAGATGATCCGGCTGCGCTGGTTGGCGCACGCGCCCGGCGGCTACCGCCTCGGCTTGCGTCCGCTGGAACTCGGCGGACTCGCCGCCGACCACAATGAGATTCGCGATGTGGTGAGCCCGCTGCTGCACGAGCTGTGTCAGCGGACCGGCATGGTGGGCCACCTCGGCGTGCTCGACGGACGCGAGGTGCTGTACCTGGACAAGGCCGGTGGCCGCTACACCGCGAGCATCCCGACCCGCCTCGGCGGCCGGATGCCCGCGCACAGCACGGCCCTGGGCAAGGCGATGCTGGCCTCGCTGGAGCCGAGCATTATCGAGACCTCCTTCCGGGACCGGTTGCCGCAATTGACGCCGCGGACCATCTGCGACCGGGCGGAACTGCACCGCGAATTGACGCGGATCCGGCATCGGCAGGGAATTGCCGTGGACAACGAGGAGTCGGTGACCGGGATCTCCTGCGTCGCGGTGCCGATTCGCGGGCGCGGAGCAGCCATCGGCGCACTCTCGCTGTCCGGTCAAATCGGTGGGGATCGAACGGCGTTGGATACCGCGCGTCTGGCGCGGGTGCTGGTCGAGGTTGCGCACGAGGCGGGGCGGGCGCTGTTTCCGCGTCATGCTCGCTGGCGGTGATTCGGGTCTGGCGGGTGGCGTTGCGGGGTTGAGCGCGCCACGCATGAATTGACCGGGCAAAACAGTGCGCGGCGTGCGAATTTGTGCGCGGCGCATTGTCCGGGCGGAAGCGACGTTCGGCTGCCTGTGATGGGGCGTTCGGTTAGCGTGGGGTGGGGCCTCGGTGAGGAGGGCGATGTGATCTACAGCGATGAGCATCAGGAGTTCCGGGCGCTGGTTCGACGGTATGTCGAGCAGAAGATCAATCCGCGGGTCGACGAGTGGGAACGGGCGGAGTGGATGCCGCTGCACGAGGTCTTCGCCGATATGGCGAAGCTCGGGATGCTGGGGCTGGAATACGATCCGGCCTACGGCGGCCAGGGTGCGGACCATCTGTTCACGGTGGTGCTGTGCCAGGAACTCGGGCGGGTCGCCCACGGCTCGTTCCCGATGGCGCTCGGGGTGCAGGTCGCGATGGCGACGCCGTCGCTGCACGCGCACGGCAGCGAAGAACTCAAACAGGAGTTTCTCGCGCCCGCCATGCGCGGCGAAATGGTCTGTGGTGTAGCGGTTACCGAACCGGAGGCGGGTTCGGATGTGGCGGGGATTCGCACGCACGCCCGGCGCGACGGTGACGACTGGGTGATCAACGGCTCGAAGATGTTCATCACCAATGCCGTTCAGGCCGACTGGCTCTGCGCCCTGGTGCGCACCTCCGACGAGGGCGGCTACCGCGGCATGAGCCAGATCGTCATCCCCACCAGCACTGCGGGCTTCCGGGTCGACCGCAAGCTCGACAAGCTCGGTATGCGCGCCTCCGACACCGGCCTGCTCACCTTCGACAATGTCCGAGTTCCGGTGCACAACACCATCGGTGAAATCGGCCGCGGCTTCCAACAGCAGATGTCGCAGTTCGTGATGGAGCGCATGTTCGCCTCCTACAGCGTCCCCATCACCTGCGCCATCGAACTCGAGGCCACCCGCGACTACGCCCGCGACCGAAAGCTGTTCGGCCACCCGCTCACCGCGAACCAATACCTGCAATACACCTACGCCGAACTCGCGGCCCGCGTCGACATGCTCCGCGTCTACACCGAGTCGACCGCCGAGTCCTATATGGCAGGCACCGATGTCACCCGGATGGCCACGATCTCCAAACTGGAGGCCGCCCGCCTCGGCCGACAGGTCGCCGACTGGTGTCTACAGGTGCACGGCGGCATGGGCTACATGGAAGAAACCTGGACCTCACGCGCCTACCGCGACAGCCGCCTGCTCAGCATCGGTGGCGGTGCCGACGAAGTAATGCTCCGCGTGCTGTCCATGATGGACGGCTTCACCGACTGACAGCCCCGCTGCCGGTCGCACAACCAGTGCCTATCTCACACAAGCTATGCCAGTTGCGAGAGAGCCGGTCGATATGCGACTGCGCCGAGTCCCGGCTCGGGGTTTCAGTGCGGGATCGAGTCGATGATCGCTCGTGCGCCCTGGCGCAGCAGGTCCGCGCCGACGAAGAAGCCGAGAGCGCTCGGGTCCTCCGGGACGCCCCAGTGTTTGGCGTCCAGCCACTGGCTGCCGTCGAGGTTGAAGACCTTGCCGTGCAATGTGAGTCGCCCGGTGGGGTCGGTCGTCGCGTGTCCGGCGATCGGGGAGTTGCAGTGGCCCTGCAGTGCGTGCAGCATTGCGCGCTCGGCATCGGCGTGACGGTGGGTGGCCGGATCGTCCAGGCGTGCACCGAGATCGAGTAGTTGGGTGTCGTCGTCGCGGCATTGCAGTGCGATCACGCCGGCCCCGATCGGCGGGCACATCGTGTCCAGGTCGAGGGTTTCGGTGATCCGGTGCGCCTGGTCGACGCGGTGCAGCCCCGATACGGCCGCGATCAGCACATCGATGTGGCCCTCTTCGAGGCGCGCCAATCGGGTATTGACGTTGCCGCGCAATGGTTTCACCGCAAGATGCGGATAGTGCAGCCGCAGCTGTGCGGTCCGGCGCACCGAGCTGGTGCCGACAACTGTGCCCTCGGGGAGTTCGGCGAGGGGCGCGCCGGTTCGGGTGATCACCGCATCGTGCACGTCCTCGCGCGGCAGATAACCCGCGAAGGCGAGCCCTTCCGGCACCGGAATATCACCGGGAATGTCCTTGAGGCAGTGCACCGCCAGATCGGCCTCGTCATCGAGCAGCGCTTGATCGATCTCCTTGACGAAGGCGCCCTTGCCCCCGAGCTTCGACAGATCGCCCATCCAGCGATCGCCCGCCGTGGTTACCTTGACCAGCTCGCTCTCGATCCCGAGCCCGGCCAGCAATCCGGCGACCTGCTCGGCCTGAGCGAGGGCCATCGGGCTGGATCGGGTACTGATCCGAATAGTGCGCGTACGCGACATGCGGCGAGACTACTCCCGGCGTCCGTGCCCCGATCACCGGGGCGTGTCCCACTCAGCGGGACTTTGCGCCCGAAATATGCCTAAGCGGTATAGTCCTATCGTGACCGAAGCGAAGTCTCCGGCGAGCGCCGAAGTTCCCGATCTGCCGACGACGAGTTGGGCCGTGCTCGGCATGCTCTCGCACGCCGACGAACTCTCCGGCTACGACCTGAAGAAATGGGCCGACTGGAGCCTCCAGTTCTTCTATTGGAGCCCATCGTTCAGTCAGATCTACGCCGAGCTCAAACGCCTCGAGAAACACGGTTACGCCACCTCGCGCACGGTGCTCCAGGACGACGGCGTGCGTGGTAAGCGTATGTACGCCATCACCGAGAGCGGTCGCACGGCGGCGGCGCAGTGGGTGAACCACGCACCGGTGGAGGCACCGGTGCTCAAGCACAGCGTCATGTTGCGCGCCTGGCTGGGGCATCTCGCCGAACCGGACCGATTGCGCGAAATTCTCTCCGAGCACATCGGATACGCGGAGCGGATGCGCAAACTCGCCGAGGTCGATGCCGAGGGCGCCGACGAGAATCCGGATTGGGCCTATCCTGGCGCGGTATTGCGTTGGTGCATACGGCATTACGAGGCCGAGCGGGATTTCGCCGAGGCGCTGCTCGCCGACGTGGATAAACTCGCGAGAAAGACCGCTCCGAAGAAGTCCGCGAAGAGTAAGGGGCGCCGCGCTTCCTGATCCCGCTCACTGAGCGGGATGACGCTTGATATGTCTAGTAGAAATACTTCTACTAGACATATGCGCACCGAATTGGCACAGCAGCGTTCGCTGGACACGATCGAGACGGCGCTCGCCGCCCTTGCCGCGGGCGCCATGGTCGTGGTGGTCGACGACGAAGATCGGGAGAACGAGGGCGATCTGGTCCTCGCCGCCGCACTGGCGACGCCCGAAGCCATCGCCTTCATGGTCCGCCACACCAGCGGCGTGCTGTGCGCACCGTTGCCCGGCGCGGATCTGGATCGGCTCCAGCTGCCGCCGATGACATCGATCAACGAGGACCCGAAGGGAACCGCGTACACGGTCTCGGTGGATGCGGGTTCCGGTGTGACGACCGGGATTTCGGCCGCCGACCGCGCCCACACCGTGCGCACGCTGGCGGATCCGCGTACCACACCGGACGAGCTGACCAGACCAGGCCACGTCTTCCCGCTGCGCGCACATCCCAGCGGTGTGCTCGGCCGCGCCGGCCACACCGAGGCCGCCGTCGACCTGACCCGGTTGGCCGGACTGCGACCGGCAGGTGTGATTGCCGAAGTCGTGAACGACGACGGCTCGATGGCCCGTCTGCCGCAACTGCTCGACTTCGCCGAAACCCATGTACTGCCGATTATTTCGATCGCCGATCTGATCGCCTATCGCCGCCGGGCCGAACCCACCCTGACCAGGGTCGTGGAGACCCGCCTGCCGACTCGATACGGCGAATTCCGTCTCATCGGCTACTGCGACGAGATCTCCGGAACCGAAACCCTCGCACTGGTTTTCGGTGAACCGACTCGCGAATCCGTATTGGCGCGGCTGCATTCGGAATGCCTCACCGGTGACGCTCTCGGCTCGCTGCGCTGCGACTGCGGCGACCAGCTCGACGCCGCGATGCGCGCGGTTGCCGAGGAGGGCAGTGGCGTGGTGGTCTACCTGCGTGGACAGGAGGGGCGGGGCATCGGATTGTTGAACAAACTGCGGGCGTATGAATTACAGGATCGCGGCGCCGATACCGTCGAAGCGAATATCGCACTCGGGTTGCCGGTCGATGCCCGCGGGTATGCGGCGGGTGCGCAGGTGCTCGCCGACCTCGGCATTCGATCGGTTCGGCTGCTCAGCAACAACCCGGCCAAACAGGCCGACCTGGAACGGTACGGGGTCACGGTGGTGCGGCGGCTGCCGCTGCAGGCGCCGCCGACCGAACACAACATCCGCTACCTGCGCGCCAAGCGCGATCGGATGGACCATCAACTCTCGGGTGTGGACGCCGAACAGGCAAGGGCCACCTCGTAGCCGACCCTTTCCAGTGACCTGCGAGCAGTCGCCAGCGGTGAATCTTTTCCGATCTTCGTCGCCGAATGCTAGCTATTTGCCGTGAGATTGCCGACATGTGCATGTTTCACTGCGTAGATTTTTCGTTCGAGTCATGCGTCGCGGGTCGGCCTGCTTTCCTGATGGGGTCAGGATGGAGAGTCCGCGAGTTGGGTGAGCCGGAAGTCGGGGACAGCGGTGCACCGAATACCGATCCAACAGCAGCATTTCCGCTCGCGGTGGCTGTGGTCGTCCGCCGGCGTACTACTGACCGCGGTGGCGATCACGATCTGGGCCGCCGGACCCGAGCCGCAGTCGTCGTGCGAGGCGACACATTCGGTGCCGGACACCGGGACCGGCACCTCGCCAATGATGGTGGTCGGCAGTAGCACCGGAGTCGCCAACTGGCATACGGTGGACGCGTCGCCGTCCACACGCCCGGGCGAGGCACGGTACTACGCGTTCGGCCCCGGTATCGCGTGTTCGTTCACCGGACTGCCGACGAGCGGCTTCTATGTGGGCGTCTCCACTCGGGAGTACGGGCACGCCGATCTGTGCGGTGCGTATCTCGATGTGCACGGCCCGCGCGGCGACGTCCGAGTGCTCATCGCCGACCGCTGCCCGGGATGTGCTCCGGGACAACTGGATTTGAGCACCGCGGCCTTCGAACAGATCGCGAATCGATCCGACGGTGTCGCGCAGATCCGCTATTCGCTGGTCCGCGATCCGCTTCCCGCACCCGAGCTGATCTATGAGCTGAAGCCGGACTCCTCGGCCTCTTGGCTGGCAATGCTGGTCACCGGATCGGGAAATCCCATCCAGCGAGTGGCATTACGGTCCGCAACGGGAGGGCCGTGGCATGAACTCAATCGCGGCATGGACAACTACTGGACGATCAGCGGCGCCGGGTCCGGACCGTTCTCGGCCCAGGTGACCGATGTCCACGGGCATCAGGCAGAAATTACCGGGATCTCCCTGGAGCAGGGCCAGCGGTACACCGGCATGAGCCTCTATACCGAGCCCGCCCCGGAACCGCCGCCCGCACCGACACCGGAGATCCCGACCACGACACCGCAGCCACCGTCCAGCGTCGCCGCGACGGGCTGCGACACCTAGGGGACGGCAGTCGGCGGGTGGGTAAGGTCAGCTCAGTTTCGTGGCCAAGGCCTGTCCGGCGGCACGGCCGGAGAAAATGCAGCCACCGAGGAAGGTGCCCTCCAGCGCGTTGTAGCCGTGCACACCGCCGCCGCCGAATCCGGCGACCTCGCCCGCGGCATACAGTCCGGGCAGCGGTGTGCCGTCCGGCCGCATCACCTGCGAGTCCAGATTGGTCTGCAATCCGCCGAGGGTCTTGCGGGTCAAGATATTGAGCCGCACCGCGATCAGCGGCCCGTGGGCCGGATCGAGGATGCGATGCGGTTTGGCCACGCGGCCCGCCTTATCGCCGAAATACTGGCGCGCATTGTTGATCGCCATCAGCTGCGCGTCTTTGGAGTACTTATTGGCGACTTCACGATCGCGGGCGACGATCTGCTGTTCCAACTCGTCGAAGTCCAACTGCGGGCCGCGCGCGATCTTGTTCATGCCATCGACCAACTCGCGCAAGGTATTCGCGACCACGAAGTCGACCCCGTGCTGTTTGAATGCCTCGACCGGACCGGGCGCCCCCTTGGCCACCCGGCTCTTGAGGGTGAGCTTGAGATCCTTACCGGTGATATCCGGATTCTGCTCCGAGCCCGATAGCGCGAACTCCTTCTCGATGATCGACTGGGTGAGTACGAACCAGGAGTAGTCGTAGCCGGTGGCCAGGATCTCCTTCATGGTCGAATTGGTGTCGAACCCCGGGAAACACGGTGCGGGCAAACGCTTTCCGTTGGCGTCGAACCACAGCGAGGACGGACCGGGGATAATCCGGATGGCGTGATCGGGCCAGATCGGATTCCAGTTGTTGATGCCCTCGGTGTAATGCCACATGCGATCGCGATTGACGATGGCGCCGCCCGCGGTCTCGGAGATGCCGAGCATTCGCCCGTCCACATGTGCGGGCACACCGGAGATCATGGTCTCCGGCGCCGGACCGAGCCGTTCGGTGGGCCAGTTGCGGCGGATCAGCTCGTGATCGTGGCCGATACCGCCGGAGGTGACGATCACCGCCTTGGCGCGGAATTCGAAGTCGCCGACTACATTTCGTGACGAAGCCCGACCGCGTTCCAGATCGGTCTGCTCGAGCACACTGCCGCGCACGCCGACCACCGCACCGTCCTCGACGATCAACTCGTCGACCCGATGCCGGAAGCTGAAGCCGACCAGTCCGCGGCGCTCACCCTCGAGTACCGGCTCCTGGAATACCCGAACTACCTCGGGGCCGGTACCCCAGGTGAGGTGGAAGCGCGGCACCGAATTGCCGTGCCCATCGGCGAAGGCGCCACCGCGCTCGGCCCAACCGACCAGCGGCGTCACCCGTAAACCCAACTCGTGCAGATAGTCTCGCTTCTCGGTGGCCGCGAAGCGCACATAGGCCCGCGCCCACTGGCGGGCCCAGCAGTCCTGGTCCTCGCGATCGAAACCCGCCGAACCGAACCAATCCTGCAGTGCCAGTTCGTAGGAGTCCTTGATGCCGAGGCGGCGCTGCTCCGGACTGTCCACGAAGAACAATCCGCCGAGCGACCAAAAGGCCTGGCCGCCGAGGTTATTGCGGTTCTCCTGGTCCAGCACATGCACCTTGCGGCCGGCCTTGACCAGTTCGTGGGTCGCCACGAGCCCGGCCAGGCCCGCACCGACGACGATGACATCTGCCTCTTGCGTGAATTCGGGACTCGGGTCGGTCATGGTCATCCTTCGGTTCCGGTGCTGTAGGCCAGCACGATGTGGCAGAAAAGCTCGGTGCGTCGCATGCGCACTTTGCGGCTGCGGGGTTCCATCAGCACCTGAACAGCGGTGCCGTCGTGCACCGCGACCAGGGCCTGTCCGAGCGCGACGGGATCGGGCACCGTCCGGCCGACGCGGGCCAGCGCGGCGACGATCGTCGGCATCAGCGCCGCGACGATTGCCTCCTCGCGTCCGGCCATCACCTGCCGCAGGCCGGGTGTGCGCAGCGCGTGCGAGGTGAACTCGGCGGTGATGCGGAACCAGTCTTCATCGATCGGCACGGCGCGGTCCAAGCGCTCGACCGCGGCGCGGATATCGGCGACGCCGTCGACCGAGAAGCCGTCGAGGGTCGCGCGGATACCGGCGATCATGGCGGCCGATCGCTGCTCCCACATGGCCAGGAACAACTCGTCGAGCGAGGTGAAGTTGGAGTAGAAGGCGCCACGGGTGAACCCGGCCCGTTCGCAGACGCGCTCCACCGAGGCCCGGCCGAAGCCCTCTTCGGCGAAGACCTGATATGCGGCGGTGAGCAGGCGTTTACGTGTCTCGGTGCGCCGGCGGGTCACCCGGCGCGCCGGGGTATCCGCATCGGTGGTCGAGGCCAATGTGCACCTCCTCGGGCATCCGGTCCATTCGATACACCAATGTATTCAATACAGAAATGTATCAGAAGGCCGACTCGCCCTCGGCGGAACGGGTGAACCAGCGCGGTCGGCAGGGATAATCCGAAGAGACCGTTTCCCCTGTCGGTGAGGAGTGATCGGTGAATGCGAGTGCGGCGGCGACCTCGGGCGTGACCGGCTGGCGGGTGCGACGGCCGGGACCGATCGATGGCGGACCGCTCGACTTCGTTCGCGAAGCGGTGCCCGAACCCGCGGCCGGTGAACTCCTCGTGCGAGTACTGGCCTGCGGAGTCTGTCGCACCGACCTGCATGTTGCCGAGGGTGATCTGCCGGTGCATCGGCCCGGCGTAGTGCCCGGGCACGAGGTGGTGGGGGAGGTGGTGGCGCAGGGACCGGGATCCGCTGGGGCACTCGGCTCTTCGGCTCCCGAATTCGCGGTGGGTGATCGCGTCGGCATTGCCTGGTTGCGCCACACCTGCGGCATCTGCCGGTACTGTCTGCGCGGCGCGGAGAATCTCTGCCCGAATTCGCAGTACACGGGCTGGGACGCGGACGGCGGTTACGCCGAATATGCCACTGTCCCAGCGGCTTACGCGCACCAACTGCCCGACGGATACAGCGATATGGAAACCGCGCCGCTGCTGTGTGCCGGCATCATCGGCTATCGGGCGCTGCAGCGTGCGGATCTACCGAGGGGTGGACGGCTCGGGATCTACGGCTTCGGCGGCAGCGCGCATATCGCCGCGCAGGTGGCGCTGGCGCGCGGTGCCGAGGTGCATGTGATGACCAGGGATCCGGCGGCGCGCGAGTTGGCCGCCGACCTCGGCGCGGCCTCGGTGCAGGGTGCGGCGGATCGGCCTCCGGTGCAATTGGATTCGGCGATCTTGTTCGCGCCGATCGGCGAACTGGTGCTGCCCGCTATGGAAGCGCTCGATCGCGGCGGCGTCCTTGCCATCGCGGGCATCCATCTCAGCGATATCCCGGCGCTGAACTATCAGCGGCATCTGTTCCAGGAGCGCGAGATTCGCTCGGTGACTGCCAATACCCGCGCCGACGCGCGCGAATTCTTCGCGCTGGCGGGCGAACACCGTATACATGTGACCACAACGGGGTACTCCCTCGGTACGGCGGATCGAGCCCTCGCGGATCTCGCACACGGACGTTTCACCGGCGCAGCGGTTCTCATCCCATAGGCGCCCGAATCGTCGTGCGCGGGACCGGATTCCAGGACACGATTCAGCGCTGAACCGGTCTCGCTTCAGCTGAGTTGCTTGACGCAACTCTCTATCGTTCTTACCTTCGCAGATATAGCCGAGTGACACTTGTCGCTGACAAGCGTCACTCGGCTTCTCACAACGGCGTGAGAGGTGATCACGATGGAAATCCGGAAGGTAAGAATATTCGAGAAGTGGCGGCCGGCACGGGTATTCGCTGTGCTATTGCTCGTCGCGACGGCGGGGGTGGTGACCGGTATCGGCGCGCAGGCACGGGCGGACTGTGCCGCGGTCGATGTGGTCGTAGCCAGAGGCACCGGGGAACCCGGGTGGCTCGGCTCCGTCGTCGGCGACCCGCTGTATGGCACGCTGCTCCAAGCACTTCCGGTGAGCAGCAGTGCTTACCGGGTGGACTATCCCGCGGACCTGCTCGACCCTACGTCGCTCAGCCGCGGCACCCAGGACATGACCGACCATGTCATTCGGCAGTCGCAAATGTGCCCGGATCAGCAGTTCATCCTGGTCGGCTACTCGCAGGGCGCGGCCGTCGTGCACGGTGTCGTCGGCACCGGCATCGTGACCGCGCTGCCCGGGATCTACGTGCTCCCTGGCGATCTCGAATGGAAGGTCTCCGCGGTTCTGCTGTTCGGTGATCCCCTCCGCCTGATCGGCTGGGGCGTCCCAGGCAACTACGCCTGGAAGACCGCCGACTACTGCACCGGAGGTGATCCGATCTGCGGTGGCGGCATCGACCCGAGCCAGCACACGAACTACGGCTGGGCATTCTGGCCGGCCGCGGAATTCGCAGCGGGCCGGGTATAACCGGGAAATCCGCGCGGCGGGGTCGAGTATCGACCCCGCCGTCGGTGTGTTCGCACGAGATTCATGCCGATGGCACCCGGGCGTGGGACAGTCTGAAGTATGAGAGCGCACCGTCGCATCGGCATGATCATTGCGGGACTCGTGAGCATCGCCCTGGTGCCGGGGTGTGGTACCGCATCCGACAGCGGTCACCCGACCACCTCGACGGCACCGGGGGTGATCCCGCTCATCTCGACCGACGATCTGCGCGGCGCTCAGTCGGACGAGGTACATCTGTTCGGGCTCAACGATTTCCACGGCAATCTGCAACCACCCACGGGTTCGACCGCCAAGATCGCTGGACACGACGCGGGCGGTGCCGCGTACCTCGCGACCCATCTGGCTCGGTTGAAGAAGGCGTATCCGGCCAGCGCCGTGGTGTCGGCGGGGGACAATATCGGCGCGAGCCCGCTGGTCTCCGGACTTTTCCACGACGAGCCGACCATCACCTTCCTGAATTCCATCGGGCTGGCCGCCTCCTCGGTGGGCAATCACGAATTCGACAGCGGCGTAGTCGAATTGGCGCGGCTGCAGCAGGGGGGATGCGCGCTCGCCGGATGCTCGCCCGGCGCGCCGTTCACCGGAGCGAAGTTTCCCTTTCTGGCCGCCAACGTCACCGGTGCGGACGGTAAGCTGCCGTCCACTCTGCGGCCGTGGACGATGCTCGAGGTCGGCGGACACAAGATCGGGGTCATCGGCACGGTGACGCCCGAGACGGCGAGTATCGTGCTGCCGGAAGGCATTCGGGGCTACACCTTCGGCGACGAAGTCGCGGCGATCAATCGCTATGTCCCCGAGGTGAAGTCGGCCGGTGCGCAATCGGTGGTGGCGTTGGTGCACGACGGTGGCGTGCAGAGAACAGCCCAGAATGCGGCGGTCGACTACAACGGTTGTGCGAATATCTCCCCCGAGGTCACCGCTTTGGCAACCGGTGTCGATCCCGCAGTGCGGGTGCTGTTCACCGGACATTCGCATCAGCCGTATGTCTGCACCATCGACGGCAAGGTGGTCACCCAAGCCGCCTCCTACGGTCGGCTGATCACCGATGTCACCCTGCGCTTCGGCGCCGACGGTGTGCAGGCATCGGCGGTCAACCGGGTGGTGACCCGGGAGGTCACTCCGGACGCGACCACCACCTCGCTGATCGACTTCTATGCCGAGCAGGCCAAGCCGCGCGCGGAGCGGCCGGTCGGCATCGCGGCGGCGTCGCTGCCGCACGAACCGGCGGGCTCCGGCGAATCGCCGCTCGGTGATGTCATCGCCGACTCGATGCTCTCGGTCACCGCGGCCGCACCCGCGGCGGCGGTCGCGGCCTTCATGAATCCGGGCGGTGTACGCACCGACCTGAAGTCCGGTCAGATCAGCTATGGAGATATCTACAGCGTGCAGCCGTTCGGCAATCAGGTTGTCACCGTCACCATGACGGGCAGTCAGATCCTGCGCCTGCTCGAACAGCAATGGAGCAACGGCAAGGCGACCGTGCTCTCGCCCGCTGGGCTCACCTACACCTATGTCGAGTCGAGTCCGAAGGGCAGCAAGGTCGTCGCCGACAGCGTGCGCATCGGCGGCCAACCCCTCAACCCGGTCGCCACGTATCGCATCACCACCAACAGCTTCCTGGCTTCGGGCGGCGACGGTTTCACGGTCTTCACCGAGAGCACCGACAAGACTGTCGGGCCCATCGATCTTGATGCTTTCGAGACCTATCTGAAGGGCCGCCCACCGCTGGAATCGCCGCCCGCCCGCGCCGGGAAGCGCTGAGCCGGTGGGCAAACGCGGTGTCCCGATTGACCTTTCGCGTTCGGGCATTATCTGAAAACTGTTGTAACACACAATATTAGCGACGCCCATTGGTGACCAGTCACACATCACCCTTGGCCGTCGTTCGCTTGCCCGGGGCTAGCTGCGCCGATTAAAGTTACCCACCAGTAGGGCAATGGTGTTCCTGCATTGGCTCAGCAAACTGTTGGCTGGAAGCCGAAATCAATGATGTCCGCATTCACTGCTGCATGCCGGGCGCGCATGTGTGACAACTCAATTCGAGTGCGACAGCAGGAGGAAATGCGATGACAACTTTCATCGTGACGGGCGGAACCGGATTCTTGGGCCGGCGGGTGGTTCAGGAACTGCTGACGGCCGATTCCGAAGCCATTGTGCATGTGCTGGTTCGCACCGCATCGGTGGCGAAATTCGGTGAACTCACCGCGGGCTGGACGGGTGGCGAACGCGCATTTCCGATGCTCGGTGATCTGACCGCCGAAGGTCTCGGTTTGATCGAGGACGCGCCCGAGGCCGACCATGTGATCCACCTCGGTGCGGTCTACGACATGACCGCAGACGAGGAGACCGCGCACGCGGCCAATGTCGCGGGCACGCGCTCGGTGTTGGAGCTGGCCCGTGAATTGGGCGCGGTGCTGCACCACGTCTCCTCGGTGGCCGTGGCCGGTGACCACAAGGGCAAATTCTTCGAGGAGGATTTCGACCTCGGTCAGCAGCTGACCTCGCCGTACCACCGGACCAAATTCGCCGCCGAGAAGCTGGTCCGCGAATCAGAGGGGGTGCGCTGGCGGGTGTATCGGCCGGCGATCGTGGTCGGCGATTCACGCACCGGTGAGATGGACAAGATCGACGGTCCGTACTACTTCTTCCCCGCCATCTCGCGCCTCGGCGCACTGCCTGCCGAACTGCCGATGCTGCTGCCGGATCTGGGTGCGACCAATATCGTGCCGGTCGACTACGTGGCGGGCGCGATGGTCGAGCTGGTGCGCCGCAAGGGGCTCGACGGACGCACATTCCACCTGGTCAACCCCGAGCCGCAGCCATTCGGCGAGATCTACGGTGCGCTCGCGGCCGCGGCGGGTGCGCCGACCGGAATCGGCACGGTGCCCGGCAGCGGGTTCGCGCTGAACGGGCTCGCCCACATCCCGGGTGTCGCGACCGTTCGCGATTTCCTGTTGGCGCAGTTGGGAATTCCGGCCGAGGTCGCACCGCACACCTCGTTCGCGGCGGAATTCGTCTCCGACTCCACACGGGCACAGTTGCGCGGGACGGGGTTGGCGGTGCCGTCGTTCGACAGCTACGCCGAGCGGCTGTGGCAGTACTGGGCCGAGAACCTGGACCCGAACCGGGGTCGGCCCGGCGATAGCGGTGATCGGCTGGATGGTCGCGTCGTCCTGATCACCGGGGCGTCCTCCGGTATCGGCCTGGCCACCGCCCATGCCGTCGGGCAGCGCGGTGCGACCGTACTGATGGTGGCGCGCGGTGTGGACGATCTGCACGCCGCGGCGGAGTCGGTGCGGGCCGAAGGCGGTGTCGCGCATGCCTATCCGTGCGATATCACCGATTCCGACGGCGTGGACGATCTGGTCGCCGCGGTGCTCGCCGATCACGGTCATGTCGATTATCTGGTGAACAATGCGGGACGGTCGATCCGTCGTTCGGTGGTCAATTCCACCGACCGCATGCACGATTTCGAGCGGACCATGGCGGTCAATTACTTCGGTGCGGTGCGACTCATTCTCGCGCTGCTGCCGTCGATGCGGGCGCGGCGTTTCGGACATATCGTGAACATCTCCTCGATCGCCGTGCAGACCAAGGTGCCGCGCTTCGCCGCGTATGTGGCGAGCAAATCCGCGCTGGACAACTTCAGCGAGATTGCTGCTGTCGAAAATCGGGATGCGGGAATCACTTTCACCTCCGTGCGCATGCCATTGGTGCGCACGCCGATGATCGCGCCGACCGATATCTATCGCTCGCTGCCGGTGCCGGATCCCGACCGTGCCGCCGCCATCGTGGTGCGCGCCATCGAGGATCGCCCGCACCGCATCGACACCCCGGTCGGCACCTTCGCCCAAGCGGTCGAACTGCTGATGCCGTCGGTCAAGCGGACGATCATGCACCAGGGGTTCCGCTGGTTCGGTGAATCGCATGCGGCACAGGGGAAGCAGCAGACGGTAACCCCCGCCGCTGCCGACGATGCGGATCAGGACTCCGGTCGCAATGCGCTGTCCTACCTCGCACCGGTGGTACTGCCGCTGATGGCACTGCCGAGCCCGGCTGCGCGGGTCACCCGGGTAATCCCCGGCCTACATTGGTGACAGATCCCATCATGGGCTGATTTTCTCGACGCGACCCGCCTGCTGCGGCGACTGTGGGACGTTCGGCCCTGGTGTGGACGATCGGTGTTTCGTATTCTTGCAGTGCCGACCCGCCGTATTTCCTGCGGCGTAGTTGCGGTCCAGTCCCGGGGTGGTGACGAATCCTGGGACATGGGACCGTCGAACTCGTAGCAGGGATAACGGTCGTGAAAGTTCGTAGGAATGGTGTGGGGCAGTTCGATCAGTTGACCGATGAATTCTTGTCGGCCCTCGAGTTTCTGAAAAAGCTGTCGGCCGAAGGCGGTGGGATGACCGCCCTGTGCGGCGCCTGTGTGCGGGTGCTGCCGGTGCAACGTGCCGCGATCCTGATTCAAGAGCGCGATGCCGGGCTGCAGCCGTGGGCCACAAGTGATTCGGTGGCGGCGCGGGTGGAGGCGGTGCAGGCCACCGCGGGGCAGGGGCCGGCCATGGACGCCGCCGTCGCCGGTGTGCCGGTGCTGGTGGCCGATCTGGCCGAGACCGATGTGCGGTGGCCGGGTTTCGCGGACGAATTGAACCGCGTCGCGGTTACCGGGGCGGTGGTCGCGGGGTCGATGGTCGCGGTGCCGTTACAGCTGGGTGTGGTGCATTTCGGCGTGCTCGACCTATATCGGGCCGAACCGGGCAAACTGGAACCGTACGTGATTTCGGCGGGGCTGCATATCGCCGATCTGGTCATCGCGCAGTTGGTGGTCGGATCGGCGAAATCCGCGCATGCCGCCGCGCAATGGTGGGATCAGCCGCTGACCAGTCGCACGATCCACCAGGCGGCCGGAATCGTGCTCGCGCAATTGGACATTCGCGCACCCGACGCTTATGCGCGGCTGCGCGCCTATGCCTTCGCGCACGGGCTGTCGCTGGCCGAGGTCGCGGCGCTGGTCGTGGACAACCGGCTGCGCTTCGATAACTGACTCAGTCCGCCGCGTCGGCACGCAGATCGATGCGCCCCTCGACAATGTCACCGGCGATCTCGGAGAGCCGTCGTCCGGTGGCGCGGGCATGTCCGCGCATGATTTGGAACGCGCGATCCATATCCCGGTCGCCGCGCTCGGCGAGCACACCCTTGGCCTGCTCGATGGCGACGCGCGTGTTCAGCGCAGTCGGAAACTGCGCCTGGATCGTCGCGCCCTGTGCGAGCAACACGTGTTGCGCGATGCCGACGGCCGCGATATCCGCGAGGATCTGCCCGATGCGCAGATCCAGCTGTCCGAGCGCGCCGGCCGAGGTGGCGAGGATCGTGAGCGCACCGATGCTGCCGCGGTGCAGCCGCAGTGGCACGGCATAGGCGCAGCCATACCCCGCGGCCGATGCCGCGGCTGCGAACTCCGGCCACAGCTGCCCGTCGGCGCGCAGATCGGAGACCGATGCCGCGGTCGCGTTTCGATAGGCATGCAGGCTCGGTCCCTCGCGCTGTAACAAACCGAGCAGTCGGGCCGACTCGTTGGTAGAGGCAAGTACCTGTAGTTCACCGCGTTGGTCGGCTAGCAACAATCCGGCATCGCTCGCGCCGGTGACTTCGGTACAGGCTTCCAGTAGCTGCTGACATAGTTCGACAACGTCGAAATCGCTCGCCAGCGAGTCGACCGCGCGCACAAGTGACCGTAATAACTGGATCGAATCCGGCAGCGGCTCGGATGATCGGTCGTGCTGCCGATCGTCGAATGGGGGCGCCATTGCAGTCTCCCGGTCGCGGTCATTGCTACTCGCCGCAATGCGGCACATTTAACGGAGAGAATTCAGCGAAAGTAAGCCTCACCGGGCACATTATCGTGGCACGGTCAGGTCGAGCCTGTCGTCCATCGTGGCATTCGGATAGTAGTCATGTCGACCACTATCCGATGGCCGGTCAACGGAATCCGATGAGTAGCTGGATAATTCAAAGGAGCATGGTGGTGTCGAAATCGTGGTGTGTTACTTCGCTTAGCCATACCATGGAAACGTCAGCAAGTGCGGCGCGGGACTCGAGGGGACGACCGACTTTCGCACATATGGGGTGATTCGGGTGTCTGACAACACGGTGCTGGTCGCCGCGGCAACGCGGCTGGCCGAACTGCTACCTGCGATCGGTGACACAGCGGAGATGGTGCGCCAGCTGATGAACAGCGCGATCGTCGCGCTCGACCTGGCCGGCTGCACCGTCATGCTGATGCCGGATGAGACGCTCACGCCCGACGAGCTCTCCCGAATGGCCGCCGCGGCACCGGACGAGCTGGTGGCCATGGAACTCTGTCAGCATCGCAGCGAACGCGGTCCGAGCGTGGACGCGTATCGGTCCGGCAAACCTGTCGCGATCGACGATATCGGTCGACACGGCGAGCGCTGGCCGGAGTTCGCCGCCGAGGCGGTCCGGCACGGGTTGTCGTCGCTGGCCGAGATTCCGATGCGGGTCGGCGAGACCACGGTCGGTGCGCTCGGCCTGTACGGCCCGAGCCCACGGATCTGGACCGACCAGGATCTCTCGGTGGGCGGACTGTTGGCCAGCATGGCGACCGGCCATATCGTCAATTCGAACGTGCTGCGCCGTCAGCAGCGTCTGACCGCGCAGTTGCAGCATGCGCTGGATTCGCGGATCGTCATCGAACAGGCCAAGGGTGTGATCGCCAATGCCAGGCGGATCACGCCGGAGGTCGCGTTCGAACTGATCCGCACACACGCTCGCAAGAATCGGGTCGCCATACATGCGGTGGCGAAAGGGATCGTCGAACTCGGCCTGCGCGTCTGAGTAAATCCATTACTGCGCGAAAGTGCATGATCATTTGCGCGCGGCGCGGTAATGTGAAAGTTGGACTATCGGCCCCAGTCCCCGGCCGATTCCGTTCTCCGCCAGTGCCGTCCATGCCCTCGACGGTCTGCTTCGACGCAGCTTCATACGTTGAAATCAACCTGCTTGTCGCATCACTTGTTTGTCTGGGGGCAATCGTGATCCTGCTCGTTTCATCTCGGTCCGAAGGCAATTCACATCGGTCCGAACGACTTCCAACCACTCTGCGGTCCGTCGCTCGGCCGGTTCGTAATCGGATTGATATCGAATCCGATGTTGTCGATGCAGAATTGGTACATCGCATCGGCGACGGCGATCAAGAGGCCTTCGCTCAGTTCTACCGCCGCACTCGCGGTCTGGTCTATCGCCGGGTGCTGGCGATCGTCCGTGATCGTGGGTATGCCGAAGAGACCTGTCACGACGTCTACCTCGAGGTATGGCGCTGTGCGATCGGGTTCGACGAGCGCCGCGGTTCCGTGCTCACCTGGTTGCGCATGCTGGCTCATCGCCAGGCCGTGGACCGGGTTCGGCACGAGCGCGCCACCATGGACCACAATCACTCCTGGGGCAGTCGCGACTATCAGCCCCCCAGCGATGTGGTGGCCGAGGAGGCGGTGCGGCACGACGAAAGGGATGCCCTGCGTCGCAGCCTCACCCATCTGACCGCACTCCAGCACGAATCCATCGCGCTCGCGTACTACTCCGGACTCAGCTATCCCGAGGTGGCGGCGCGTCTCGGGGTCGGTCTCCCCACGGTCAAATCCCGGATCCGGGCGGGGCTCGAGCACCTGAAGACCGACCTGTCCGAACCGCTCAACTAGCGCCGGGCAGACTGCCCGTGCCGACGGTGAACGGCGCGCTGTGCTCGTCGGTACCCATCATGATCGAATCCTGTGGTGGCCGTCGCCGGCGATGGTGCAGCAGCGAGGGTGATCGTGGTGTTGCCTGCCTGGGCGCAGGCTAGTTTGCACTGGTGCGCCGGACATGGTCGCGCCGTCCTGACCCAGGACCCCGCGTCGTGCGGATAGCGTGAAAACGACCTCGCCGATCTGCGGTGCGTGGGCGCCGCCGCCGGGCAGATTCATGACCGCGATCTCGGTCCGCGAGCCGGTGTCGGGTTGGTCGTACTTCCATTTGCCGAGATAGGGCTGCGCCGGAGTGCTGTGTCGAGGCATCCTTCGAGGCGGAAGTGGAGCGTCCGCGCGAGACCGATCGAGTGGCTATCCGGATCCGATTGTGTTGCTGACGATGTCGGCAATGCCCGCACGGAATGACTTGGGGGAGAAGGTCATAGCGTGGGCTCGGATGACTGTCGGATCGTAGGCGGTGGAATCGAAGTCGCCCATGGCCTGCGCCAAGCCCGCGATGACGTGCTCGTCGCTGCCGTGTTCGACGAATTCGCCGGTGATCCCGGGGCGCACGGTATCGCGGGCGCCGCCCTCGTCGACCGCGAGAATCGGTGTGCCACAGGCCATTGCCTCGACAGGGACGATGCCGAAATCCTCGATGCCCGGCATGAGCAGGGCGCGGCAGCGGCGGTACATGTCGAGCAGGGTCTGGAAGGATGCGGCACCGAGGAAGGTGGTTTCGGAGCCCGCGATCGCATCGAGTTGGGGGCGGAAGCGTCCGTCGCCGACGACGACCAGGCGCACACCTGCGCGCTGGGCGGCGCGGATGGCCAGGTCGGGGCGCTTATAGGGGACCAGGCGGCCGGCGGCGAGGAAGAAGTCTTCGCGAGGCACGGTCGAATCGGGAGTGAAATCGTCGACCTGCACCGGGGGATTGACCACGGTCGAGGGCAACCGCCACCAGTCGCGGATACGATCGGCCACCGCGTGCGAGTTGGCGATCACATGCGTGAGGTGTGGGGCTGCGCGTAGTTCGCCGCGGCGGGCCAGTCGGCCGAGGGCGGTGAGTGCGAGTTGTCCGGCGCGACCGCCGGCCTCCTGTGCGCGGAATTCCGGATCCCAGGCCCAGCGGGCCGGACTGTGTACGTAAACGATGGTCGGTGCGTCCGTGGCGAATGCGGCCTGGGTGGCGAAGGCGTGATGACTGATCAGCACCGCGTCGAACCGTCCGCGCAAGGGCAGCTGTCGAAGGGCGCCTGGAACGAAGGGCAACAGCGGGGCGTGCGAGCGACGACCGGTGGCGGTGTATGCGCGGCTGAGCCAGGTGCCCTGCACCGCGGTCAGCGGCGGTCGGACGCCTGCCGGATCGACAATCGGTGCGAATACCTGTGCATCGGGCCAGGTTTCGACGAATTCGCCGACCACCGCCTCGGATCCGCCGAATTCGGTGAACCGCTCGTGCACGATCGCGATTCGCGACGATCCGGTCCCATTGTGTGACAGGTTCATTCGGACACCGAGTCGATGCGGCGGGGCTCGGCCTTGCGTCGAATGGCCGGAGCCACCGGACGGCCCTCCAACAACCCGTCGACCGTGCCCTGCTCAATTGCCTTGCGGTACACGCTCGCCGCCTCGAGGCACGCCGTAATCGTTCGGTCGATATCGGGTTCGGTATGCGCGGCCGAGGTGACGAAGGATTGACCGAGCACGCCTCGGTCCAGCAGTTCCTGCAGGAACAGCGTGCGGAACTCCTGGGATGGCCTGCCCTCGGGATCGCGGGTCGCGAAGATCAGACAGGAGGGACGGCCCAGCACCTGCAGGTAGTCCGCGATACCGAGATCGGCGGCGATCGCGTTGACACCGTCGGCGAGCAACCGACCGGCATGTTCCATCCGTGCGATCGGATCGCCGGTGGTGTACTCGTGCGCGACCGCCCGAAACGCCGCCAGCGAAGCCGATTCCGGCCCGTGCGTGGTGGACAGCAGGAACACCCGATCGCGGTCGGTGCGCAATCCGCCGAGTTCCATGAACTCGCGCTTACCCGCCAGCGCCGAAATCGGGAAACCATTGCCCATCGCCTTGCCCCAGCACGACAGATCGGGTGTGACCTCGTAGATGGCCTGCGCACCGCCCGCCGACCACCGGAACCCGGTGATCATCTCGTCGAAGATGAGCAGGGTGCGATGCCGATCGCAGAGTTCGCGCACACCTTCGAGAAAGCCGGGTGCGGGTTCGTTCAGTGCGGTCGCCGCCTCCATGACCACGGCCGCGACCGTGCCGGTATTCAGCACGGCGGCCAGCGACGGCAGGTCGTTGTACTGGAACTTCATCGTGCCGGTGACGGCCTCGGTGGGTATGCCGCTGGCCATCGGGGTGGTGCCGATGAACCAGTCGTCCACCGAGAAGAACGGTTGATCGCAGACCGCGATGACGGTGCGTCCGGTCGCGGCCCTGGCCAGTCGCACCGCGGCGGTGGTGGCGTCGGAGCCGTTCTTGGCGAATTTGACCATGTCGGCGCCCGGTGTCAGCGACAGGAAGTCCTGTGCCGCAAGCAATTCCAGCTCGGTGGGTCGACTGAAGCTGACACCGTCGGCAATCGCCCTGGTCACGGCCTCGAGCACCGGGCGGTATGCGTGGCCGAGGGTGACCGAACGCAAGCCCATGCCGTATTCGATATAGCAATTGCCGTCGGCATCCCAGACCCGACACCCCTCGCCGCGCACCAGAACCGGCGCCATGAACTCCGGATATTGATCCGGCCCGCGGGCATAAGTGTGCGCACCGCCGGGTACCAGATCGTGCAGCCGCGCCTGTAGCTCGTTGCTGCGCGCGAAACGGTTGCGGCGGGCCGCTTGGTTGTCGGGGTTGGTATGGCCGCGGTCAACGTGGTCCATGCTGAGCTCCTGGCAGAGATGATGCACGCGCACACAGGGCCCCCGGCACGAATCGGCATGCGCGCGATAGGTTCTCCGGTTCACTGTACGTCCGGTGGGGTGCGGTGTCCGCGCAACTTCGTCACCCCTGGGCGATAGGGGTGGTAACCGCCCACAGGTCGTGATCGGCCCTACGACCGGTGGCGCCGACGAAGCTGCGCATGCGTCCCTCGCGGACCATGCCGACGCGCGCGGCGATTTCGGCGGAATGCGCATCACCGGGTTCGATGGCGGTCGCCACCCGGCACAGACCGAGTGCGGTGAAGGCGTGGTCGATCAGTAGGCGGGTGACCGCTATCCGGACCTGCTCACCGCCGACGGCCGGATCGGTCCACACGAACATGCGCGCATTGCGATCGAACATATCCAGGTCGAACAATCGGCATTCGCCCGCATAGGCGCCGTTCACCTCCACCGCCAGCACCAGACCCCGTTCGGATCGCAATCCCGCACGAGCACAGAAGAATTCGCGTAGCCAGGCGATTCGTCCGTGCCGGCGCTCCCACGCGGCGGCCGGTGCGTTGGGCTCCGGATCGAGTGCATCGCGATTACGGATTCGCGCGGTCCGCCACCGGGTCCGGTCCAGCAGGTGCCGACTGCGCAGCACCACCATCGGATCGTCGGGATTGGTGAGCCGGGCCGTGGGCGGTGAGCGCAGTGGATCGAACCGGTGCAGTGCCCGGCCCGCGCAGTACCGGGCGACGGCGGTCAGCACTGTGGTCCGGTTCAGCGGCGTATCTGTGTCGGCGTCCGGTCGGACAGGCTGCGGCGTTTCCGGATGTTGGGTCGAGTGGCTCTCGATCCAGTTCCGCGCGAAGCCCTTCGGTGGGATCGCGACATTGGTGATCGCCCACAATTCGTGGTCGCGCCGAGCCCCACCGACATCGAAATACCTGGTCATCATCGCTTCGCGCTGGAAACCGATGAGGGCGGCGCCGCGCGCGGTGGCGAGATTCGCCGGGGAGATCGGGGCGGTGATGCGTTGCAGACCGGCCGGTCCGAAACCGAAATCCAGCACCATGGACGAGGCCAGGCCGCCGATGCCGTGCCGTGCCAACTCCGCGTCCACCCAGATCCCCATTTCGGCGGAGCCGGTTGCGGATTCGATGGACACCAGTTCGATCTGGCCCGCGAGTCTGCCGTCGACCTCGATCACCAAGGACAGTCGGCGACCCGCCCGTGCCTCCGCCCGCCCGCTGAGACATTCACGGACCCAGAGCTTTCCGGAATGTCGCGCGTCCCAGTCCAGCGGCGAACTCGACCAGAAGGGTTCGACATAGCGCTGATCGCGTAGCCGAATCCGCCGCCAGTGCGCGTAGTCGTCGATCCGCGGCGGGCGCAGCACGACCGTCGCGCCGTGCAAGGTCATGGGTCCGAGCCGGATTCCGGACAACGAACTGCTGGACATGCTCACTCCCGGGGTCGTTGGCGGCCGAGCGAGGTTGTTTTCACGGCACCATCGGTGCCGACCGATAGGCGCCAGTAGCCGCCCGTCGCGTCCTTGAGCACGATCCCGCTCTCCGCGCGGTCGGAAAGCCAAGCACCGCTGGACAATACGGCCGATCGCACGGTGCCGTCGGCCGCCTGCGCCTGGTAGATATCCGCATTGCCCTGCCCCGCCCGGCCGACCATGGTGCCGCTGTACTGCGGCGCGTGCATACCGTCGCGCCCCATGACGTGCCACTTCTCCGGAAACATGCCGGGCGCGAGATCATCGGAGGCACTGGAGATCAGGTTGACCGCGGTGCCCTCCGGACAGCCCGTCGCATCGATGCGCAACTCGATCGGCGGCCGGTCGGAGTCCTTGTCGAATTGCACATTGGCCAGATACGGCTGCCGACAGTAGACGAGGTCGAGCCCGACCGTGCGCGCGGCGACCTTGCAGTTGATCATGCCGAACTGGGCGGGTCCGCCGCGATCGCGCTGGCCCACCGACAGCGCGGTATCGGCGCCTTCGAACCAGACATTGGTCAGCCACCAGTCATTGGCCGCACCGTCGATGCTGATATGCCGATCGGTGGTGCGTGGATCCTCGTCGGAGACGAATTCCACATTGGTGAGCGATAGCCCCGCATTGTGGTTGTTGCCGGTGCCGAGCACCCCGATGTAGTTGCTGGTGAGCTTGGAGGAGGTCACATAGTTCTGGATGCAGGAGGTGACGATGCCGAAGCCGAAGTTATTGATATCGCAGTTGACGAATGCCGTTCCACCGGTGTTGTTTTCGAGGACCACGCCGCGCTGCTGCAGAAAGCGCGGATGGTTGTCGCTGAGGTGATTGCCGCGGATCACCACCGCGTCGAAGGAGCAGCGGAACGATTCCGACAGCACCACCGCCGTCGAGCGCGGTCCGGTCAGGAAGAAGCCGATGCGGGAGAACCGCACCCGGCTTCGTTTTCGCAGTGTGATGAGCGTGATGTCGGCATCACAGGTGACCACCGAGACATCGCCGCCGTCGCCGAGAACCGTTGCGTAGTCGGGCAGATCGGGCCAGGAGGTCACTTTGTAGTGGCCTGCGGGCAGATACAGTACGAGCGGCGCGTCTCCGACGGCTGCCGCCGACCGGATCGCCGCGGTGTCATCGGCGACGCCGTCCCCGACCGCACCGAAGTCGCGGACATTGCGCGCCGCCGGTGCGTCGGTGACATGCGGTGACCGGAATTCGGCACCGGGGGAGTCGGCGGAGGAGCAGGCCGCCAAGGGTACCGCGGCGGCGGCGCCGAGGGATGCGGCCAGCAGTCGTCGTCGATGCACAGCCTCGAAACGCCCACCCGTCTCCCGACCACCATCGTCCATGGGATCGCTACGCGATGCGGAATTCAAAGGCGCAGCCTCCCCACCAGCCGCTCTATACCCGTGCCGAGCTTGCTGTACGCTACCGCGCCGGTGAGCAGGTTGTCCCCGAATGTGGCCAGCGCGCCGCGGATCTGCGGTGCGGTGCTGGTGCCGAGTCGGACCACCGCGACGGTGTGCTCACACAGCGGGGCGAGGGCGATCGCATCGGCGGCGTGGGCGACCGGCGCGGCCTGGATCACCACATGGTCGTAATCGGTGCGCAGTTTGGCAACCACGGCCGCGAACCGGTCGGAGGCGAGCAGATCCGGGGTGTGCTCATCCAGTTCGCCCAGTGGTAGGACCGTCACCCCGGCCTGCGGCCAGCCGGTCAGTGCGTCGGCGACGGGTAACGATCCGTGCAGGACGCCGGCCAGTCCGGGCACCGCCCCGAGGACGATCTGCTGTGATCCGCCGTGACCGGAGGTGTCGGCGTCGATATAGACCACATGCCGGCCGGTATCGGCGAACGACTTCGCCAGTGCCATCGCGATTTCCGGCTCCGACCGGGCCGACAGACTCGACAGCAGCACCGTCGTCGCCTCGCCGTTGCGCTGCAAACGCGTTCGCAGCCTTCGGGTTTCCTCGACCGCACCTGGACGGCCGAGATCGATGATGCCGAGGATCGGCACCGGCGCACCGGTGCGCGTCGATCCGGGAATCGGGCCGGCCAGCACCGCCTCCAGATCATTGGAGGTGCGCAGCTTGCGGTCGGTGCGATCGCGGACGAAGGCGGCCAGGCCGCCCAGCGCGAGTCCGGCCAGCACGCCGAGCGCGAGCAGCCGGGTCGATTGCGGACCGCTCGCTCCGGATGGCAGTTCGGCCCGGTCCACTACCTCGGCGCGGGCGGCAGGTGCGGCGTCCTTCTCGATGGATTCGAGTTCGGCGATCAACTGACGAAACTGTGCGACAACGGTATTGGCGATATCGCGGGCGCGTTCGGGTGAGCTGTCCTTGATCGCGAAGACGATCAAGGTGGTGGCGGGCGGCGAGGCTGCGGTGATCTTGCCGCGCAGTTCGTCGACCGACATCTTCAGGCTGAGATCGTCGATGGTGCGCTTGGCGACATTGGCGCTGGTGGCCAAGTCGAGGTACGACCGCACCCGCTGCTGGGCGGCCAGTCCGCCCTGATACGAATCGTTCACCGAGGTTCCGGTCGCCATCGAGATGTAGACGCTGCTCGTGGCCACATAGTTCGTCGGTTGGCTGCGTGCGTAACCCACCGCCGCGAGTAGGCACAGCACCAGCACACCGAGAATCAGCATCCAGCGACGACGCGCGATATGCCAGTAGTCGATCAACCCCATTGTTCGGAACCTCTTTTCCCGATGACCAGCAAAGGCTGTTGCGGTGGCTGCGATAGGACCCGCGGTTTCGCGCGGCGGCGATATTCCTGGACCGCCAAATAGAGCAGCGTCGCGAGCACCGCGGCCTGCAGGAATTTGCCGAGCGCCTCCATGCTGCCGAGGATGCCGCGCTCGAACAGCGAGGAGGCTCCGGTCAGCGCGAGCGCGAGCACCACCATCGGGAAGTATCGGGAATACAGCGCTTTGGCCCAGGCGAGCAGTAGCACGAAAGTGAAGCCGACGCTCACCACGATGCCGGTATAGCCGCCGATCACATAACCCTCGTTGACATTTCCCTCCGCGAGTGACACCTGGACCTGCGTCATATCCACCGAGGCGCCGCGAACGTCATTTGCCCATGCGGTACCGGATTGGAATTTCGGGGCACCGAGCAACTGGGTCGGAATCAGGCTCAGCGCGGCGTGGCGGAACTCCTCGGCGGGCGTGAGCCAATATCCGGTGCCGTGATAGTAGGCGTCGGTCGCGGCCTCCAGCAGATCGAAGCGCCGCAGGATACTCAGGAACGGTCGCACCGAAGGCGGATATGCCGAACTGGTCATCGCCACTTCGGCCTTGCCGACCTCGGTGGTCTTGAACGACTGCAACCACCCGAAACCGCCGATGCCGAGCACCGCGATGGCAAGCACACCGACCACCTTGGCCTTGGTCCAGCCGAGTATCGCGAACCGGACCGCCACCGCCAGCGCGGCACCGAGGATCGGGGTCTTCGATTCGACGACCACGGTCCACATCAGTTCCCCGGCCAACAGCGCGCCGATCAACAGCGCGGTGGTGCGCGGCTGGGCCGGTCGGATGAAGATGATCAGTCCGAGCGCCGCGACGGTCGCGAGAATGCTGACGAAGGCGAGAATCGGATTGGCGCTGTCGACATCACCGGCGTGGCCGATGGATCCGGTGGCGTAGGAGGCACCCCGCCCGAGCAGACCGATAACGTAGATGGTGGCGAGTGCTGGTACGAAATCCGGATTGCCGGTCATCGCGGGCCGGCTGGGCACGGGACGGCGTCGCGACCAGATCGCATATCCCACAATGAGTATCGCGTACACCCACAAGCCGAAGACGACATGATGCAAGACCAGCTCGATGCCACGGTCGTAGCCGAGTTCGGCCAGGCGCGGATCGGGCACATTGTCGCCATAGTGCGGTTCGGGTTGCACCATGAGCAGTACCAGGGGCCGGGCGACATAGGACAGTGACCAGAATGCGGCCTGCGCGATGATGAAAACCCGTGCGACGCTGGGCACCCACGCCGCGGCGATCACCAAAGTGGCCAGGGCGCAAGCGATTGCGATGATCTCGGAATGGGCGGTCATGACTGCGCCTCGCTGGCGCTCGGCTCCGTCATGCCCGCCTGGGCGGCTGTGTAGATTGTTCGCTCGCTGCGCTCGCTCATGACTGCGCCTCGAGTACGTCCATGATCTCGCGTGCCCGATCGACGTACCGGTGCCCGCCGTCGGCGATCCGCCGGTAGCCGGCCTCGGCGATCGCATCCGCCTTCTCCGGATGCCGCGCGCACCAGTCCAGGATTTCGCGCAGCTCCGCATGATCGGTGAACAGGAAGCATTCGACGGTGTCGCGCAAGAGTTCCACATGTTCGTCGGTACGTTCGCCGACGAACAGTCCACCCGCGGCGGGCACTTCGAAGGTGCGGCAGGTGTGGGTGTCGCGGTTATCGGAGTTGAGCAGCACCAGATTCGCGGTGATATCGGCGATTACGGCCGAATAGCCTGACCCGTAGACCGGGCCGCCCACCGTGGCGCGGGTGGTGCGCAATTCCGGCACCCGCCGCCAGCCCGGGCCGCGCACGAGCATCCGGTCACGATGTTCGCGGGCCAGCGCGATCAGATCGGCTCGGCGATCGGGGCGGCAGACGCCGATGAAGCCGACCAGGTAGCGCGGTGTCCGTCCGCGCGCGGCCGGATAGTGCCACGCCGGATCGTAGGCGCTGCGGACGAAACCGACCGCCTTCGCGCCCCGGTCGAGAAGTTCGGGCACATTGTGCCGCTTGGTGGTGACGATCAGATCCCAATCGGGCTCGTGCGCAAGGTATTCCGGACTGATGTTCTCCTGATTGGCAACATCGTCGGGGCTGTAGTGCACGTGTAGCCGCGCCGGTATGCCCAATAGCCTGCGCTGGTCGAGGTGCACGGCTTTGAACGCGAAGACCAGGTCCGGCCGGAACTGTGCTGCGGCACGGTCGATTTCGCCGTGCAGGTCGGCGACGGTCCACGGCGCGCGCCGACGCGCGAACTTGGCATAGACCCACGGCGGCGACAGTCGCGTCGGCAGCGTGACCGGGGTGGAATCGATGACCACCACCTCGTGGCCCGCCTGCCGGAAGCCGTCCGCGAGCGAGCGTGCATTGCTGCCGACCCAGTCGTCCCCGATGAACAAGATCTTCACGCGGTGCCCTCCTCGCGCATCAGCACCACGGCGGGACTCGAAGCTACCGGCGCCGTGCGTTCGCGCACGATCAATGTGCGGACCCGAGCGAGATACCAGATAGCCGTACTGAATTCGACGAGCACACTGCCGTAGACGAGTGTCCAGACCGAATGAGTCCGAAAAGCAATGAACAGTGCGATGCCGGCGACACAGGTGCCGAGCGCCGCGCCGATGAGCACGCCGGTAGTGTCCTGGCGCACCGGTAGCAGCGCCGTGGTGACGAACGAGGTGATCGTGGTGGCGGGCAGCATGAAGATCTCGACCCGCAACAGCCCGACGGCTCCGCTGAATTCGTCACCGAAGACCAGTCGGATCAACACTGGCGCGGCCAACCAGACGGCCACGGCCGCGACGGTGGCGACACAGATGCAGGCCGCCAGCGCCAGTAGGGCGTGCCGCCAGAATCGGTGATCGGTACTGCGCCTCGCCATGCGGGGCAGCAGCGCGAATCCGATGGGATCCAGGGTGGATTGGATCGCGCGCACGAGCCGGTCGCCCGCCGAGTACAGACCGAGCGAAACCGTATCCAGCACAGCGGAATACACTGCGGCCGCGCCCTGACCGTAGGAAGTCACCAGAACTCGCGAGGTGAGAACCGGTGCGCCCGTTCGCAATACGCTCTTGAATTGCCGAGGCCGCGCGGGCGGGCCGAAGGTGCGCAGCGAATCCCACCAGGTCAGTGCCACGGTGGGCACGGACGATATCAGCAGGCATAGCAATGCGAGCTGCGCGCTCGGCATCCGGGGGAGTAGCCCGACGAGCAGGATCAGATAGCCGATCCGGCCGACCGCCTGATAGGCGGTCGACGCTCCGAACCGGCCCTGCCCGATCAGCAGCCAATCCTCCGAGACCGACCAGAATCCGCCCGCGAACAGGCCCAGCAGGATCATGTCCACCTGCACCGGCGCACTCGCCGCCAGACTCAGTAGCAGGGCGATCCCGATGACGCCGAGGGTGCTCGCGCGGATGGCCAGATAATCGCCGCGCAATTGATTGATCGTCTGCAGCCGCAGATTCTCGCCATCGCGTTCGCGCGAATCGTGCACCCGCGCGGCCAGGAATGAGGTGATGCCGAGATCCACCAGCAGCGAGCCGATGAAATACGACGACATACCGATTGCCAACAGGCCCAGGCCGTGTGCACCGAGCACCCGCGCGATCAGCGGAACCGTGACGATCGTGATGACGTACTGTCCGTACTTGCCGAAGGTGACGTAGCCGATATCGCGCAGTACCCCGCCGAGGCCGTGTGATCGGTGCATGCCGCCGCCGGGCGCGCCGCGTTCGTCCTTGCGATGGGCTCCGCCGGTGGCGGTCGGTGTCGGTGGTTCGGTGGGCTGGCCTGCGGCATGTTTGTGTTCAGACATGCGGAGTCCGTTCTCGCGGATTCTGCCGGCCACCCGCGGCGGGAGCGACGGGCCCGGAGGCGATAGCCGAGCGTGACCACGTAGGGCCCAACGAGCGCCGCCAATGAGATACCGCGCCGTTGCGGTGGGTTATGGAATTGAGGAAAGCGCCGACGGTGCGCGCCGACGTTTCGATATCGAAATCCTTGGCGCGGGTGCGGGCTGCCGTGGCCAGGCGGGTGCGCAGCGCCGGATCGGCGATGAGGGTGTCGAGTGCGGTGGTGAGTTGTTGCTGATCGCCGCCGTCCACGAGCAGTCCGTTGACACCGGGTTCGACGATTTCGGCAGGACCGCCCGGTCCGGTAGCGATCACCGCGCAGCCCGCGTGCATGCCCTCGACGACGACCTGTCCGAATGGTTCGGGGAGCACCGAGGAGTGCACCAGGATGTCGGCGTCGCGCAGATAGCCTCCGGGGTCGTCGACGTGTCCGGTGAAGGTGACCGGCAGCCCGAATTCCTGTGCCATGCGGGCCAATTCGGTCTGGTAGGGCTCCTCGTCGAAGAAGGTGCCGCCGATCAGAAGGATCTGTCGCGGTTGTACCTTCGTCGCCGCGATGGCACGCAGCAGCACGTGCTGGCCCTTCCACGGCGTCAGCCTGCCGACGGCGACGAGGACCGTTTCGGTAGGTGCACGCTGTGCGGCGCACTCGATATCCTCGGCGAGTTCCACACCCGGATAGGCCACCACCGCCGGACGGCGGCCGATCCGCAAGGTACGCAAGGTGGTTCGGCTATTGGCAAGATAACCATGTGCCATGAGTCGGCCGAGCAGCTGGATCACCACCGTCGGTAGTCGGCCGAAATAATCGACCGCGATCCGATCGTGTACCTGCCACACCAACGGAATTCCCGCTCGTCGCGTCGCGACCGCACCCATCACCAAAGCCTTGGTGCTCTCGGCGATCAGCACATCGGCACCCAGTTCGCGCGCCGTCGCGCCGAGCGTCCAGCCCGATCGCAGCAGAGCAATGAATCCGGCGACCAGTCGCACCGGCCCGGATCCGATGGTCATGGCGCGGCTGTCGAAAGCACCACGCACCACGCGGGTCTCGACCCCGCGCGCCCGCATGCGTTCGACCATCGGGCCATCCTCTGTATAGACCTGAGCGACATCGATGAGCCCCGACTCGCGCAGCGCGGCAAGCAACCGCAGCGTCGCCAGTTCCGCGCCCGACGGCGCCGCGGTATGCGCGAGAAAGAGGGCCTTGGTCGTCCTCGATGGGGTCATCGCCTTAATTCCTGATACATCGTGAGATGACGCTCCGCTGTGACATCCCACGAGAAAGTTTCCGCGTGCGCGCGACATTGTTCGGGCGTCGGCAGGGCGCCGTCGAGTGCGGCCGCGATCCGCGCGCCCAGGGCCTCGGACTCCCGAGCAGGCACGATCAGCGAAGAATCCAGTCCGCGTACCGAATCCGGCAGTCCGCCACAGTCGGTGACTATCGGGGCCCTACCCGAGGCGAGCGATTCCAGGGCGATCAGTCCGAAACCTTCCAGCGCAGTGGTCGGGACAACAGTGAGTGCGGCCTGTTCATAGAGTTCAGTGAGTTTTCCGTCATCGACACTGCCCGCGAAGGTGACCGAATCGCCGAGTCCGGCACCTGCGGCCTGAAGGCGCAATTCGCCCTCGGCGCTACCGGTTCCGACGAGGACCAGTCGTGCGTCCGGATGTTCGGCGACCACGTCCGGCCAACAGCGCAATAGCGAATCGATGCCCATCCGGCGTTCGAGTCTGCGCACACACAGCACGGTTCGGTGGGTACCGGTCGGTATCGGCGCCGATCGGAATCGGGTCAGATCCACACCGGGCGCGATGACCCGGATCCGGTCGGCACAGATCCGGTAGTCCTCGCTGAGCACATCGCGAAAGTGATTGGACAGCACCACGAATCGGTCCGCTCCCGCATAACGGATCCGCTCGATCAGATACTTCGCCCGTGCACCGAATTCGCTCTGTCCGGTGAGGCGGCTCTCCGCGGCCCACGGTCCGTGGAAGTGCACGACCAGCGGCACCCGGCCGCCTCGTGCGAAGGCAGCCGGGCCATACAGCGCGAAGTGCCGATCGAGAATATCCGCGTGGCGCAGATCGGTCCGCTCCCGAAATGCGGAGCGGGCCCGGGCGATGGTCGAACCGCCGGTTCGTCCCCACGACCGTGCGCCAGGCGGATCATCGGGGCCGACCGTACCGAACGCCGATGCCGAAACCTGTGCTCTCGGTTGCCGTGCGAGTGCGTGGAATAGTTCTGTGAAATAACGATTGAGTCCGCCAGGGGCTGCCGAAAACCATTCCGAACCTGCCATGTGCACGCGCAATGCCCCGGTCGCTGCCGTCATCGCGGCCCCCTACTCCTGGCGATGATGGGGCGAGCCCGCTATCTGAACTCGCTTCCCGCGCAACAGTCTAGGGGAGTTCGGTGGTTCCGGTGGGTCGAGATCAACTCCCGACCAGGGGGCGAATGACCAGTCTGCTGTCGTCAGCCGAGGTCGAACAGATTGGGCTGACCGGCCTTGTAACGAGCGGCATCCATTTGACGGAACGGTTCGAAAGCGGGAATCGAATCGCGAGTGAATAGTTGGGCGCGGGCGGCGGGGGAGCCGGACGCGCCCAGGAGTGCGTTCACCGCGGTGCGGCCCGCCTCGTTCGCGCCCTCCATGGTCGCAAGGTCGAAGTTGGTCCGCACGTAGTCGGCGGCCAGGAACAGGTTCGGGATCTGCGTGTGCGCGGTCGGACGATCGGCCCATGAGCCGATCGTATTCACCAGCAGCGGTTCATCATTCGTATTCTGTCCGTCGGCCCACTCGATACCTGGATCGAGCATCCACTCGCGGACGATGCCGTCCTGCAACTGGATTCGGCCGTCGTCGTTGAGCGCGGCGGTCATCTGCGCCCAGGTCTCCTGGTAGATCTCGTCGCGGGTGCATTCCTTGGCGGTCTTGCCGAACAGAATGCCCGGGGTATCCCAGTCGGCGATATCGATGGTGAGGCCGTCGACGATCGATCCGTCACCGTATTTCGCGGCGTAATCAACGTTCCAGAAAGCGCGCTGGGTATACGATGTCAGCCGCCACGGTGCGTCGAGGTAGATGTTGTATCCCTTGCCGAGGTTCAGCTTTTCGGTGACGAACATCTGCATGCCGTTCATCCAGTCGACGGTCAGCGCATCCATTCGGCCGAGCGCCGGATCCAACTCGCGGATTTCCGGTGACCACAGCCGACGAGCCCGATCGGTCGGCACCGCGCAGACATACCAATCCGCTTCGAACACCTCGGTGCCGCCATTCGGGCGACGAATCCGCGCACCGCCGATGCGGCCGTCGGTCACTACGAGTTCCTCGAGCGCGTGGCCGGGCCGGAATTGCACATCCATGCCCTCCAGCAGCGAAATCCACGGATCGAGCCAGGCCTCATTGGTGGGTCCGTTGAGCACCTCGTAGACCTTCGGGCCGCCGGTCAGTTCCCGCAGCAGTGCGATGAAGAAGCCCTCCATCATGTTGCCCATGGTCCTGGTACTGGCCACATACTCCTTGGCGGCCACCAGCGCTCGGGTCAGACCGGTGGCGGCGAGCGCCTGGAACTGCGCGGATCTGCTTGCCGCGCCGACATAATCCCACCAGCTGACATGCTCCCACTGGCCGAAGCGACGCTCCTCGCACGAGGTCAGATAGGTGACGACCCGCCCCGCCATATATATGGCCTCGGGCAGCGGAACGAGATTGTTCTTCATGAAGACCTCGACCAGGATGCGTTGCAACCCTTCCGGTGTGAGCGCCTGCGCGGGATCGAAATAGACCCCGAACATCAGCGGAAAGCCGTCGGGCAGATCGCCCGCGCGCGGATAGCGCGGATCGCTCACCGAGAACGGAATCAGATTGTCGTACACCGACTGTCGGGTGCCTGGCAGCGGAATGCGCCGCATCGTGTCGTGCACGTGGTGATAGAACGAGGTGAAACCGCGCGCGCCATGCTCGCCCGGCAGTGGTGCGCGGCCGCCGATTCCGGTGCCCGGCAGCGGAATCGTGCGGGATTTGCCGCCGAGTTCCTTGCGATCGAAAACGGTTACCGCGAAGCCGCGTTCGGCCAGTTCGTGCGCCGCGGTGAGACCGCCGATGCCCGCGCCGAGCACCGCGACGGTATTGCGCGCCGGGCCGTTTCGGCGTCGCGACGTCGGCTCGGCCGCCGCGATCCCGGTCGATGTCGCCAGTCCCGCAGTTCCCGCCATTGCGGCGCCGCGCAGCAGCGAGCGTCTGTTGATCTGGTTGTTCCGATGCTCAGTTGTCACTGCACGACCCCTAATTCTGACTATTTCGATCGTCATATTTATCAGATCGGCGGTCGGGATGGGAGACAATGCGAAGATGACGATGCAGCGACGCCCGGTGCGGACCTATGGCGGTATCGGCGCGGAGGATCGAGTCGCGGCGCGGCGCGGCAGACTCCTGGAAGCCGGGCTGGAGCTGTTCGGCACGCGTGGATATTCGGCGACCGGCGTCAAGGATCTGTGTCGCGCCGCCGGATTGACCGACCGGTACTTCTACGAATCCTTCGCCGGCACAAAGGAACTGTTCGCCGCGGTCTTCGACCATGTCATCGACGAGCTGTTCGCGGCCGTGACCACGGCGGTCGAGGCGACGAAGCCGCGCGGGACGCGCAAGCTGCGGGCCGGGATCGGCACGTACCTCACCGCATTGGCCGAGGATCCGCGCAAATTGCGCATCGTTTTCGTCGAACCCACCGCGGCCGGTGCCGAATATCGGATGCGCCAGGCGTTGTGGCGCTTCGCCCGATTGGTCGCGGCCACGGCCACCGAGGCGCGACCGGATGTTCAGCCGCCCGCGGAGATCATCGATATCTTCGCGCTGTCGGTGGTCGGGATGCTGGAGCGGGTGATTGTGGAGAAGCAGGGCGGCCGGTTGGACGTGCCGATGGACAATCTCATCGACTATTGCGCGGCCTTCGCAGGAGCCTCGTTGCGCGCGGTCTACAACGGCCAGATCGCCGAGCGGACAACGGATTAGCCAGCTGGCCCACATCGATCGAGTGGGGTAGATTTCACATCGAGTTCGTGCCGGGCGCGGACCGACCCGCGGGGGACCAGCGGGAGGGACTAGGACAGTGGGGACCAAGGGGTCTGTGGCTGAGCGCATTGATATCGCCGAACGTGAGATCCGGGTGCTCGTCGAGAACGGCGAGTACTGGCTGCGCAATCGCGGCGATATCGCGATGATGGTGGTCACCGTCGAGCGGATCCGCGCGCATTGGCCGCGGGCACGCATAGGAGTGCTGACTCATCAGCCCGGTGTACTACGGGCTCTGGTGCCGGAGGCCGAGCCGATCTGCGGGCCCGATTGGCGTTGGGGATCCGACGGCTGGCATGGAGTGTTATCGCGTACCGCGGGCACGAAAGTGGTTGGCCCGGCGGCATTGTGGTGGCGGGCGACCACGGATGGACCGAAGGATCGGCTGCGTGTCATCCGCACCCGTGGTCGCGGCGAGTCCGATGACGCCGAGATGAATCCGGTAGCGCCGGAACTCGAATTCCCGGTGGAGATTCCGGCGGCGGTCGAACAGGCCTCGCTCGTACTCGCGATCGGCGGCGGCTATCTGACCGATGTCGACCGCTATCAGGCGCACCGCAGCCTCAACCTGCTCGAATACGCCTCCGCGCGTGGCATTCCGACGGCGCTGATCGGTCAGGGTATGGGTCCGATGCGCGACCCCTATCTGGTCCGCCGAGCCGAGGAGGTGCTGCCGAAGGTCGATTTCGTTGCGCTGCGCGAAGGGCGGCGCGGCCCGGAGTTGCTCGGTGAATTCGGCGTCGAGTCGGATCGGGTGCTGGTCACCGGTGACGATGCGGTCGAATTCGCCTATCGCAGTCGCGATGCCAGGATCGGCACCGAGATCGGCGTCTGTCTGCGCGTTGCGGACTATGCACAGGTCAGCCTCGAAGCCCAGGGGATCGTCGGGCAGGTGGTGCGCACCCGCGCCGCGGAGTTGGATGCCGGGCTGGTGCCGCTGATCATCTCCGAATACGCCTCCGAGGACCGGCTATCGACGTTGCCGCTGCTGGTCGGGGCGGACAAGGCACTGCCGCCGGTCGGTCGCGGTGGCACCCCGGCGGATGTGGCCCGGCAGGTCGGGCGGTGTCGCGTATTGGTGACCAGTGCCTATCATCTGGCGGTCTTCGCGCTGTCCCAGGGGATTCCGGCCGTCGGTATCACCGCCTCGGAGTATTACGACGACAAATTCCACGGGCTGGCGCAGATGTTCGGGACCGGACTGCGCGTGGTGCATCTGAACGATCCCAAACTGGAACAGGAATTGACCATGGCGCTGGACGAGCTGTGGGACGATGCACCTGCGCTCCGGGATCCACTGCAACAGCGGGCCGTCGAACAGATCGATGCGGGCCGGAGTGCTTTGGCGCGAGTATTCGGATTGGTGGAAAACGGACCGGTTCGGCCGGTCCCACGAGGGGGATAACGGTGGTGACGACGCTGTCGGTCTGCGTTCCGGCCTACAACTCCGGCCGGACTCTAGCCACAACCCTGCGATCGATCCTCGATCAGGATGCGGAATTCGAACTGGTCGTCCTGGACAATGCGAGTACCGACGATACGTCGGAGGTCGCGAAATCGTTCGACGATCCACGAATCCGATTACTGCGCAACGACACCGTGCTGGCGATCGGCGACAACTGGGACAAGGCGATCCGAGCCTGCGCCGGGCAACTCATCAAGGTTGTCTGCGCCGACGATGTACTGCGTCCCGGTGCGATCACCACCCAACTCGAGGTGATGACCGATCCGTCGATCGCCATCTCCTCCAGCCGTTTCGAGGTGATCGATGAGGCGGGGGAGGTGTTGGAGACCGAACTCGGACTGGCCGGGCTGCTCGGCAGACAGACCCCACGTGCTCTGGCGCGCACCATCGTCCGCCGCGGCCCCGCCGACTTCGGACCGACAGCGGCGGCCATGTTCTACCGCGAGCACTACGACCGCGTCGGCGGTTTGCGTGGTGACCTGGTCTTTCCCATGGATGTCGACCTGTTCGCGCGCGTCTCGTCCTTCGGCGCCTTCTTCGGCGTGACCGAAATCCTGGCCGCCTGGCGCAATTCGTCGTTCAACCTGTGCAGCCAGACCTCCACCGTCAGCAAACTGACCGATATGTATCGCTTCCACCATCGCATCGCGAACGACTACCCGGAGCTGGTCCACCGCGGCGATGTGCTGGCCGGTGACGCCCGCCTGGCCAAGGCCGCATTACACCGCCTGCGCGTACGCACGGTAGCCACCGTTCGCAACCGCCCGGATTTGCTGGTCTGACACATGAACTGGCAGTTTCGCCGAGCTGCCGATGCAGTGAATCCCGAATCGGCAAACTAAAGAGACTGTTAACTAATCCGTTGCGGGCGCGCGCGATGCGGCGAGTCGAAGTAGACAGGTGCTGGGGACTCGTGGCAGGAAGCGTTGGTGTGGATGGTTATTGATCATGTGTCGCGGGGCGCGTTGCTATCGAGCACACTTCCGGACGAGCGCGGGCGGTTCGGTGAGTTCGGTGGCAGGTATGTCCCCGAAGGTCTGATGGCGGCGCTGCTGGAATTGGAACAGACCTATGCGGTGGCGCGGGCCGATGCCGGATTCCGCGACGAACTCGGCGAATTGCTGCGCACTCGGGTCGGCCGTCCCACGCTGTTGCATCAGGTGCCGCGCTTCGCCGAGTTGCTGGCGGTGCCGGGCGTCCGGGTGTATCTGAAACGCGAGGATATGACCCATACCGGTGCGCACAAGATCAATAACGCACTGGGCCAGGGATTGCTGGCCAAGCGGATGGGCAAGACCCGGATCATTGCCGAGACCGGTGCCGGTCAGCACGGAGTCGCGGTGGCGACCGTCTGCGCGATGCTCGGCATGACGTGCGTCATCTATATGGGAGCGCACGATATGCGCCGCCAGGCCTCCAATGTCATGCGGATGACGCTGCTCGGCGCGGAGGTGCGTCCGGTGGAGACCGGCAGCCGCAGACTCAAGGAGGCCATCAGCGAATCGGTGCGGGATTGGGTGTCGAACCTCGATACCACGCACTACCTGTTCGGCACCTCGGCCGGGCCCGCACCGTATCCGATGATCGTGCGCGATCTGCAAACCGTCATCGGCCGCGAGACCCGACTGCAGATCCTGAAATCCGAAGGCCGACTACCGGATTACCTCGTGGCGTGTGTCGGCGGCGGCAGCAATGCCATCGGCCTGTTTCACCCCTTCGTCGACGAACCGGACGTTCAGTTGATCGGTGTCGAGGCCGCGGGCCTCGGCGTCGAAACCGGGGTTCATGCGGCCACCCTCAGCGCGGGCAGTCCCGGCGAAATGGATGGCGCCTACAGCTATCTGCTGCAGGACGACGACGGACAGGTCACGCCGACCCACAGCATCGCCGCGGGCCTCGACTATCCTGGAGTCGGCCCGGAACTCAGCTATCTCAAGGACATCGGGCGCGTCACCTACCGCACCGCCACCGACGCCGTGGCGCTGCGCGGCCTGCACGCCCTCACCCGCACCGAAGGCATCATTCCCGCCCTCGAATCCGCCCACGCCGTCGGCTATGTCCTCGAACTTGCCGAACACGGTGACCTGCCCGCCGACTCGATCGTGGTACTCGGGCTCTCCGGGCGCGGCGATAAGGATCTCGCCATCGCGGCGGAGCGGCTGGCCGGATAGCCAATTCGCGGATCGGCCCCGCCATGCCAGGATGGCCGAATGACCAACGGGGCGAACCGGATTGCCGAGCATACGGTCGAGCTGATGATGGATTACGGCCAATTCTGCATAGACGGCGGTCTCGGCGATCCGGATAGCGAACTCGACCTCCTCGATCAGGCGTGGGCGCAGCAGCCGTGCGCGGGTGACGGCAACGTTCTGCTCGTGCTGAGCCCGCATCAGAACAACTTCGAGATGTCGATCACGGTGCAGGTGTGGGATGACAGGCCGCCGAACGATCGCGACGACTGGCAGCAGGTCTGCGAGGGGCGGCTCGCCGTGGATTCCGATGGAGCGCTCAGTATTTCGTCGCCGCCTGACATGTGGGCGGATCCGTGTCCGGTGCCGCCCGGTGATTATCTGATCGAAGTCAGTGGTCGCGGATTCGTGAGCTACGGCTGGCCGGGGACCACGACGCCCGGTGATATCTGGCGGATTCGGTTGTGGCCCGACGACGGTGGCGACCTCCTCCCGCACCGGCAGTGGGATATGCCGGGCTACGGCATCCCGGAAAATGTGCCGATATCCGGGCGAACCGCGCCGGAGGATTTCGTGGATGAGGAATGGGTTCTCCTCATGGACTCCACGGGTTCCCGACGCATCCGGGCCGCTGACCTCGAGGCGGAGATGGCGCGCACGGAATGGGGTGGTGAACCGATACCGGAACTGCGTGAACACGTTTCGGCCGCAGAACTGGCCCGCTTCGACCGCCCGCTCGCCGAGGCGATCGCCGACATGGACGAGCCGACCCTGCGGCGGCTGGCTCGACGGTGCGCGGTCAAGGCCTGCGAGTTGGCGGGTATCGCCGAAAGGCCCTGGGTGGCACCGGCATTGACGGCGTTGAATGAAGGGCGACCGTTACCCCCGCCGTTCGATGACATGGAGACCGCCTTCGGGCGTCTGGACGAGGAGGAGTTCGGACCTGCCGAGGACAGGTCGCGCCAACTTGTCGCGACCCTCGACGCGACGCGGCGTCCGCAAGCGAATCCCTTCGATATCGGTCCCGTGCATCGCCCGCACTTCGCATTCAGCGCCATCGAGCACGCAATGGATCCGGACGCGTTGACCGCGGCGATAGCAGCGCTGCATACCGCCGCGGTCACCTTCGGTGCCGATGCCCCGGTGTTATTCGCCGAGATCGGTAGTGAGTTCGGCTCGGCCAGCTGACCGAAGCAGGGCCAACTCCTCGGCGAGGATCTTTACCGTGTCGCGAATCTGGTCCTCGGTGTGGCATGCGGTGACGAAGAAGCGCAGACGGGCAAGGTTTTCCGGGACCGCGGGGTAGAGGATCGGGTTGACGTTGATGCCGCGGCGCAACAGCGCGTTCGACAGTGTCAGCGTCTGCATCGAGTCGCCGATGATGCACGGGATGATCGGGGTGTCCGCACTGTCACCGGTGTCGATACCGACATCGCGGGCCAGCCGCAGGAACAGTTGTGCACTGTGCCGCAGGCGATCCAGCGGCGTGCGATCGGCGCGCAGCTGGCGGATCGCCGCCACCGACGCGGCCGCATTCATCGGGGTCATGCCGACGCTGTAGACGAATCCCGGCGTGGTGTATTTGAGGAAGCGGATCAGTTCGGCGCTGCCCGCCACATAGCCGCCGCAGCCGGCCAGCGCCTTCGACATCGTGCCGGACCACAATTCGACGTCGCCGCGATCGACGCCGAAGTATTCGCCGATGCCGCCACCGCCGGCGCCGAGCACACCGATGCTGTGCGCCTCATCGATCATCAACAGCGCCTGGTGCTTCCGCTTGACCTCGATGATCGCGGGCAGGTCCGGAATGTCGCCGTCCTGGCTGTAGACGCCCTCGATGAGGATCAGCACGCGGCGATACTGGTGCCGGATTTCGGTGAGCAGCTGGTCGAGTGCCGCATGGTCGTTGTGCGGGAACGGCCGCCGCGTCGCGCCGGAGAGTTGGCAGCCCTGCAGGATGCTGTCGTGCGCGAGGCTGTCGTGGATCACCAGATCCTGCGGGCCGACGATATGTCCGATGATCGTGACATTCGTCGAATGGCCGCCGACGAGCGCGATCGCATCCTCGGTGCCGAGCAAACCGGCGAGTTCGGCCTCCAGGTCGCGATGCACCGGCTTCTCTCCGGAAAGCACACGGCTGGCCGAACACGAACTGCCGTAGCGGGCAACCGAATCCTGCACCGCCGTCACAACCGCCGGATGACCGGACAGGCCCAGGTAGTTGTAGCTGGAGAAGTTGAGCACCGGCGCGCCGTCGATTACCGAGGTGTCCCGGGTGACGCCATCGTTGATCAGGAAGTACGGATTCGACAGCCCGAGCGCCTCCGCGCCGGAGAGCCGATCGGCGATCGCCCGCACCTCGGCGAAGTCGGAGATCCGATACTCCGGCGCGACGGTGACGCGCTCGGGTTCCGGCGCGGCGGGCGTGGGCGCACCGGTGAACTGATCCGCGACATAGCCGATGACATCATCCAGTGTCGTCGTCGCGGTGAACCAGCTCGGATCGATGGTCAGTCCGGGAAGTTTGCGGACGAGTCCGCCGAACAGGTCGGTGAGCATGATCGAATCGAGCCCGAGGCCGTCGGTGATAGTCCGGTCGTCCCGCAATAGGTCGGCGGGGAAGCCGCTGACCCGGGCCACCTCCGCGCGCACGATGCCGGCGACCGCCTCCGGGCTGACCGACGACCGCTCGGTGTCCGGCAGCGGTGTCCGGATCTCGGTGGATCCCGTTGCGACACTGGCCAATACGGCGGCCTGCTCGCGGAAGAGTGCGATCAATTGATCCATAGTGGTTGTTGCCTCAGGGGTTGTGGAAGTCGTTGTGTGGGTGGGGGGTTCGACCCAGAATCGGTGTTCGGTCGAGAACTCGTAGGTCGGCAGGCGGCGACGGACTCGTTGCGCCGGTCGGTAGAGCCGATCCCAATCGGGGTTGAAACCGTCGCGGTACAGCGCGGCAAGGGTCTGCGCGAATTCGGCGCCGGTCGCACCCGGTCCGGGGCTGGGCGCGAGGCAGCGCGCCGCCAGCTCGGGCCGAATCCGGCCGACCAGCGCCGCCAGGACCTTTCGCGGGCCGACCTCGATGATGTGGCTGGGCTCGGTGCCGAGTGCCCCCGTCACGGCGTCGGCGAATCGAACAGTGGCACAGACGTGTTCGGTCCAGTACGCGGCATCCATCGGCTCGGAAGCATCGAGCAACCGTCCGCGCACGGTCGAATAGATGGGAATATTCGGTGCACGGTAGACGCAGTCGCGGGCGACGGCCTCGAACTCCGCCAGCATCGGCTCCATCAGCGGGCTGTGGAACGCGTGGGAAACATTGAGCGCCTTCGTGATCACCGCACGAGCGTCGAGTGCCACCCGGATCCGCTCGATCGCCGCGGCCGGACCGGAGAGCACGAGATCTGCCGAACCATTGACAGCGGCGATCGCAAGCAAGGGTTCCTCGGCGAGCAGATCGGCCACCCGGTCCTCGGCCGCGCGTACCGCGAGCATCGCACCGCCCGTCGGCAACTGCTGCATCAGCCGACCGCGCGCGACTACCAGTCGACACGCGTCGTCGAGGTCGAAAACGCCCGCGACGGCCGCGGCCGCGAATTCGCCGATGCTGTGCCCGATGAGCCATGCGGGCCGCACGCCCGCGTCGGCGAGCGACCGGGCGAGTGCGTATTCCATCGCGAAGATGGCGGGTTGTGCGAGGTCGGTGCGGTCGATATCGGCGCTCTCATCGAGCAGCAGGTCGCGCACCGAGCGATCCAGGTGATCGATCATGCAATCGTCGACCGCCCACAGGGCGTGCTGGAACAACGGGTCCGCCGCGTCCAATGCCCGTGCCATACCGGCGAATTGCGAACCCTGACCGGTGAACATCCAACCGGTGCCGACCGCTTGTGCCACACCGATTTCGGGCTCGCCCCGCAGGCTTGCGATAGCATCGGCGCGATCGTTCGCGACGATCGCGAGTCGAGTTCGCCCGGAAGATTTGACCTGGTTACTGGTCCAGCACAGCTGCGCGAACCGATCCTCCGGCACCGTCGCCAATGCGTCGGCGAGGCGAAGCGCGTTGCGCCGCAGTCCTTCCTGATCATTCGACGACAGCGTGAGTACGCCACCGCCGGACGCCGTCGGAGCTTGCTTCGCGGGTGCGCTAGCCAGCACGATGTGCGCATTCGTACCACCGATCCCGAAGCTGCTGACCCCGCCGAGCGCCGGTCCGTGCAGCGGCATCGGTTCCGCGACCAGGCGCAGACCATGGTGACTCATCCGCAGCCGAGGGTTTTCCTGTTCGGCGAATCTCGTCGGCGCGACGACACCGTGGTGCAGACCGAGCGCGACCTTGATCAGTCCGGCGACGCCTGCAGCGCCCTCGGTATGGCCGAGATTGCCCTTGATGGAACCGATGCCGCAGGGTTCGGCCCGGTTCGTCCCGTGCAGTGCGCCGAGCGCCTTGACCTCGATCATGTCACCGAGAATCGTTCCGGTGCCGTGTGCTTCGATGAAGTCCACGGCCTCGGGCTGGATGCCGGCCCGCTGATACGCCTCGGTGATCACCTGCTGCTGTGCCCACCGGTTCGGCGCGGTGATGCCGTTGCTGCGGCCGTCGGAATTGACCGCGCTGCCCTTGATCACCGCGTAGACCGGCAGCCCCTCGGCCACCGCATCGGCCAAACGCCGCAGCACGAGAACCGCGACACCCTCACCGCGCACAATCCCATCGGCGTTGCCGCTGAACGGTTTACAGCGGGCATCGGGTGCGGACAGGCCGGCCTGGGTGTAGAACACACCGACGGCCGGGGTGAGAACGAGGTTCACGCCACCGGCCACCGCTTGATCGCATTCGCCGGAAGCCAGTGCGCCACAGGCAAGATGGATCGCGACCAGCGATGACGAACAGGCGGTATCGACCGCGATACTCGGGCCGCGCAGATCGAGCTGATAGGACAGGCGATTCGCGGTCATGAAATATCCGTTGCCCGAACCGTGCTGAGGTGTGATGGCGGCATAATCGCTCATCTGGAGGTTTGCCCATTCATTGGCCATCACGCCGACGAATACCCCGGTGCGCGTGCCGGACTGGGCCCGGGGGTCGAGTGCGGCATCCTCAAAGGCCCGCCAGGTGGACTGCAGCAGCAGGCGCTGTTGCGGATCCATCGCTTCGGCTTCCCGCGGTGCGATACCGAAGAATTCGTGGTCGAACGCGTCCGCATCGTCGATGAATCCGCCGCTGCGGGTATTGATCGTGCCGGGCGCACCGGCCGGATCGTGGAAGTCGTCGGCATGCCAGCGATTCGTGGGCACCTCCGAAATCGCGTCTCGTCCTTCGAGCAGCATCTGCCACAGTGCATTCGGATCGGGTGCTTGCGGGAATCGGCAATCCAGGCCGACGATGGCGATATCGGTCATGCGGCGTGGGCGAATTCGGCGGCGAGGTGGGCGGCGATATCGGCGATGGTGGGGTAGTCGAAGACCAGGGTCGGGTCGACGTCGAGTGACCACCGGTCCTCGATCTCACCGCACAGGGTCACCGCCGAAGCGGAGTCGAGGCCGAGTTCGGCGAGTGGGACCGCCGGATCCACTTGGTGCGGTGCACGTTCGGTGTAATCCGCGACGCGCTTCACGAGCCAGCCCTGGATCGATGTCGGGCAGGCGGCAGCTGTGTCGAACATATTCGGCTCCTCGGCGGTACGGGGTCGGTCAGACGGTCAGTGATCGGCTCAGTGCCGGTTCGAGATCTTCGTGCAGGACACCCTCGACGCGATCCTCCAGGAACGCCGCCCGCATCGAGCCGCGCTGGACCTTGCCGCTGGTGGTGTGATGCACCGAACGGGTTTCTACGAGAACGACATTCGGTGCGGGCACATCGAACCTTCGGGCCACCGCGATTTTGATCGCCGAGGTCAGCTCGGTCAGCGTGGCCTCGCCGAGCAGCGCCTTCTTGACGCCTTGCAGTACGACCATTCGTTCCCGGCCCCCCGCGTCGACGGATACGGCGACGCCGACGCTGCCGGCGAGTGCCGGATGCAGCTCGCCCACCAGTTCCTCGACGTCCTGGGGATAGAGGTTGCGGCCGTTGATGATCAGCAGATCCTTGAGTCGGCCGGCGATGAACAGTTCCTCGTCGTGTCGCAGACCGAGATCACCGGTGCGCAGGAACGGCCCCTCGGTCCCGAGGTGTGCGTCGAAGGTCTCGCGGGTCTCATCGGGACGGTTCCAATAGCCGGCCGCAACACTCTCGCCGCGAATCCAGATCTCGCCGACGGTGTTGTCCGGCACCTGTTTGCGCGTGTGCGGGTCGACGATGCGGATGTCGAGACCACGCGCCGCGCGTCCGCAACTGACGAGCCGGGTATCGCGTCCGGCGTCGAGGTAGACCGGTGCCGCGTCGATCCGTCCGTAGCTGGCGAGCAGCGTCACCTCCGCCAGGCCGTAGGCCGGCAGGAATGCCGTGGGCCGCAATCCTGCGACCGCGAACCGCTCGTTTACCGCCGCCACGGTTCGTTCGCGAACCGGCTCGGCGCCGCACAACGCGGACCGCAGACTGCTGAGATCGAGATCTGCCAGCTGCTCGTCGGTGACTCGGCGCACGATCAGGTCGTAGGCGAAATTCGGCGCGCCGGTGTAGGTTGCTCGGTACTTGCTGATGGCCTGTAGCCAGCGCATCGGACGCTTGAGGAATGTCGTCGGCGACATGAACACCAGATTCGCGCCGAAGTACACCGCCCCCAGCACAAAGCCGATCAGGCCCATGTCGTGGAAGTTCGGGATCCAGCTGACACCGGTCGCGGTATCGTCCAGCTCGCCGCCGACGGCGATGGCCGCCTCGTTGTGCATGAGATTGCCGTGCGTCACGACGACACCCTTCGGGGTGCCGGTCGATCCCGAGGTGTATTGCAGGAATGCGATCGTCCCGGAGTCGATATCGGGCATTTGCCAGGCGTCGGGGTCGCCGAGCGGAACGTCGGTGGCGGCCACGATCGCCGTCGTGGCCGCCGCGACCAGCGGCTGGAATTGGCTGGTTGTAAGCACCAACCGGGCGCCGGAGTCCGCGATTATGCCCGCTACCCGGTCGGCGCTGCGCTCGTAGTGCGGCAGCGGCGCGGGAACGGCCACAACGCCGGCGTACAGACAGCCGAGAAATGCTCGCAGAAACGCCATACCGTCCTGGTAGAGGAGCACAACGGGCTGCCCCGATTCCGGACGATCGGCCAACCAAGCGGCCACAGCCCTGGCGTCGCGATCGAGTTCGCGATAGCTGACGATCTCCTCGACGAGCTCGCGTCCGACCTCACGCAGATAGGTATACGACCTCGTATCCCCGTATTCGCATACCTGCCGACGGACGTGGTGAACGTAGCTCGGCTGCATAGGGGATTCCTCCGGGAGATCGGGAACGGGTACACGGATAACTGTCCGGTGTTCGCGCCCCGCGGAACAGAGACCTCAGGGATCGCCCAGCAAACCCGAGGGGTGGGCAATTCTCCCCCCAGGGTGCTCACAGAGTGGCAACGTGGAGTCCGGGGTTTCGAGTCCTCTTAGCTCCACTGTCGTATGTGCAGGTCAGAGGCTATTTTGGTAGCCTCGATCTCGATCTCGATCTCGATCGCGGTCACCACCGCTTCTCCGGCAGCTCGTGTCGCCATCTTCGACACGACAGGAGTGGCGCATGCCCGCACCTCGCCCGCGCACCCGCAAGGACGGCACCGTCAGCTGGCAGGTCCCGTTCCACTACTACGACACCGAGCGCAAACGCCGGCAGTCGGGCCGAGAGCTTCGACGAATACAGCGAGGCCCAGTGGTGGGCCGACCTGATCGAGCGCATCGGCCTCGACGCTGCCCGCGACGTCGTGGCGGGCAAACACGACGCAGGTACCGGTGCGGTCCTGCTGCTCGACTGGCTGACCCGCGACTCACCGGCGTCCAGGAGGACGGTCGCGCCAAATACCGACGCTTTATCGTCAACGACATCGTCCCGTTCTTCGGCGAGCACGCCACCCTCGAGGCCGTCACCCAGGACACCGACGCCGCCTGGATCGTCTACCTCGAACAGGACAAGGGCAACGCCCCCAAGACGATCAAGAACGAACACGGCTTCCTGTCCGCCCCCATGCGCGCGGCCGTCGAACAACGCCCGACACCGCTGCTGGCATTCAACCCCTGCGCGGGCATCCGGCTACCCCGCGACGACGACACCGAGATCGAGATCTTCGACAACGACGAATGGGAACTGTTCGAACAACTCCTCGGACGCCGAGGACCGCTCGGCACTGCGGGCCTCCTGCTATCGCGAATCCCTGCGGGTGGCCGACGAACTGGGCGCACGCACGGTCGCGTTCCCAGCCATTCTGACCGGCATGCCGTGCATGCTGGGGGACGTGTGGGAGGGTGGCTGTTCCTGACCTGGACGCCGTGGCTTGCGCCCGGACTCAGGGTTGCGCTCGACGTGCACCAGCGCTGCCCGCGACCAGTCTCGGGCGTGGCTTGTCGACAAAGTGCGATCAATCGAGGCCCGGAGGCGCACGACCTGTAGCCGGCCATGTGTTTTGGGTGACGGCGCCTGGGTATCCGCGTGCTGGCCGGGAGGTGCGTGGATGACTGTTGAGCGGGTGTCGGGCCCGACGGACCTGCGGTGGAGATCCTGGCGTGATGCGCTGTGGCGCACGATTGGCGCGGTCTGGTCGGACAAGCTCACGGATTGGGCTGCGGCGCTGACCTATTACAGCGTGCTGTCGCTCTTTCCGGGCCTGTTGGTGCTCACTGCGGTTCTCGGCATGCTGGAGCCCAGCTCGACGGATACGCTGATCGACACCGTTGAGCAGCTCGGACCGGGCAGCGGTATCGCCCTTCTCGTCGACGCGATCGAGAATCTGCAGAATGCACGTTCGCTGTCGGGGCCCGTGGCGATGGCCGGGCTTGCCGTCGCGGTGTGGACCGCCTCCGCCTACGTCGGCGCGTTCATTCGCGCCGCGAACTCGATCTACGAGATCGATGAAGGCCGTTCGATGTGGAAGACGTTGCCACTGCGGCTTGGATTGACCGTCGCGCTGCTGGTCGTCGTCGCGGCGTGCACGGTCGGGGTGGTCGCCACCGGAGCGGTGGCTCGCGAGATCGGTGGGTGGTTCGGTGTCGGCTCGGCGGGTGTCCGGATCTGGGATGTACTCAAGTGGCCTGTGTTGGCTGTGCTGGTGAGTTTGGTGTGCGCGCTGCTCTACTGGGCCGCGCCGAATGTTCGGCACCCCGGGTTCCGTTGGCTGACACCGGGAAGTGTGCTTACGGTAATTGTCTGGACCACTGCCTCAGCCGGATTCGCGGTCTATGTCGCGAATTTCGGTTCGTTCAACAAGGTTTACGGCTCATTAGCCGCTGCGGTGGTCTTCCTGGTGTGGTTGTGGATCACGAATCTCGCGGTGCTGATGGGTGCGGCGTTCGATGCCGAACTAGCGCGTGGGCGCGGCATCGAGCAAGGACGGTCACCTGATGCGACACCGTTCCTACCGGCGCGTGACGAACCCGACACTGCCGCTTGATGAGCGGTCGTTCACGGCGTGTTCGCGTTCCGCTTTTGCGGGCGCGCTGTTCTTTCGGGATCGGGCCGGCTTGTTGAATGCCTGGCGGAGCTGGATGATTCGGATTCCTCCTGCCACCTCGGGTGTTTGTGCGCTGCGCTCGTGCGGGCTTCCGCTCTAGCGGAGTAGCCCAACTATCGCTTCTGAACCAATCCCGGAGTCGGCCGGCGCTACACGAATGAGAAAGGCCCCGCACCTCGATGGTGCGGAGCCTTTACAGGTCACGCTGGATCAGATAGCGCGGACATCCTGGGCCTGCGGACCCTTCTGGCCCTGGCCTACCTCGAACTCCACGCGCTGGCCCTCTTCGAGCGACTTGAAACCCGCCCCGCCGATAGCCGAGTAATGCACGAAGACGTCAGGGCCGCCTCCGTCTTGAGCGATAAAGCCGAAGCCTTTTTCACCGTTGAACCACTTCACACTGCCTTGAGCCATGTTATTAACAACTTCTTCTCTGTAGGTGAGCCGTGCAGATCACTTCGATACGCCCGGTCTCAACAGCCAACTATGCCATGAACCGCAGAATCCGCACGTCCGGGGCTCGTGGACCGAGCACTCGACACGGTCGACCGGAGTAACGAGGACAGCGAACGCTCGTCGCGTTGTTCCGGTATCCCACACGATCGGGTCGGTCTCAGCGAGCGGCTGTTCGGCCGGTTGAGGTGCTGTGCAGGGACGTGCACGACGCGAGCCCGGCCGAGATGGCCGGAGTGCCTGTTCGTTTTTCCGGCGTACTCGTTCGCGTCAGGCGTTGATGACCTGCCGTCGGTTGCTGCGTTCGATGTCGATCTTGCGTGGCTTGGCTTTCTCCGCGATCTGGATGCGAAGTCGCAGCACACCATCGTTGTAGTCGGCGCTGATGGCCTCGGTGTCTAGGGACTCGCCGAGGAACAACTGCCGACTGAACACACCCCGTGGTCGTTCCGCGGCGATCAATTCCCGGCCCGCGTTCAACTCCGAACGCTGTGCTCGCACGGTGAGTACGTTGCGTTCGACATCCAGATCCAGCGAATCCGGATCGACGCCGGGTAGATCCAGCTCGACCACGAATTCCTCGCCTTCGCGCCACGCATCCATCGGCATCGCCGCCGGACGTGCCGCAGTGCCGAATACCTGCTGTGTGAACCGGTCCAGATCCCGGAAAGGATCGGTACGCATCAACATGGTCGCCACCTTCAACTGTCCTTTCCTCTCGAATCTACTGGCAAGATAATCTGTGCCAGTGGGTGCATATTTCTTATAGCGCCGGGGGTGACTGTGTGCAACCAGCGAGCGTCGACAGGATTCGTCCCTGGCGTAACCCTGTGGGATGGTGCGCTGCTTCGGGCGTGCCGTCCCAGCAGGGAAAGGCCTGTACGCCGGGTCTATTCGTGCACCCACGTGCTGTTGACCGGGGCCGGGGAGCGCTTGTTGGGCGTGTCTTGCCTCGCAATGGTTGCCGCTCGTGACAGTCGAGCGGTTGCGGCCGTCAATGGTGGAGTGGGCTACGGATCGGCGAAGAAGAAATCTGTAGTGGTGAATGTAGACAACCGATGCGTACTGTTGTACTGTCGCTCTTGTTCAGAGAGTAGGAAGTCCGGTGGCCGTGGCAGAGATGAACTGCCCGGAAGATGTTAGGTTCGGCCGTCCCCTCCGGCTGGGGTGAAGTGAAGTAGTTGATGTTTGGTTTACCGCCGGAGGGGACGAAGAACACCGCAAGAAAGCGCAGGAAGCGTCTCGACGAGTTTCCGGGCGGGACCGCGTCGCTGGTTGGCGCGGGGTGCGCATCCTACGAACCGGGAGGTGGTCTACGAGCAAACACATACGCACTACGCGTCATTTGTGGACATGTCCGGACGCGGTGTGCGACACCGGCCTTGCCGGCCGATAGTCGGAATTGAAACAACAGATAGATCGACCCCAGGCCCCGGCGCTGTACGCGCCGGGGCCTGGAGGCATGAAATCCTCGAGAGGTGTAGTGGAAGATCCGCAAGCGAACCCTGACAGCACGCCCGCCGACCGGCTCGATGACGATGACTACCCCGCCTACAGCATGGGCCGGGCCGCGGAAATCGTCGGAGTCACTCAAGCCTTCCTGCGCGGTCTCGACGCCGCTGAACTGCTGACCCCGCAACGCTCCGAGGGTGGCCACCGCCGCTACTCTCGCTACCAATTGCGTATCGCGGCTCGGGTCCGGCAACTCGTCGACGAAGGCAACCCACTCGAGGCCGCGTGCCGCATCGTCATCCTCGAAGATCAGCTCGCCGAAGCCCAACGCATCAACAGCGAACTACAGCAAACCCTCCGAGATAGTCGGGGCACGGATCGGCGCCCGCCGGAGTGACGGAACAACGGCGGCCGATCCGCTGTCGAAATATGCGGAATCGATTCGCGCTGCCGACTGGAAGGTCACGCGTGGGTGGGCAGCACTCGGTGATCCGACCCCGTGTCCGGGATTTGATCTCGTCGCGGAGTGGCCACACTTATTCGACGCCCGCTACTTGCGGTTACCCACGCTTTCGCCGGTATATACAGCCGCCAAGGCCACCCGCCCAAGGCGCGGACCTCCGAGTCGGAGGATCTATCACGTCTATTCAGGGTGCATTTTTGATCCGCCTGAGCGGGGCCCCGGCCGCCATCACGGAACATGATCCTGACGCTCGCTGCCGGGGATGCGACCGGCGACCGAGGGTGGCAACGCCACAGACCGTAGGCAAGACGACTGCACGGAAATCGGCTAGTTAGACACTTGCTACTACCGAGCGTTCGAGGTAACTCGCGGTGCAGGTTGCGTATCGTTCGGTGGCGGTTCGCGGGTGTGGGTGCAGACTTGAGCCGGCCCCACGGTTACCCCACTCTTTCGTCATCGATGTGACGTCGACGTCGGGTGCCTACTGGGGGAGGACTGCTCGCGGAGCCGAAGGGAGATCGTCGGCCGTATTGCCTTTTTCCCCTGCTCAGTCGTCTGCTCGGGTGTCACGGACCGTCTTGGACGCAGTGGGCCGGGAGGCTGGGTTGCCGCCGGTCGACTTGACGTTCTGACGAGAGGGTCATAGAGGGTTGAGTATCCGTTGTGGGGGTGCGTTCGGGGTAGCCCGGTGGGGAGGTCGTGCAGTTCGGACTCGACGGGAGTTCCTCGCTGTGCGCTGTATTTCCGTTGTGGCCGAACGTAATTCGGCGGCTTCATAGTCGGAGGGTGCGGCCACTTTCGTTGCCGTCGCGGGGGCGATCGTTGGTGTCGGTGCCGAACATCGAGGTCTCGCCGGACCGATTAGTCTCATGAACCTCTTCGTGGGGGTCAGGGGTTCGAGTCCCCTTAGCTCCATCGAACAGCGAAGCCGCAGGTCATCGATCTGCGGCTGCGCTGTTGTGTGGTATTGCGCGAACACCTCGTGGCGGTTCCGTCATGGATGCGCGCCGTTTGTGTCCGAGCGATCCAGGGGCGTCAAGGCCCGACGCAGTCCGGCCAGGGTTTCATGACGAGAGTAGACGCCCGCGCATGCCGATTTGAGGATGGTCGCTGTAGCGCGGGCATGCTGTTCTTCGGTCGGCCTTCGTTGTACGGAAAGCTCAGGATTGGCGGCGCTTGGGTTCCGGGCCGAGTGAGCGAATGCCGAAGTCAATTGCGGTGATCAGTCGATCGGGTTCGTGACGGGCACGTTCCCGGACCCGCAGACCCAGAACCGTGGTGAACAGGGATTCGATTGCCGCGCCGATATCGAGATCGGCCGGCAGCTCACCTGCGGCCTGGCCGCGGCGCAGCACCGTTTCGAGCGTGTCGCGGGTGACGTCGAAAGCGGCCTCGATCCGTTCCTGCACGGCATTGTCGGTGGTACCGAGTTCGGTCGCGGTGTTGACCACGAAGCACCCGTCGGCGACATTGTCGTGGGGCGTGTCGCTGATCATCCAGATCATCCAGTCCCGCAATGCTTCCCGGCACGAACCCGACGCTTCGAGGCGGCGTTTGGCTTCGACCGAGTCGTGTGCGCGGTAGTAATCCAGTGCACGCAGAAACAGGGTGTGCTTGTCGGTGAACGTCCGATACAGGCTGCTCGGCTTGAGATCCAGCTCTTCCCCCAGGTCACGCACCGAGGTGGCGTGGTAGCCGCGCCGCCGGAACAACGCAGTCGCCTTGGCGACCACCTCCTGCTCGTCGAACTCCCGCGGACGTGCCACAGCGGTAGCCTACCACGGTTGTGGAGCGATCGTTACCATATTATTCTGCTTCATATGGGAACGATCGCTACCAAATTGGAGGAGTGGCTTTGACCACGACGCAACACGCAACCAATCCCGTTGCCCTACAAACGAATCGCTGGTCCGCTGTGACCGCGGTGGCGGTTGGTACGTTTTTGCTGGTGACGGCCGAACAGCTACCGATCGGACTGCTGTCTCCGGTCGGCTCGGCGCTGCAGGTCTCCGAGGGCACGGCCGGATTGATGGTGACCGGAGCTAGTATCGTGGCCGCCCTCGCGGCGCCGGCGGTTCCGCTGATCATCGGCCGACTCGATCGACGGGTGCTGCTCGTCGTGCTGATGGGTCTCATGACCGCCGCCAACGCGATCTCCGCGGTGGCACCCAACTTCGGAATACTGATGGTCTCCCGAGTGCTGGTCGGCATCGCCATCGGCGGTTTCTGGGCAGTCGCCGCGGGCCTGGCCGTGCGGCTGGTGACTGAGAAGGCCGTGCCGAAAGCCACCGCACTCATCTTCGGCGGGGTCGGGGCCGCGAACGTGCTCGGCGTCTCACTCGGGACGGCACTCGGTGAATTCGCGGGCTGGCGCCTTGCATTCGCGGCGCTGAGCATTCTGGCTCTGGGGGTGTCCCTCGTCCTGGTCGCGGTCCTGCCGCCCCTGGTCGCCACGCAACCTGTCGGACTTCGCCAGCTCGCCGATCAACTCCGCAACCCCGGAGCACGAGCCGGCATCCTGGCCACGTTTCTCCTCGTGACCGGGCACTTCGCCGCCTACACCTTCGTCAGGCCGATCCTGCAACAGCTGTCCGGCATCGATGCCGGATTCGTCGGCCCCCTGCTGCTGGGATTCGGCACGGCGGGCATCGTCGGAAACTTCCTCGCGGGCGCGGCCCTCGGGCGAGCCCTGCACCGGGCCGTGCTCGGTATCGCCGCCGGCCTGACCGTGCTGGTACTGCTCTACCCGCTCCTCGGTCGCGGCTCGATCGGCGGAGTGATACTGCTGATCGGGTGGGGCCTGATCTTCGGCGGCGTGTCGGTGGGCCTGCAGACATGGATGATCACGGCAGCCCCCAAGGCGGTGGAAGCAGCCTCTGCCCTGTGGGTCGCGGTGTTCAACCTGGCGATCGGACTCGGCGCACTGACCGGCGGGCCGTCTCACTGCCCGCAGTCCTGGTATTCGCCGGTGTGCTGCTGGCCTTGGCCACACTCGCTGTCTGGTCCGGCCGTGGCCCACTCGCGAGTGCCTCGGAAACTCGGGCCTCGCACCGGATGGGAACCTGAGCCCACTGATGGAGGATCGCTCCCGCCCGAGCGGGAGCGGTTCCCGAGCTCCGACGTCGGACTGCCCGCTCATACCGCATACCGGGCGGGTTGGCGGTTGGGGTGCACGCGGTGGTCTCCGATGTACCAGCGGAGCGCCGACCGCCGACAATTCGGTGAAATCAGCATTTCAAGCCATGGTTTTCACTGCCGAGCGCCTACCGGCCTGATCGGAATCGCTGGCCCTTGAACCGTCAGAGTGTTCGGGTTGTGGAGCGTTGGGCCCACTAAATGACGAAGGCACAGGTCATTGGCCTGTGGCTTCGCTGTTGTGTGGCATTGTGCGAACACCTTGCGGCGGTTCAGCCATCGACGAGCGTCGTTTGTGACCGAGCGATCCAGGGTCGTCGAGGCCCGACACACTCCGGGTAGGCGGTCCATGTAGCGCGGGTAGACGGACGCTCATGCCGATGGATCACCTCACCGAGCGGCAGGACGAGTCGTTTCCAACTGCGCTCCATGGCGATCTCGAATTCAGGTCGCTGGCATGGCGGCGGGCGTCGCTACGGGCGATCGAGATGGTCGCCTAGTCGCTTCCGACGCGCGTGGGAGATTGCGAGATTCTCAGACTCCGTTCAACGGAGCAGAGGGGGGAAAGGTGACCGGTAGAGCCGCCAAGGACCGGTGGAACGGGCCAGGCCGCCAGGTCGGTGCGTCGGCTGGTATGGCCAGCTGGATCTCGGGCAGCGCATCGAGAAGCTGATCGATGGCGTTTTGAGCGAGCAGGTAGGCCAGCGACTGCGCGGGGCAGGCGTGTGGGCCGATGCCCCACGCCAGATGCGAGCGATTGCCCGTGTGATTCTCGGTCCGGATCTTGGGGTCGTTGTTGCAGCCGGCCATGCTGATGAGGATCGGCTGGTGCGCGGGCACCCAGACGTCGTCGATGAGGATCGGCTGACGGGGGTAGGTGGTGAGAAGGTTCGCCAGTGGCGGGTTGTTGAACAAGACTTCGTCCAAGGCGTCTCGGGTGGACAGGTTCCCGCCGACGACACTTCCACCGAAGCGTTCGTCGGTGAGGATCAGCAGCAGGGTGTTGCCGATCAGGTTCTGTTGCAGTTCGATCCCGGCGCCGTAGACGCTGTTCAGTTGGTGGATCATCTCCAGTTCATCGAGTTCGGCCGGATGCCGCAGTAGTAGCGAGGTGATGTCGTTGCCAGGATGGGTCCGTTTGAGGGCCAGCAGTTCCAGCAGCGCCTCGACGATCATCTTGTTGCCGTCCTCGGCATCGATCCCCTCGAACATCGCGGCCATGCCTGCGGCGACCCGCTGTCCGATCTCCGGCGGGCAGCCCAGCAGAGCATCGGTGACCGCGAATGCGAGCGGCAACGCGTACTGACTGATCAGATCGGCTGTACCGGCCTGGCAAAAGGTGTTGACCAGCGGGATGGCGATCTTCTCCACGGTGGCATCGAGAGCATATAGATCTACCGCGTTGATACTCGTGGTGATTGCCTGCCGGTAGCGCTGGAGGGCCGCTCCGTCGCTTCGACTCCCGGTGGGACGCCACTCCATAAGCGGCAGGACGGGGCAGTCGGCCGGGATGCTCTGCTGCCAGGTGCGCGGATCGACAGGGAAGTGCTCGGGATCGTTGAGGATCCGCAGCGCGGTGTCATACCCGACCACCAACGTGGCCGGCACGCCCGGCGCCAGCTCAACCGGAGCCAAAGAGCCGTACTGTCTTCGCATTTCGTCGTAAACACGGTGCGGATCCGCGGCGAATTCCGACGAGTACAGCGACACCCTCGGACCTTCGGTAGCCATCGGCGAGCCGTGGACGACTGGACAGGCCGGGGTGTCCGGTCGGGACTGTGTCGTACTCAAGAATGCAACTCCAGATATTCGTGTGTGCTGGGGACGCGGTCATCCGCGCATCCCTGCTTTCGGTCGCCGAACCACTGCTGCAAACTTCGAGAAGCGTACTGTCCAAGGGGGTTTCGTGCCACTCGTTCCGCGCCGCGTCGGCAGCAGCCGATTCGAAGTATCGTGCGTCGAACGCGGTTGGTGAACGTCTGATGGTGTCGATGGCGTGCTTTTCTTGCCGCTTATGGCCTGCCCGCGGCGCGCCCCGGCACACGACCGCTCACATCCGCCGAGTACCTACCGGCGTGATTCGAATCGCCGGCCCAACGACCGTCAGCGGGCTCGGGTTGTGAAGCGTTAGGCCCATCGAACAGTGCAGCCGCAGGTCATCGACCTGCGGCCGCACTGTGGTGTGTTATTGCGCGAACACCTTGCGGTGGTTCAGCCATCAACGAGCGTCGTTTGTGTCCGAGCGATCCAGGAGCATCAAGGCCCGACACACTCCGGGCGGGGTGCCATAACGAGAGTGGACGCCCGCGCATGGCGATGTGCGTACGTCTTGGTCACTGCCATCAGTGTCCTCGCGGCGCGGCAACTGGCACGAGCGGATGCTCCACTACCAGCTAGGGCGTAGCTTGCGCGGTGATCTCCCGGGGCGTTAGCACACGAGTGTCCGCCCCAGAGGCCGCGACGGCGATCATGGCGCGACCGATCTCCCGATTGTCGTTGACCGCGTTCGGCGCCAGCCGCTTGAACAGCGGGATCAGCGGCCCGGTGACTACGTACGCGGCGCGATACAGCCGGGTCTTGGAGACCGCACCGTCCATCGGCTGTACGAATCCGGGCCGGAACATGTACGCCTGGAAGGGAAGTGCGAGCAGATCGTTCTCGGTCTTCCCCTTCACCCGCCCCCACATCGACCGACCCTGCTCAGTGCTGTCGGTTCCCTGCCCGGAGACATAGATGAACGTCAGCTTCGCGTTCGCGGCCGCCAGCGTGCGACCGACCTTCAAGGCCAGGTCGTAGGTGATCCGGCGGTAGTTCTCCTCTTTCATGCCGACAGAGGAGACACCGAGGCAGAAGAAACAGGCGTCGAACTCCGGCAGTTCGCCGGCGATTACGGAGAGATCGGTCGGATCGGGCTGGACCAGCTCGCGCAGCTTGGGGTTCTCGATACCCAGCGAGCTGCGCCCGACGGCGAAGACCTGCTCGACCCGCTCGTCTCGGAGGCACTCGTTGAGCACCCCCTGCCCGATCATGCCGGTCGCGCCGAAGAGGATTACCTTCATGCCAGGCATCTTGCCTGAGCGACAAGGGGATTGTGGGCATCCGCCACTGATGGTGATCCCGAGGTCCGCGCCGTAGGTCATCCGCCTTGGTTGGGCACCGCCCCGATCAATGGGCCGAGATCATCTCGGCCTGGGCAACGTACTGACATGCCGATGTGAGCGTGCCTGTTTCGTGCGCAGTTACCCAGCCGGGTACTCCGCGTGGATGTCACCGTCGAAGAGTTTCCAGTAGAAGGCGTTCATCTTCGCGGCGGCGGGTGCGTGCCGGGTCAAGATCGCTGCGACCATCGGTGGCACGTCATCCGGTATGCGCCCAGCGGCGCACTGGAGCACGTACTCGTTGCGGGCGACTGGACCGCCGCTGGACGGTGTCGGCACCTTGCAGACATCGGTCACCAGCCAGTTGACCAGGCGCATGGCGGCGTAGTCGGCGTCATGAGTGACGTGTTGCTCAGTGAAGTCGCGCTCAGCGGCTGACAGGTCGAATTGCGGCGATGTGGCCAGCCCAAAGTCGCTGAGATAGATCCTGGCCCCGTCAGTGCGCATGTTGTCGAAGTGCGCGTCCATGTGCAGCAACTCCCGATCCCGCAGAAACGTCACAATCTCTGAAAACTGCCGCTCGACTGCGGATGCCTTGCCAGCCGGGTTCTCGCGCAGCAAGTCCGGCATCGAGTACGGGATGTACTCACAGAACAGCACGAGACTCGACGACGCGGCGGCCAGCGCTTCGAGACGGGTCCGCACGGCCGGGCAGCCGCCCTGGGCGGTGACGACGGTGTCGATGTCGGCGTGTTCGGCTGCGATCGGCGACCGGCCAGGTAGTACCCGCCAGTGGTAGAGCATCGGGAACGACTGCGTCTCGTCGCCCAGAACGGCTTCGGTGACGATGTTGTTCGCCGCCAGCTCGCGCCATGCGTTGAAACTTGGGCCGCCGATACCGTACTGACAGAACACCGGCAGGTCGAACAGGTTCGCGGTGGAGCCTTGGTTGGCGACCTCCCGGTCGGTCAGTGGGATCTGCTTGGTGAACACCGGCACGCCGTCGACGACCAGGCCCGCCGTGCCACCGCCCACACCCACGCTTATGACTCGACCGGTGCCTGCCAGCTCAGCGAGCTCAAAATCGCTGCGGGACGCCAGGAATGCCGAGAGTCTTTGGTGGCGGGCAGTTCTGGCAGCTGTCATCGCACGATTCTGCCACCGCTCAGATGATTGGCCGTTCGTCGTAGGCCGGGCCCGTACACCGAACGCACTGTTCTGCGGCGACCCGAGCGAGTCGAAGTGGTGAACGCAGGCAGCGGAAGATCAACTCGCCGAGGCCGTCTCTGGGCAATCGGCTCGCCCTGGCGGCACACCACAGGGTTGGTTCCCGCTGATGAACGGGTTCCGTGTGGGCCGCCGCCGACACTGCGCGATCGCGCTGCAGCGTCTTTCGCCATCCCGAGAACGGCGCCGGTTCGACCGACACGAACGGCCATGTCGTGGTGCTGGTCAAGACACCTGAACCACTGCATCGCCAACTCCCGGCACGGCGAGGTAGGTTCGCGCGAAACGACGAGGGGAACGGGTGTGAAAGATCCGCACGATCAACCGGAGTTACCGACGCCGGCTCCACACGGCGCGACCGCCGTCACCGCAGCCATCACCGCGCTGATCCTCGGTCCAATCGCCGGAATCGCCGGAGTCATGTGGGTTCTCTACACGGTCGTCGCAATCGAAGATCACGCCCGCGAATATTCAGAGATCGGCGGGTACACAGACCTGATCGTCATGGGGATCGTCGCCGTCGTCATCGGGCTGGCCTGGTGGGTCGGCGGATTCCTTCTGCTGGCGTACATGAAAACGGGTCGCTTCCTGTTGATCCTCGCGTCAGGGGTGGCACTGATCGTGAGCGTTGCACAGCTCTTCAACAGAGGTTTCACCTTCTTGTTCATTCCGATCATCGTGAGCCTGCTGATTCTCGTCCTGTGCGCGGTCCCGGCAACCGGTCGCTGGATCGTGGCGGATGAACCAGAGCCGAATCCGATTGCTCACGATCAGGGCCGGGACTGAGTTCGCCCAGCTGGCCACGCTATTTATGGACATATGTTCCAGGTCGTTGCTCATTGGGCTGCGGGGCCCGCATGCCGAGCTAGCTTCAGTCGACTCGAGTGCGCGGTAATGCCGCTACCGGGCGAGCTGACGGTTGGGTGTACGAGGTGGTCTTCGATGTACCAGCGGAGCGCCGATCGCCGACAGTTCGGTGAAATCAGCATTTCAAGCCATGGTTTTCACCTGCCGAGCGCCTACCGGCCTGATCGGAATCGCTGGCCACTTCGGCCGTCGGAGTGTTCGGGTTGTGGAGCGTTAGGCCCATCGAACAGTGCAGTCGCAGGTCATCGATCTGCGGCTTCGCTATGGTGTTATTGCGCGAACACCTTGTGGCGGTTCCGTCATCGATGTGCGTCGTTTGTGTCCGAGCGATCCAGGGGCGTCAAGCCCCGACACAGTCCAGGCAGGGTTCCATAACGAGAGTAGACGCCCGCTCATGCGGAATACGGGACGTTTGTCCGTAGCAATCCTTTGCTACACGTAGTACTTCGGGGTCTTGGTAGTAATCGCCGAAAATCCAACGAAGTTCGGGCAGCCGACCGGAGTCATCCCATCCGGCTGGTGAACTGGTTCAGGTCGAAATAGTCCCGCCAGGCGCTGATCCTGCCATCCCTGACCTCGAAGGTTCCCATGACCTGGAGCTCGAAGGACCTGTCGGGGATCGTGAAGACGTCCACCCGCTCGGTCATCACGACCGGACCATTGGCTGCGATGTTGATGATGCGGAAGTCGATGCCCATGATGCCTGGCGGGCCAGGGCGAATGAACGAGGCGATGTTGTCGGCGATCGCTTCCCTGCCGGTAACCGGTGCCATCGGGATGTTGTGGTAGACGGCGTCGTCTGTGAGGAATGCGGCGAGCTCGCTGACTCCGGCGTCGTCGGACCACGCCGCGCAGAACCTGCGCACCACCTCGATCGGGCTCTCCATCGGGCTCCCTCCTGCGCAATGATCAGATCATATGTCACGCCCTCCCCGCCTCCATCGCCCCAACTGCCGAACGCACTGAAATGCCGCATACCGGGCGAACTGACGGTTGGGTGTACGAGGTGGTCTTCGATGTACCAGCGGAGCGCCGATCACCGACAGTTCGGTGAAATCAGTCTTTCAAGCCATGGTTTTCACCTGCCGAGCGCCTACCGGCCTGATCGGAATCGCTGACCCCTTCGACCGTCGGAGTGTTCGGGTTGTGGAGCGTTAGGCCCATCGAACAGTGCAGTCGCAGGTCATCGATCTGCGGCTTCGCTGTGGTGTGTTATTGCGCGAACACCTTGCGGTGGTTCAGCCATCAACGAGCGCCGTTTGTGTCCGAGCGATCCAGGAGCGTCAAGGCCCGGCACACTTTGGGCGGGCGCTCCGTGCAGCGGGAGTAGCCGATTTCCGGACATGCGTCGATCCACCCCGGCGGGCCGAGCGGGTACTCCATTGTGCGGGGCTGCATGCCAGTGGCGTGTGAGGGCAGTGCAAGAGCGCGCTGTCAAGGTCGATGGCATGACGTGGCATAGCAGCGGCCAGCAGGCCGAGGGGAAAACAATTCTGGTTACCGGCGCTAACGCCGGCATCGGGTATTTCACCGCCGAGCAACTCGCGGCCAACGGTGCCACCGTGGTGCTGGGCTGCCGTGACACCGCCAAGGGCGACCTCGCGGTACGTGCGATCCGGGCACGGGTTCCCGGCGCTCGACTGCGATGCGTGCGCTTGGATCTGGCGGATCTGTCCTCCCTGCCTGCGACAGTAGACGCCCTCGGTGTCGATAGCCTGGACGCGGTCGTGCTGAATGCCGGGGTGCTGCTGTCCGGTCCCGATCGCCGCGCGAGTGCTCAGGGGCACGAATTGATGTTCGCGACAAACCATCTCGGGCACTTCGCGCTAATCGCGCATTTGGCGCCGATGTTGACGGCCGCCGCGAACAGTCGGGTGATCACGGTGGGCAGCTTCGCCGCGCGGTCGGAGCGGCTGGATCTTGCCGATCTGCAGTCCGAGTACGACTACCGGCCCAAGCGCAGCTATGGGCGATCGAAACTGGCCCAGATGCTATTCGGTTTCGAACTGGATCGTCGTCTGCGCGCACGCGGTGCCGGCACCGCCAGCATTGTCGTCCATCCCGGCGGTGCCCTGGACTCGCTGACCCCGTCGCGGCCACCGTTGTTCGTCCGCACCACCACCCAGCGCCTGCGCGGGCTGCCCGCAGGTGTTGTACTGCACGGCAAACACGCGGGGGCCGAAAGCATTGTCCGAGCCGTTCTGGACCCCGATATCACCGGCGGGCAACTATGGGGGCCAAGGGTTTTCGGTCTCCGCGGACAACCGCATCGGGAAACACCCCACGCGCATATGACCGATCTCGACACCGCCACCGGAGTGTGGGCCGCCAGCTCGGCACTCACCGGCGTCGATCCGCTCGACCGTCCGTCTACGCCGGCCCGACCATGACCCTGTTTCAACTCCAAATGTCCCGAATCGTGATGACGGACGCCTCGGAATGCCACACAGCTCGCGGTTCGAATCCGGCGACCGTGCAGGTTCGAACGAGCGCACCATAATGACGGTCTCAGCGCGGTGCGCGGACAGCTGCCTCGCACAGCCTCCCGAACACCGCGACGTGACCTGCCGCCACACTGCCGCGCACTGCCGGCTCAGATGGTCCAGAGCCTGCCGTAGGTGTACACCGCGTCACCGTTGGCGCTGATCACCCGCACGAACGGGCGAATGGTGGTCTGCCCGAGTACACCGGTGACGGTGCCGTGGAAGCCGGACATCCGGATGAAGCCCTCCGGGCCGAAAACATCGCCGCCGGTGCACTCGAAGGTCTGGATGCCGGGGCCGAAGCCCACCTCGAGTTCGATGCCTGCCCGCGGGATCAGACCGTTGAGCTTGAGCACCGAGCCGTCGGCGCCGCCGAGATCGAGACCGAGATCCGGCGTGTACCACTGGAATGCGATCCGCCCGTTCAGCGTGGCCGGGTATCCGACCTGATAGCCGACGGTGATGTGGCCCGACCAGTCCTGAGCGTTCGGCCCGGTGACGCGGTAGGAGGCCGCACCGTTGTGGAACCACTCGCGGGTCAGCGGATTGCCGTCCAGTGGTGGTACGAAATCGATCCGGGTGTCGGATTGAATCGCCTCGACCGTCCGATCCTGCCGATCGACGATCTGACTGGTGCTATCGATCGCCGCGGATGCGGCGCCGGTGGTAAAGGCCAGCCCTGAAGCCGTGACCGAGGCCAGTATGAACGCGCGCAGACTCCGGCTACGGAGTGTGTTCTCCCTCATCAGTATTTCCCCTCAGGTTCCCCGATAACAGATGTTTCAACAGCAAAACGCGCAACGCCGACGCCGATCCCACTATGGCGCAGCGAACTCACGGCATATGGTCACCGTCCTTCCGATGGGCCGGCTGGGTCGTCGACGATCCAGCGGCCGTCGAGGTCGGGAAGCCTGGCACGGACCTCCGGGAGCAGATCGCGCAGCGTCAGCAGCACGAAATCCGGTCGGGCGGAGACGAGTTCGGCAGGGGAGATGATCGGGATATCGGTGCCGGGCATCCGGCGGCCCTGTTTGGCGGGTGAGGCATCGGCGACCGCGGCGATGAGCCCGCGGTGCACTCCGGCAATGCTGAAGAGCGCGACCGCGCGCGATGCCGCCCCATAGGCGTACACCCGTCTGTGGCGCGCTGCCATCGCCTCGAGCCAGCGGCGTAGTAGTCGGGCGTGCTCGTCGCTACTGCGCTGAAGGCCCTGTAGCGCAACGAGTTCGGTGTATTCGGCTTCCGCGGCGCGAATCGCGCGCACGGATTCGTCCGGTTCGACCGTGCCGTGCACCGCGCCGATCAGGACGGTGCCGCCGTACAGATCGAACTCCCACGCCTTCGCCACACTCATCCCGGCGGCCTCGAGCAATCGGTGCAGTGCGCCGAGCGAGTAGTACGCGAAATGCCCGTGCCGCAATGCATTCCACTGACCCGCTGCGACGATGCTAGCCAGCGAGTGGTACTGGAGCAGCAGCACGCCCGTCGGTGCGGTCGCCGCGGCCCGTTGCGCGAAGGCGGCCCGCTGATCCGGCTCGTGCATGATGCCGAAGCAGTCGAGCACCACATCGGCGACTCCATCGACGGATTCGAACCCGCGCCCGGCGAGCAACGGCAGCCAGGTACCGCCGTGCGGACTGCCGAATTCGCGCACGGTCCGCCCGCGCAACAGCCCGGCGCGCGTCACCCGGGCCACCGCCTCGGCGGCCTGATCGCGCAGCGCCTGCGGTTCGATACCGCGCGGCTCCGCGGTACGAGTGTCGTCATCTGCCAATTGCGCCAGCCCGCAGGCACCGCAGACATCCATGCGCAGCGGATGCGCGACCTCGGTGGTTTCGATCGCACTGCGCGCGAGCGGAAAGTGATCGGCGGCAGGAACTTTGCCGAGATCGAGCACCGGGGTGAGTTCGGTACTCGAGCAGCCGCGGCAACCGCGACCCGGGACGGTGCCGTTCATGACACGATGGCCTGGTGCGTATCGAACACACCGATCTCGCCGATGTCCTGGTGCTGGTGCCCGAACCATTCCGGGACGACCGCGGCCTGTTCATCCGTACCTTCGACGCCACGGGCTTCGACGCCCACCTCGGCGCACCCGGTACGGCGGCCGCATTCGTGCAGGATTCGCAATCCCGTTCGGCACGCGGAGTCATCCGGGGCATGCACGGACGATCCGGGCGTGGTGAGGCGAAGCTGGTGCGCTGCGCGCACGGCGCGGTGCACGACGTGCTGGTCGATATCCGGCCGGATTCGCCGAGTTTCGGGCGGCAGCAGGCATTTCGGCTCGACGACACCGAATTCCGGCATCTGTACGTGCCGCCTGGCTTCCTGCACGGCTTCCAGGCGCTCAGCGCGACGGCCGATGTCTGCTACCGGATCGACCGTCCGCACGATCCGGCCGAGGATATCGGCGTGGCCTACGATGATCCGGAACTGGCCATCGCCTGGCCGCTGCCGGTCACCGTGGTCTCGGCCCGCGACCGAGCCGCGGGCAGTTGGCGACAGCTGCGCACGACGCTGCCTCGCTGACGCTGGGCTCCGTCGTGCGCAGCAGGCGCGCTGTGCCCATGGTTCGCTCGCTGAATCTCGCTCACGAAACGTGCTGAGCCGCAGGAGCAGTGATTCGACGCATCGACGCATCCAGCACCCCGGTATCTCGCAATTTCTCCAGATGCGGCAAACGGGTGAACCGGCGGAAGAAATCGTCACTGGTCAGTCCTCTGGCGGTGTATTCGCGATACAGCTGCTCGGCCCCGGCAGCCACCGTCCAGGTGGCGCGGTAGCCGAGAGCCGAACGGGCGGCGGAGAAGTCGACGCGGTAGGATCTCGGGTCCGCGCCGCTCTCGCCGGTGATGGACAGCCGTGCGCCCGGCACCGCGGCCACCACGGCCTCGGCGATATCGGCCACCGTGAGGTTGTTCGCCTCGGTGCCGATATTGAATGCCCGGCAGTCGATCGCCGCACGCGGCGCCGTCAGACAGGTCGCGAAGGCCTTGGCGATATCGTCGGCATGCACCAGCGGCCGCCACGGTGTCCCGTCCGAGAGAACCTTGACCTCGCCGGTGAGCACCGCGTAACCGACCAGATTGTTGAGCACGATATCCGCGCGCAGTCGCGGCGAGAAGCCGAATGCCGTTGCGTTGCGCAGGAATACCGGCGTGAAGTCGGCATCTGCCAGCGCCGCGACATCGTCCTCGACCCGCACCTTGCTCTCGGCGTAGGGCGTGATCGGACGCAGCGGGGCTTCCTCGGTGACCAGATCCTCGCCCGCCGCGCCGTACACCGAACAGGTCGATGCGTACAGAAACCGCCGCACCCCAGCCTCTTTCGCAAGCCGGGCCAGCCGCACCGACGCGTGATGGTTGATCGCGTAGGTGATTTCGGGATCGAGCGCGCCGAGCGGATCATTGGACAGCGCCGCCAGATGGATCACCGCATCGAACCCGGTGAGCTGTTCGACGGTCACATCGCGCAGGTCGACCGCGAGACCGGGCGGATCGCCGGGCAGTCGGCCGAGGACGCAATCGGCGAAGAATCCGGTATCGAGTCCGACCACCTCGTGGCCCGCGGCGCGCAGCACCGGCGCCATGATCGTGCCGAGATAACCCTGATGTCCGGTGAGCAGTACACGCATGCCCGCGTCTTCGGCAGTCAATTGAGCTCCAGTAGTCATGACAGACCCAAATCGACGACAACCTTGTCGACAACGAATGCTTCGGCATGCCGATCCCGGCATTGCACCCCACGCAGCCGGGACAGACCGGTGAACGACTGCTCGTCGAACCAGTCCCGCCCCACTTGCGAAGGGTAGTGCTTCTGCAGCAGCCGTGCCTTTTCCTCGGCGAATTCCGTTGCTATCGGCACGAATACGGTCGGCGTCGGCGTATCGGTCTCCCACTTGAGAATTTCGTAGCCGAGCACCAGATGGTCCCGGAATTCGGTGGGTACCAGTTCGGCGAGGAGCCGATGATCCTGATGCGCGTCGCCGCGCTGCGGTGCGAAGACCAGATCCGGTTCGGTGCTCGCGCGGAAAGTGGCCAGCGCCTGCTTGATTCGGTCCCAGTGCGCGGGTGCGCGGCCGTCGGGCAGGTCCAGCACCGTCACGCGCAGATCTGCATCCGGACAGAACGCGGCAAGCGCGGCCCGCTCCTCGTCCTCGCGCGCCGTGCCCGCACCGGTGAGCACCAGTGCGCGCACCCGCAGCCCGGAATGCTTGCGCGCCAACATGAGTAACGTCGAGCCCATGCCGATCGCGATGTCATCGCAGTGCGCGCCCAGCATCGCGATCTCGGTCAGTGGACCGGTGGTCAGCGCGATCATGCGAACTGTTTCTCCCAGACCATCCACGGGCGGATGCCGGATCGGTATGCGGCATCGAGTTCGGCGCGTTCCTTGAAGGTGTCGGCGGGCTTCCAGAAGCCCAGATGCTGATAGCCGTAGAGCCGGCCCTGTCCGGCCAGCCTGCCGCAGGCGTCGGCCACCAGATCGCCGCCGGGCGGCAGCAGATCCAGTACCTCGTGGCTGAGCACGAAGTATCCGCCGTTCTCCCACAGCGGCATCGACGAAACCGGCCGGATCTCCTTGACCTCGCCATTGGGCTTGATATCGACGCAGTGGAACGACTGCTGCGGCGGCACCACCATCATCGAGGCCGCTGCGCCGGAGGCGGTGAAGCGCTCGATCATCTCGTTGAGCGGTGCATCGGTGAGCACGTCGGCGTAGTTGGCCAGGAAGGTCTGCTCGCCCTCGAGATATGGGCGCACCCGGCGCAGCCGCTCGCCGATGGCCGAGTCGAGACCGGTGTCGACGAAGGTGATCGACCAGTCGCCGATATCGGTGCGCAGCAACTCCACCGAACCGTCGCGGATGACGAAGTCGTTGGAGGCCGACTCCTGGTAGGTCAAGAAGAAGTTCTTGATGTGCTCGGCCCCGTAGCCGAGACACAGAATGAAATCCTTGTGGCCGAAGTGCGCGTAATAGCGCATCACATGCCATAGCAGCGGCCGTGGACCGACCAGTTGCATCGGCTTGGGCAGCATGTCGGAGCCGTCGCGCATCCGCATCCCGTACCCGCCGCAAAACAACACAACCTTCATCGCGCGTGCCTTCCCCTCGATTCAGCATTCTTCGTTTCCCCGAGCACGGCGCTGTGCAAAGTCGGTAGTGGATAGACCAGTTCGCCGCCCCACTCGGCGATATGGCTCAGTTGTGCGGTGATCTCGACCTCGAGATTCCACGGCAGTACCAGCACCACATCGGGTCGATCGAGATCGATGCGTGCGGTCGGGTAGATCGGGATCCGGGTGCCCGGGGTGAATCGCCCGTGCTTATAGGGATTTCGGTCGACCGCATAGCTCAGCAGGTCGGGACGGATCCCGCAATAGTTCAGCAGAGTGTTGCCCTTGCCGGGCGCGCCGTAGCCGACCACCCGCTTGCCCTGCGCGCGTGCGTCGAGCAGGAACCGCAGCAATTCCTGACGGACCCGGCGCGCGCTGGCCTCCAGGTGCCGATAGCCCTCGGCGCGGTGCAGGCCTGCGGTCTGCTCGCGGTGCAGTACCTCGCGCACCCGGCTGCTCGGTGCGTCCGCTGCCGCCTCCGGCCGAGCCCACAGTCGGATCGAACCGCCGTGGGTGGCAAGCAGTTCGACATCCACCACGGCCAATCCGGCGGTGGCGAGCGCGCGTTGGGCCGAGAGCACCGTGTAGTACTGGAAATGTTCGTGATAGATGGTGTCGAACTGGCCGAGCTCCATCAGGTTCAGCGCGTGATGCACCTCGATCGAGAGCCAGCCGTCATCGGCGAGCAGTTCGCGCAGTGCGCGGGTGAATCCGCGCAGGTCGGGGACGTGGGCGTAGACATTGTTGGCGACGACCAGGTTTGCGGGCCCGTGCTGGGCGCGGATCCGCTCGGCGAATTCCTCATCGAGGAAGGCGGTTTCGGTCGGCACGCCGAGTTTGCGCGCGGCCGCGCCGACATTCACCGAGGGTTCGATGCCCAGGCACGGGATGCCCGCGGCGACCATATGCCGCAGCAGGTACCCGTCGTTGCTGGCGACCTCGACCACGAATGAATCGGTCTCGAGGTCCAGCTTTTTGATAGCTTCGGAAACGAAGACTTCGGCATGCCGTACCCAACTATCGGAATACGAGGCGAAATACGCGTATTCGGTAAAGGTATCCTCCGGCGTGATCAATGCGGGGATCTGCAACAGTAGGCAGTCCGCGCAGATCCGCAGATGCAGGGGATAGGTCGGCTCGGGAAGATCGAGTTCGTCCACCGCGAGAAATTTCTCGCACGGCGGTGTGGCTCCGAGGTCGAGCACACTCGACAAACGCTCGGAATCGCAAAGTCGACAACGCATCCTGGCCCCCTGCCTCCTGCCGCGTGGATCGGACCCGGCGAATTACCGGCATGCCCATGACGTCGGCGCGATCAAGTGAGACGTTACAGCGAATCGCTTGCGTATAGCTCGTGAAATCGATTGTGCGGTAGCGGTTTTCAGACGAATCTGGAGGCCCTCCGACAGCTGGCATCTGGTGGGCAATCAACTCTTCTTGGTGGCGCAGCCCCCACTGTCATTTCCATCTGGTGTGGGTGCGGGTTCGCCACCTGCCGACTCTTCCCGAAGACGCACTTGTGTCGAGGTCGAAAAAACAGACCGCTCGAATGTTGGCTACTCCGTGGAATACTTTGCGGCACTTCCTGTTCGGTGTGTGCAACGGATTGTGTTCTGTAACAATCGCCTTCGGACCGCCGACTGAAGGAACACCCCGGGCGGTCGAATTGCGTCGAGGGGACCGGTCGACGGGGATCGGGGGCAACGAAAAACTCCCAGGGGGAGGTGTTTGTTCAATGAGCTTCGAGCTCACCGACGATGACGACCTGGATCTCGCAGGCCCATCACCGACCCTGCCGCGCTCCGAGCGCGAACGTTGGCAGACAGAGTATGTACGGCACCTGGCCACAACGGATTTCGCGGTAATCGCCGCGGCCGTCGGCCTTGCACAACTGATCCGATTCGGCGGCCCCGCCGCGCCGCCGCTGGCCTGGCCGATGCCGTACGAGGTCGGCTACACCGTTGTCTCGGTGTTGCTCGCGCTCACCTGGCTCGCTTTCCTCGCGGCATGCAATTCCCGATCGCCACAGGTGGTGGGGTCCGGGTACGAGGAGTACCGGCGGTTGGTTTCGGCCACGTTGCGACTGTTCGGGGCCTTGGCGATCATGTCGCTGATCTTCCAGATCGAGTTCGCGCGAGGCTATCTCGCGATCGCGCTGCCGTTGGGTCTGGTCGGACTGATGGTCAGCCGGTTGCTCTGGCGACTGCACACCAGACAGCGACGCCGGCGCCAGGGCGAATACCGCACGTCGGTACTCGTAGTCGGCTGGCCCGAGGCGGCGCAGGCGATGGCGACCGCCTTCTCCCGCGATCCGGATTCCGGATATCAGGTCGTCGGCGTGTGCATTCCGGATGGCGGCACCGGTGCGACCGACTATGCGATCCGGGCATCTGGAAAGTCGTTCTCGGTGGTCGGCGACGATCGCTCGGTGCTCGACGCGGTGCGCCGCAGCGGGGCCGATACGGTCGCGGTGACCGCGACCGATCACCTCGGGCCCGTCGAATTGCGCCGGATGGCATGGGATCTCGATCCGCTCGGCGTCGAGTTGATCGTCGCGCCGGGGGTCGTCGATATCGCGGGCACCAGGCTGACCAATCGTCAGGTCGCGGGCACGCCGATGCTGCACATCGCCAAACCGCAGTACGACCGCGCGAAGTCGACCGGTAAGGCGGTCTTCGATGTGTGCTTCGCCGGCGCGGTGCTGTTCGCGATCCTGCCCGCGATGCTGGGCATCGCGATGGTGGTCAAGCTGACGAGTTCCGGTCCGGTTTTCTACCGCTCGGAACGAATCGGGCGCGGCGGCAAGCCCTTCCAGATGATCAAGTTCCGCAGTATGTACGTCGACGCGGATCGCAATGCCGCGGCGCTCATCGAGGCGAATGGCGGCAATCCGGTGTTCTTCAAGATGAAGGACGATCCGCGAATCACCCCGATCGGCAAGATCATTCGCAAATTCAGTCTCGACGAGCTACCCCAGTTCCTCAATGTGCTGCGCGGTGAGATGAGCGTGGTCGGCCCGCGTCCGCAGGTGCAGCGCGAGGTCGACACCTACGACGGCAATATGCGGCGCAGGCTGCTGGTGAAGCCGGGCGTCACCGGTCTGTGGCAGGTGAGCGGACGCTCGGATCTATCGCTCGAGGATGCGGTGCGCCTCGACCTGTCCTATGTCGAGAACTGGTCGATGATCCTGGATCTGCTGTTGATCGCCAAGACGATCGGCGCGGTTGCGCGCGGGGAGGGTGCGTACTGAGACTCAGCTGGGGCGGCGGGCCGGGAATTCGGCGGCGAGTTCGGCGAATACCGCGGTATTCAGCGCGAAGGCCCGCTGTCCCTCGTCGAGCACCCGGCGGCGTTCGAGATCGTCGAGCGGCAATTGGTCGAGCAGACCGCGGTATTCGCGTTTGAAGGCCGCCGGATTGCCGAGCGCGTCGAAGACGTAGAAGCGCACACCGTCGCCGCGATGCGGGAGATTCCACAACTTCTCGGCGGTGCCCCGGATGACCTGGCCGCCCGAGAGGTCGCCGAGATAGCGGGTGTAGTGGTGCGCGATGTACCCGGCGGGCCACTCGCGGGCGCATTCGTCGATGCGGGCGGCGTAGGCGGCCGTGGCGGGCAGCGCTTCGAGGGCGTCGCGCCAGTCGGGGCCGATGAGGTGTGCGAGGTCGCGTTCCAGCTCCGCGGCCCTGGCCAGTTCGGGACGGATGAACGGACCCGCGATCGGATCGTCGGCCAGGGCGACCCAGCGGTCTTCCAAGGCGTGGTAGATGAACCAGAGTTGGGCGGTGTAGCGGTGGTAGGAGTCGATGCCGAGTTCGCCGCCGAGCATGTCACTGATGAACGAGGAGTTCTCCGCCGCCTCGTGCTGCTGTGCGGTAGCGGTGCGGATCGCCGTGGAGAACGGGACCTTGTCCGACATTTCTGAACCACCTCACTGATGCCGACGGGGGCCGCAGCAGCTTTGGACACCCTAACTAATCCGTAACCATACCGGCTGTCCCTGGCAGCCACCCGTGCATCATGATCGACGGCCGGATTCCCGACGCCCCGGGTGGCGCGGCAGCCGGCGTATGCGTACGATGACCGGCCTGCGGATCGAGCCGAATCGGCTCAGGATGCGCGGCCTGCGCACGGTGCGGTCGAACCACTCGCCCAGGGTGACGCCCGCGGCCAGCGCACAACCGACGCCGACCGCCGCGAGCACCTGATTGGCACCGATCAGCAGCTCGTCGTTGAGCAGGGCATAGAGCCCGCGATACACCTTCAGGCCCGGCAGCAGCGGGGTGATGCCCGCGAGCGCGACGACCAGCGGGGGAGTCAGCGCCCGCCGCGCCATCAGACCACCGGCCAGACCGACCAGCGTCGCGGCGACCGCGGAGGAGATCACCGGACCGAAGCCGAGATGCTGTACGAGCAGAAAACAGATGGTGCCCGCGGCACCGCCGAATGCGGCCGCGGCGAGCGCGCGACGCTCGGCGTAGCAGGCGAGTGCGAAGGCCAGCGCGGCCACCGCACCGGCCGCGATCTTGATCGGCAGATCGGTGATATCGCGGCTGGAGGTCAGATAGACCGGCGGGATCGTGGCGCCGAGGATATCGCCGACCCGCAGTGCCATCGCGATGCCCGCGATAATGCCGCCGGTCATCATCATGACCTCGAGCATGCGGGCGGTCGCGGTGATCGGCGCGCCGGTTATCGCGTCCTGCACCGCGCCGACCAGCTGCAAACCACTGAGCAGCACGGTGATTCCGGCGGCGATGACCAATGTCGGGTCGACATCGATGTGCAGGGTTACCGCCAGGGTGGCCAGCAGCAGCGCCGGTGTCGCCGCGACCGCGCCGCCCACCACATGCTGGAAGAAGAACGGCAGACCGTAACGATTCAGGACGCGATTGACGCGGTCGATGGCCAGGGTGGTGCCGAAGCTGACCGCGGCGACCAGCCAGCCGCCGCCGAGCAGCGCCGCGATCGATGCGGCGAGCAGCGACCAGCCGAAGGTCGCGACCCAGCGGTGATACGGATGCGGCGCGGAGGTGATCGCGTCCAGGCGGGCGCGCGCGTCCCCGGGTGGGACGACCTCATTGCGGATGCGACGGGTGAGCCGGTCGACCGCGGCGAGGCGGGTGAGGTCCAGTGAGCGGTATTTGACCACCCGCATGCTGCTGGCGGGCGGCAGCAGGGGACCGCGGTCGGCCCAGATCCTGATCGCGTCATAGGTGACGTCGATATCGCAGCGGGCCAGTCCGTAGGTGGCGGCGATGAAGCGCACCTGGGTCATCGTGTCGTTGACACCCGTACCCGAGGCGAGCACCACCTCGCCCACCCGCACGGCCAGATCGAGCACCTCGGCGACGCGCGCATCGTCGGTGAGATCGATCGGCTGCAGCGGCGTCGGCGCGGCGACGATGTGGTCGGCGGTGGCCGGACGGTCGGCGACCAGCAGATCGACCGCCTGTTTGACGACCGGAACGCGGGGCGCTCGCAGGAAGCGCAATCGCGGCCGCCTGGCCGCCTGATCGCCCGGGGCGGTGTCGTCTCCTCCTGAAAATGTGTCCGGACCCATGAGCGCGACCGTAGTCAACCGAGGCCCGGGTTCGCATCCGCAGTGGTCCGAGGGGCCATCTCTAAGGCTGGACGGTTGTCCGGACGCTTGGTCGAAGCCGCCAAAAGTGATAGAACTTGTTCTAATTTGGAGATGGGAGCGTGCACGGTGCGGTACGGAATTGTTTTGTTCACCAGTGACCGGGGCATTACGCCCGCCGATGCGGCCGCGGCCGCCGAGCAAGCCGGATTCGACGCCTTCTACGTGCCCGAACACACCCATATCCCGGTGGTTCGGGCGGCGGCGCATCCGCGCACCGGGGATGCGAGCCTGCCCGACGACCGGTATCTGCGCACGCTGGACCCGTGGGTCGCGCTGGCCACCGCGGCGGCGGTCACCAGCCGGATCACGCTGTCCACCGCGGTCGCCCTGCCCGCCGAACACCATCCGATCACCCTCGCCAAAACCCTCGCCTCGCTGGATCATCTGTCCGGCGGCCGGGTCAGCCTCGGCGTCGGTTTCGGTTGGAATACCGACGAAATGGCGCATCACGGGGTGCCCGCGAACAAGCGCAGGACGGTATTGCGTGAACATCTCGATGCCATGCGGGCGTTGTGGTCGGAGGAGGAAGCCAGCTTCGCGGGGCAGTTCGTGAATTTCGGGCCGAGTTGGTCCTGGCCCAAGCCGGTGCAGAAACGGATTCCGGTGATTCTCGGCGCGGCCGGGACCGAGCAGTCGTTCACCTGGCTGGCCAAGAATGCGGATGCCTGGCTCACCACCCCCACCGAGGATGGCCTCGGGGAGAAAATCGAACTGCTGCACCGAGTTTGGCGCGAACACGAGCGCGAGGGCAGCCCCGAGATCATCGCGCTGGCCGGACGCCACGATGCGGCGCAGCTCGCTCAGTGGGCCGAATTGGGTATCACCGAAGCGGTTTTCGGCCTGCCGGATCGCGATGCCGATGACGTGCGCGCATATCTGACCCGCCTCGCCGGAAAGCTCGGTCTCGAAGCAGCCCGCTGACACCCGCTGACACCCGTCGGCGTCAGCGGGCCTTCCGCTAACCGCGTCGTCTGCGTGCCACCAGCAATCCGATCAGCACACCGGCCACGCCGACGATCGCAACGCCGATCACACCGATCGCTATCAAGCCGGTCGACGAATCCGATTCGGACGCTCTCGATTCCGCGACCGCCGGGGCCGCACCGGGTGTGCGACTCGTCGGTGTCTTCACACCGGTCGAATTCTCACCGAAAACGCCCTCGCCGATGGTGCTCGCGTACGTCGGACCGCTCTCCTTGGTATCGGTGACGGTGAGATCCAATTGCACTGAAACCGGGCGGTTTTCGCCCTGTTCGAAGGTCGAGCCGAGTTTGACGGCAATGTAATACCAACCGGCCACCGCCTCCCGCCGTGACTCCAACTGGTCGGCCTTGCGGTTGTTGTACCGAATCGGCACCGTGGCTATCGCCTTGTTCGTCGGCAGTACCCCCTCGGTGCCGGTATAGGACGAGAAGTCCGAATCGATCTGCTCGCGGATCGGGCTGTAGAGGCTGGTTCGGATATTGGAGAGGTTGGCGAGTCCGCGACCGCCATTGGCCCCGAACCGAACTCGATACGCCAGGCCCTGACCCCAGTCCAATCTGACGCGATAGAACACGAATTCACCCGGCTGGAGCGTATCGGTGTAGCGACTGCTGCCCGGCAGCGTGCCGGCCACGGTGAACGACGAGCCGCCGGATACCGGCGTACCCGCACCACTCGGTTCGACGAAGCTCGTCGGCGGTGCGATCGCGACCGGACCAGTGTCGGTCACCGCGGGTTCGATACCGACGATCAGTTCGATCGGAAGTCGTTCCGGCACACCGGCGGATACGTTCTCCCAGGTCAGTTGGAAGTAGTAGCGGCCGCCGCCCTTGCATTTATCGGAGCCGCTGCTGCCCTTGCGTTCCTTGATCGCACCGTCGAAGGCCTTGGCCACGGTGAGCGCGGCGCCGTCGCTGGATTTGGTGGAGAGCTCGGATTCGAAGACATTGCAGTCCTCGCCGTCCGCACCGTAGACCCGCATTTGCAGGGTGTTCAGATCGTCGGTCGGGGAGATATCGCGCAATCGCGGAAAAGAAAGGGTGCCACTGAAATACGCGGTAGCACCCGCTGGGACATCGACTGCCCAGTAACGCTTTTCCTTCTGACCGATGGTGTCCAGATACTGGCCCGGGGTGGCGACCGGCGCCGCGGCGTAGGTCGGGGCCCCGGTGATCGGTATGCCCACGGCCTGGTAATTGCGCAGGGCGGCCGAGGATATGCGTGGCAGTGTCCGTTCGAGCGCGGGACCGTCGGCGGCGTCGCTGTAGGTACCGCCGGTGGCCTGCGCCATGCAGGTCAGCTGCGCGCGGGCCTTGGCGTCGACGGCGAATCCGATGGTGTGCACGATGAGATCGAGCCCCTGCTTTTTCAATTCGCGGGCGACCTCACAGGGTTCGGGCGGGGAGCAGGTGTCGTCGCCGTCGGAGACCAGGACGATCGAGCGCGGTCCCGATTTGGGCAGTGTCTCGGCGGCCTGGCGCAGTGCGGTGCCCATCGGCGTCCAACCACTGGCCTTGATTCCGTCGACCGCGCTGGTCAGTCCGGTCAGGTCCAGGGTTTCGGGCTTGTGCAGGACCCGGACGTCGCGGCAGCCGGATGTCTTCTCCGCTTCGGTATTTCCGGTGTTCGTGCCGTAAACGGTAAGTCCGACTTTGGATTCCGCGGGTGCGGAACCGACGAAGTTGTGCACGGCATTTTTGGCGGCATCCATCATCGTGCCCGCCGGATCGGGGCGCTGCATGGAGCCGGACGCGTCCAGAATGAGCATGGTCGGCGCGTACTGCGGGTTGTCCGGACTCTGCTGTGCCTGCGCGGGCAGTGCCGCCACGGCGAGTCCGATCAAACTCGCAGCAGTGGCCGCGGTCAGTCGGGTAAAGCGCTGGGTAATTCTCGACATTTGCCTCGTCTGCTTATTTCGCTTTGGTAACGGAGCAGACGTTACCCATAGAGGGCGGGTGTTCCCATTGGTGAAACGGGCACTGGCATAACCGGTTGTCTGTACCGGCTGGTCACGGTGATACCCGGTGTCAGGGAGATATTCCAGAACTCGGCGTAGCGGCCATCGCGACGCAAGAGTTCGTGGTGTGTGCCTTGTTCGACGATCCGGCCGCCGTCGAGGAAGACGATGTGATCGGCGTCGTCGGACGGTCCGCAGTCGGTGCGCGACCAGTACCACTGTCGAGCCCGCCATCAGGCGTTCGATGCCGTCGTGGACGGCTGCCTCGTTCACCGGGTCCAGTGAAAGACGCTGGGCATCGACCTCACCGACCTCACCGGACGGCCCCGGGCCGGACTCGCCCTCACTGCGTGGCGGCTCCTCGACGAGCGGCACAGTGCCCCGCATCGAGCGGTGAAACTCGTTGCGGGGCACTGCTGTCCGAGTCTCAGCGCAGATCGCGGCGGCGGAAGCCTACGATCCCGATCCCGAGCAGCGCGGCCGCGATCCCGAGCAGCCACAGGATCGGCGTGGCTTCGAAGGATGAGCCGGGCAGCTTCGGCGGGTGCGCGAAGGGGACGAGATCGCGGACCCACTGGGGGAGTCCGTCGAGCGCGCCGATGACGAAGATGATGATCATCGTGCTCAGCACACCCCAGGCGACCGGCGTGTAGCGGGGTGTGAGCCCGTAGATCGCCACCGTGATCGCGGTGAGCACCCACACCGCGGGCAGTTGCACCGCCGCTGCGCCTAGGCAGTCGCCCAGTTTGCCCGCCAGATCGCCATCCGAAATGCCGTAGATGACTCCGACCGCCGCACCCGCGAGGAACAGCAGCGCCACCGGTCCGAGCAGCGCTATGCCGATATGGCTGAGCGCGTAGCGTTCCCGGCTCACCGAACCGGCCAGCGTTGCCTCGGCGCGCTGGCTCGACTCCTCCTCGTGCAGTCGCAGCACCGCCGAGATGGAGTAGGCCGACGCCGCGATGGCCAGCATGCTGAGGGCGAAGGTGATGAAGGAATTCTGCAGCATATCGGTGCCGCCCATCCGGTTGATCACATCGCGGACCTGCTTGCTGTTGTCGAGCATGTCGCCGACGCTGTTGATGGCGCCACCCATCAGCGATCCGTAGAGCAGGAAGCCGATGGACCAGGCCAGCAGAGAGCCGCGCTGTAGCCGCCACGCGAGCCCCGACGGACCGGAAAGTGTGGGCGCCGCGGCCGGTGCGCCCGGCCGCTCGGCGAGCAGGCCCGATCCGGTATCACGTTGCCGCAGTAGCATATACGCGGCGATCGCGGTCACGATGGTGACAGTGAGCAACGGAATCAATACCCACCAGCGCTCATCCGCATACGGCCGCATATTGATACACCAGCCGAGCGGCGAAAACCAGGACAGCACACCGTTTCCGGCGTCGCCGACCGCGCGCAACGCGAAGGCCGTGCCGAGTGCGCCGAACGCCACCCCGCGCGCGACCCGCGCACCCACGCTCACCTGTGCCGCGATGGCGGCGACCCCGGCCCAGACCAGACCGGAACTGCCGAGCGTCGCGCCGTAGGCCAGCGAACCGGCGGCCGGCAGGTCACTGCCATAGAGCGCGAGGGCGCTCAGGATGGCGACGATCAGACAGCCGGTCGCCGTCATGATCATGGCGGCGGTCAACCCCGCGTAGCGGCCGATACTCGTGGCGCCGACCAGTTCCGCGCGACCGGTCTCCTCCTCGACCCGGGTGTGCCGGATGACGGTGAGAATCGTCGCGATCGCCATCATCGCGTAGAACGGGCCGGCCTTCCACAGCCCGACCGAGCCCAGATCGGTGCTGAAGACCGGCCGGTACATGGCAATGAGCGCCGGGCTTTCCATGACCGACCGCGCCGCATGATCGAGGTCGGCCTGCGTGGTGTAAACGGCCTTGGCGCTGCTGACATAGGCGGCGGGCAGCAGGCCGAAAGCAAATACCCACAGCGGCAAAACAATTCGGTCGCGACGCAGGAACAGTCGCAGCAATTGGGCGGTACCGGCGAAGTCGGCCGACCCGCGCCCGGCGGGCGTGGCGTAATGCCTGCCGCCCACGGTTGCGGTTGTCATGATCCCACCTTCTCCATGGTCGCCCTCGCCTGCTCGGACGTCGCGCCGTCGACGTGGTAATGCCGCATGAACAGCTCCTCCAACGTCGGCGGCGCACTGGTGAGGCTGCGCACTCCGGCATCGCCGAGGATCCGGATCAACTCGCCGGGATGTTCCCCGTCCACTTGACAGCGCAGCGTCGAGCCGTCGCGTTCGATGTCCTCGACACCCGGGATCCGGCTGAGATCGCCTGGGTCGCCGAGCAATTCGGCGGTGATGGAGGTACGCGACAAATGGCGCATATCCGCGAGCGATCCGCTTTCCACGGTGCGTCCGGCCCGGATGATGGTCACCCGGTCACACAGCACCTCCACCTCGGAGAGGATATGGCTGGAGAGCAGGACCGTGGTGCCGCGCTGGTTGGCCTCTTCGACGCATTCGCGAAAGACCTGCTCCATCAATGGATCCAGGCCGGAGGTCGGTTCGTCGAGCAGCAGCAGACGCACATCGGAGGCAAGCGCGGAGATCAAGGCGACCTTCTGCCTGTTGCCCTTGGAGTAGGTGCGTGCCTTCTTGCGCGGATCCAGATCGAATCGCTCGATGAGTTCGGTGCGACGCTGCGGGTTGATTTCACCGCGCATTCTGGCCAATAGGTCGATGGTTTCCCCGCCGGATAATGATGGCCATAGAGTGACATCACCTGGTACATAGGCGATTTCGCGGTGCAGTTCGACCGCATCGGTCCACGGGTCGCGCCCGAGCAGCCGGGCCTCGCCGGAGCTGGCGCGCAGGATCCCCAGCAGGATACGGATGGTGGTCGACTTACCCGCGCCGTTCGGGCCCAGGAAGCCATGGATTTCGCCCTCGCGGACCGCGAGATCCAGCCCGGTCAGGGCGGCGAAGTGGCCGAAGTTCTTGTGCAGATCGCGAACTTCGATGATGTCGGACATCAGGTCTCCTTGGTAAGGGTGTCCAAAATCGTTGGGTCGGTAAGGAATCCCTGGGTGTAGAGCTCCGCGGCGGGCAGCATGAACTCCTCGGTCAAGGTGCGAACGAGCTTGCGGTAGTCCAGCTTTTCGCCGCGTTGCTGCAGCAGGGTGAAGTACAGAACGGTCGCGCCGACATTGACCATCGTCAGATATTTGGCCCGCGCGGCCGGATCACGGCTCGGCTTGAGGGTGCCCGCCTCGACGCCTGCCTGGATGTAGTCCTCGGCATCCGAGATCATGTGTTCGAGCAATGATTCGGCCAAGGGTCCGCCCGCCTGCAGGCTGCGCACCATGTAGGCGACCAGCGGGCCGTAAGCCTCGATCTCGGACATCGCGTCGAGCATGCTTTTCGCGACGTTCGTCTCGGTGGCGGTCTTCCACTTCTGGTCCCGGATCAACTCCAGCACCCGGTCGTCGCAGGCGGCCCGCAGGCCGTCCTTGGAGCCGAAATGATGGTTGACCAGTCCAGGGGAGACACCGGCCGCTGCGGCGATTGCGCGCACTCCGACCTGGAATCCGTTGTCACCGAACACCTCGATCGCGATATCGCGAATGCGGGCGGCGGTGGTGAGATCCGAATTCGGGGTCGACGTCACGCGGCGCCTCCTAGCTCGGCGGGTCCTTGCGATACGGCTCTCTGGTTGAACACATGTTTAGTATATTAAACATGCGTTCAATGGTAAAGCAAGAGTTCGGCGAAGATGTCGTGTCAAGATATTTGTGACAGTAGAATGTGCTGGTCAGCGCCTTGGAAGCGGATACCGAGGACGGCATCCGATCGGCGCCCACCGGCCGCTGGACGTCCGCGAAACGCTACTGTCGGGGTATGCCTGACACCGAGAACGTCTCGACATCGGACCACCTCCGCGACGCACTCGACGGCCCATGGCGCGCGGTTCGCGCCGAGGCCAGGGTGCAACTGGCCGGAGACCAGTTCACCGGCGATCCGTATCTCGACTACCGCGCGGCACGGGCGCGGGTACTCGAGCAGATGCGGGCGATCGCATCGATGGGCTACGCGGAGCGTGGGTTCCGACGCGAGAACGGGGGTACGGGGGAGCCGGGGGAGGCGGTGATCGGACTGGAGATGCTGGCGTACGCCGACCTGTCGCTGTGGGTGAAATCGGGCGTGCAGTGGGGCTTGTTCGGCGGGGCCGTGGAGAACCTCGGGACCGAACGGCATCGCGACGTGGTCAAGCGGCTGATCTCACTGGATCTGCTCGGCTGTTTCGCGATGACCGAATCCGGACACGGCAGCGATGTCGCGAATCTGGAGACGACCGCGACCTATGATCCGCAGACCCAGGAGTTCGTCGTCGATTCGCCGACACCGTCTGCTCGCAAGGACTACATCGGCGGCGCGGCCGAACATGCCGGGATGGCAGCGGTTTTCGCGCAGTTGATCACCGAGGGGACGAGCCAGGGCGTGCACTGCTTCCTGGTGCCGATCCGGGATGAACACGGCGCCGACCTGCCGGGTGTGACCACCTACGACGACGGCCTCAAGGGCGGTCTGCTCGGTGTCGACAACGGCCGCATCGTCTTCGATCACGTGCGCATTCCCCGGGAGAACCTGCTCAACCGGTACGCCGATGTCGCCCCCGACGGTACCTACAGCTCCGATATCGAGAATCCGAGCCGCCGATTCTTCACCACGCTGGGCACTCTGGTACGCGGGCGGGTCAGCGTCGGTGGCGCGGCAGCCGCCGGTGCGCGGGTCGCATTGAGCATTGCCACGCGATACGCACTGAAGCGCCGCCAATTCTCGGATCCGGACAGCGGCCAGGAGACCTTGCTGCTGGACTACCGCAGTCATCAGCGGCGGCTGCTGCCGTTGATTGCCCGGTCGTATGCGCTTGCCTTCGCGCAGAACGATCTGGTCCGCCGCATGCATCTGGTGCAGACCGGTCAGGATCTCGATCCCGGCGCGCAGCGCGCCCTGGAGAAGCGGGCCGCCGGACTCAAGGTCGCACAGACCGGCTTCGCCACCCGTGCCATCCAGGAATGTCGCGAAGCCTGCGGCGGCGCAGGCTATCTCACCGAGAACCGGCTCGTCACACTGAAGGCCGATACCGATGTGTTCACCACCTTCGAAGGCGACAATGTCGTACTCACCCAGCTGGTGGCCAAGGAACTGCTCACCGCCTACTCCGATGAGATCCGCGATCTGGACGCGCTCGGCTGGGTGCGCTTCGCCGCCACCATGGCCGGTGATGTGGTCCGCAAGCGTTCCGGTGTGCGCCAACTGATCCAGACGCTGCGCGACCGCGGTGACGACACGGTTGACGACGGCGATCTGTCCCGCCGCTCGGTGCAGCTGCAGCTGTTCGCCGATCGCGAGGACTATCTGGTGCGCACAGCCGGACACCGGCTGCGTGCCCGCGCGAAGGACACTGCACCGTTCGAGGCGTTCAACAATGCGCAGGACCACATCCTCGCCGCGGGCGCCGCACATATCGATCGACTGATTCTCGAGGCGTTCATCGAAGGTATTGCCGGAATTGCGGATCCGGAGGCGCGCGAACTCGCCGAGACCGTCTGCGATCTGTATGTCTACTCGATGGTCGAGGAGAACCAGGCGTGGTTCATCATGCACCGGTTCATGTCGGTGGAACGGGCGAAGGCCGTGCGACGCGGTGTCAATGAACTGGTCGACCGGCTGCGCCCGGATGCGCTGACGCTGGTCGAGGGCATGGGTGTGCCGGAGAGCATGCTGCGTGCGGCGCTGCTGGATGATGCGAGCGTGTTCGATCGGACCAGTATTCGTACGACGGTTTAACGGATCTAGGAGTCGACGCGCGCTTGGTCCGAGAGAAATCGCTCGGTGAGCTTCCAACACACGACGACCAGCGCGATCGCCACCGCCGCACCGCCGAGAATATCGGTGGGCAGGTGATAGGCGAGGCCGATCATGCCGACCGCGGCGCAGACCAGTGCGGCGGTGGCGATCACGATGGTGCCGACGCGCGCCCGCCTCGAGTCGGTCAGCACGACGAATGCGGTGGCGATCGCGACCAGATGCACGGTATGCCCGCTCGGATACGCGAGATAGTCGTGCAGCGGTCGATCCCACAGCGGTTTGAGCACCCAGCTGTTGATTCCGACGACGAACTCGGGAATTACCACCATTGCCACGGCCCGCCGCCACTGCCCCCGATAGCCGAACCAGGAGGCGGCTGCGAGCAATACCGGGATCAGGATGTAGCCGTTGCTGGGGATCACCAGCGCCTCGTAGCCACCGGGATGGTCGTCCAGCGCCGAGTGGATCGGCTGGGCGAGCGCGCGATCCAGATCGGTGGCCGCGCCGTCGCCGGGGAAGGTGAGTGGCAGCGTCACCGCGATGCCGATGCCGACGAGCACCACGCACAGCGCGACGAGGTTCGCCCGCACCCGGCCGAGCCACCCCTCCCATTTTACGATCACCGCTCGACGATAGGGCACCCGCGAACAGACACCATCGGTCGCGGGCACACGCCGCCGGGGCGCAACTGCTGCGCGCCGGTATCGACAGCATGCGGTGCCGGAAAGCGGCGGCATCGGCTACCGGCTCGTCAGCACGGTTCGCGCCTACTGCCGCGCCGCATGCGCGCGGATACCCAACGCGCCGAAGGGATTCGACGCGAGCGCATCGATCGGAAACCTCGCCCTGTGCTCGGGGCGGACGGTGCACCTGGTCGGCGTTCTCACCAATACCGTTGCCGCATATGAGCGATTCGACAAAGCCTACGCGCGCACCGCGCCCACCCTGACCGTGCCCGTCGAATCGCCGCTGGACGCACTCACCAACCGGCAGCACGAAATCGTCGAACCGCGCCACCGGCATGACGCACCGGATGATCGCGACGTAGCTACAGACCTCGGAATGGACCGTGGTCAACCATGTCCGGCAGGTGATGCTCAAAACTGGATTGCCCGTCGCGACTACACGTCGCACTCGTGGTCAAGTGTGGACCCAACGCACAATCCGCGGAACAGCCGACGCCCGTCCTCACCCCGGCCCGTAGGTCAATACCGCGGTGATCACGAACCAGATCACCCACGCGAAGGCGATGAGCATGCCCGCCGCCAGCGTGATGCGCATGAACGCCCGCCCCATATCCATATCGCCGGCCTGCCGCGGATACAGCTTCCACGGGCTGTACCAGGGTGCCTCGATGACGAGGGCCGGTGTGTTGGCATCCTTTTCGGCCTGTGCCAGCTCCTCGGCATAGGCCTCCGCCTGCGCCTGGTTCGGGCCGCCGTGCCACAGCGTGATATCGATCGGGCCGAGGAAGCCCTCGTTGATCAGATCCTGCGGGGCCGGCAGGGCGGGCAGGATGCCCAGGCTGCGGAAGGCCACCGCGACATCGTTGGCCGTCCACAGGTGGATGTTCTTCTCGGAATCGGCCAGCGTCTCGAAATAGTGCCGCAGCCGTTCCGGATCGGTGCCGAGGATCACATCGAAACTCGGATCGCTCCACTCCTGTTTGACCGACAGCTCGGCGCCGCGCAGCGGCACGATCAGCGCGACACCGTGCACCGCGCGCTGGCCGAGACCACGCGCCGCCAGCCAATTCTGCAGTGCGAGTGTGTGTTCGCGCGATTTGTCCAGCGGGGTGCGGCGATCGCGAGCCTCGCTGGCGATCGGTTCGCCGGAGATCGTCCACGGACCGCTGAGCGGCACCTCCAGCACGCCGTCCTGCCGCGCGACCAGCGCCTCGGCCTCGATCACCACGCAACTGGTCGGAGTCCAGACCACCGCGTCGAACTGATGCAGCCGATCGTTGTGGAACAGACTGCAATTCACCGTGGCGACGCCATGCGGGCTGGCCGGATCCTTCCAGGTGCGCAGCCAGTCGATCAGCGCCCGCTCGGCATTGGTACCTGCCGGGTTCTGTACTCGCACGAGCATTCGCGACCGCCCTTCACGTCATCACTCGATGGTGGCAAGGATACGGACACCACTGCCCGGTTCGCCGCGCCTACGACCAGACGCGGCGTGTCACTGCGGTTGTTCCGCTGCGATCTTTCCAGCCCGCACGGCATCGACCAATTCGGCGTGGTCGGCCTCGGTCCGATCGGCATAGCGAACCGCGAAGCGCGCGACGGCATCCTCGAACGCCTCGTCACCGTCGAAATACCCGGCGAGCAGGCGCGGATCGAGCGAACGCGAATGTGCGCGGGCCAGCAGCGCACCGGCCAGCCTGCCGTAATCGTCGAGATCGTCCGAGGACAGTTCGGCCGGATCGATACTGCCTTTCATATTGCGGAACTGGCGCACCGTGAAAGGCAGTTCGCCGGTCTCCAAGCGCAGTGTGGTCCAGCCGAGCAGGATGTCGGTCTCGGACTGAACCAGCCTGGCGCCCTGCACGATTCGCTCACCCTCGTGCGCCGGTGGCGGCGCGGGCAGGAACGGCGCCAGCGCGGAGGGGTTGGCCTGTTTCAGCTGCAGCACCAGCGCCTCGCCGTCATTGCCATGCAGCAGTGCCACATAGCTGTGCAGTCCGACGCTTCCGGTTCCGACAATGCGGAAGGCGGTGTCGGACACCGCGAATCGGGCCAGCAGATTGCGCCGGGACTCGCGCAGGGTGTCGCCGTAGCGCTCCAGCCCGTCGATGATCTCCTCGGCGACCTCGGCGTCGACCGCCGTGAGAATCGGCGGGTCACTGACGAATCGGTGCTTGCTGATCCCGGTCTCGTGGTCTTCCAGATGTTCGGTCCACTTCTCGACCACCTTGGCGCTGGTGTTCTTGCGCGCCTTCTTCGCAGCCTTCTTGAAGTCGTCGAGCAGATCATCGGCCCTTGCCCTACTGATGATCGACTCGTCCGGCAGCGCGCTCCACGATTCCATGAACGGTTGCTCGGCGAGATGATCGATGGCGAGGCGATAGGTCCGGGCCGCATCCCGCGCGGCCCGCAGGCAATCGTCTTCGGCCGCACCGCCTTCGCGGGCCGCCAGCACCAGACTGGCCGCGAGCCGCTCCAGATCCCACTCCCACGGGCCGACGATCGTTTCGTCGAAATCATTGATGTCCATGACGATTTCACCGCGCGGCGTGCCGTACAGACCGAAATTCGCGGCGTGTGCGTCACCACAGATCTGCGCGGCCACCCCGGTGTCTGGACTGCCCGCGAGATCGGCGGCCATCAGCCCGGCCGCGCCGCGATAGAACGTGAACGGCGAGGCGAGCATGCGACCGACCCGCAGCGGAACCAGATGCGGCAACCGACCGGCATTGCTCGCGGCGATGAAGTCGAGCACATCCGGTCGGGTGGACCAGGTGACCGCTCGATCCCGGGCACTGACCGGAACCCGCTGACGCAGCGCCCGTCCGCGGGCGTGCACGTCCTCGGCAGGAATATACGAGCGAAGATCAATACCACTGTCTGACACTGTGTCATTTTGCCGCGCCTGCGGCGCGGCATGTTCGCGGCCCCCCGGTGTCTCGTGGCTGACCAATTCGAGCGACTTGCAAGCAGTCGCTAGTGGGTGCCGTCGAGACTCGCGACTTCGTCGTATGCGCTTCGACGACTCGACTGGGTTCGATGACCGCGCCTGCGGCGCGGATGCGAGACGGGCCGCGAACGTCGCTCGTAAGACTCGCTCCGCTGCGGTCGGGCGAGTTGGGTATCGGGGCTCCTGAAGTACGCAGACCGTCAGGTAGCGGGCACCGCAGGATCGACCGGTTCGATCGGCAATCGCAGTGCGCCGGGGGCGGATGCGGGCACCGTCGGATGGTTCGGGGCGACCGGGGAGATCCGCTGATATGCCGAACCCAGTTCGGGGCGCGGATCGGCCTCGCTCCTATTGGGCCAGAAGGCCATTGCGCGCTCGGCCTGCGCGGTGATCGTCAGCGACGGATTGACACCGAGGTTCGCCGTCACCGCCGAACCGTCCGCGACATGCAGCCCGGGATGTCCGAATACCCGCTGATACGGGTCGACCACACCGGCCTCCGGACCCTCGCCGATCACACAACCGCCGATGTAATGCGCGGTGGCCGGGATATTCAGCACATCCATGATCAGACCGTGGGTATCGCCCTTCACCTTGGCGCCGAACCGTCGGCCGATATCGTGCGCCAGCGGAATCCAGGTCGGATTCGGTTCGCCGGTGCCCTGTTTGGTCTTCAATTGCCCGCGCTTGCGGTAGGAGGTCAGCGAATTGTCCAGTGACTGCATCACCAGCAGGATTACCGACTTCTCCGAGGCATGGCGGGCATTGAGACTGCGCAGGAAAACCAACGGGTGCAACACGATTGCCAGCAGGAAGCGCAGGAATCGGAACGCCCCGCCGTCCACGATCGGCACCGACATCGGGAACAGTGCGTTCTGCCCCTTGCCGTAATGACAGACCTCGATGTGGGTATCGGCCTCCGGATGGATCGAGGAGGTGATCGCGATGCCCTCGGCGAAATCGCGGCGCGACCGGCTCACCACATTGAGGATGGCCTCTGAATTGCTGCGGGTCAGCTCACCGAGGCGCGGTGACAGATCCGGCAGTATCGCCTCGTCGCGCATCTTGTGCAGCAACTTCTGCGTGCCCAGCGCCGCACCGGCGAATACTACCTGCTCGGCGGTAAATGTCTTGCGCTGCTTGCGGATCCAGCGATCAGAGCGCTCGGTCTCGACCGCATATCCACCGCCGGACAACGGCCGGACCGCGGTCGCGGTGGTCAGCGGATGTACCTCGGCACCCGCCTTTTCGGCCAGATACAGGTAATTCGTCGTAGTGGTGTTCTTGGCGTTGTTCGGGCAGCCGGTGAAACATTGCGCGCAATGCACACAGCCGCGGCGGTGCGGACCCGCGCCGCCGAAGTACGGATCCTCGACCTCGGTGCCCGGATCGGCCTCGTTGAAGAAAACACCCACATTGGTCGGGTGGAAGGTATGGCCGACGCCCAGGTCGTCGGCGATCTCCCTGATCACCTCGTCGGCGGGAGTTATGCGCGGATTCGGGGCCACGCCGAGCATGCGCTGCGCCTGGTCGTAGTACGGCGCCAGTTCGGCCTTCCAGTCGGTGATATGGGCCCACTGCTTATCGGTGTAGAAGTTCGGCAGCGGCTCGTACAGGGTGTTGCCGTAGATGAGCGAGCCACCGCCGACGCCCGCGCCGGAAAAGACCGCGCATTTACCGAGCACACTGATCCGCTGCGGTCCGGTCAAACCGAGCCGCGGCGCCCAGATCGATTTGCGCACATTCCAATTCGTCTTCGGAATATCCTCGGCGGGCCAGCGCCGTCCGGCCTCGAGCACTCCGACCCGGTAGCCCTTCTCGGTCAGGCGCAGCGCACTGACGCTGCCGCCGAATCCGGAGCCGATCACTACCACGTCGTAGTCGAATGCTGGCATGGTTTCCCTCTCTGAACCGTGCGATAACCGTGTGAGATGGTTCCACACTCATTCTGTCACCCGGGTCGGTGCGGTGTATCGCACAGCAGGTAGGTATCGAAAGTATGCGCGACCGGCGTGCCCGGATGGCGTGAACCGGGGTCGGTGCGGTATGCACGGGCTGTGACAACCGAATCGGGGAAAACGGAACCGGGCGAACGCGCCGGCTCCGGCGCGGACAACCCGGGAAATGCGGGCGATCCGGCCGCGGGCGGCGTCTTCGCCGACCGCATCTTCACCGTTCCCAATGTCCTGAGCGTGTTGCGACTAGCCGGTGTGCCACTTTTCCTGTGGTTGCTGCTGGTGGTGCGCGCCGACGGCTGGGCTTTCACGTTGCTGGTGCTCAGCGGCGTCACCGACTTCCTGGACGGCAAGCTGGCCCGGCTGCTCGACCAGTCGTCGCGACTCGGCGCACTGCTCGACCCGTTCGTGGATCGGCTGTATCTGGTGACCACGCTTGCCGCATTCGTGATCCGCGGGTTGCTGCCCTGGTGGGTCGCGGTGATCCTGATCGCCCGCGACGCCGTCCTGGCCTTGACTCTTTCGGTGTACAAACGCCGTCAACTGGATCCACCCGAGGTCATCTACCTGGGTAAAGCCGCCACCTTCGCGCTGATGTCGGCGCTGCCGTGGTTGCTGGCCGGTCAGATGGATTGGGCGCTGGCAGGTTTCGGTCGTGCCTTTGGCGGGGCATTCCTGGTCTGGGGCACGGCGGTGTATGTGTGGACCGGCGTGCTCTACATCTGGAAGGCTTTCGCCGTCGCGCGAGCGATACCGGCTGTGCCACACCGCAGTGAGTAACGATTAGAGTTGCGTGGAACCCGCTGGCGACTGCTTGCAGGTCGCTCGAAAAGGTCAGCACGATGAAAGGACGGCCTGTGACCCAGACCCCCGAGGATCTGCGCTACACCGAAGAGCACGAATGGGTGCGGCGGATCGGCCCGACCCGGGTTCGGGTGGGCATCACCGACTACGCCCAGTCTCAACTCGGTGACGTTGTGTTCGTGCAGTTGCCGGAGGTCGACAAAGATGTGGCAGCCGCGGACAGCATCGCCGAGGTGGAGTCGACCAAGAGCGTGTCCGATATCTACGCTCCGCTGGCCGCGAAAGTTGTTGCGGTGAACGGTGTTCTGGACTCGGCGCCGGAAACGCTGAACACCGATCCCTATGGCGACGGGTGGATCTTCGAGCTCGAATTGAGCGACGAGGCCGGCGTGGATGCCGCGCTCGGTGAACTACTGGATGCCGCAGGTTATCAAGGAGTTATCGGGGGCTGACCCAGCCTTCCCAGTTCTACCTGCACGGGTACGCCCTGGCAGGGTACGGTCAATGCCAACAGATGTGCCGGTGCTTGGTAGCCGGTGTTCTAGCGCCAGGATCCCCAGGTCGTGGCGGTGAAGGCAGCACCTGCTTGCATGGATAATCAGGTTCGAGGAGGAGAGAAACGGTGAGCGAGAACAAAGACCCGGGTTACGGGGAGACCGCGGCCGAGACGACGTCGGTCTTCCGCGCGGATTTCCTGAACGAGGTCGACGCGTCGCGCTCCGCTGAGGCGACCGGCGAACAGCCGGTCCAAGGGGTCGAGGGTCTGCCGGTTGGTGCTGCCCTCTTGGTCGTGAAGCGAGGCCCGAATGCGGGCTCGCGGTTCCTGCTCGATCAGCCGACCACGTCGGCGGGCCGCCATCCCGACAGTGACATCTTTCTCGATGACGTCACCGTCAGCCGTCGGCATGCCGAATTCCGGCAGGACGACGATTCCTTCCAGGTGGTCGATGTGGGCAGCCTCAACGGCACCTACGTCAACCGGGAGCCGGTGGACTCCTCGGAGTTGCAGAACGGTGACGAGGTTCAGATCGGCAAGTTCCGCCTCGTCTTCCTCACTGGGCCCCGGGTCCAGCAGAGCGATTCGTCGGCGGGTGCGGGCAGCCTGTGACATCAGCGGCACGGATTTCGCGTGTCGGCAGTGTTGACAGGGAAGAACGCTGTGTCATGAAAGACTCGGTGCTATGACGGGCGCGGCGCAGTGGGCTCGCGGAGGCATGTCGATCGGCTCCGTGCTGGACCTGCTGCGACCGGACTTTCCGGATGTCACCATCTCGAAGATCCGTTTCCTCGAGGCCGAGGGACTGATCCGACCCGAGCGCACACCGTCGGGTTATCGCAGGTTCTCGATCGCGGACTGCGAGCGGCTCAGATTCGTGCTGACCGCACAGCGTGATCAGTATCTGCCTTTGAAGGTGATCAAGGAGCAGCTCGAAGCGATCGACAGCGGTGCGGCGACGCTCGGCGTGCGGGAAGCCCGCGCCCGGGCGCACTCCGGCCGCAACGGTGCGCCGGAGTCGGGGCACGCCACGCCCGACTCCGAGCTCACCGCAACACCGGCGGCGCACCACGGCGCACGTACCGCGGCACCGCGCAAACTCGGCGTCGTGCCCGGTGAAATCTCGCCCGACGAGCTGCGATTCGATCACGAAATCCGGCTCACCCGGGCGGATCTGCTTGCCAAGGCCGAGATCGATGAGAAATTCCTCGTCGATCTGATCCGAGCGAATCTGATCATCCCCGGCGCCGCCGGTTTCTTCGACGAGGATGCGGTGACGCTGGCCAAAACCGCCAAGGCGATGGCCGAATTCGGCCTGGAGGCACGGCATTTGCGCGCCTTCAAGCTGGCCGCGGACCGCGAGGCCGCGCTGGTGGCGCAGATTGCCGCCCCGATCGCCAAGAGTCGCGATGCCGGTGCGCGGGCGCGTGCGGAGGAGACGGTGCGCGAGTTGGCGGCATTGTCGCTGACACTGCACACCTGCCTGGTGAAGGCGTCGGTGCGATCATCGCTCGGCGGCTGAGTTCCGGCGGCGGCATCCGAAGTTCGCTTTGCGTTCCAGACGGACAACACGCCGATTTCGGCTGTGCACAGGGAATGCTGCACGCCTCGAGGTTCGCTTAGACTCGTGGTACGGCGAGCTCTGCAGCGGTCATGCCGGGCGGCCGGCGAGTCATTGGGAGGCAGTGCGATGAGTGAGATGCGCGTAATCGGCATTCGTGTCGAGCAGCCACAGAACCAGCCCGTGCTGTTGCTCCGCGAGGCGTCCGGAGACAGGTATCTGCCGATCTGGATCGGGCAGGCCGAGGCGACCGCGATCGTGCTCGAACAAGAGGGGGTGACCCCGATCCGTCCGCTGACTCACGATCTGATCAAGATCTTGATCGCCGACCTCGGGCACACCCTCAAGGAAGTGCGGATCGTGGATTTGCAGGAGGGCACCTTCTATGCGGATCTGGTTTTCGAGAACGATCTGCGGATCTCGGCGCGGCCGTCGGATTCGATAGCGATCGCTTTGCGGGTGGGTTGCCCCATCTATGCCGAGGAGCCGGTGCTCGAGGAGGCGGGGCTGGTCATGCCGGACGAACGCGAGGACGAGGTGGAGAAGTTCAAGGAGTTCCTCGAGTCCGTCTCGCCGGACGATTTCAAGGCCACCGATAGCTGAGTTTTTGGCCGCGCGCCTCCGGCGCGGCGTGTTCGCGGCCCCCTGGTGTCTCGCGTCCGAGCCGTCGAGACTCACGCGTGCGGCGCATGCGCTTCGACGACCCGGACGCGAGACCGGCCGCGAACTCCTCGCTCGTAAGACTCGCTCCGCCGCGGTCGAGTTTTCTGGAGAACACGAATTGTGTACTGGCCCTAAAGTACTGGCCCTAAAGTAGAGGTCGAGACTCTTACCGCGCGTCGCGTTTGGTCGGATGATGCCGCTCCCGGGACAATCAGGGGGAGTAATCTCGATAGTTGGGCCACGTTCGTTATGGCCGGTCGTTGGTCGTTACGGAGCCGGGTCATCGATGAGGCAAGGCGTCGGCGAAGCAAGGGAGTGGTCAGTGGCAGAGCAATCGCAGGATGTGGTACAGCCAGGCCTGTTCCCGGATGATTCGGTGCCCGACGATTTGGTCGGCTACCGCGTACCCAGCGCATGCCAGGTGGCCGGGATCACGTATCGGCAGCTCGACTATTGGGCGCGGACCGGACTAGTCGTGCCCTCCATCCGAGGTGCAGCGGGGTCCGGTAGTCAGCGGCTGTATTCGTTCAAGGACATTCTGGTCCTGAAAATCGTGAAGCGGCTATTGGACGCGGGCATCTCGCTGCAGAACATCCGCATCGCGGTCGATCATCTGCGCAGCCGGGGCGTGCAGGATCTGGCGGGTATCACGCTGTTCTCCGACGGCACCTCGGTGTACGAGTGCACCTCGCCCGAGGAGGTAGTCGATTTACTGCAGGGTGGGCAGGGCGTCTTCGGGATCGCGGTCAGCGGCGCCATGCGGGAATTGACCGGAGCCATCGCCAACTTCCCGGCCGAGCGGGCGGTCAGTGGAAGTGCGAGCGAACGTCCGGAGGACGAACTGTCCTTCCGTCGTAAGGCTCGGATGAACCGGAAGACCGGCTAGAGATCGTATCGAGTGCCCGTCGCTGCCGCGGTGGGCACTTGTCATATACACCGGAGTGATGAGCGCTACACACCCATCCGGGGTCCGGTGGCGTCATTTATTGCGCACGCGGCATAAACTAACCATGCGTCGCCGCCGTGCGGGAGAGTTCCGGACTTCACAAGAGTCCGGGCGCCGAAGGAGCAGCACCTCCCCGTCAATCTCTCAGGCAAAAGGACCGTACGGGCTTCGACGTCTCTGGAAAGTGGTGTTTGGCGCATAACGCGGCGATCGCCCGCCCATGGGGAAAGGGGTCCTGAGCCCTGTCCGTTCGAGGCAGGGTATCGCGGCGTCCGAATCTCTCAGGCTCCACGACAGAGGGGGAGGGCTGGTACTCGTCGACCACTGTTGTCGACCCCGCCCGACCTTGGAGCTGCCGTGACTCGATCTTTCGCCGACCGCCATATCGGACCCGACCGGGGCGAACTCGCCCGGATTCTGGACGTCGTCGGCGTCGGCTCGCTGGACGAGCTCGCCGCCGCGGCGCTGCCGGCGAGCATTCTGGACGGCTCCGGCCTCGAGGTGCTACCGCCCGCGGCCACCGAGCATGAGGTGCTCACCGAACTCGCCGAGCTCGCGCACACCAATACCGTCGCCACCTCGATGATCGGGCTCGGCTACTACGACACACTGACCCCGCCGGTGCTGGTGCGCAGCCTGCTGGAGAATCCGGCCTGGTACACCGCCTACACGCCGTACCAGCCGGAGATCAGCCAGGGACGGCTCGAGGCGCTGCTCAATTTCCAGACCATGGTGTCGGATCTGACCGGCATGGAGGTGGCCAACGCGTCCATGTTGGATGAGGCCACCGCCGCCGCCGAGGCGATGACGCTGCTGCGCCGCGCGGGCAAGTCCAAGTCCGCACGTCTGCTCATCGATGACGATCTGTTCCCGCAGACCAAGACCGTGCTGTCCACCCGGGCCGAGCCACTGGGCATCGAGATCGTCTCGGCGGATCTGTCCGGTGGCGAGTTGCCCGAGGGCGAGTTCTTCGGCGTGCTGGTTCAGGTTCCGGGTGCGTCGGGACGGATCGTGGACTGGCGGTCGGTGATCGAGGCGGCGCACGAGCGTGGTGCATTGGTGGCGGTCGGCGCGGATCTGCTTGCGCTGACCTTGATTACGCCGCCGGGCGAGCAGGGCGCGGATGTATGCTTCGGCACCACACAGCGCTTGGGGGTGCCGATGGGATTCGGCGGTCCGCATGCCGGATATCTGTCGGTGCACACCAAGCATGCGCGGCAGCTGCCCGGCCGGTTGGTCGGCGTCTCCGTGGACGCGGATGGCAATAAGGCGTACCGGCTCGCACTGCAGACCCGTGAGCAGCACATTCGCCGGGAAAAGGCAACCTCCAATATCTGTACCGCACAGGTGCTGCTGGCCATTGTGGCCGCGATGTACGCGAGCTACCACGGTGCCGACGGACTGCGCGCGATCGCCCGCCGCGTTCATGCGCGCGCGGCCGCCATCGCGGCCGGGCTCGATGGTGTCGTGGTGCACGAGAATTTCTTCGACACCCTGCTGGTGCGCGTGCCCGGCGGCGCGGAATCCGTTGTCGCGAAGGCGAAGTCGAGCGGAATCAACCTGCGGCTGGTGGATGCCGATCACGTCGGCATCGCCTGTGACGAGGCCACCACCGAGGCGCATGTCACCGCGGTGCTCGAATCCTTCAGCACCGGACTGCCATCGGGCGTCGGCGATCCGGGCGATGTGCCGAGCGTGACCGCCGGTTCGATCGAGACCCGCACCTCGGAATTCCTCACCCATCCGGCCTTCACCAGCTACCACACCGAAACTGCGATGCTGCGCTATCTGCGTAGGCTCTCCGATAAGGACATCGCGTTGGACCGCAGCATGATCCCGCTCGGTTCCTGCACCATGAAGCTCAATGCCACCGCCGAGATGGAGGCCATCACCTGGCCCGGTTTCGCGCGGGTCCATCCGTACGCGCCGGTCGAGGATGTGCCCGGTCTGCTGCGGGTGGTCACCGATCTGGAGGGCTGGCTATCGGCCATCACCGGGTACGACCAGGTGAGCCTGCAGCCGAATGCGGGCAGCCAGGGTGAGTACGCCGGGCTGTTGGCGATTCGGCGCTATCACCTGGATCGTGGTGATACACACCGGGATACGTGCCTCATTCCGTCCAGTGCGCACGGCACCAATGCGGCCTCGGCCACCATGGTGGGGCTGCGCGTCGAGGTCGTGAAGTGCCGGGAGAACGGCGATGTGGACCTCGACGATCTGCGTGCCAAGATCGCCGACCATGCCGACCGGCTGGCCTGCATCATGATCACCTACCCGTCCACGCACGGCGTGTACGAGCACGAGGTCGCCGAGTTGTGCGCGCTGGTGCATGATGCGGGCGGTCAGGTGTACGTCGACGGCGCGAATCTGAATGCCCTTGTGGGCCTTGCCCGTCCGGGCCGGTTCGGCGGCGACGTCAGCCATCTGAATCTGCACAAGACCTTCTGCATTCCGCACGGCGGTGGCGGTCCGGGCGTCGGGCCGGTGGCGGTGCGCTCGCATCTGGCGCCGTATCTGCCCGGTGACCCGCTCGAGCCGGGTTCGCACGCGGTGTCGGCGGCGAAGTACGGTTCGGCGTCGATCCTGCCGATCACCTGGGCTTATATCCGGATGATGGGGGCGGATGGCCTGCGTAAGGCCACGTTGACCGCGATTGCCTCGGCCAACTACATCGCGCGCCGGTTGAACGAGCACTTCCCGGTGCTGTACACCGGTGAGAATTCGATGGTCGCGCACGAGTGCATTCTGGATCTGCGCGAGATCACCAAGCGGACCGGTGTGACAGTCGACGATGTGGCAAAGCGGTTGGCGGACTACGGATTCCACGCGCCGACCATGAGCTTTCCGGTGGCGGGCACCTTGATGGTCGAGCCGACCGAGAGCGAAAATCTCGCCGAGCTGGACGAATTCATCCTCGCTATGACAGCGATCCGGGGCGAGATCGATCAGGTCGCTGCGGGTGTGTGGCCCGTCGAGGACAACCCGCTGCGCGGTGCGCCGCATACCGCGGCCTGCCTGGTCGGGGAGTGGGACCACCCGTACAGCCGGGAGGTGGCGGTGTACCCGCAAGGTCTGGATCCGGCGCGGGGCAAGGTGTGGCCCGCGGTGCGGCGCATCGACGGCGCCTACGGTGACCGCAACCTCGTCTGCTCCTGCCCGCCGCTGGACGCGTACTGACGGCTACCGAGCCGCACCTCGACCCCGTTGCAGGTGTGGCTCGGAAGCCCTCTTCACTGTGCGGCAGCCGCTTTGGCGTAGGTATTGATTGTTCGAACCGACCCTCGCCCTGCTGCGCTACAGCGTGCGATCAGTGCACGGTAGCGATGGATGCGGCAAATGATCGGGGCGGCATGGGCAAGCGAGCCGCCGCGGCATTTCGCATTGACGGATGCGAAGGCCGACGGCGGTGCGGAGTTGATTGTGTCGTGTTCCGAGGGCGGCGAGTCACGCCGGGTCCGGCGCGGACTCGGGTTCGAGTTCCGGTATCTCGCTGAGGGCTTCGATTCCCAGTTCCGACCGCGTTGCGTCGATGACGGCGCGTTCGTCTTGGACAGTGTTGGCGATTGCCTTGTGCCACAGTGCGCGGATCGCGTTGACGTCGTCCATGGTTGCTTCGTGGTCGAGTTCGACCTTGAGGCGCTGCACGGTGATGCTCTGGGCTGCGGTGAGGGTGCGGAGGAGATCTTCGCAGCGCTGCGGGATCTTAGGGTTCGACAGGACGCGCAGGCGGGTGATGTAGCCGTTGCACGCGGAGATGCTCTGCTGTACTTCCTTGCCGAAACTGTCCACCTCCTCGATGGATTCGGCCTTCCAATCGAGGGTGTCCCACAGGGTTTGGCGGACGTCGGCGGCGGAGAGCAGTACCGAGGAGATCGCGGTCAGAATCGACTCGCGTCGCCATTTGTCCTGTTCGCGGCTTTCTGCGGCGGCGTTGGCGTTGTCGATGTTGCGTTGCGCGGCGGCGTGGGTTGTCTCGATATTGCGCTGTGCGGCATCAAGTGTGGTCCGGTTGCGCTCGTCGGCCGCGGTGATCGCGTCGCGGTTCGTCCGGTTGTTGATCAGGACGCCGATGAGCGCCGCGGCGGCGACGATGAGCGAGCTGAGAAGCGGAAGCCAGGAAGTCACCGGGTCATCATTGCATTGCGTGGTGCTCCGCTGTGCCCCGATCGGCCGTCAGATCGCACCGGCGCGTGCCGCGGCCGGTGCGGCACCGGCCGCGCGGAGGGTGTCTTGCGTGGTCAGCGGTTCGTGAGTGATGAACCGGCGGTGGTAGATCGGCGCCACGGCGAAGTGAACAATCTCCTCGACATCGACGATGTCGGGGAGATTGCCGCGGGCGATCACTCACTCACGGCGTTGTCAACGCATGCATTACCGCGGTTCCGAAGCTGATGTCATCCGACGTCGCCAACCGCGTGTACGTCCCGCCGGTTCGCTGCGCGGTGGTTTGGAGAGTTTCCGTGCCGGTGCCGCCGATAACGATCACATCGATGCGAACCGGGTGGGCCGGATCGGCGGCCGAAGTCAGTTCGGTCAGCAGTTTGGCTCCGGTAGTGGTGGAGTCGTCATCCGGGCCGTCGGTGATGAGCAGAACCGAATTGGTGAGCCCCGGAGTGTATCCGCGTATAGCCGACTTGTAGGCGGCGATCAGTGACGGATAGGCCTGGTCGGTACGGGATTCGGTGGGCTTCACCGCCTCCAGCGCCGTATCCAGCGCGGTGCGCTGCTGATTGTTCAGTGGCGCGGTGGGCGTTTGGATCTTGTACGGCGTTGTCCCGTCGAGGTTCTTGCCGAACGTCCACACGCCGAGTCCGAAGTCCGGCGGCATCACATTCATCGTGGAGCGCAGCGCGCCGAGTGCATTCGAGAGCCGGGTGACGGATCCGTCGTTGTTGCCCATCGAGGACGAGACGTCGAGCAGCACCGTAGCCTGCACGCCGAGCACAGGGTTGGCGAGTGTGGCACGCACCTTGTCCAGTGCGGTCCGCGGCGCGGCGGGTGCGGCGGTGGCCGGTGCCGCGGCGAATCCGGCGGCGGTGAAGGCCGAGGACTGTTGGGGTGCGCGCAAGTAGTCGGCGAACAGCGATGCGATCAGATTCTGGGTCTTGTCCACCCACGCCCCGGACATGAGCGCAGCAGGATGATCGGCGACCGGTGCCGTCCCCGCGGGCCGAAATTCCGACGTACTACCAACAGCTTTCAGTTGCTGCTCAGTAGCCGCAACCGCATGAATGGGCGAATTCGTCCCACCGATCGCGGCCAATGCGGCCGTGGTGTCCGCCGCCTGCGGCGCTTTCGCGGCGAGCCCGGAGATCGCCGCGACAACCTGACCGGACTGCACGACTTGATCGGTGAGTGGATCGGTTCCCGAAACTGCGGAGCCGACCGCTGCTGCCACTGCCATGGTCGAGTCGCCGGCGGGCAGTGCCATCCGCAGCCCACCCCACCCGGACAATCCGAGTTCATCCAGCGAACCCTGTTGCAGCCGTGGCAAATCCGCCCAGGTGATCTTGGCTTGCTCGAGCGCACCCCGCAGATCCTCGGGAACGGCGACCACGATCGGACTCATCGCAACCGGCACGGGTGTGCCCTCGATCAGGCCGGGCACCCGCATGGATTCGATGGACCGCATCGAATCGGCGATCCACAGCCCCGGCTGCGGACCGAGCGCACCGTTCCATGGTGTGCCCGCGGTGAACCCGGCGGCGATCGCCGCCGACGGCTGGGCCGTCACCACCACTTTCGCGCAATGATCGCGCACCTTCGGACTGGTCGCGTTGTAGCGCTCCGCCGCGGCCCGCACCGGATCGGCGATATCCGGATCGACCGTCACGAACAGCGTCGACGGCCCCTCCTTACATTCCGCCGCGGCCGACTTGTCCCGGTTCGCGGCGGAATCACTGAGTTGAAAAAACGCGAAGACCGCCGCGACTAGCAGCAAAACGGCAACCACTGCGATAACCGGACCTTTGCTGACGCCCCGGGACCTGGTTCCGCTGCGATGTGTGCCCACGATCCTCAGTGTATGTTCACGCGAGATTTGCCGTGCCGGTGTGTCCGGTGCGGCGCACCGGCACGGCGTGGCGTGAACGTCCGACTAGGGGCGGATCATCCGTCCGCGGTCGAACTCGTGTCCGCCCCAGACTCCGGACTGTCCAGTCCGCGCGGCGAATTCCCCGCAGGCATCCCGAATCGGGCAGCCCGCGCAAACCGCACGCGCGTACTCGAAGTCCTGCGACGGGTACGGGAACCACGCCTCGTGATTCGGATCACCGCGGCAGGCCGCCCGATGCCACTCTCGGGAATCCGAGAGCGGGAGCAGGTCGGTCAGATCGACAACCGCGCTGGTCTCCAATTCGACGGTCATTTCGAGCCTTCTCCTTTCCCGCTCGGCTCAGATGGCGGCCAGTTGCTTCCAGATCCGCTGCTGCCGCCTGGCCAGGTGGTCGGGCGCCTTCGGCTGCCACAGCAACCGCATGCCCGCCTCCTCCGGCGTCCGGTCGGCCTTGCTCGAGTTGCACGGCGCGCACGCGGCGATCAGGTTGTCCCAGGTGTTCGGACCACCCCTGCTGCGGGGCCGGATGTGGTCGACGGTGCGCGCCCAGGACGCGCAGTATCCGCACCGGTGGTGGTCCCGGCGCAGCACACCGGCCGGCGTCGCGCGACTGCCGTCGTGTACTCGCGTCACACGGTCGAGGTATACGTACCGCAGCAGCCGGATCGTCTCCGGCAGCGCGAGCGCGAGGTGTTTGGACCGGATCGGGAAATGCGGCTCCCGATCCGCGATCGACTCGGCGGCGCCGCCCATGAGCAGCACCACGGCCCGGTCGGCGCTGATCTCGGTGAGCGCCTCGTAGCTGGCGTTCAACACCAGAACCCGGGTGTGTATCCAGTTGTCGACAGTGGACACCACCGGATCGGTGGCACGGTGGAACGTCATGGGAGTCACCATGTTTCGAGAGAGCGAGCGGATTCGGAAGGCGAGGGTCGGTCAGTTACCGGCCGGGAGGCGGCGCAGTTCCTGCTCGACCCGCGCGTCATACCGACGCAAGCCCGATACGACAATGGTCACGGCCGCCGCCTCCTTCCTCATGCTCGTGAGCACCCGCGGAATCGGGTGATCATCATCGAAATCCATGGTGGCACAGCGCGCCCACCGCTGGCGAAGGGTTTTTCAGGCCAGACCGACCAGCCACTGCCGCAGCCACGAGGTGGCGGTGGCGCCGTTGGAATCCACGACGTAGGTCGGATAGTTCTGGTGCACGAACGAGTTGTAGAACCGCTCGAATTCCTGCTTGCGCTCGTTCATTTCCGGATCGGCGAGCTGGTTCTGGATGAGCGGGGCCACCCCGGTCGCCATCAGGTCGTTGAAGATCGCGAACGCCTCCTGCTGATAGCGCCACAGCTGAGCCGGATCGGGATCGGAGGCCTGGGCCAGGAATCCGGCGAGACGGGTCGCGAAGTCGGTGGGCGGTGCGGCACAGTAGAGGTCGCCGACGGCGCAGATGGTGCGGGTCTTCTGGCTGAGGAAGCCGAAGCCGCCGATGCGCGGGCCGCCCGCGCCGGCGCCACTGACCGGTGGACCGACGAGTGCGTCGGTCGGGGAGCGGCGCGGATCCGAGATGAGTCCGACCGCGGCGATGCGTTCGGGCCGAACGGGACTCAGTCCGGTGCCGATTTCGGCGGCGAGATCGCCTGCCGCGTCCGCGCCCTGGCTGTAGCCGATCAGCGCGATCTTGGTCTCGGCGCACTGCTGGGCCATGGCCGTGACCAGGCCGCGGGCATTGTCGATGGCCTGCCGCTTGGACCGGCCGTAAACATCGGTCTCCCAGGGGAAGGCGGTCGCCGCGTAGGTCACATAGTCGGTCCTGGTATTTCGCGGCAGGTTATCGGTGACGGTCGCGAGCATGCCCTCGCCGGGATTGGCATCGGAGGTCTCCCACGTGCCGGGTACCGCCACGACATACAGGTCGGGGCAGCCATCGGGCGCTGCCGACGCCGCGCCGGCGCCGCCGACGGCGCCCGCCGCACCTACCATGACGGTTCCCGCCACGGCACCGATCATCTTGCGCATAAACATGGTCCACACCTCGGTTTTGCTAGGTCCGAAGCGGCCGGGGGCCGTACGCGACTGCCTGCCGTCGCGTCGGAGACAACCGTACGGTCTGACCAGGGGTTGATGCGGGAACAACCCGTGACAAACGCCGAACATTTTTAACACAATGCGCAATGCCGACGATTCGCCCGGCGCGGCGGGATGAAGGAGCCGCGGGCGAGGGGGTGCGCGACTCCTTCATCGTGTCCGAGGGGCAGTCACCGCCTCGTCCACGGTTGTGGTGGTTATCAGGACACCGACGACTCCCTCCCGTGCATCATCGTGTGCCTTACCATTGAACCCCGATCGGGAGGCGTGCGTCCCGGCTTCGGGCATATGCCGTTCGAGAAGGTCGGGTCAGCCGATGGGCGTGTGGCCCAACAGAACTCGACCGGTGAACCGGGTCTGCTTGGCCCGCGGCAGCGGGTGGAACAGGCAGCCGTGGATGTCGCGGTACCACATCTCCAGCTCGCAGCTGCGCGAAAAGCCCACGCCGCCAACGGTTTCGATGGCCAGTCGGACGGTATCGACGAGTGCGTCGGCGGCCACGGTCTTGCGGCTGAGGGTGTGGGCACCGTAGCCGTCGGTATTGTCGAAGCGCAGATTGTCCGAATCGGTGAACATGGCGGCGATCAGATCCGCGGCGGTTGTGTAGGCGTTCATCATTTCGCCCGCGAGCTGGACCGTATGCGGTTCGGGGCGGTCGGCGACAAGTGCGGCGGTCAAGTCGACCGCGGCATCGGCGATGCCGAGATAGGCCGCCATTACCAGCGGCATAGCCGCGCCGATCACCACATTCAGCACCGGGGGCCACATGTCGGCGGGGCGGGTCAGCGAGATCGCGGCATCGGGGACGAAGACATCCTCGAAGACCACGGTATGGGAGCCGCTGGCCCGCAAACCGATAGTGTCCCAGGTCTTTTCGATGCGAATACCGGGGGCGTCCAATGGCACCGCGAAGTGCAGCACTTGGGGTCCCTCCGGCGCATCGCCGCGGCGGATACTGGTCACCACCAGATTGCCGACCTCGCAGCCGCTGGCGGGCGCCTTGCGCGCGCTCACCCGGAAGCCGCCGTCGACGCGCTCGGCCCGGCCGTTGGATTCGACCCAGTCCGAAGCGCCGGTGCTGACCAGGATCGCGCCCGCCGCCACCTTGCCGAAGACCGCGGAGGCGTCGATGCCGTGGTTGTGCCGCCAGACCTGCGCGGCGACCAAGTGGGTGTGCATGGCGAACGCGACCGCGGTGGACGGATCGTGGCGGCCGAGTTCGCGCAGGATCTCGCCCATCTCGCGGTGCGACACACCGCCGCCCCCGAACTCGATGGGAACGAGTGCTGCGGACAGTCCTGAGGCCCGCAGCAGGTCGAAGGCGGCGACGGAGATGTCGCCGGTGCGGTCGCGGGCGGCCACATCGGCACGCAGGGTTTCCCCTACCTGGCGTGCCAGGGCGATCCAGTCGGTGGTGGTGATGTCACGGGAGATAGTTGTCATGTTTCGAAGTTAGGAACAGCCGCGATAACCGAATAGTCCAGAAAGTGGACTTCCCCGGTCCAGAAAATGGACCCTGGTTCGCGAGGTGACGATGACCAGCACGACCGCAAGTTACGGCCAGTACTGCCCCATCTCCCGTGCACTCGATGTGCTCGGCGACCGCTGGTCGCTGCTCATCCTGCGTGATCTGCTCATCGGCACAACTCGCTTCAACGATCTGGCGCGCGGTCTGCCCGGGCTTTCGCGCAGCCTGCTCGCCAAGCGGCTGCGCCAATTCGAGCGGGCCGGACTGATCGACAAGGTGGGCAGCGAATACCTGCTCACCGCCGCCGGTCGGGAATTGGAGCCGATCCTGTTCGGCCTCGGCGAATGGGGTGCACGCTGGACCTTCGGCGAACCACAGCCCGAGGAACTGGATGCCGGGCTGCTGGTGTGGTGGATGCACTCCCGGCTGGATACGTCCACGTTTCCCGGTAAGCGTCACGTGTTGTGCGTGCGGTTCACCGACGACTTCCGGCGCTATTGGATCGTCATCGAATCGGGTCTGCCTTCGGTGTGCGATGCCGATCCCGGCTATCCGGTCGACGTCACCATCAGCTCCGATGTCGAATCGCTCTACCAGGTTTGGCTGGGACGCATTTCGCTCTCGCACGCAATGCGAACCGGCCGAGTGGAATTCACCGGGCCGACCGCGCTCACCCGGCGGATGCCGTCGGTACTGCGACTGAGTCCCGTTGCGGGATATGCGGATCCGGTCGTGCGCGCCTCGTGACCTTTACACGGCAGTCGCTCGCGCGTAGATGTAATAGCGGTAGACGCCGTCCCCAGGATCGGCGCTCAGCGGCCACTCGCCGGCGGCGATGAACCATGCCCATTCGAGAGCGAGGCCCGCGTCGCGTTCGGCGATCGACTTGGCCCGCTCCAACGAGCTGTCGGTGCCGAGGGCCTGGTCGTCGGTGCCGCAGAACTCGCAGCTGTGCACCCGCCGCACCTCGTATGCGATCACTCGGTTACCTCCGGGCATCCAGGTTAGACCTGGTTATTCGGGTGCGCACCGATAACGTTCGACGGGTGCGGCCGATAAACAGCGCGACAGGCTCGTCTGCTCCGGGGAACGCGTGTCGAATGGGGAGTTCCGGAAGTGGCGTCCGCAACGGATCGGTGGGGCACCAGTTCGAATCGAATACGCAAGGGATGTGTTCCGATGTCGATATCGACGGTGAAATATCTAGTGCCGCTTGGCTGCTGCGTGGTTCTTGCGTTGGCCGGTTGCGCGGGCGGTGATCATGGCCACGGTACGGCCGCAGTACCGACCAGCGCCGGTAGCCGCGTGCCGGGGCCGCGCGCCGCAGCCACAGGCCAACCGACTGGAGCGATCGGCGAACCGGCTTCGCCGTCGCCGCCGATACCGGCATGCGTCGGCAGCCAGCTCATAGTCGGCGTGGAACCGATGTCGCCCGGCGCGGGCCACCGCGGTGTGCGCGTGCTTTTCTCGGTCGTGGGTGCCAGCGGTGGGTGCGCGCTGACCGGATATCCGGGCGTGGATACCGGCCCCGGCGGGCCGCTCCTGCACGCCGAGCGCACATTGCGCGGCTATCTGGGCGGTCTTCCGGCCGATATCGATACGCCACCGACCGTCGTCCTGGACCACGACCACAATGCCGAGGCTGTGGTCGAGGGCGGCGCGGTCGATGCGGAAGGCAACCAGTGCCCGATGTATACGAAGCTTTTGGTCACCGCCCCGAACACGACCGATACACACGCGGTCAGCACCACTATCGACACCTGCACGCTGAGCGTTCACCCGGTGACCGCGCAATAGCGACTTCAGAGGTTGCCGACAATGTGTTCCAAGCGGCGGGCCACCAGTTCGCGGGCCTGTTCGCGCAGGGCGGGGCGGTAGCCGCTGGGGTACACCGGGTCGCCCGGGGTGTAGTCCTTCAGGACCTCCTTGGCGAGGGTGATCTTGTGGACCTCGGTGGGGCCGTCGGCGATCGCCATGACCTCGGCGTAATTCATCATGTCGACGAACGGGAGGTCCTGGCTGACGCCGATGGCGCCGTGCAGATGCAGTGCGCGCTGAGCGATATCGTGCATCACCTTCGGCATCGCCACCTTGATGGCGGCAATGTCCTTGCGGACCTTCAGATAGTCCTGCTCCTTATCAATGCGCCAAGCGGTGCGCAGGACGAGCAGGCGGAACTGCTCCATCTCGATCCAGCTGTCGGCGATGCGTTCCTGGGTCATCTGCAAACCCGCGAGGGCCCCCTTGCGCATCGGCCGGGAGACCGCGCGCTCGGCCATCATGTCGAAGGCCTTGCGCACCAACGCGACTGTGCGCATCGCGTGGTGCACCCGACCGCCGCCGAGGCGGGTCTGCGCGACGATGAAGCCCATACCCTCCTGGCCGAGCAGGTGGTCGGCGGGCACCCGGACATCGGTGAAGCGCAGATGTCCCTCGTGCTCGCTGAAACCGTGCACATGGAAGTTCTTCACGATCTCCAGGCCGGGGGCGTCGGCGGGCACGATGAACATCGACATGCCCTGGTACGGGCTGACATCCGGATTCGTGACCACCATGACGATATGGAAGCTGGCGAACTGCGCGTTCGAGTTGAACCACTTCTCGCCGTTGATGACCCAGGAGTCGCCGTCACGCACGGCGCGGGTCTTGAACAGCGTCGGATCCGAGCCGCCGGTCGGTTCGGTCATGACATAGCAGGACCCGATCTCACCGGCCAGCAGCGGTTCCAGGTACTTGGCCTTCTGTTCCTGGGTGCCGTAGTGCGCGAGGATTTCCGCGTTACCGGAATCCGGTGCCTGGCAACCGAATACCGACGGCGCCCACACCGAGGTGCCGAGCACCTCGTTGAGCAGGCCGAGCTTCAGCTGCCCGTAGCCGGGGCCGCCCAGTTCCGGTCCGAGATGGCAGGCCCACAGTCCCTGTTGCTTCACCTTCTCCTTCAGCGGCCGCATCAGCGCCATCGCCTCGGTATCGGTGCGGTCGTAGGGATTCGGATAGAGCAGATCGAGGGGCTCCACCTCGGTGCGGACGAACTCCGCCGCCCAGTCCAACTTCTGCTGGTACTCCGGATCGGTTTCGAAATCCCAAGCCATGGTCAGCCTTTCGTGTCGGTGATGCCGTGAAGAACGGTGGACGCCACAATGTCGGCGATTTCGTCGGGGGAGCGCCCGCCGTGCGGGCGGTACCAGAAGGTCACCATGTTCAGCATGCCGAGCACACTGTTGGTGACCACGTGGTCGTCGGTGCGCAGCAGGCCCGCCGCATGCCCCGCGTCGACGACGCGCTGCCAGCAGGCCTGTATTTCGTCACGCATTTCCTGTAATTCTTCGCCGCGCTCACCGGTCAGTGCGGTGACGTCGCGCAATTGGATGGCGACCTCGCGGCGGTGCTCGATGATCAGCCCGACGTGGCTGTGGATCAGCTTGCGCAACTTGACGATCGGGTCGTCGATGCCGCGGGAGATCCGCTGTGCATCGGTGAGCATGAGCTGGATGTAATCGCGCAGGATCTGCCAGAGCAGCTCTTCCTTGGAACCGATGTGGTAGTACAGCGCACCGCGCTGCACTCCGGCGCGATCACCGATTTCCGCGACACCGGTGCCGTGGAAGCCCTGCTCGGCGAACAGTTCCACTGCGGCCGCCACGATGCGTGCCCTGGTCGCCTCGGCCGTGGTCTCCGCGGCCGGTGGACGACCGCGACGACGAGGCGAGGCCAGTTCGGTCATCGGCGCGGATCCAAGACGACTTTGGAAACCCCGTCGGCACGGTCGGCGAACATGCGGTAGGCCTCCGCACCGTTCGACATCGGGAATCGGTGTGTGACAACGGCTTCGGGCCGGATTCGACCGGCTGCGGTGAGTCGCAGCAGTGCGGGCAGCTCGTATTGGATCGAGCAGAGTCCGATATGGAATTCGAGCTCCTTGACCTGCGCCAACTGCATATGGAACGGGAAGGCGCGATTATGGCTGACGCCGACCACGCCGACCCGGCCACGATGCCCGACGGCGCTGATGGCGAGCTTGATGGTCGCATCGGCGCCGACCGCCTCGATCGCGACATCAGCACCGCCGCTGAGCATTTCGCGGATGACGGTCTTGGGTTCGTCGGATTCGATTATCTCCGCGCCCAATTCGGCGGCGCGCTTGCGGCGGTCGGCCACCAGATCCACACCGAGCACCCGCGCCGCGCCCATCGCGAATGCCGACTGCACGGCCATCAGCCCGACCGGTCCCAGCCCGATCACCACCACGGTCTCACCGGGCGCAATGCGGGTGCGGCGCGCACCGTACCAGGCAGTCGGCGCGTTGTCGGTGAGCACGATCGCCGCCTCATCGCTGACCGTATCCGGCAGCCGTACCAGATTCCCCTCGGCATGGGGGACCGCGAGATATTCGGCCTGCGCACCCGCGAGCGAGCCGCCGAGTCCGTAGCAGGCGTCGGCGGGCATCGGATGGCGTTCGCAGGCCGCCACGATGCCTGCCTTGCACTTCGCGCAGCGATCACAGCCGACGGATGCGGAGACCAGCACCCGGTCGCCGATCGCGAATCCCTGGATATCCGAACCCAATTCGACGATCTCGCCGACCGCCTCGTGTCCGACGCTGTATCCGGTGCCGCCGGTGAAGCCGTGTCCGGCGTAGATGTGCAGATCACTACCGCAGATTCCGGCGGCGGTCACGCGAACAATGGCCCCGTCACGGCCGGGCAGCACCGGATCGGGGACCTCGGTGTAGGAGATCTGTTGTGGTCCTTCGTAAGTCAGTGCCTTCATCGCCAGCCACCGTCCAGTGCCAAGGTCGCGCCGGTGCAGTACGCCGAGGCGTCCGTCGCGAAGTACAGTGCCGCGCCGACGATTTCATCCGGGCGCCCGACCCGCCCGAGGGCCATATGCCGAGTCAGCTCCGTCCGCAACTCATCGGGCCATGCCTTGGAAATATCCGTCTCGAACGGACCACATTGAATCGTGTTGACCCGCACCGCCGGTGCGAAACTCTGCGCGAGTCCGCCGGTGAGGTTGGCCAATCCGGCCTTGGCGGCCGCATAGGGCACCGCGAGCGGTTCCGGTCGTGCCGCCTCGATCGAGGAGATATTGATGATCGACCCGCCACCGGCGGCGGCCATCCGGGTACCGATCAAGGTCGACAAACGGAACGGACCCTTGAGATTGACCGCGATCACCTTGTCGAACATCTCCTCGCTCACCTGATCCAGGCTCGGATACAGCAGCGACATCCCGGCATTGTTGACCAGCACGTCGACCTTGCCGAACTCCGCGTAGGCCGCCTCGACCAGCGCATCGCACTGTGCCCAATCGCTGACATTGCACGCCACCGGCAATGCGCGCCGACCATGGGTGTTCTTCACCTCATCGGCCAGCTCGATGCATCCGTCGAGTTTGCGACTGGCGATCACCACGTCCGCCCCGGCCGCGGCGAAGGCGAGCACCATCTCCCGGCCGAGCCCGCGGCTACCGCCTGTGACCAGCGCGACCTTATCCGCTAACGACTGTCCTGGCATCGTGCTCCATTGCTTCGGCTGCCGATAATGTTCCAACCAGTACATTAATTCCGCCGGACGATACAATCAAGGCCCCGACACACCGTCACGTCACTACCGATGGGTAACATTGGTTGCGATTTTTCCCACCCGGCTTTCTCAAAAGTGAGGCAGTAGATGACAGAGCGGATTCAGGTCGGCGGGCTCCAGGTGGCCAGCGTTCTCCACGAGTTCATCGAGAACGAGGCGCTCCCCGGAACCGGCGTAGATTCCGCCGCGTTCTGGGCCGGAGCCGAGCAGGTCATCAATGACCTCGCTCCGCGCAACCGCGCCCTGCTGGCCGAACGCGACGAGATCCAGGGCAAGCTCGATGCCTGGCACGCCGAGCACCCCGGCGCGAACTACGACAAGGCCGCCTACAAGAGCTTCCTCGGCGATATCGGCTACCTGCGCGCGGCGCCCGCCGACTTCGAGATCGCCACCGAGAATGTGGACGACGAGATCGCCACCACCGCGGGCCCGCAGCTGGTGGTGCCGGTGATGAACGCCCGCTTCGCGATCAATGCCGCGAATGCGCGCTGGGGCTCGCTCTACGACGCCCTCTACGGCACCGACGCCATCGCCGAGGCCGACGGCGGCGAGAAGGGCACCGGCTACAACCCGGTCCGCGGTGGCCGCGTGATCGAGTTCGCGCGCAAGTTCCTCGATACCGCCGCCCCGCTGGCCAACGGCTCGCACCGGTCCTCGACCCACTACGCGATCGATGGCGGCAAGCTGGCAGTCACGCTGAGCAACGACGAGGTCACCACGCTGGCCGCCGATGGCGCGGAACTGGTCGGGTACCTGGGCGATCCGGCCTCGCCGACCTCGATCCTGCTGAAGCACAACGGTTTGCACATCGACATCCAGATCGATCCGGCCTCGCCGATCGGCAAGACCGATCCGGCGGGTGTCAAGGATGTGGTGCTGGAGTCCGCGGTCACCACCATCATGGACTTCGAAGATTCGGTCGCCGCGGTGGACGCCGAGGACAAGGTGCTCTGCTACCACAACTGGCTCGGCCTGATGAAGGGCGAGCTGGCGGAGAAGGTGACCAAGGGCGACAAGACCTTCACCCGCACCATGAACCCGGACCGCGTCTACACCGCGCTCGGCGGTGGTGAGCTGGTGCTGCACGGCCGGTCGCTGCTGTTCGTGCGCAATGTCGGCCACCTGATGACCTCCGACGCGATCATCGACGCCGAGGGTAATGAGGTGCCCGAGGGCATCATGGACGGCCTGATCACCTCGCTGATCGCCAAGCACAGCCTGCTCGGGGATACGAAGCTCAAAAACAGCCGCACCGGTTCGGTCTACATCGTGAAGCCGAAGATGCACGGCCCGGACGAGGTCGCCTTCACCGACGAGCTGTTCGGCCGGATCGAGGACGTCCTCGGCCTGACCCGCAACACCCTCAAGGTCGGCATCATGGACGAGGAGCGCCGCACCACGGTCAACCTGAAGGCCTGTATCCAGGCCGCCGCCGAGCGCGTGGTGTTCATCAACACCGGCTTCCTGGACCGCACCGGCGACGAGATCCACACCTCCATGGAGGCCGGGCCGATGGTCCGCAAGGCCGAGATGAAGACCCAGCAGTGGATCCTGTCCTACGAGGACTGGAACGTCGATACCGGTCTGGCCGCCGGCCTGCCCGGTAAGGCGCAGATCGGCAAGGGCATGTGGGCCATGCCGGATCTGATGCACGACATGCTCGAGCAGAAGATCGGCCACCCGCGTGCGGGCGCCAACACGGCCTGGGTGCCCTCGCCGACCGCCGCCACCCTGCATGCGACGCACTACCACCAGGTCGACGTGTTCGAACGGCAGCAGGAGATCGCCGCCGGTGGCCGCCGCGCCACCGTCGATCAGATCCTGGAGATCCCGCTCGCGGCCGAGCCGAACTGGACCGAGGAGGAGAAGCGCCAGGAGCTGGACAACAACTCCCAGGGCATCCTCGGCTATGTGGTGCGCTGGATCGACCAGGGCGTCGGCTGCTCCAAGGTGCCCGACATCCGGGATATCGGTCTCATGGAAGACCGTGCGACCCTGCGCATTTCGAGCCAGCTGATGGCGAACTGGCTGCGCCACGGTGTGGTCACCGCGGATGAGGTGGTGGCCAGCCTGGAGCGGATGGCGCCCGTGGTCGACAAGCAGAATGCGGGCGATCCGAACTACCGGCCGATGGCGGCGGACTTCGCGGGCAGCATCGCATTCCAGGCCGCGAAGGAGCTGGTGCTGGAGGGCACCAAGCAGCCGAACGGCTACACCGAGCCGATCCTGCACCGCCGTCGCCGGGAGGCCAAGGCGCTGGCTTGCGTCTAAGACGTTGCGCGTCTGATCAACTCGTGAATCCCCCGCCCGGGAGTGTGCCGGGCGGGGGTTTCTTCTACCACACGACGGCCGTCGACGGGGGCGGATGACCGGTTTCGACCCACATAACGATCCGTTACCCTGGGCGCTGCACGAGACAGTCGGATGTGAGGAAGTTTTATGGGAAGCGTTGTCCTTGATGTATTCGCCCTGGTTGTGAATCGCGCGGCGATGTTCTGGAACTGGATGGCCACCGGTTCGGCCGGTTTCCCGCCGCTGTAATAGCCGAGCTGAACGTCTGATACGACGACCCCCGGTCCCGGCCCCTCGATGGGATGCCGAGGCCGGGGGTTTCCTCTGCCCGGTGAGATATCTCCACAGACGGTGAGCCGATTCCCTTCGGGGACAGGGCGGATCGACGTATCTTCTTTGGCATGAGCAGCGGCCCCCGACCGACACCGTTGTGGTTCGAGCTCTGGATGGGCGCGATCACCACCGTTATCGCATTGCTCTGTGCCGCGCTGTGCTGGGAATTGGCTACTCAGGGCAGCTTTCCGGCCAAAGTGCTGCTGTGGGTGGGACTTTCGGTGGTCGGGCTGGTCGCAATCGTCTTCGCCATCCTGGGCCTGATCCGCTATCACGCTGTCCTCGTGAGCCTTACCGCACCGCTACTGATCGCCGCCCTCGCCGCGCTGGTGTGGTACGAAGTGCCCGAAACCACCGGTTGGCGCCTGTCTCGCCCCATCCTCGAAGATCAGGCCGCCGCTTGCGCCAACCCGGGCCACCGCACCCGCCTCGGCGTCTACACCGTCACCTACATCACCCGGCGCGACGGCGCCTGCCTGTTCTACGTCAGTGGCGGAGCCACCAATTCCGAAGGCTTCGCTTACTTCCCGGACAGCGCCCCGAGTACCGGGCCGGCCGGCCCCGGCGGCATCGGCTACGAACCCTTCCACGGTCCCTGGTATCGCTTCGTGGAAAACACCTGACGGATCGGCCGAGGCCGCCATCGCTGTACAGCTCAGTGCCCGGCACCGACCAGTGTTCGGATAATCATGAAGATTGCGGTCAGACCGAAACAGGCCAGTCCGACCACCCATACCGTGAACATCTGCCGCATCGGTATCAATTTGTCCAGCCAGCCGACTTCGAGATCGACGCCATCCTGTTGCGTCTCGAAGACGGTGCCGTGCGCACCCCAGGCGCCCGCACCGATCTGCAGCTGTTCGAATCGCTCCAGCCACCGGGCGTCCTTGCGCTCGGAGAGGCGATGGCTCGCCATGAGCATGATCGAGATGATCGACACGATCAGCGCGAGCAGCGACGAGGCTATCCGCGCGATGGCGTCGTTCGCGGCTCCCATCGCGATACTGAACAAGAATGCCTGGGCAGTCAGACTGAGGGTGGGAACCTGCCAGAGGAGGTTCTCGTATTGCAGACGTCGGTCCGCCACGGTCTGGTAGACCATCTCCAGATCGGCCGAACGGCGAGCAGCTGGCTCGTCCACAAGGGGTACTGTCGCACAGTCGCGCAGACCTGGTGGGTATTTGTCACGTTCGCGATGGGGAGCGAACCAGGATGAGGACGCTGACCAGGAGCACCCACGCCGGGAAAGCCAGCGTCATCCATCTGCTCGTTTCGCTGGCCACCAGGAGTGCCAGGGCCGCCAGATAACTGAGACCGGCGAGCCAGCGGGGCATAAGCCCGGTCTTCAGCCAAATCGTCGCGAGCGAGATCATGAATACGGCCGCCATCCGCAGTGCGTAGGTCTGGCACGCCGAAACCACGACCATCTTGCCGAAGTCGACCACTTCGGCACGGGTGGCCGGGTCGGCGCCGCCGGTGTTGCTGGACACCAGACCGGCGGCGACGGCGGTGCCGACGAACATCATCGCTAGGAACAGCAGCCCGCTGCCGAGGAATACCGATAGGAAGAACCGGTCCTCGTAGCGCCCGAACCCGTCACGGACGACGCCGATGAACCATAAGAAGCTGATACCGGCGAAGGGCATGAGCACCGTCGCTGTTCTGATCGCATTCTGCTGACTGTTCAGCCAATGAGTCGAGCCTTCGATGCCGTCGGGCATGTCGATACGGATCAAGATCAGCGTTGTACCGAACAACACCGCGAAGACCACTCCGGCCAGTGCGGCCGCTCGCGGTGTCGACAACCGGTGCGGCACCGGCTCGGGGTGTTGCGGCGATGTCGACATGCCGTCATCCTGTCAAATCCGAGCGCCCGTGGGCTGGATTTCCGGACAGGTCTTATCCCCGTTGTGTTCACGGCGCACAATTCAACGCACCGACGTCGTCGATTGAATTCCATACGGGTATCCGGTGCCGTGTGGGTTTCGGCCGGACCGGCCGAGGCATAGCATATTGAAAGTCCAGCTTACTGCCGTGCGGAAGGTGGGTGAAGATATGACGACGACCGAGCCCGACTGGAGTAAACCGGCGGCGATAGCTATCCCGGCAGAGGGCTATTTCGAGCTGGAGCGGGGCAGATACGGTCCGATCTATCCCCGAACGCCGGCCTGCTACGGGTTCTCGATCATCGCCAAGGTGAAACCGGGTCGTGAGGAGGCTATTCGCGCATACGGCAAGCAGATCCAGGATGCGATAGCAGCTGGTCCGGATGTGCTGGCACCGCTGCGGCTGCACTATCTGCGGTGGGTGTTGTTCGACGTCGGATCGGGACTGCATTTCCAATATCAGGGCATTTTCGACACCGACTTCGACAAATACACCGAGGATGCCGTTTCCCTGTTCTCCCAGACCGGTATCACCACGGTATTCACCAATCTCGAGGGATTTCCGGAGGATTGGCAGGAAAATTCGGAGGCGTTCGTGAAATTTGTTCGCGAACACCAGTTTCCGAGCTTCCTCGAATACGGCGAGTATCCCTACGTCACCGCCGACGAGATCAAAAAGGCGCTGCGGCTGAAGGCGGCGTTCTCCGATATGCTCGACCAGATGCAGTAATCCCTTGGCCCATGCTGGAACTCGACGATATTCAGCACATCATGCTGACCCGGACCCCGGCGATGACGGGCCGCTACGAGTTTCTGTCCTTCGATGATCCCGTCGGGGCTCGGGCTTGGTTGACGCCGCTGGTCGACCGCGTGCAATCGGCGGCCGACGTGCGCGCCACGATGGACAGTTCCGACCGCTGGGTCACGCTGGCCTTCACCTGGCGCGGACTGCGGGCACTCGGCGTGCCGGAGGAAACGCTCGTCACCTTCCCGGACGAGTTCCGCGAAGGGATGGCCGCACGCGCCGACATCCTGGGTGACACGGGCGCTTGTTCGCCCGACAACTGGGTAGGCAGGCTGGCCGATGACGATCTGCACGCCATCGCGATCCTGTTCGCCCGCACCGATGCCGAGCACCAGCGCTGCACCACCGAACACCACAAACTGGTCGCCCGTTGCTCCGGTGTGCGCGTGTTGTCGTTCCTCGATCTGAACGCGACGCCGCCCTTCGACTACGCCCATGATCATTTCGGGTTCCGAGATCGGTTGTCCCAGCCGGTGATCGCCGGATCCGGCGAGGCACCGACTCCCGGCTCGGGGGCGGCGCTGCAACCCGGGGAATTCATTTTGGGCTACCCCGACGAGGAGGGGCCGGCGCGAGCGCTGCCACAGCCGGAGGTGTTGTTCCGCAACGGGAGCTATATGGCCTACCGGCGGCTACAGGAACACGTCGGCGCGTTTCGGAATTATCTGCGCGAGCACGCGGACACACCGGACGGCCAGGAGTTGCTCGCTGCCAAGCTCATGGGGCGCTGGCGCAGCGGCGCCCCCCTGGTGCTGGCACCGGACCGGGATGATCCCGCGCTGGGCGCGGATCCCATGCGCAACAACGACTTCGACTACAAGGAAATGGATCCGCACGGCTACGCGGTACCAGTCGGTGCGCATGCGCGGCGCCTGAATCCCCGTGGCACCGCGGTGAATATGAACCGCCGCAGGATGATTCGCCGCGGCGCTACCTACGGGCCCGCGCTACCCGAGGATGCCCCCGACGACGGAGTGGACCGCGGGATCGCCGCGTTCATCATCTGCGCCAGCCTGGTTCGCCAGTTCGAGTTCGCCCAGAACGTCTGGATCAACGACAAGACATTCCACGAGCTCGGCAACGAACACGATCCTATCTGCGGAACCCAGGACGGCACCCTCGACTTCACGATCCCCAAGCGGCCCATCCGCGAGGTGCACAAGGGACTGCCGGCCTTCACCACGCTCAGGGGTGGCGCGTACTTCTTCCTCCCGAGCATCAGCGCTCTGCGATACCTGGCCACGCTCGACAGTCGAGAGGCGACACCATGAGCAGCACTCTCCCGCCGGCACGTACCTACAACCAGAGCCACATTCCGCGCAATCACGACGGGCGCCGGCGGATGAGCATCTACTGGACGTGGAGCTATCCATGGGAGGCCCAACGCGATCCCGCCGAGATATACAACCGCTTCTCGACGATGACCGAGGTCCGCAACGCACTGTGGCCGGGCTACGAGACTCCGGAGTACGACGCCGCGCACTTCCTGCAGGGCATTGCCGGCACGTTGGAGCTGTTCCATCGCTCGACGCTGGCGTTTCAGCACCTGGCCGAAGAGGCCACTGGTCACCCAGTCGCGGTGTTCCAGCGCATCGATCAGGCCGGCTACACCTTGCCGATCGACGAGCGGATCCTGGCCGACACCGACACCCTGATGGTGTTCGGGCTCGATCACGTCCTCTCCGAGCAGCAAGCCGCCTCGGACGAGATCGAGGCGATCCGCGACTGGCTGCAACGCGAAGGCACCTGCCTGCTGCTGGCGCCGCACCACGACGTCGGGTGCACCGACAACTATGCGCAGCGACAAATGGAATACGAGCATCACGGCGACCCACTGGTGCCGCGGCAGCAACGATTCGGCCAGTACACACGCTCGCTCATGCATGCCCTCGATGTTCCGGTGCACAACAAATGGGGTTTGCGACCCGCGGTCGTCGACGGCACCGACGAGATCGCACCCTTGACCGGGTTCCGCGATCTCGACATGCCCCGGCTACTGGACAACGTGACGACATTCAACTTCCACCCCCATCTACCGCACTACGAGCTCACCGCGCCGGAATCCGACTCGCTACGTGTCCTGGGCCGCCAGCGTGTCGACCCCCAGCGACCCCATCCCTTCACCGCCGCCGGCAATACGGAATTCAATGCGTTGGTCTGGATGCCACCCGCCGACAGACGAGCCGGCGATATCGTGCTCATCGACTCCACTAACTTCACCACGCTGTTCGGCGGGACCGACAGCCTCCGCAACCTCTGGCACAATCTGGCCACCATGAAGTGACCACTGGTTCAGGGTTTGGGTTGGATCCAGAGCGCTTCGGCTACCGCGCAGAGATCGCCGGCGGGGGTGGCGAGTGCGCTGCCGACGGTGTGTTTGCGGCCTTGGTGGCTGATGGGCCAGGCGTAGGAGATGTAGGGGGAGCCGGGGTATACGGGGTGCAGTTGGGTGGCGGTGAGGGCCGCGGTTACGCCGCCGAAGCCCATGCCTTGTTTGCGCATGGCGGTCCAGCCGCCGGGGCAGTCGAGAGCGGCCCAGACGACTTCCGGTGGGAGTCGGCCGGATTCGTCGGCCAGGCGTGGATCCGGAGTCCAGGCGGCGATGACGAGGTCGTGATCGGGTGTGTCCCAGGTGAGTAGGCGCAGGCCGCGGCCGGGTGCGCAGGCGGCGCCGCAGCCATAGCAGTCGGTGACGCGGCGCGACACCATTGCCGCGTCGGTGACGGCCTTCGCCTCGGCCCAGCTCGGAGCTGGGGGCGGATCGATGGCGAGCGCCGTCGGAGTTGATTCGGCGAGTAGCGCGCCGTCGGCATCGGTCAGCGCATAGCCACCGGATCTGGTGGGGCGCAATGACATCGGGTCCTCCAGCGGCACTCTGGCGCGGAAGTCGACGCGTATCTCGGTGGCCTCGCACGGCCCGGCCAGCAGGCCCGCGACGTAGCCGCCGAACGCGACGCCGGGATATCCGTGCACGTGTTCGGGGACGGTGACTGTCTCGGTCTGGATCACGTGTCGCTCGAGCCTTTCTGTGCCGCCGATCTGGATCGACCGTACCTCCGGATTCGGACGCATCGGAATCTTCGTAGTGAAACTACAGCTGTTCACTTTCCGTCGCGTGTCCGACCCGCATCCGATAACGGGGGCGCGCCGGCTAGTGCGTGGCCTGACCACCGAGCTGGGTGAGCAGCACGCTGATCACACCGGCCTCCTGGCTCTGGCTCTGGAACATCGAGCGCGCGGTTTCCTTGACCGGGCCAGAGGTCAGAAGCTCGTCGGCGGCACGAGCCATCACCAGTCCGCCTTGATGATGACGGAACATCAATTGCAGGAACAGTATTTCGGCGTCGTGACCGCGGGCGGCGGACAGGGCGTCGAGTTCGGCGGCAGTCGCCATACCCGGCATCGCATCGCCGGTCGACTGGCCCACGCTCGGATGATGTTGCGACACAGCCGCATCGGCGTGCATCCACGCCATCGGATGCGACGACAGCGGCGACGCATCGGCCAGCCGCAGCCACCCGAGCATGGTCCCGATCTCGATGCGCTGCGCGTCCGAAAGCTGTTGCGCCAGCCGCAGCACGGTCGGGTCCACGTCACGATCCAGGCGCTGCACCATGATCAGCGCCTGTTGGTGATGCGCGGTCATATCCTGCGCGAATCCGATCTCGACCGCGTTGAGAACCGATGCGGTCGTATGCTGTTCCGGCAACACGAGCGGCCGCAGCGCCGCGCCGAGCACAACCAGGACGAACGCAACGCAGACAAGTGCCGCGACTCGGAACCAACGGGACACAGCTACGATCCGACGGTCGATTGCTGATTCTCGGGCACCGTATACACGCCGTTCTCCAGTTGCAGCACCATGAATCCGTTATCGGAGCAGGCGACATACAGCTGGTTGCCGCGCCATTCCGGCGGCGAGAAGCACCAATCGGTGGAGACATCGCCGAAGGCGAGGTTGCCGGTGCGCGGGGTGAGCGCGTCCAACGGATTGAATTGACCCTCCAACACCGCGCGTGCGGCCGGTGGTGTGCTCATCAACGGCACACCGATGATCGACGCGAGTGCATGCGGTGAGTTCCACAGGCTCAGATTCTGGCCGGTTCGTGCGGGCGGTTTGAAGTAGGCGATCTCGCGAATATTGTGCGGATCGCGGACGTCGAAAATCCTGATGCCGGAGGAGATCCAGCCGCACGCGAGGGCAGTGGGGTTGTCCGGGCGGTCGGCGGCACAGTAGTGCGATTCGTAGGCGAAGGCCGAACCGCCCATCGAACTACCGATATTGCTGTCGATGTTCTGTAGCAGGTTGATCTCCAGCTTCACCTTCCCGGCCACCTTCGGTGCGGTGTCGTTGGAGATATCGATGAGTTTCACACCGCCGGAGCCGCCTTCGTCGACGGTGTAGAGGTAGGGCTTGCCGTCATAGGTCACCGGGATGCTGTGCTGGGTGGCCCAGCCGTCGGTCCAGAAGGTGCGGCCGATATGGGTGACCTGCGGGTTGGGATCGCGGCGCTGAACCGCGCTGATATCGAGCACGGTGAATCCGCCGAGCGCGGAAAGGTACATGCGATTGCCGTCCGGACTGATGCCGAAGCCGTGCGCCTCGATTCCGGTCAGCCCCTGCCAGATGACGTGCGGATCGGTCGGATCGGTGAGATCGACCGCGCTGACGAAACCGGGCGCGACGCCCGAGGCCCAGTAGGTGCGGCCGTCGGGGGACCAGCCGCCCTCGTGTGTGGTGATCGGCAGCGGCATAAGCAGATTCGTGCCCGGTCCGGGATTGAGCAACTTCGGATACGCGCAATCGGAGACGTCGTAGACCGACAGATAGCCGACGCCCTCGCCGACCGGCACACCGGTCCCGACCAGCAGTTTGCGTTCGGAATTGACCTTGAGGCTCTCCCAGGTGCCCGCGAGCATCGCGGGTTCGGTCAGGGTTACCGTCGGGCGCGGGTGCGCCGGATCGGAGACGTCGAGCACTTGGACGCCGCGGCCCTCGCTGATCAGGTCGCCGGGAAAGAACGAACCCAGGTAGGCACAATGGTCGAAGCTGGTGGAAGTGATCCCCGCGCCGCGCCCGGCATAGTTGCCGACCATCGACATATTGCAGGTGTAGCCCTGGGTGCTGCGCCGACTGTCTCGGTCGGCGGCCGAAACATCGCCCTGCAGACCGGTTTCCGGCATCGATCCCGGTCCGCAGTCCGCCCGGGGTGCCGAGGTCCGGCCGACATCGAGGAATTCCTGGACGGTAGTAGCGATATCGGATTGCAGATCGGCCGATGCGCTACTCGGCAACATCATCGCGGCCACGATCGTGGTGGCGAACAAGGCCAAGGGCCGGACCCGGCGCAGTCCCAGCTTCGGGTGCATCATTGCATCCCAACTTTCCTCATCATGGGGCACATACCGCGCCGACTCAGACGGAGCATGAACTGACTGAATGGTAGTAACAGGCAGTAACTTCACGATGGGTTTTCGCGGAAATGCCAGGTAATCGGCGTGCTTCGCCACGACGCTCAGCTGGCGGTGAGTGCCTCGATGTCGTTTGTCAGCAGTGATGTGCAGACTTCGAGCAGGGACTGTCTGAGTCCCATCGACCGCTCTGCCAATGCCGACTGCGCCCGGACGTATTCGGCACGCCCCACCGGTGTTTCGATGCGGATCGGCTCGTAGCCGTAGTCGGTGAGGTCGTACGGGCTGGCGCGCATATCGAGTTCGCGTGCGGCGCAGGCGAACTCGAAATAGTCGAGCAACAGGTCCGAGGAGATGAGCGGGGTGAGTTTGAAACCCCATTTGTAGAGGTCCATATTGGCGTGCAGGCAGCCGGGCTGTTCGCGGGCGACCTGGTCGGCACGGGTCAACGGTTCCGCGTTGCGACCGACCGCGTCCGGGGTGAAGAAGCGGAATGCGTCGAAGTGGGTGCAGCGCAAGGACATCGATTCGACGACCGCATCGGTACCGGTGCTGCCCAGACGCAGCGGCACCTGTTGATGGCGGACCTCGTCGGTTTTGTACACCATGGCCCACTCGTGCAGGCCGAAGCAGGACAGCTGCGCCGGGCGGGATGCCGTGGCGCGCAGCAGTTTTGCGATGAACTCGACGGTGTCGCGACGCCGCCGGATGAACGCAGGGTCGGCGGTGTAGACACCCGCGCCGGAACGCATGTCATGCCGGTGATACCCGCGAGCCCCGTCGTACTCCCGCGCGGCCGCCAACGCGACACCGAATCCCGGATGCCAGCGCCGCAATTGGGCGGGCTTATGTCCGTAGTACGTGAACAGGAAGTCGATCACCGGATGTGACGACCCCGCCGCGCGCCGTTCGAGATACGGTCCGACGAGCTCGTCCAGCCGAGCCCGGTGCGCGGCGGCCCTGGTCCGCCACTCGGACTCGGCCAGCACGATCATTCGATCACCCGGTGCGTCCCGTCGCGCACGGTGCCGACGAACTCTTCCACCAGATCCTCCAGCGCCACAATGCCCACCGTATTTCCACGGGTGTCCACGACACGGCCGAGGTGGGAGTTGGTGCGGCGCAAGCGCGCCAGCGCCTCGTACAGGGGCGTACCGGCGCTCACCGTCGGCAGTGGACGAATATCGGTGCGCGGGATGGGCGTATTCGGTCCGGCGCTTTCGTCGGCGACCTTGTCGAGCACATCCTTAACGTGCAGATACCCGACCAGCGAGCCGTCGCTCGCGCGCACCGGATACCGGGAGAAACCGGTTTCGGCGACCGCGGTTTCGATATCGCCGAGTGTGGTGCCATTGCCGCGTAACGGTACCGAGCGGGTCGTCGCCAGCTGCACCATCACATCGCCCACCACCCGATCGGAGGTGCCGAGCGCCTGGGTGAGGCGGCGGTGCTCCTCCTCGTCGAGCAGGCCCTCGGAACGGGATTCACCGATCATCTCGGCGAGTTCAACACTCGAGACCGTCGCCTCGAGCTCATCCTTCGGCTCGATCCGCAACATGCGCAGCGACAGATTCGCCGCCAGGTTGTAAACGGCGATGAGCGGACGCGCCAAGCGCAACCACATCAGATGCGCCGGGACCAGCAGCAGCGCACTGCGTTCCGGTCCGGCCAGCGCGATATTCTTCGGAATCATCTCGCCGAAGAGAATGTGCAGGATCACCACGATCGCGAGCGCGATGGCGAACGCCACCGGATGCAGCAGCTGCTCGGGCATGCCGACCAGCTCGAACGGCCCCTCCAGCAAATGCGCCACCGCGGGTTCGCCGACCCGGCCGAGCAGGATCGAGCAGATGGTGATGCCGAGCTGCGCGGCGGCCAACATCATGGACAGGTTCTCACCGGCCCGGATCACCGTGTGCGCCTTGCGCTTTCCCTGTGCGGCGAGCGCCTCGAGCCGGTCACGGCGGGCGGAGATGAGCGCGAATTCGGCGGCGACGAAGAAGGCATTGCAGGCCAGCAGCACCACCGTCAACAGGACACCGAGGAGATCACCCATGGCTGTTCTCCTTCAGTACGGCGGCCGCGACCGGGACCAGCCGGATCCGATCGATACGCCGCCCGTCCATCCGTTCGACCTTGGCGATCCAGCCGCCGTCATCATCGTTCGGATAGCGATGCGAGGACCGTGGATTCGGCAGGATCACCTCGTCACCGGTAACCGGGATGCGGCCGAGCCGGGTGAGCACCAGACCGCCGAGGGTTTCGTATTCGCCCTCCGGCGCGTCGTAGCCGGTGGCCCGGGAGACCTCGTCGATGCGTAGCAGCCCCGAGCAGTCCCAGCCGTCGGCGACCCGGCGGACATCGCGTTCTTCCTCGTCGTGCTCGTCGCGGACGTCGCCGAGGATTTCCTCGATGAGATCCTCCATGGTCACGATGCCCGCGGTGCCGCCGTATTCGTCGACCACCAGCGCGACCTGCATGCCGTCGGCGCGCACCCGCTCGAGCACCTCGTCGCCGTCGAGGCTGGCGGGCACGATCGGGACAGGCCGGGCGAGCAGATGCAGCGGGATGGTGTTGCGGACATTCGCCGGATGGGTGAACGCCTGTTTGACGTGCACCACGCCGAGGGTGTTGTCCAGATCGCCATCGATGATCGGGAAACGGGAGTAACCGGTGCGGCTGGCGGCCGCGATCAGATCGGCGATGGTGTCGGACTTGTCCAGGGATTCGATCTTGACCCGCGGTGTCATCAACTCCTCGGCGCTGCGCTCACCGAATTGCAGCGAGCGATCGACCAGTTGCGCGGTGCGGTGGTCCAGCGCACCGCGCAGTGCGGAGGTTCGCACCAGCGAGCCGAGTTCCTGCGGGGAGCGCGCCGATCGCAGTTCCTCGGCCGGTTCCACGCCGAGGCGCCGGACCACCCAGTTCGCGGTGCCGTTGAGGAAGTGGATCATCCACTTGAACACCACCGAGAAGGCGATCATCGGGCCCGCGGTCACCCGGGCGGTGCCGAGCGGCTTCGATATCGCGATGTTCTTCGGCACGAGCTCGCCGTAGATCATCGACAGCGAGGTGGCGATCAGCAACGCCAGCGTGAGCGAGATACCATGCGCCGCACCCTCGCTCAGACCGAGCGCGGTGAACGGCGGCGACAGCAGTCGGGCCAGGACGGGTTCGGCGATATAGCCCGTGATCAGCGTGGTGATGGTGATACCGAGCTGGGCTCCGGAGAGCTGGAACGACAATGTGGTGTGCGCCTGCCGGACCATGCGCGAGCGGGCGTCCCCGACCGCGCGCACATGCGATTCGACGGTGCTGCGTTCCAGGGCGGTGAGCGAGAATTCGGCGGCAACGAACAATGCGGTGCCTACGGTGAGGGCGATGAACCCGATCAGGCTGAGCACGGTGAGCACGACGGACATCGTCAGCACCACCTGCGAGACATGCGATGAGCTGAATCGGATCGGGCGACTGCGGGAAGAAGGGCGCCGGGTTTGTCACCCGGCTCGGTAGAGGAGCCCTCCTGTGCGGCGCCCTCGGACGCGGGTGACAACTTGTTCCTCTCGGCAAATGGGTTTGGGTAACCGGAAACCGGCAACCACTATGTTACCGGCCCACGCGCGTGCCCGCGTGGGCCGGTATTGCTGTGTCTGATTGGCCGCGCCTTCGGCGCGGCGTGTTTGCGGCCCCCTGGTGTCTCGCGTCCGAGCCGTCGAGACTCGCGCCTTCGGCGCATGCGCTTCGACGACTCGGACGCGAGACGGGCCGCGAACGTCGCTCGTAAGACTCGCTCCGTTGGGGTCGGCTGGGCAGGATGGCTCAGCTTTTATCCGCGCTGAGCGGTCTACCAGCCGCTCGGCAGCGGGCGGCCTTCGGCGCATGCGCTTCGGCCCCTCGGATGCGAGACGGGCCGCGAACGTCGCTCGTAAGACTCGCTCCGTTGGGGTCGGCTGGGCAGGATGGCTCAGCTTTTATCCGCGCTGAGCGGTCTACCAGCCGCTGGGCAGCGGGCGGCCTTCGGCGAAACCTGCGGCCGATTGCACGCCCAGCACGGCCTTGTCGTGGAACTCGGTGAGGCTGCGGGCACCCGCGTAGGTGCAGGCGCTGCGGACGCCGGAGCAGATGTGGTCGATGAGGTCCTCGACGCCGGGGCGTTCCGGATCCAGGCGCATGCGCGAGCTGGAGATGCCTTCCTCGAACAGTGCCTTGCGGGCGCGGTCGAAGCCGCTGTCGGTGGCGGTGCGGGCGGCGACGGCGCGTTTGGAGGCCATGCCGAAGCTCTCCTTGTAGGCATTGCCGTCGCGGTCGACGCGCAGGTCACCGGGGGATTCGTAGGTGCCGGCGAACCAGGAGCCGATCATCACATTGGACGCGCCCGCGGCCAATGCGAGAGCGACGTCGCGCGGGTGCCGGACGCCGCCGTCGGCCCAGATGTGCACACCGAGTTCCTTTGCGGCGGTGGCGCATTCGGCCACCGCGGAGAACTGCGGACGGCCGACGCCGGTCATCATGCGGGTGGTGCACATGGCGCCGGGGCCGACACCGACCTTGATGATGTCCGCGCCCGCCGCGGCCAGATCGCGGGTGCCCTGCGCGGAGACCACATTGCCCGCGACCAGCGGTACGCCGAGGCCGAGATCGCGGATGGCGCTCAGGGTTTCGAACATCTTGGCCTGGTGGCCGTGTGCAGTATCGATGACGAGCAGGTCCGCGCCCGCGTCGACGAGCGCCTTTGCCCTGGCCGCCACGTCGCCGTTGATTCCGACCGCGGTGGCGACGCGCAACTGGTTGTTGGCATCGACATTGGGCTGGTAGATGCCGGCGCGGATGGCTCCGGTGCGGGTCATCACGCCCGCGAGGCTGCCGTCTTCGGCGATGAGCACGGCGAGCTGCGCGTGCTCGGCCTCGAGCAGGTCGAACAGATCCCGGGGCGAGGTGCTGGCCGAGGCCTGCACGAAGTCGGTGACGGCGACATCGCGCAGCCGGGCGAACCGGTCGACATCGGTGCAGGACGCCTCGGTGACCACACCGACCGGCTTACCGCCGTCGACGACCACCACGGCACCGTGGGCGCGCTTGTGCATCAGGGCGACGGCCTCGGAGACCGAACGCTGCGGATCCAGCGTGACCGGGGTATCGGCGGTGAGCGAACGGCTCTTGACGAAGGCGATGGTCTCCGATGCCGCGGCGATCGGGAGATCCTGCGGTAGGACGACGATGCCACCGCGACGGGCGACCGTCTCGGCCATCCGGCGTCCGGCGACCGCGGTCATATTCGCGACGACAATGGGAATGGTGGTGCCGGACCCGTCTGCGGTCGAAAGATCCACGTCGAACCGTGATGCGACATCCGTCCGATTCGGGACGAGGAAGAGGTCGTCGTAGGTCAGGTCGTACGGCGGCTGGTGACCAGGGAGAAACTGCACTTAACCGATTCTAACCGGTGCGCCGCAGTTCCGTGCAATCCCCCAGCATTCCGTCGGCACCGTGGTTCTACCGGGTCGACAGCCGCGAGTTTCACGCTTGGGCTTGGACGCGGGAGAGCTGGATTGTGGTCGCGCACATGATGATTACGGCGACGATGATCACCGCGAGTCCGATGTGGTCGGTGCGGAGGCGTTCGTCGAGAACGGTGATGCCGATGAAGGCGGCGGCCAGCGGTTCGGCGATGGTGACGGCGGGCAACGATGCGACGAGAGGGCCGGATTGGAAAGCGCGTTGCTGGAGGTAGAGACCGATCAAACCGGATCCCACCAGGGCCCAGGTCTGCCAGCTGCCCAATACATGGATCAGGCCGCCGTCGAAGAGTTCGGTTACGTATTCGGTGAGCGCGGCGGCCAGACCGAACAGGGCGCCGCCTACGGTGCCGAACAGGAGTGCGCGGCGGGTCGGGTCGGAGGTCCCGAGGGTGATGACGACGGCCACCGCCAACAGACCGAGTAGACCGGCGATCGGCGGAATCCAATCGCGCAGGGGCGCATTGGTATTGCCCTCGGTCGGATCGCCGACGATCAAGAAGCAGGCGAGGGCCGCCGCCAAGGCGATGGCGGTCGCCCAGGTGCGGGGGGTGATGCGGCGGCGGTTGAGGCGGGCGGAGAGCGGAAGAGCAAAGACCAACATGCTCACCAGAATTGGTTGGACGAGCAGCACCGCACCCATGGCCAGTGCGGCGACCTGCATCGCGTAACCGCCCGCGTCCCCGACGATTCCGGCCCACCAACGCGGATTGCGCATCAGCGAACGCATCAGCGACTCGTCCTGCGGAACCGCGGCCGCAGCATGCTGCTGCGCGACCGCGGCCACCGCGAAGAGCAGCGCCGCGATCAGCGCACAGATGATCGCGCCCACCTGATAATTCGCCACCTGGTTAGTTTGCCCCGCGATTGCGGCCGCCCGGCACCCCCTGCGCCCGCCCGGCGCGTCGACGTGTACGCCCGGGCGTGTCACCGCTGGTCGCAGCGGTGCGCCCGGATGCGGCACCGCGCCCGGAGGTGGCCCCTGCGCCATGGCCGGCCGATGTGCCACGCGCGGCAGAGCCCGATCCGGCAGCTGCCTTCGTCGACCCGGCGGCACGACCCGGCGCGGCCGATGCCACGCTCGCGGTCCGCCCTGGAGCCGTCTTCGTGGCCCCTGCGCCCCGGCCGGGGGCAGCCGTTGCCGTGGCTGCTGCGCGACCCGTGGCAGGGGCGGCCGCCGATCCACGACCCGAAGTTCCGACACCGCGCCGGCTCGACGTCGCGGCGGAGCTGGACGAACCACCCGAGGACTTCTTCGCACCCCCGGCGCGAGCACTCGAACCGGCACTACGTCGCCCGGTACCAGCCGAGCTCGAACCACCCGAGCGTGCGCCGCGACCACGACCGCCGGAACCGGCACCACCCGATCGCCGGTTCGAGTTGCCGACCTTCAATTCGCCCTCGTCACCCAGCGTGACCGCCGAGTTCGCCGCGACGATCGCTATGCCCGACGGCTGCTTCGCGCCGGTGATCTGGATGAGGCGCCGATCGCCCGGACGGACCTGCACGCCGTCGACATCGACGCCTGCCTTGCGGGTCATCTTCTCGACCTCGGCGCGTTCCTCCTCGGTGACCAGCGTGACGACGACGCCGTCCTCACCGGCCCGCGCGGTGCGGCCCGCGCGATGCAGGTACGCCTTGGATTCCGCGGGCGGATCCACGTGCACGACAAGGGAAATCCCGTCCACATGGATGCCCCGCGCGGCCACATCGGTGGTCACCAGCACCGGTGTCGTACCGTCGGCGAATGCGGCCAGCGTCCGCACGCGGTTGTTCTGTGCCTTCCCGCCGTGCAGGGCGCCGGCGGCGATTCCGGCCGCCCGCAACTGCTTGGCGAGCCGGTCCGCACCGTGTTTGGTGCGGACGAACATTATGGTCAGCCCGTCGCGGGCGGCGATCTGCGCGGTGATATCGCGCTTATCGGCCTTGCGCAGGTACAGCAGATGATGCGACATCGTCGCGACCGATGCCGACGGCGGCGCGGTGGAATGCGTGACGGGGGAGCGCAGGTAACGCTTGACCAGTTTGTCGACCTCACCATCGAGGGTGGCCGAAAACAGCAGGCGCTGACCATCTTTCGGCGTCCGGTCGAGCAGCTTGGTGACCTGCGGCAGGAAGCCCATATCGGCCATGTGGTCGGCCTCGTCCAGTGCGACGATCCGCACATCGGACAGGTCGGCGGAGCGCTGGTTGATCAGATCTTCCAGCCGCCCGGGCGTGGCGATGAGCAGGTCGACCCCGCGCGCGAGCCGGTCGGCCTGCCGCTTGATCGGTGCGCCGCCGACCACCGAAGCGACCCGCAGGCCGAGCGACAATGCCGCGCTGTCCAGCGCCTTTTCGATTTGGGCCGCGAGTTCCCGGGTCGGTACCAGCACCAGACCGCGCGGACGGCCCGGCTTGGCCTGCGCGCCCGCGAGCAGCGCGAGCATCGGCAGCCCGAAGGCCAGTGTCTTGCCGGAGCCGGTTGGTCCGCGTCCGAGCACATCCTTACCCGCCAGCGCATCGGTCGCGGTCGCGGCCTGGATCGGGAACGGGGCGTCGATGCCGTCGCGGCGCAGCGCCTGGACGAGCACGGCGGGTAGGCCCAGATCCGCGAAGGTGGTGGCAGGGGGGGAGGAGGTCAACAGGGGTGTGTGCCTTTCATGTCTCGGCGCGGGCGGATCCGGGCACGCGTGGTGCCGCCGAGATGGTTGGGCCCGGTCATCGGGATGCGGTAGGACCGGGTGTGTCGGGGAGAACCGGAGGAATCAGTTACGAAGCAGTCGATCCAGTTCGACCAGCCAGGGTACCGCGACAGCCATGGTCGGGACCACCAGGATGGCCGCCGACCCCAGATACGCCGCCGAGGCGACTCGAATATCGCCGATCCGTCCACCGAGGCGCTGGATGCGGATCAGGGTGGTCGGCCCGCCGGCGGCGAGCGCACCCTGCGGAGCGGTGGATTTGGCGCATGCCACCAACGCGCGGGCCAGCGGCTTCGGGCCGGTCACCTTCACCGCCGAGTCGTCGGCGAGTAGTTCGATCAGCAGTTTCACGGAGCCGAGTGCGGCCTTGCTGCGCACCACCCGGGGGAAGGCCTCGTGCACTGCGGTGAATGCCTCGAGCACCAGATCGTGCCGGGCGCGCAGATGCGAGCGCTCATGGCTGACGATGGCGGTGACCTCGGCGTCCTGCAGGCTGGTCAGCGTGCCCTCGCTCAGTACGACCCGCTGGCGCAGGCCGGGCAGACAGTAGGCGATCGGCTCGGTCGAGGCGAGTACCCGGATATCGGCGGCGCGGCGCTGCGGTCCGCTCTGGTCGAGCAGATCGACGAGCATGCGGTGGCGCGCTCGACGCCTGCGGGTGTGCACCCCGACGCGCACGATCGCGTACATCAGTCGCGCGCCGACCAGCAGGGTCAGCGCGAAGACGAAGACATAGGCCAGCCACAGCGGCAGTCCGAGGGCGTCGATTTCCCGGGCCGGTGAGGTGGTCGGGCGACCGTTCGGTCCGGGGACGAGTAGTTGGGCGGCGATGGCCAAGCCCGATCCGAATGCGCTGAGCACGGCGGCGAGCGCGATGGCCTGCCATAACACGAGCGCGGCGCGCGGAGTCCGATACGGCCAGGTCGCGCGGCTCAGCAGCGCTGGGGCAGGCCCCGCGAGAAGCAAAGCGAGACCGGCGAAGACCGGCGCGGTTGCGTTCATCGACTCAGCTCACTGCGTTGTGGGGCCAGGGCACTCACCTCATTGTGAGGCCAGGATCCCAAGACTACTGCTTCGGCGGCGCAGTATCTTCGGATGCCTCGAGCTTAGCGAGTGCTTCCCGCAACGCATCCGTATCGTCCCTGCCGACCTGTTCGACGAAATGCACGAGCGCCGCCGCGCGGCTGCCCGCCGCATCGGCCTGCTGCAAGGCGTCGACCATCAAGCTGGCCACCAGTTCGTCCCGGGTGTGTACCGGGGCGTAGCGGTGGGCGCGGTCGTCGCGGCGCTGGACCACCAGGTTCTTCTTCGCCAGCCGTTGCAGCACCGTCATCACCGTGGTGTACGCGAGCTCACGGCGGGCGGCCAAAGCCTCGTGTACCTGCCGTACGGTCTGCGGCTCGTCACTGGACCACAGCTGGTCCATGACTGCCTTCTCGAGTTCACCAAGTCCTGCCATTCCACAAGTTTACGGACTCAACGACACAATTGCGTACTACACCCCGTCGTAACTGCCTGATAGCTGGTGTGTCATTTGTCATACCCGGGCAAAACGTGCCGGGTTCCGATGGGCACGATCATCGGACGGCCGGAGACCGGGTCCTCGAGGACCGAGGCGTCGAGATCGAAGACCTCGCGCAGCAGTGCGACATCGATGATATCGGCGGGCGCGCCCTGGGCGACGATGCGTCCGTCGCGCATCACTATGAGTCGGTCGCTGTAGCGAATGGCCAGGTTGAGATCGTGCAGCACCATCACCACGGTGCGGCCGAGGTCGTCGTGCAGCCGGTCGATCAGGTCCAGGACCTCGACCGAATGCGCGAGGTCGAGGTAAGTGGTCGGCTCGTCGAGCAGCAGGATATCGGTGCCCTGGGCCAGTGCCATCGAGATCCAGGCGCGCTGGCGCTGCCCGCCGGACAACTCGTCGAGTGAGCGATCGGCCAGGTCGGCGACGCCCGTCGCCGCAAGTGCGGACATGACCTCGGCCTCGTCGGTGGCCGACCACTGCCGGATCCAGGACTGATGCGGATGACGCCCGCGCGCAACGAGATCCGCGACGGTGAGCCCCTCGGGCGCGACCGGCGACTGCGGGAGCATGCCGATGATGCGTGCCACATCCTTGGTCCTCATCGTCGAAATCGCCTTGCCGTCCAACAGGATTCGACCCTGTCGCGGACGCAGTAGGCGCCCGAGCGAGCGCAGCATGGTCGACTTGCCGCAGCCGTTCGGGCCGATGACGGTGGTGACGACGCCAGGTGCGATATCGATATCGAGTCCGTCGACGATGACGCGGTCGCCGTAGCCGAGGGTGACTTCCTGTGCGGAGAGCCGCGTATCGCTGGTCATGACAGGGTCGCCTTCCGATTCATACGCACGAGCAGGTAGAGCAGGAACGGTCCGCCGAAGGCGGCGGTCACGACACCGACCGGCAGATCGACCGGAAACAGCGTGCGCGAGGCCACATCCGCGCCGACTACCAGGATGGCACCGGTGAGGGCCGAGCCGATGAGAGGTTCGCCGGGAGTTCGCAGCAGTCGGCGCGCGATCTGCGGTGCGGCGAGCGCCACAAAAGTGACCGGACCGACGGCCGCGGTGGCGACGGACGCGGCCACGACGGCCGCACCGATCAATAGGGTCTGCTGGCTCTGGATCCGCACGCCGAGCACCCGGGTGGTATCGGTGCCTAGGCGCAGTGCGGCAAGGGTTCGCGCGGAGCCCACCGCGACCACGACGACAACGGCCAGGGCCAGGGCGGCCGGGACGAGTTCGGTGCGGTCCGCGCTGTTGAGCGAGCCATTGAGCCAGAGTTGCGCGCGGGCCGCGTCCTGCAGGCTGGCGCGGGTGAGCAGAAAGCTGATGCCGGACAACAACAATGCGTTCACGCCGATGCCGATCAGCACCAGTCGCATCGGCGTGACGCCGCGGTCGCCGGTCACACTGCGGCCCCAGGCGAGGAGGTAGATCACGATCGCGGCGAGCAGCCCCCCGGTCAGCGCTGCCAGTGGTGTGCCGAGGCTCGCGGCGAGTCCGGTTGTCGCGCCGCCGGTTCCGACCAGTACCGCGACCGCGCCGAGGCTCGAGCCGGTGGTGATGCCGAGCATATCCGGTGCGGCGAGCGGGTTGTGCAGGATCGATTGGGTGATCGCGCCCGCGATGCCGAGTGCCGCACCGACGACCGCGGCGGTGAGCGCGCGCGGCAGTCGGGACTCCAGCACGATGAAGCGCTGGGATCGAGTGCCGCCGCCGCTGAGCACATCGAGTACTCGGCCGATCGGAATGTGGGTGTCACCGAAGGCGATATCGAGGCAGAACAGTGTGAGCACGATCGCGGCGAGTGTCAGAACTATGAGCGCCATGGTGGGACGCAACACAATCGACACCGGGCCGAGGCGCAGCGCGGGGCGGATGCGTCGCAGCGGCGCTGCCGACGGAGTACCGCTGGCCCCGGTCGCGGTGTTATCCGGAGAGATTTCGTCCATGATTCGTTCGCTCATGGATGCTCCCCGGTGGCCCGCGAATTCGTGCGCGGCGATCGCTGTGACATCTCCCTCACAGGCTCACCAACCTCTTGCGACGAACGAGCAGGATGAAGAACGGTGCACCCAGGGCCGAGATCATCACGCCGACCTGTAATTCGCCCGGTCGCGCCACAATTCGCCCGACCATATCGGCGACGAGCAGCAGCAATGCACCGAGCAGTCCGGAGTACGGGATCAGCCAGCGATAGTCGGGACCGGTGAAAACCCTTGCGACATGCGGCACTATCAATCCGATGAATGCGATCGGGCCGACCGCCGCTGTCGCGGCACCGCACAGCAATACGATCGCCGCCAGGCCGAGCGCACGGTTGCGTCCGATATGCACCCCGAGTCCGCGCGCGACCTCGTCACCTAGGCTCAGCAGATTCAGGCCGGGCGCAGCCGCGACGGCCAGCGCAACGCCGATCGCCAAGAACGGCAGCACCTGCCAGAACACCTCGGCATCGCGCCCGTTCACCGTGCCGACCACCCAGAATCGGTAGGTGTCCAGCGCAGTGTTGTCCATGAGGACAACGGCATTCGTCATCGCCTGCAGAAATGCGGTCACCGCGGCGCCGGCCAGCACCAGGCTGAGCGGACTCGCCTTGCCGCCGCCGATCGCGGACACGCCGAACACCACCAGCCCGGCGATCAGCGCCCCCGCGAAGGCGAACCAGATGTACTGCTCGGGTGCGGTCAGCGCGAACAGGTAGATGCTCAGTGCTGCAAGGAAGGCCGCGCCGGCGTTCAAGCCGAGCAGGCCCGCGTCGGCGAGCGGGTTGCGGGTATAGCCCTGGATCAGCGCGCCCGCGATGCCGAGGGCAAGCCCGGTGACCAGCCCAAGTGCGGTGCGCGGCAAGCGGAGTCCGCGCACGATCTCCTCCGCGGTCGACCCGGCCGGACAGGTGAACGGCCCGCCCGGGCAGCTGAAGGCATTGTGCACGGCGTCGTAGACGGTGCCGGGGGACAGTGATCGAGTGCCGATGGCGATGCTGGCCACGGTGGCGATGAGGAGCAGTGCGGTCAACGCGACGAGTCCGCGCCGGCGACGGCGCGCCGTATTCGTTCGTCGCGCCCCCGGTGCGATGGTGCCTGATGCCGTCACGGCGACGAACTACTCCTGACTCGATATGTGGTGTTCCAGTTGTTAAGTCTGGTAAGCCTAACCTATCTTTTCAATCCGACCCATCACGGAGCCGACCCGAGGAGGTTCGATGTCCGAGCCAGTCACGACCTACATGCCTCGCCAGTCCCAGGTGGCATTCGGTAGGGCCTGTGCCCGGTTGCGCTCGTTGCAACCCGAACATCCGCGGGTATATGCGGTGGCCGCCATGTCCGAGCAGGGCAAACGACGCTGGTGGCGGCTGGCCGACGGATTGCGCGAGGGCCGGATCGAACTGATGTATCGGCGGCACGCCGCGGAGATGATCAGCGCCGACACCGCTGCCGAGGTAGTCGCCACCGCTTTGATCCACGCGGTGATCGGCCGGGTGGTCGCGCTGCTGGTGGCCGAGGGTCGGGTCTGGGATCCGGGTCTGGAGAATCTGTGGCTTCATACCGACAACGACGGCGGCATAGACTGGGCGGGCTTGGCGGACACCACGATTCGCGTGCTCGACGGTGATCGGCTTGCGGGGGAGGCCGGGGTGGTCACGTTGCCGTGCGAGCGGGCCATGTACGTGTGGCTCGCGCATAGGTGTGAGCCGTCGCTGCGGTTGATCCAGCGGACATTGGCGGGTTGCGCGGGGCTCGGTGAGCGCCGGTTCTGGTCGCTGGTCGGTGAATCCATTGTGGGCGCGGCCACTTACGTGCCGGATCTGGCGCGGACGGATTCGCTGGTCGGTGCGCGCCGGGGTGAGGGGTTGCTGTCGACGCTGGAAGAGCGCGGTTTGCCCGTGCGACGCGTCGTGGGTTGCGTGGTTCGATAGTTGTCGCCGGTCATGCCCGGGTGCCGGGTCCGTACTCGTCGAGCGTGGAATGAGTTCCGGCAGAAGGTGTCCGGTAGTCCGCATGGCCTTGACCGGTGTGTTCCTGCGAGCAGTCTTCGATATGTCAAGAGTTGCCTACTTAGGTAAGCCTGACCTATACTTAGCTCGGCGTTGGGATCGGCCGAGTGTTCCGGAGGGCTGCCGTGAACCCCCGATCCACTGCCGCGGCGGGCTCCATGTGCGTGTGGAGCCCGCCGCTCTGTCTCGGCGAGCGAACGCAGGGAAGTAGCCGTCGTGCGAGGGCCGGGACGCTCTGTGTCAAGGTGAATGCATGACACAGCAGGAAGTTGCCCAGATCGAGTCGCTGGCCGACGTGACGCCCGAGCTGATGACCGACCTCAGCAAGAACACCTTCACCGATCTGATCGGCCTCGAATTCACCGAGGTCACGCCGGATCGGGTGCGTGGTGAGTTGACCGCGGGGCCGCAGTTGCTGCAGCTGGCCGGCATTGTCAACGGTGGCGTGTACTGCACGGTCGTCGAAACGCTGGCCAGCGTCGGCGGTGGAGTCTGGTACAACGCCCAGGGCAATAAGGGCACCGTGGTCGGGGTGAACAACAACACCGACTTCCTGCGCTCGGTCCGCGAGGGCAAGGTCTTCGGCGAGGCGACGCCGCTGCATCGCGGCCGTCTGCAGCAGCTGTGGCAGGTTGTGCTGACCGATGGCGAGGGGCGCACCGTGGCGCGCGGCCAGGTGCGGCTGCAGAACCTGCCCGCCCGGGACTGATCGGCGCTCCCGGAACGGGCGTGCCAGAATTACCGTCACCCCGATCCATGAGCGCTGAGGAGCCCGGATGCGACTGTCGCCGCACGAGCAGGAACGGCTGCTGCTGAGCTACGCGGCCGAACTGGCCCGGCGCAGGCAGGCGCGCGGGCTCAAGCTGAACCATCCGGAGGCGGTCGCGCTGATCACCGATCATGTGCTCGAGGGTGCGCGCGACGGGCGCACGGTCGCGGAGCTGATGTCTTCGGGGCGAACGGTCCTCACGCGTGCCGATGTGATGGACGGGGTGCCGGAGATGATCCACGACGTACAGGTCGAGGCCACGTTCCCGGACGGCACCAAGCTGGTCACCGTCCACCATCCGATCGGCTAGGGCGACCATGATTCCGGGTGAATACCTCTGCGCCGAGGGCACTATCGAGCTGAATGCGGGAGCGGACCGCATCGAACTCGACGTCGTGAATACCGGCGACCGACCCGTCCAGGTCGGCAGCCATGTGCATTTCCCGCAGGCCAATGCCGTGCTGCGCTTCGATCGAGAGGCCGCGCACGGACGTCGGCTCGATATTCCCGCCGGTACCGCGGTGCGCTTCGAACCCGGTCTCGGCCAACGGGTGTCGCTGATTCCGCTCGGCGGGGCGCGCGAGGTGCACGGTATCAGTCTGAATCCCCCCGGACGTTTGGACGGTGCGTCATGAGTGAGCTGAGCCGGGCCCGCTACGCCGAGCTGTTCGGTCCGACCACCGGCGACCGAATTCGTCTGGCGGATACCGATCTGCTGATCGAGATCACCGAAGACCGCAGCGGCGGCCCGGGACTTGCGGGCGATGAGGCCGTCTTCGGCGGCGGCAAGGTGCTGCGCGAATCCATGGGCCAGGCGCGCGCGACCCGCGCCGATGGCACCCCCGATACCGTGATCACCGGCGTGGTCATCATCGATCACTGGGGAATCATCAAGGCCGACGTGGGAATTCGCGACGGCCGCATCAGTGCGATCGGCAAGGCGGGCAATCCGGACACCATGAACGGAGTGCATCCGGATCTGGTGGTCGGCCCGAATACCGAGATCATCGCGGGCAACGGCCGAATCCTCACCGCGGGCGCCATCGACTGTCATGTGCACTTCATCTGTCCGCAGCTGATGGACGAGGCACTCGGCGGCGGCATCACCACATTGATCGGCGGCGGCACCGGCCCGGCCGAGGGCAGCAAGGCGACCACCGTGACACCCGGATCCTGGCATCTGGCCCGGATGTTGGAGGCCACCGACGCCTGGCCGATGAATATCGTGTTGCTGGGCAAGGGCAATACCGTCAGCGCCGAATCCATGTGGGAGCAATTGCGCGGTGGCGCGGCGGGTTTCAAGCTGCACGAGGACTGGGGTTCCACCCCGGCCGCCATCGATGCCTGTCTCACCGTCGCGGATGCGGCGGGTGTGCAAGTGGCGCTGCACTCGGACACCTTGAACGAAGCCGGATTCGTCGAGGACACGCTCGGCGCCATCGCGGGCCGCGGCATCCACGCGTATCACACCGAGGGCGCGGGCGGCGGGCACGCACCCGACATCATCACCGTCGCTGCACATCTCAATGTGCTACCCAGCTCGACCAACCCGACCCGTCCGCATACCGTCAATACCCTGGACGAGCACCTGGACATGCTCATGGTGTGCCACCACCTCAGCGCGTCCATCCCGGAGGATCTCGCCTTCGCGGAGAGTCGAATTCGGCCCTCCACCATCGCCGCGGAGGATCTGCTGCACGATCTCGGCGCGATTTCCATGATCGGCAGCGACTCCCAGGCCATGGGCCGCATCGGCGAAGTCGTCATGCGCACCTGGCAGACCGCGCACGTCATGAAGCGCCGCCGCGGCGCGCTGGCCGGCGACGGCGCCGCCGATAACGCCCGCGTGCGGCGCTACATCGCGAAATACACCATCTGCCCGGCCATTGCCCACGGACTCGACCACGAAATCGGTTCGGTGGAGGTGGGCAAGCTCGCCGACCTCGTGCTGTGGGATCCGGCGTTCTTCGGTGTCCGCCCACATGCCGCCCTCAAGGGCGGCGCGATCGCCTGGGCCGCAATGGGCGACGCCAACGCCTCCATCCCCACCCCGCAGCCGGTGCTGCCGCGCCCCATGTTCGGTGCCGCACCACTGGCCGCCGCCGCCACCTCGGTGCACTTCGTCTCCGAACAAGCCATCGAGGACGGCCTCGCCGACCGCTTGGCGCTGCGCCGAAAACTGGCTCCCGTCAAGAACGTTCGTCGCGTCACCAAGGCGGATATGCCGAACAATGACGCCATGCCACGGATCGAAGTAGATCCGGACACCTTCACCGTGCGCATCGACGGCGAGGTCTGGACCGAGCAGCCCGCCACCGAATTGCCCATGGCCCAGCGCTACTTCCTGTTCTGATTGCCGGTGCGGGGGAAGGTCTGGTTGCCGGGCGACGGCTCGACATCGTAAGGTCGGTCCCGGCGTTGGGGGGCGGAGCATTCGTGACCCCGGAAGACGGCACTACCGTAGGTGCCACGATGCGAAGGGGATGAAGTTGCTGAGCGGTGACCCAGGTCAGGCGGCGGATGAACTCGCCAAGTGGGCCGAGAACCTCGAGCGCAAGGCTCAGCAGTATCAGAGCCTGCACGGCCGCATGGCCACCGTGACGGTAACCGAAACGTCGAGTGACAACCGGATCTCCGTAACCGTCGACGCCAACGGTGTACCCACCGATATCAAGCTGTCGTCGGCGGCACGTGGCATGGACCCAGCCGTCATCTCCGGCGAGATCATGTCCTGTATGCGGCGCGCGCAGGCGAAACTACGCAATCAGGTCACGAACATGGTGCACGATGCGGTCGGCGACGACGACGCCGGTGCGGCGATCATCGGCCAATACACCGATCGCTTCCCGGACGTCGATCCCGTTCCTACCCGGGCGCCCGAGCCGCCGGTGTACAGCCCACCGCCCACCAGCTTCCAGTCCGAGCCGCCGCCATCGGGAACGCGCAAGCCCAATCGCGATGACATCGTCGTGCCCGACGAGCCGACCGAAGAGGATCTGTACTACCAGCGCAAGTCCTGGCTGGAGTAGGGCGCTCGAGCCGAACGACCTGTTCCATTCGGATCAGATGGAACCGGATGTGCGGTGGGAGCGTCCTAGTCAGAGGGCCGTCATTCGACGGCGCGAATCCGAGGTACGGCGAGTGAGGACGATATGGGCAATTCAGATGGGGTGAACGTCGACCCGGATCAGCTGCGCGATCATGCGCAGAAGGTGGAGCGGGCGATCGAGGGTGTGCCGTTGTCCCGCGCAGCCGCCGACTATCTGGCTCAGGCGGATGACGGATACGGATTGCTGGTGGGGCCGTACGCCAAGTCGGTTTTGAATCCACTGCACGACCGGATCACCGAGAGCCTGCGCACGTTGACCGAGGAGACCGAATCGCTGCCACGCAAACTTCGTTTCGCCGCGGACTCTTTCGAGAACGTCGATCAGAGTCGAGCCGACGGTACGGATCGTCAGCGCGAGCAGCTCGAACAGCAGGTGTAGTCGAATGGCGTACGAGAATTCGGTCGGCAAGTTCCTCAACGAAGATGCGCCGCCCCTGCCCGGGCAACTGGACAATTTCGACGACGATGCGCGCCCGGACAACGAGTTGCTCGAAAACGGTGTCGACTACCGCGAGGAGTACTACCAGGAGGACGCGACCGTCTTCCGGAAACTCGGGTTGCCCGAGGGAGCGAAGAAGGGGGAAGACGGCGAGACCGAAGACGCCGACGCGGGCATCCTCGCCGGCACATCCGTCGGCGACGCGTTCGAAGCGGGCCACAAGTTCAAACTGGCGCTCAGTGGCGAGGACACCGGCCAGAATCTCTACGAGGGCGCCATGAAGGCGTGGGCGGCCGCCGCCGACGTCAAAGAGCTCGCGAGTATCGGCTCGGATCTGGTCAACGGCAGAGCTCTCGCGATATTCGACCCGTTCAACTTCGTCGGCGGGCTACTCATGGGGTGGATGCTCGAACATGTCGAGCCGATGCGGAAATCGCTCGACTCACTGGGCGGTAATCCCGATATGGTGTCGGCCTACTCCGACTCCTGGGAGAACATTTCGGAGCGACTGAAGGAGGTCGCGGCGACCTGGTCGACCGAGGTGAAGCAGGGCACCGCGGCGTGGACCGGTGCCGCCGCGAACGCCTATCGGGCGAAGGCCGACGCACATATGGCGTCGATCGCTACCCAGGCCGCGCTCGCCAATTCGCTGAGCAAGGTGAACAAGAAGATGGGTGAGCTCGTGGACGGGGTTCGCGGCATCGTCACCGAGATCTTGAACAGCCTGGCCGGAATTCTGGTCGAGATCGCCGCCATTCTCATCGCATCCGCCGGCACCGCATCACCGGCGCTCATTGCCCGTGCGGTATTCGAAATCTCGACGGCGACCATGAGCGTTTCCCGAATGCTGCTCAAACTGACCACCGCGCTGATCAGCCTGGGCGCATTGCTCCGTGAAATGATCAAAATTGTCACCGCGGTCACTCAGATCGAGGTAGAGGCGGCGAAAGCGTAACAGCCCCAAGCGGTTTCGTATCGATTCAGTGCAGAGCTCCGGATGACCGGATGGCCTGGGTGATGATATCGGCGACGCCGCGCATGCCTTCGAGGGTGGGGTGGTGGGGGACCAGGGTTTCGGTGGCGACGACGGGGCCGAACCAGCGGATTCCGGCCGGCGCACACATGTCGTGCCCGATGGATTGGGGGCGGGTGTCGATATAGGTTGCGCGCCAACCAGTTCGGCGGGTCTCCATGAGCGCTCCCTCATCCGCGGTGAAAGTGATACGGCTTGGTCTCAGTTCTTGGGCACGCCACTGGGTGGGCGGTGTGGCCCACAAGGTTTCGGGGAACACGGGTGTCGGCTCCTCGGATTCGGCGCTATCCGGGCACCCGGTGGCAGACTTCATGGCATGACGACGTTCGAGTGGGCCGACGTGGACAGCTATATCGTGGACTCTCTGGTGGGAGGCGAGGATTCGACCGCGACGGCATTGGCCGCGAATGCGGCGGCCGGACTACCCGCCATCGACGTATCGCCGGCGCAAGGCAAGTTCCTGCATTTGATAGCGCGGTCGATCGGGGCACGGAGGGTGCTCGAGATCGGCACGCTCGGCGGTTACAGCACGATCTGGTTGGCGCGGGCAGTGGGTAAGGACGGCCAGGTCATCACCCTGGAATTCGAGCCGCGGCACGCACGGGTGGCGCGGGAGAATCTGGATCGGGCCGAGGTCGGGGACCGGGTCGAGATCCGGGTGGGTGCTGCGCTGGACAGTCTGCCCGTACTGGCGGAGGAGGATCCGGAGCCGTTCGATCTGGTGTTCATCGACGCCGACAAGGTCAACAATTCGAACTACGTGCTCTGGGCGCTGCGCCTGACCCGGCCCGGCTCGGTGATCATCGTCGACAACGTCGTGCGCAATGGCGCTGTCGCCGACGACCATTCGGACGATCCGGCGGTCCAGGCCAGCCGCGATCTGGTGGACCTGCTCGCCGCCGAGCCAAGCCTCGACGCCACCATTGTGCAAACCGTCGGCAGCAAGGGCTGGGACGGTTTCGCCTACGCCGTGGTCAACGGTGAGGCCCTCGACTGAATACGGCAGCTCGGATCTCCGGTGCGCGATTTCGCCGGTGATCCGGGCGTGGGGGCGGCGGATTGGCGTGATTGGATGGAACCGAACAGCGGCGGGGTGCGTCATAGACTTCGAGCGACGTGTGATGGCTGGAACGGGAGGCCTTGGTGGGACGACGGACGACGATGACCGTGGTGGCGGTGGGGGCGCTGTTGGTGGCGACCGGCTGCGGATCGACGAAGGGCGGGACGGCCACGCCGAGTTCCGGAGCTGCGGGTACCTCGGCTGCGACTGCGGCACTGTGGGATCCGTGCACGCAGGTTTCGGATCAGGTGCTGCAGAAGGTCGGGGTTGTTCCGTCCACGAAGAAGTCTGGTGTGGCGGGCGTCGAGGAACCAGGTTGGAAAGTCTGCGCGTGGAACAGCGCCCCGTCGCTGTGGGATTACACCGTTACCGTGTATTCCACGATCCACAACGTTGATGAGTACAAAAAGAAGAAGGAGAACGTCGACTTCGTTGGCATCAAGGTGCAAGGGCGTGATGGCTTCCGCTTCCATACGGCCAACGACAAGGACGATGAGGACTGCGACTTGGTTTTCCCAGCCGCACAGGGTGCACTGCAGATCTCCGTATTCAAAGCTTCGCCGAACAAGCCGGTCGTGGCATGCGACCAAGCGGTGGTGGCAGCCGACACGCTTGTTCCGCTCTTTCCGCGTTGAATCAGGGGGTAACCGTGTCCATGCAAGAAGAAAAGACGCGCTGGCAGTACCTGTCCGGGGAGGCGGAAGCCGGTCGGCTATATCTGGACCCGTCCGTTGCCAAGAGCTGCCGCGACGTATGTAACCGTCAGATCGATCTCTATACCACGCTGCGCAACGACCTGAAGATTATGAGCCGCGTGACTGGCCTCGGACGTTTCGATTGCTCCGAGGCACTGGCTGAGATGCTGGGGGCGAAGGCGATCGGCGCCGACGGCGACGTCGACACCGCGCTCAAAGAGCACATCGAGGTAGTAACCCTCATCCGCGACACCATCCAAAAGTCCGTGGACAAGCTCGAGGCGCAGGACGAGTCCTACTCGAAGCTCTTCAAAAACTGAAAAGAACGGGGGAACAGCCGTGGTATTTCCAATTCTTCCGGAAATCGGTATCGCGCTGTACGAGTGGAGCAAGTCCGGTCCGCCCAGTTCGTCGTCTCGGGACGAGAGTGCGGATGCGACGCAGGCGCGGAATCGGATCAAGGAAATCGAGAGTGCCGGGCTCGGTCTGCAATCGCAGCCTTCGAAGGTGCCCGAATCCGCATATGTGAACCCGGATCAGTTGGACGATCTGTACGGTCGGGTTTCGGCGATGTCGGTGACCGATGTCAAGGGGCTCGAGCAGCGGTGGAATGCCATGAAGAACGCACTGGACGACGGTCTGAAGAATTTCCAGCCGGAAATCCTGAAGGCGATGGACGGCAAGTGGAACGGTGCCTCGGCCAAGTCGGCGTCTGACGGTATCAAGGAGTATGTCGACAAGTCGGCCGGTCTGGTCGGGTCGGTGCAGTTGGTCGCTGAGAAGGTGAAGCTCGTCCGTTCCGGGATCGAGCTCACCACGGCCAATGTGCAGGAAGCGCCCGATCACACCATCACCAGCAACATTGCCAGCTGGATTCCGGGTCCGACCTGGAATATCAACAGCCATCGCGACGAGCAGTACAACTCGGCCGCCGAGAACACGGTCAAGAACGTCTTCTATCCGTCGGTGCGCGAGGCCGATACCGGTGTCCCGCTGGTGCCCAAGCCGTACAACCCCGTCTACAAACCCGACGACACGACGAAGAAACCCGGTGACGATTCCGGCGGCAAAACGCCGGGTAAGGACCAGTCGAAGAGCCCCACCGCTGGGACGGACCCGACGAAGACGGGTAACACCGGCACCGAAAACCCAGGGAGCACCACCCCGTCCACGACGGATGACACCTCGAGCACCAGCCCCAGCGCGACCAACACCTCGACCACGCCGACCACCACCGACACACCAACCGTTCCGACCTCGACGACTCCCACCGGGACCACTCCGAGCCTCAGCACCGGCACTCCCGGCACCAGCACGGGCACCCCGTCCACGGGCACGCCATCCCCGGGTAAAACCCTCAACCTCCCGCCGGTCGTCACCACCTCCGGCACCTCCGGCACGTCCACTTCCAGCGGCAGCACCGGCCGTTCGGGTATGTCGGGTATGGGCATGCCGGGTTCCCGCGGCGGCGGCAAGGATGACGAAAAGGAGTCGAAGTCTAAGGAATACCTGGTGAATCAGCAGAACGGTGAGGAGCTCACCGGTCTCGACGAGGCGCATCGGGTGAAGACGGTGCCGCCGGTGATCGGCGAATGACCGTGCGGGACTGGACTTTTACTCCGCTCGGCTTCAAGGTGCTGTGGCGGGCGATGGAACGCGATGTACTGCCGTATCCGCTGCAGTACCGCTCCACCGAACGGACCTTGGCCGAATACGACCAGGCGTGGAAGGACGAGGCGGGCGCCCTGCACCGCCAACTCGACGACTGGCTGCGCTCCGCGCTCGGTATTCTCGCACAGCCCGAGGCGCGCATCCAGGTCGCCGGATTCTTGGGCAAGACCAAGCTGCGGGTGCATGTCGCGGTTCGGCATCAGCACGCGGTTTGGCTGCGGCAGGAGCCCACCGATGATCCGGATCGCGGTGGGGCGGTACACATGTCGATGATGGATGCCGACTATGTTTCGCGCCGGGTGGCGGATCTGCTGCCGCCCGGGCGGCGCGGCAGCGGACCCGGGCTGGAGGTTTCGCGCCACGATCTCGAGGACGGCGCGGATGACGACCGCCCGTATTACGTGGGTTCGCGCTCACCGCGTCAGGAGGCCGCCCAGTTCTTCGAACGGCCGCGTCCCAATGTCGTGCATGTCGCGGTGTATGCGGGTGCGGCCTGGGACAACCGGCCCGCACCCGCACGCGGCTTCCATGTCATGGACTACCCGGACGGCCGCTATCTGGTGCGCAGTGGCGGCACCATCAGCGCCGTCCCCGCGGACGCGCTGGTCATCACGGACAACCTCGACCGAGCCATGCGCGCAACGGTCGAGGGGTTCCGAGAGGAGAACGACCCGGGCTACCGCTCCTACGCCTGAAGCACCACCTTCCCGACGGTGCCGCGCGACTCGAGCGCGCGGTGCGCGTCGGCCGCATCGGCAAGCGCGAAACGCTGGACCGCGGGCCGCAGCCGACCGGCTGCGGCCTCGGCCATGGCCTTATCCTCCAGCGGGCGCAGATCGCCGCCGACACGCTGGAGCATGCGGGGTCCGACGACCATCTCGGAGGTGATGCCGCGCGAAGCCAACTCCTGCTCCGACAGCGATAGCGGAGCACTGCCGGCCGCGCCGTAGATCAGATGCTGACCGCCCTTGCCGAGCAGATCGATTGCGGTGCGGCTTATTTCGCCGCCGACACCGTCGAACAGCACAGTGGCCCTGCGGTCGCCGAGTTGGGCACGCACCTGCTCGGGCCAGTCGGGACGGAGGTAGTCGATCGCGATATTCGCGCCATTGCGTTGCACCAGTTCGACTTTCGCGGGTCCACCGGCCAGCCCGACGACCGTCGCGCCGACATTCCTCGCATGCTGAACCAACAGTGTCCCGATTCCCCCCGCCGCGGCGGTTATCACCACAACGCTGTCGGGGCCGAGTTCGGTGAACAACAGAATCCCCATGGTCGTTCGCCCGGTGCCGACGATCGCGACCGCCTCCGCCGGATCGAGTTCGGCCGGAATCTCGTGCAGCCGAGCCGTTTCCGTGACGGCCAACTCGGCGTAGCCACCGGGCCTCTGGCCGAGATGCGCGACGGCCAGCTTACCGAGCCAGGACGCATCGACGTCGGGTCCGATCTGGTCCACGGTCCCGGCGACTTCGCGCCCCGGGATCGTCGGCAACGTGGGCGGCGGATAGGGACCGGCCGCACCGCGACGCAAGGCCGTATCGATCAAATGCACGCCCGCCGCCGCGACCCGGATGAGCACCTCACCCGGTCCGGGCACCGGATCGGGAACTGTTTCGTAGCGCAGATTTTCGGCTGGTCCGAAGGTGTGAAGGCGGATGGCGTGCACGGTGGCTCCTATTTCGTCGGCGAACCAGCCCACCCTGCAACCTGAAGTGCCGTTCAGGTCAAGCGGTGGCGGACCTCGAGCACCGTGCCTCGAACCCGTCGCAGAGCGCGGACAATCCGATATACAGCAGATCCTCCGAGGTCAGGTCGCTGACACCACTTCCGTTCAGATCGGCGAGCGCGGGCGGGATCGGCAGCTGTGAGGTTCCTTCCAGCAACGCCCGCAGTCCGTTCGAGCCCTCCGGGTTCATGCCCTTGCGCGCGACCAGCGCACCGCTGATATGCGGCAGCGTGGCCCCGGAAATGTAGTTCCACACCGCGAAGGCCATGGTGGACGCCTCGCGGGTCGAGACATCGAGCTCGCGCAGCCCCTCGACCAGCCATGCGAAACAGGCCAGACCCTGCGGGCCGAAGCTGTAGCGGGGCATCGCGAAGGTGAGCAGCACCCACGGATGCTTCTGGTAGAGCGCCCAATCGATTTCGGCGGCAATGCGGACCCGATCGCGCCAGGTCCAGTTCTTGCCCGCCGGCGACGGATACGGGTTGCGGGCCGAGATCTCGTCGGTCATCAGCGCGAGCAGTTCGTCCTTGTTCGCGACGTGCCGGTACAGCGACATGGCCCCGACACCGAGTTGCTCGGCGATATGTCGCATGGACAATCCGTCGAGCCCCGCCTCGTCGGCGAGGGCGATCGCGGTGTCGACAATGGCCGCTCGGGTGAGCTTCGGCTCGGTCATCCCATGACTCGCTTCCAGTTTTGGGGCCGCATGCGTACACTGTACCCGGACTGATGCGTACGCCGTACGCGACACGGAGAGGAAATCGATATGACACAGGTGGAGGTCGCGCAGGCGGCGCCGACCGGTTCGCGGCGCGCTTGGCTCGGTCTCGCGGTATTGCTGCTGCCGGTGCTGCTGGTGTCGATGGACATCTCGGTGCTGTTCCTGGCCATGCCCACGCTGACCCTCGATCTCGACCCGTCGGCCGCGCAGCAGCTGTGGATTCTCGACATCTACGGCTTCCTCATCGCGGGCCTGCTGATCACCATGGGCAATCTCGGCGACCGGATCGGGCGGCGCAATATTCTGCTGGCCGGTGCGTCGATCTTCGGTATCGCCTCGATCATGGCGGCCTTCGCGCCGAGTGCCGCGGTGTTGATCATCGCGCGAGCGCTGATGGGTATGGGCGGTGCGACCCTGCTGCCGTCGAGTCTGGCGCTGATCTCCAGTCTGTTCCCGAATGCGCGCGAACGCGCCGCCGCGATCGGTGTGTGGACCGCGTTCTTCGCGGGCGGATCCGCGGTCGGCCCGATCCTCGGTGGCCTGTTACTGCACCACTTCTGGTGGGGCTCGGTATTCCTCATCAATATTCCGGTGCTGCTGATCCTGCTCGCCTTCGGTCCGTTCGTGCTGCCGGAACATCGCGTCGGTGTGGTCGGTCCGCTGGATATTCCGAGTGTGCTGCTGTCGATCGGCGGCATTCTGCCGGTGGTGTACGCCGTGAAACAGATCGCTGCGGAAGGGTTCGATATCGAGCCGCTCGTGATCGGACTCATCGGTGCGGTGCTGCTCGCGACCTTCGTGCGGCGGCAGCGGCAGCTGGTCGAACCGCTGCTGGATCTGCGACTGTTCCGGCGGGCACAGTTCTCGGTCGCCATCGGCTCCAGCCTGGTCGGCATGATGTCGCTGGCCGCGATGAGCTATCTGACCAGCGTCTACCTGCAATCAGTGACCGGCCGTGACCCGCTCGCGGCCGCGCTGCTCGGGATTCCGATGGCGATCGCCGTGTTCGTGTGCTCGATGGGTGGTGCGCGGGTCGGACACAAGCTCGGAGTGCGTCCTACCTTCGTGCTGGCGCTGCTGGCCTCGGCCATCGGCAATCTGATGCTGATCGGGGTCGGCGTGGACGGCGGAATCGCCTGGTACCTTGCGGGATCCACGATTGCGGGCATCGGTTACGGTTTGGCGTTCACCCTGGTGTCGGATGTGGCGGTGTCCTCGGTGCCGCCGGAGCGGGCCGGATCCGCGGTCGGGATCTCCGAGACCAGTTTCGAATTGGGCAATGCGCTCGGTCTCGCACTGCTGGGTTCGGTTGCGGCACTGGTCTTCCGGTCCGGTGGCGACTATGCGGACACGCTCGGTGAGACCATCCAGCATTCGGGTGGCAATTCCGCTCTGATCGATTCCGCACGCGAATCCTTCGTCTCCGGAATGCATGTCGCGACCTCGGTCGGTGCGCTGCTGTTGGTGGTGATGGCGGCGGTCGCCGCATTCGCACCCCGGCGCTGACCGGCGCGCCTCCCCGGATTCGGCCGCGATTCGCGATATAATCAGATGTCATGATTTCGCATGACATCACCTCGATCGAGGGTTTCATCCGCAGCTACGACGAGATCGTCGCGGCATCGGATTTCGCCGCACTGCCAAGCCTTTTCGAACCGGTGATCCTGGTGACCACCCCGACATCGAGTCGCTGTGTGAGCCGGGAGGAGTTCGTGGCCGGCGCCCGTGCGCGGGCCGACCAGTTCGATGCGGGGTCGGCGCCGCGCACTCGGCTGGTCGAGCAAACCACCTTCGAACTGGGTGGACACTGCTGGCTGACCTCGGCCCGGTGGGCGCTGTCGCTCGGCGAACGGTCCCTCGACGTCTACAGCGACTTCCTGGTGCGCCGTGCCGAAGACGGGCTGCGGATCGCGGCCTACCTGCCCCGACAGGATCTGCCCGAGCTCCTGCGTACCTCGGCAAATGATCGCGAATAGGGCAGGCCGGCGCATACAGTCGAGAGGTGAACGACACTCCCGAATCGAGCAATGGCCGCCCGCTCGCCGAGCGAGTGGCGTCCTGGCTGCTGTACCCGACCTCCCGGCCGCGCGAGAAATCCCTGCGCGCGGAGGTCGCGGACCGGACCGTGCTGGTGACCGGCGCGTCGCACGGCATCGGCAAGGCGAGCGCGCGCAAACTGGCCGCGGCCGGCGCGATCGTGCTGCTGGTTGCGCGCTCCGTCGACGCTCTGGAGCAGGTGGCGGCCGAGATCACCGCCGAGGGCGGTACCGCGCTCGTGTACCCGACGGATATGACCGATATGGACGCCGTCGAAAAACTCGGGCGCGATCTACTCGCCGAGCACGGTCATATCGATGTGCTGATCAATAACGCGGGCAAGTCGATTCGCCGTTCGATCGACGAATCCTACGACCGCTTCCACGATTTCACGCGCACCATCGATGTGAACTATCTCGGGCCGGTCCGGCTGCTGCTCACCTTGCTGCCGAGTATGCGCGAACGCAAACAGGGCCATATCGTCAATATCTCCACCTGGGGCGTGCTCATGCCGCCCGCCCCGCGGTGGGCCGCCTACGGTGCTTCCAAATCCGCCTTCGATATCTGGTTGCGCAGTGCCGCAGCGGAAATCGCCGCCGACAAGGTGACGACGACCTCCATCTACATGCCGCTCGTGCACACCAGGATGAGCGCGCCGACCGACTTCAGCCGCGTTCCCGGGCTTACCGTCGACGAAGCCTCCGATCTGGTCTGTCACGCGGTGGCCGCCAAGCCACGCAAGATCGCGCCCTGGTGGTCGCCGGGGGTTCAGGCGTGGTCCGATCTGACCCGAGGACGGGCGCAGCGCTTCATGGAACACGCGTTCCTCGCTGATCGTTATACGCCGCGGGTCCGGCGCGGACGCGGGCCTATCTGATCGAGCAGGTCATTGACCTCGTCCGGGAAACCATTGGTCACCGCCTTCGGCGTCTTGGTCGGGAATCGGCGTGTGACGTGCTCCTCCGCGGCCGATCCCGGCAGGACGTAGACGGGTTCGGCCTTGTTCTGCAGCGGACGCACGACATCGTCGAGGTGGGTTTTGCGATCGTCGAGGTAGGCGCCGATCACATCCTCGCCCGCCGGGCAGACAGCCATGCAGTACCCGGCCTTGTAATTGGGTTTGAACGACAGGCTCTGCCACATCGAGAACGATTCGCCGGTGGTGACGCGCTCGCGGTACTCGGCGGCGCTGTCGCTGTCGGCGACGGTTTCGGCCCAATCGGTGAAGCCGCCCATGAACTCTCGGTAGTTGTGGGTATAGCAGGCCTGGAAATCGAAGCCGCCGTCATTGGTGATCGCGCCGACCGGACAGGCCGATACGCACAGCTTGCATTCCAGACACGGATTGAAATCCAATGCGGCGCTCGGCTCGTCGATCACCGCATCGGTGACCACCGTGCCCAGCAGGATGAAATTGCCGAACTTCGGGTGAATCACGTTGCGGTGGATACCCATAACGCCCAATCCGGCCGCTTCGGCCACCACCTTGTGCGCGATCACCCAGATCCGACCCGGGAACTTGTCGACCTCCATCGGATATCCGGGCGCGGGGTAGACGGCGCGGTACCCGGAATCCTGCAGTGCCCTGGTAATGCGGCGCGACACCTCGTTGGTCTCGTCATCGGCGTGGTTGAATTCGGTATTGGCCAGGCTGCGCATGGTGCTGCGCAGGTTGTCCCGGTTCATCCGGACACAGAAGGTCACGAATGTGCGCGCGGAGGGCAGGATTTCGCGCGCATGCTCGAGTTCGACCGCCACCCTCGGATCGTCGACCGGTACGAAGCCCACATCGTCGGCTCCGGCCGCGAGGCAGAGCTCGCGCAGCCGCGCCGCATTCAACACCGGATCCGGTGTTGTGCGCGGCATTTCGGTCATCCGCTTGACGGTCGGATGCTCCGCCAATCGTCGCTGTCCAGTTGGTTCCTGATCCGACATCGGCCCTCCTCATAACCCTGAGACCGACACGGCCTCAGGAAGATAGACCGCGCCGACCCCCGAAACTCATCGCACTCCGGGCGTGTCGGACGGTAAGCGGTTGGCGGTATCGCGGTTCGGGCGCAACTTGTCGGCCGTCCACGCGACGGCAGCGCCGACACCCGCGCCGAGCAGCCAACCGGCCAGGACATCGGTCGGCCAGTGTGCACCGAGATAAACCATGCACCCGCCGACGAACACCACCGCCACAACGAGTGCGGTGCCCGCCGCGCGGCGCTTACGGGGCGAGCGCCACTCCACCGCCAGGAATATGCCCATCGCCAGGGCCGAAGTAGCCGCAGCATGAGTGGAAGGCATTGCCCAGCTATGGATTTCGGGCCACAAGGTCAGATCTCCAGCCGGCCGCGGCCGCTCGACCACCTGCTTCAACCAATGCGCGATGAAATCGCCCAGCAACAGACTCGCCGCCGCGATACCGCCGACCCGCCAGCTCCGCGTCGCGACCACGGCCAACACCCCGGCCAGCGCGACGATCTCGAGCACCTCGATGCGCATTCCGGCATTGCCGATGCCCTGAATCACCTGCGTCACCGCGTCGGCGCGCCGGACCGAGATGACGCGCATGATGCTCTCATCGAACCCCATCGCGCCCATGTTTCCAGACCCCCAGCGGTGGCAGGAGACATCCCGAGCCCGCTCCGGTCCGAAGATCATGTGTGGCCCGGTCGGGGTGAGGGAGCCCGGCCGTGTCACGCATAGGATCGACGGGTGCACGGATCGGATGCGGGGTTGGCGACATTGTTCGCGTTGGCGGACTCGCGGCTGCCGATCGGGGGACATGTGCATTCCGGCGGTGTGGAAGAGGCGGTGGCGTCCGGCGTGGTGCGCGACGTCGCGACGGTGGAGCTGTATTTGCGGCGGCGGATCCGGACGTCCGGACTGGTGGCGGCCTCATTGGCGGCGGCGGTGTGTGCGGGGAAGTCGACCGCCGAGCGGGCCGAAGCCGAGGCCGATGCGCGGACACCGGCTCCGGCCGCGCGGGCGGCGTCGCGGGCACAGGGGCGTGGTTTGGTGCGGTTGGCGAAACAGGTTTGGCCGGGGGCGGAATGGACGGTTGTCGGTGTGCGGCCGCATCTGTCGACGGCCTTCGGTGTGGTCGGGCAGATCTGCGGTGCGACTCCGGAGCAGGCCGCCGCGGTCGTCGTCTACACGACCATGACCGGCGCGGCGACGGCGGCACAGCGGTTGCTGGCGCTGGATCCCGCCGCTGTCGCCGCCTGCACGATCCGGCTCGGCGAACTCTGCGATCGGACCGCGGCCGCGGCCGCGACCGAACTCGCCGCGCTCTCGGATCCGCTACAGGACGTGCTCGCACAGCGACACGTCGTACGCGATATGCCCCTGTTCGCGTCCTAGGTGCGCAATCGGCAAGGATGAAGGCGGAAAGGAGCACGATATGCCACCCCACCTGATCGACGGCGAACCGCACGATCACTCGCACGACCGGCCCAAGCGCGAGCGCACGCCCGGCGAGGCACTGCGCATCGGTATCGGCGGCCCGGTCGGTTCGGGCAAGACCGCCCTGGTGGCCGCCCTGTGCCGACAGCTGCGTGACGAACTCTCGCTCGCGGTGCTGACCAATGACATCTACACCACCGAGGACGCCGACTTCCTGCGCAAGCACGCGGTGCTGCCGGATGAGCGGATCACCGCCGTGCAGACCGGTGGCTGCCCGCATACCGCCATTCGGGACGACATCACCGCGAATCTCGATGCCATCGACGATCTGATCGCGGCAAATCCGCCACTGGATCTGATCCTGGTCGAATCCGGCGGCGACAACCTCACCGCCACGTTCTCCTCCGGCCTCATCGATGTACAGATCTTCGTCATCGATGTCGCGGGCGGCGACAAGGTGCCGCGCAAGGGTGGTCCCGGCGTGACGTTCTCGGATCTGCTGGTGATCAACAAAACCGATCTGGCCCCGCTGGTCGGTGCCGACCTCGACGTCATGGCACGCGATGCCGCGAAGGTACGCGAGGGCCGCCGCACGGCGATGATCTCGCTGACCGATGATCCGGCCGCCACCGCGGTGCTCGCTTGGGTGCGCGAGCAGCTGCGGGCCATCGCCGAACAGGACAAATCAGTCACCGAATCCGCTGTTGCGCACTGAGGTTCGCATTGTCGCGGCCGTCGGCACGCTGCCCGAGATCCACGCGAGCGGTGGGCTGGCGGCCCGGCGCACCGGACCGGACACCGTCCACCTGATCGGCACCGCGGCCACCCCGCTCGGCGGCGATGAACTCGAACTCGAGATCGTGGTCGGTGCGGGCGCCCGGCTGGTCGTGCGCTCGGTCGCGGCCACCATCGCGCTACCGAGCATGCGCACGCCATTGTCGCTGGCGCACTGGCATTTCGACGTCGCGGGCGAGCTGGATTTCGATCCGGAGCCGACGATCGTGGCGGGCGGCGCGCACCACCACGCGGTGACCGAGGTGCGATTGACCCCCGACGCCCAGCTACGGCTGCGCGAACGCGTACAGATCGGGCGCACCGGCGAAGACGGCGGCGGTTGGCGCGGTGACCTGATCGCCGATATCGGCGCCCTGCCGCTGTTGCGGCATCGACTCGAACTCGGTGCGGGTAGTGCCACCGATGACAATCTCGCCGCACCGAGGGCATTGGACAGCGAACTCGTCTATCCGGACGACCGCCCCGTGGAAACCGACGGCCTGGTCGCGGCCCGCCTCCCGCTCGCTTTGGGCGGGACCCTGTCCACCCGCACGGGACCGCTGCTCGTCAGTACACGATAGCTCCAGATTCGCCGAGCAATGTGTCATCCATCACAGCGGGCTTTTGCCTGGACCGACACGGTGTAGCCATGCGCCGGGCGGGGGAATGAAAAGAGGTGGGAACCCGACAACGTCGTCAGGTTCCCACCCTGGTTCGGCGCTCGATCAGTCACCGACGACCCGCGAGGGCGCGTTGAACGCATTGACCGCGCCGACGGCCGCACCGGCCGCCGCCCCGATCACAGCCGCGGGGGCCGTGATCACGGCCGCGCCGAAGCCCGCCCCGAGCATCGGACCGGCGACCACGCCGACCGGCACGAACGCAAGTCCGAAGACCAGTCCCAGGGCACCGCCGACCAGCGCGGAGGTCGCCGCGACCGGGATCGCCGCCCCGGCTCCCGCCATCGCACCCATCGCGGCGGTGCCGATGGTCTGTCCGGCGATCCGGTCCGAGCGGCTGCGTTCCATGCCGATCGAATCGAGGAATGTCGCCAGATTGGCCTCGGCCATTGCGGAGTTGTCGTTGATCTGGATCGCCTGCTCCTGGTTGATCCAATCCGGCGCGTCGACGGTGACGTCACCGAAGCGGAACTTGCCGGGCGGCGGCGCGATCGGCGGCACCGGCGCCACGGGGCCGGGCGGGTGCAGCACGCCGACGGGCGCGAGGTACTTCTTATCCGGCGCGGGACGCGACCACTGCAGCGAACTCTTGGTGTCGTCCGGGATGTGCAGACCCTCGTACGGCATCGCGTTGGGCGCGTCGGCCGCGGGCCACTGCGGCTTCTGCTCCTGAGTGACCGTATTCGACTGTGCGGGATCGGCATTCGCGGTGCCGGTGCCCACCAGCGCCAGAACGAGTGGTACTGCACCCGCCGCGACCATCGTCCCCATCTTCTGCCGCTGCGGGTTAGGAGCTCTGTGCTTGCCTGTCCCCATGCATCGCCTTTCATCCGGAGAAATGTCATCCCACATTCGGATTCGAGGGACTCTCGGATGGGTGCAAAATTTGCAGGACGGCGATGTTGCTAACGATTAGCTGAGGGCTAGCCTACCTTGCGGTCGGCCGCCTTCTCGGTGCGCGCGGCCTTCCCGTTCTCCGCGGGTGGCGCCCCCAGTGCGGCCGCGAGTTCGTCGGCATCCTGCTGATCGGCCTGCACGGCCTCCACCGCGAGCCGGGCGAAGACCCACTGCTCGGTGGCCGCCATCTGCCCGCGGGTGCGGCCGAGGAAGGTCACGAACCACTGGATGACGGTGATGATCCGGCTGCGGTAGCCGACCAGGTAGTAGAGGTGCAGCGCGAGCCAGGCCAGCCAGGCGATGAATCCGCCGAACTCCAGCTTGCCGACCTGGCAGACGGCGCTGAACCGCGACACCGTCGCCATGCTGCCCTTGTTGAAGTACTTGAACGGCTTGCGGTCCTGCGGCGCTTGGCCTTTTAGTCCGGCCTTGATCTGCTTGGCCGCATAGGTCGCGCCCTGGATCGCGCCCTGTGCCTGACCGGGCACATTCGGCACCGACATCAGGTCGCCGACCACGAAGACATTCGGGTGGCCCTTGATGGTCAGATCGGGTTCGACGATCACGCGTCCGGCGCGGTCGGTCTCGGTGCCGTCGGAGCGTTCGGCGAGCATCTTGCCCAGCGGGCTGGCCTGTACACCGGCCGACCACACCTTGCACGAGGATTCGATCCGGCGCACCGTGCCGTCGGCATCCTTCACCGTGACCCCGTGCGCGTCGACATTGGTGACCATGGCGTTGAGCTGGATCTCCACACCCATCTTCTCTAGCCGCCGCTTGGCCTTACCGCCCAGCTTCGGACCCATCGGGCCCAGCACCGCGCCCGCGCCCTCGACCAGGATCACCCTGGCATCGCGCGGATCGATGTTGTGGAAGGTGCCCTCCAGGGTGCGATCGGCCAGTTCGGCGATCTGACCGGCCAATTCGACACCGGTGGGTCCGGCGCCGATAACGACGAAGGTGAGCAGTCGGTCCCGCACTTCCTGGGTAGTGGCCAGTTCGGCGCCTTCGAATGAGCCAAGGATGCGCGCGCGTAGCTCCAGCGCGTCGTCGATGGTCTTCATGCCGGGGGCGTAGGTGGCGAACTGGTCGTTGCCGAAGTAGGACTGCTGCGCGCCGGTCGCCACGATCAGACTGTCGAAGGAGGTGACGGTGTTCTGGTTGAGCAGCTGCGAGGTGACCGTCTTGTGCTCGAGGTCGATATCGATGACATCGCCGAGCAGCACCTGGGCGTTCTTCTGTTTGCGCAGCACCAGCCGGGTCGCGGGGGCGATCTCACCGACCGACAGGATGCCGGTGGCCACCTGGTAGAGCAGCGGCTGGAACAGGTGGGTCGAGGTCTTGGAGATCAAGGTGACGTCGACGTCGGCATGTTTGAGGTGCTTGGTACCGAACAAGCCGCCGAATCCGGAGCCGATCACCACCACCCGGTGGCGATGGTTCTCCTGGACAGACTGAGTGCTCATCGTCGGTGCTCCTCAAACCTGGGGTGCGGCCCCTCGAACGGTGTTGACCCGACTTACGGTAGTCGGCGCTCTGCCGGCCGTCGCGGCGAGATCCCGGTTGCTGATGTGCCGATTCTTTCGAGCGAACGAATGTGAAAAGAGAATACGATAGATCCTGTCGTTCCAGGGAGGTTTGTCATGGTCGCCGGTGGCCGTGTCGCCCACATCCGCGGCGGGAATGGAAAGCCCAGCGTGCGGCATGAATCCGAGAATGCGTCGCTCATCGACGTCCCGGAAGACCATCTGATCGATCGACTGCTGCGTCGAGTCCCCGAGCGCCCCCATGTGCTGGCCTCACCACCCCGCGGTAGCACCGCGATTGCGGTGACAGGAGATGCCGGACTTCCGTATTTCGGCCGGGGCCTGCACTACTTGCGCTGGGGTCCGGCGGAAATGATGCAGCGGTATCGCCGCTATGGTCCGGTATCGCTGAATTCGTTGCTGGGCCTGGATCGGGTGCTGGTCTCCGGTCCGGAGGCGCTAGATGAGGTGCTCGGTAAGCGGCGTCGCGATTTCGGCCAGGGCTGGGACTACTTCATCGGTCCGTTCTTCCGGCGCGGACTGCTGCTCCTGGAATTCGACGAGCACATGTTCCATCGCCGGATCATGCAGCAGGCCTTCACCAGGGAGCGGCTCGAGGCGCATCTCGCGGCGTTGACGCCGGTGGCGCGGGCCGCCGTCGATCGGTGGGTGCCGCGGACCGACGGCACCGTCCGGCTCTATCCGATGATCAAGGAATTAGCGCTGGAGATCGCGGGCGAGACCTTCATGGGCGTCGATATCGGGATGCAGCGCCGCAAGCTCATCGATGCGTTCATCGACTGCACCCATGCCGGACTATCGGTTATTCGACATCCGGTACCCGGCGGCAATTGGCGTGCCGGGCTGCGCGGACGCAAGGTGCTCGAGCAGTACTTCACCGACATGCTGCCGAGCAAGCGACGGAGCGAGTCGGCGGACTTCTTCTCCGGACTGTGTCATGCGCGCACCGAGGACGGCGCCGAATTCAGCGACGCGGATGTGGTCAACCACATGATCTTCCTGATCATGGCCGCCCACGACACCACGACGACCACCGCCACCGCCGTGGCCTACTACCTCGGAAAGCATCCCGAATGGCAGCGGCGGGTGCGCGCCGAGGTGCACGCGGTCGATGCCGAAATCGGCGGCGCCGCACCGACAATCGCCGATCTGGACCGGATGCGTGAACTGGATCTGGTGATCAAGGAGAGTTTGCGATTGATGCCGCCGGTGCCCGGACTGCCGCGACGGGCGGTGCGCGACACCGAAATTCTCGGGCATTACATTCCGGCGGGTACGCCGATCGATTGCGTGTATACGGTCAATCACTTCCTGCCGGAGCTGTGGACCCGGCCGGAGGTGTTCGATCCGGAACGCTTCGGCGAAGCGCGGCGCGAGGACAAATCGCATCGACTCGCCTGGGTTCCCTTCGGCGCGGGTGCGCACAAGTGCATCGGAATGCACTTCGGGACATTCGAGGTGAAGACGCTCATTGCCGCGCTGGTGCGGGATTACGAATGGGAGCTCCCGGGGGATTACCGAATGCCGTGGGGATTCACGACGATTCCGTTCCCCCGGGATGGTGCGCCCATGTCTTTGCGCCGTGGCGATCGTTTGCGAGTCGCTCGAAAGGATCAGCTCAGCGGCCGCTGAAAAGGAGTTCGGCGACCTTGGTGTCGGTCGCGGCGCCTTCGGTGTAGCCGCCGTCGCTGCCGAGCGAGCTCATGATGGCCAGGGTGTAGCGCTCGCCGGGGCCTGCGAAGCCGACCGAGTTCACCACCCAGCCGCCCTGCTCCTCGGACCAGCCGTTCTTGAGGCCGGGACGCATCGCTGCGCCCGCGCCCCACACGCCCCAGTGCTGGTTGCTGTCGACCGCGCGCATACGGTCGAACAGGTAGTTCCGGTCGTCCGGGTGCATATTGTTGAAGATCGAATCCATCAGCCGATCCAGGTCGGCGGGGGTGCACTTCTGGAACGACCAGTCCGGGAACATCGCGGTATTCGTCGGCTGCGGAACCAGATTCACCATGCCGCTGGCGCGGAAGGCATTGTTGTAGGCCATCCGATCGAGGCCGGCGTACTTGTTCCAGAGGATGTCGGCGGCTTGGTCATTGGAGGTGGCGAGCATCGATTCCATCAGGCCGCGGTCCTCGGGACCGAGACCGATCACGCCCGCACGCGCGCGGTTGAGCAGATCGGCGGCGATCGCCAGTTTGATGGTGGAGGCGGTCCAGACCGAGTTCTCCGCATTCTCGTTCGCGTACACCCCACCGCTGACCCGGTCGCGGACCACATAGCCGGTCACACCGGGCCGATTCTTCAAATACGCGTCGACGGCGGCGATTCGGCTGCTCATATCGCAATCGAAACCAGCGATGCAGCCCTGCGTATGGGCCGGAGGCGCCGCATAGGCCGACGGGATCAGCGCGGTTGTAGTGGGGACCAGGATCGCCGCAGCGGCGAGGACAGAGACGGAGGCGTGACGCACGAGGCAACACGATCGCACATCGGCGGGCCGGACGCACGTCTTGAGCTCTGCGCGACGCTGTGGTAGACGGCGTTGCGTGCTTGTACCGCAGCGTCTTTCGCTCTAGCGGAATGCGGCGTGCAATTCCTCGACGGTGCGACCGTTGAGGCGGTAGCAGTGCGCGAAGGCCTCGGCATGCTGATCCCGCGGCCAGGAGTGTAGGACGACGGTGCGACCAAAGGAGCGCGAGTTGACCAGCTCCCATCTGTCACCGACCCGGCGGACCGTGAATCCGCCTCTCGGCATCAGGGGAATCACCATCGCCATCATGAACGCGAACCAGCCTTTCGTGCAGCTATCCCGTTCCTCCCCGGTTGAGCACTGTTGCACATCGACGCCCGCGATCCGGGGTGACACGACGAAGTAAATCGTTCGCGTGTGGCTTATTTCACTCCCGCGGGAATGGGGCCGGGAGGTTGCGTGCTGGTCGCTGGGCGTATAAACGTGCGGAAGCGCCGAGGCGTGCGGATAGGCGACTTGACGCGCGGTGCGGACATACCGGACCATCCGACGAGAGGGCGCAGATGCCGCTGCACATACATCGTGCCGAGCGCGCCGACGCGTTGGCGGAGGCGTTGGCCGCACTGCTTGCCGAGCCGTTGCCGGACGCCTTCGTGGCCGAGGTGGTCGCGGTGCCGGCGAAGGGTGTCGAGCGGTGGTTGACGCAGCGGCTGTCGACGGTGCTCGGCGTTTCCGGTCGCTCCGACGGTGTTGCCGCGAATATCGAATTCCCGTCTCCCGGTGCGTTGGTCGCCGAAGTATCGGCGGCGGCGAGTGGCGTGCCGGCGGCGGCGGATCCGTGGGCGTCGGAGCAGGTCGTGTGGACATTGCTGCGGGTGATCGATGCGTCGCTGGGCGAACCGTGGAGCGCGGTACTCGCGCGACATCTCGGGGTCGGGGAACCCGCCGGACATCGGGTCGGTCGGCGGTATGCGACCGCCGCGCATCTGGCGGCGCTGTTCGACAGCTACGCGGCGCAGCGGCCAGGTCTCATCAAGGAGTGGGCGGCGGGTTCGGATACTGACGGTGCCGGCCGTGCGGTGCCGGATGATCTGCGGTGGCAACCGGAATTGTGGCGGCGGTTGCGGGCCGAGGTCGGGGTGCCGAGTCCGGCCGAGCGGTTGGACGCGGCCTGTGCGCGGTTGCGGGACGAGCCGGATCTGGTCGATCTGCCCGGGCGTTTGTCGTTGTTCGGGGTGACGCGGTTGCCGAGCGATCAACTCGCGGTGTTATCTGCGCTGGGGGAGGGGCGGGATGTACACCTCTGGCTCGCGCATCCGAGTCCCACGATGTGGACGGAGTTGACTGGACTGGCCCCCGCGGTGGCACGGGCCGATGATGTCAGTGCGACGGTGGTGCGGCATCCGTTGCTCGCGGGGCTCGGCAGGGACGTACGCGAGCTCCAGCAGCGGCTGGTCGGTGCCGTGGATCGGCACCATGCGGCTGTCGCGTCGAATCAGGATGGCCGTCAGGGAGATTCGGGTCCGACACTGTTGACCGCCCTGCAGTCCGGGATTCGCGACGATGTGTGGCCACCCGAACCTGCGAGCTTCGATGACCGCACCGTGCAGGTGCATTCGTGTCATGGGCCGGCCCGACAGGTCGAGGTGTTGCGCGAATGCCTGCTCGGCTTGTTCGCGGCCGATCACACACTGGAACCGCGTGACGTGTTGATCATGTGTCCCGAGGTGGAAGCGTATGCGCCGCTGGTGCGGGCGGCGTTCGGGCAGAAGATGGTGGGATCGGTCGAGTCGGTGGGGGATTCGGCGCATCCCGCGCATCTGCTGCGGGTGCGGCTCGCCGATCGGGGGCGTGGGGTGACCAATCCGATGCTCGCGGTGATCGCGGTATTGCTCGAGCTCGCCGACGGGCGGGTGACGGTCACCCAGGTCCTGGATCTCGCGGCGTCCGAAACCGTCCGTCGCCGTTGCGGTTTCGACGACGACGATATCGAGCGGTTGCGCGAGTGGGCAGCCGAATCCGGTGCGCGGTGGGGTATCGGGCAGCGGCAGCGGCAGGCGTTCGGGCTGGCCGACTTCGCCCAGAACACGCTCAATAGTGCGGTGGACCGCATCCTACTCGGTGTCACCGCGGACGAATCTTCCGAGGACTGGCTGGATCTCGCGCTGCCGCTGGACGATGTGGACAGCAATGATGTGGATCTGGCCGGCCGGTTCGCGGAATTCATCGACCGGCTCGCGGTCTGCCTGCGCGACCTACGCGGACCCCGTCCGGCGCACGAGTGGGCGGCGGTACTCGGCCGGTGCCTCGACCTGCTCACCGATGTGCCCGACAGTCAGGCGTGGGTGCGCACCGAGGCCCGCCGTGAGCTGGCGGCCGCCACCGAGCATGCGGGTGATGTGCCATTGCGGCTGCCGGATGTCGGTCTGCTGCTGTCGAGTCGGCTCGCGGCACGACCGACCAGGGCGAATTTCCGGACCGGCGAGCTGACGGTGTGCACGATGGTGCCGATGCGTTCGGTGCCGCATCGAGTGGTGGTGTTGCTCGGCCTCGACGACGAGATCTTCCCGCGCACCAGCGGCGTGGACGGCGACGACGTGCTCGCACGCAATCCGCTGCTGGGCGAACGGGATGCGCGCAGTGAGGATCGCCAGCTGCTGCTGGATGCGGTGCTCGCGGCCACGGAGCAGCTTCTGATCTTCCACACCGGAGCCGACCCGGTGACCGGTGCGCATCGCCCGCCCGCTATCCCGGTCGCCGAACTGCTCGATGCACTTCGCGCGCATGTCGGCGCGGCCGGTATGGACGCGGTGGTGACCCGACATCCGTTGCAGGGCTTCGACCGTCGCAATTTCGCGGCCGAGCGCCCGTTCAGCTTCGATACCGTCGCCCTCGCCGGCGCGCAAGCCGCTGGACAACCCGCACAGCCGCGTTCCGTATTCCTGCCTGAACCGCTGCCCGCACTCGAACCCGCGGATGTTGCATTGGCCGAGCTGATTTCGTTCGTCGAACATCCGGTGCGGGCTTTCCTGTGGCAGCGCCTCGGGCTGCGCGTTCCCGAACACGAAGACGACATTGCCGACCGGCTGCCCATCGAACTCGACGGCCTCGCGAAATGGGAGCTGGGCGAACGATTGCTGTCCGCGCGGCTCACTGGTGCGGATCCATCGACGCTGCGCGCGGCCGAGTGGCGGCGCGGGACATTGCCGCCGTTCGGTTTCGGTGGTGCGGTGCTCGACGAGGTCGAGTCGACGGTGGACAAGCTGGTGCGGGCGGCGCTGCCGGACTACGAGGGTGCGCCGCGCGCGGTCGATATCGCGGTGGATCTCGGCAATGGCCGTCGGCTCACCGGCACGGTGCCCGAGGTGCGCGGTGAATCCTTGGTCCGCACCACGTTCTCCCGGCTCGCTCCGAAACACCGCATTGCCGCCTGGGTTTCGTTGCTGGCACTGGCTGTCACGGAGGACCGCTCGTGGCGCGCTGTCACCACTGGTCGCGGCCAATTCGGCCGTCCCGCATGGCGTTCCGAAATCGTGGCTCCGGAACCACCTGCCGCGCTGGCGATCCTGCGTGAACTGGTGCGGCTGCGTGATGCCGGTCTGACCGAACCGCTGCCGATCACCCCTTCCGCGAGCGCCGTTTACGCCGAACGTCGCTTCCGCGGCTCGAACGCCGACGAAGCGGTGAGCGCCGCCGAACGCGAATTCAACGGCGGGCCCAACGGTCCCGGGCCGTTCGGTGACCACACCGACCGTCACCTGCGCTACATCTGGGGTTCTGCCCCTCGGCTGGAACACCTCATGGCTGCCCCCGCACCCGCGGGCGAACCCGGGGAAACCACCCGCTTCGGGTCGCTGGCTCGTCGCATGTGGGCACCGCTGTTGGCCGCCGAGAATCAGGGCCAGCCATGAGTTGGCGTACTGGTCGAATGGGACGGCACCTCGTTCGGCGCGCCTCCCGGATGCGGGCGGGCGTCGGGTGGACGGTGGAGGCGAGCACCGGATTTGCCAGGCACGGAAAGGCGCGGCGGGGATGACCATCGAGGACACCACATTCGCCGCGCCCTCGCTGGACGCCGACCGATTCGATCCCAACGGGCCCCTGCCGACCGGAACCACAGTGCTCGAGGCGAGCGCCGGTACCGGTAAGACGCATGCGATCGTCGGGTTGGCCGTGCGGTATGTCGCCGAGATCGGGATCGATATTTCGCAGCTATTGCTGGTGACATTCAGTCGGGCCGCCACCCAGGAACTGCGGGAACGGACGCGGGACCGGTTCGTCGCGGTGGCGGCGGCACTGGCCGATCCGGAGACAGCTCGGGCCCATACCGATGAGCTGATTCGCCTGCTGGCGCAGGCGGATTCGGCCGAGGTACTGCTGCGGCGTCGGCGATTGCTCACCGCGCTTTCGGATTTCGATGCCGGGACCATCGCGACGACGCACAGTTTCTGCCAGCGAATGCTCGATGAACTCGGGTTGGCGGGCGAACATGATCCGGGGTCGCGCTTGGTCGAGACGATCGATGATCTGATCGGCACGGTCGCCGATGACCTGTACCTGAACCGGTATGCCCGTGCGGAGCCGCCGTTTTCGCTGAAGGAGGCACATACGCTGGCGCTGGCGGCGGTGCAGGATCGCCACGCCGTATTGGTGCCGAAGGGGGAGGGACCGGCGGGGGAGCGGGTCGCCTTCGCCGCCGCGGTGCGCGCGGAAACCGAGCGCCGCAAACGCCTCGCCGGACTGCGCGATTTCGACGATCTGCTGGTGCTGCTGCACGATGTGCTCGCCGATCCGGAGCACGGGCCGCGGGCCTGTCGCCGCATCCGTGACCGGTATCGGGTCGCCCTGGTCGACGAATTTCAGGACACCGATCCGCTGCAGTGGGACATCTTGCGGTTGGCGTTCCACGGGCATTCGACCCTGGTGCTCGTCGGTGATCCGAAGCAGGCCATCTATGCGTTCCGCGGCGCGGAGGTGCTCAGCTATCTCGATGCCGTCGCACACGCTGATACCCGCAAGGAGCTCACCGACAACTGGCGTAGCGATGCGGGTCTGCTTGCTGCGTTGGATCATCTGCAGGGCGGTGCGGCATTGGGGCACAAGGAGATCACGGTCTATCCGGTCACCGCGACCCGCGGCTGGTCGCGTCTGTCCGGACCCGAGGAACTGACGACGCCGCTGCGGATGCGGTGTCTGCCGCGCACCGGTGCGGGGCCGTTGAACAAATCGGGATTCCCGGCGGTCGGGCGCATGCGGGCGAAGGTCGCCGATGATCTCGCGGCCGATATCGTGCGGTTGCTCGAGTCCGGTGCGCTGTTCGAGGCGAAGACCGGATCGCGGCCGATCGGGCCTGGTGATATCGCGGTACTGGTGCGGACTCGATCTCAAATCGACGTGGTGCGAACCGCTTTGGACCGGGTCGGGGTTGCGTCCGTACTCGCGGGTGGCACCAGCGTATTCGCCACCGGCAGTGCGACGGACTGGCTCTGGCTGCTGCGCGCGCTCGAACAGCCCCATCGCTCCGATCGTGTCCGCCTTGCCGCTTGCACTCCGCTGCTCGGCGTGACCGCGGTCGAAATCGACAGCGGCGGTGCGGATCTGGTCGGCCGCATCTCCGCCCAACTGCGGGAGGCGGCCCGGCTGTTCGCGCGCGCGGGTTTCGCGGCGGTCTTCGAAAAGATCTCCGCCGAAGCGAATCTGGCCCAGCGACTGCTCTCGGTCGAGAACGGCGAACGCGAGCTGACCGATCTGCGGCATATCGCGCAGCTGCTGGATCAGGTCGCGCTGAGCGAAGGTCTCGGCCTCACCGCGCTGACCCGCTGGCTCGCCGACCGCGTGCGCGATCCCGCCTCCGGGTCGGTCGCCGACCGCAGCCGTCGCCTCGATCGCGATGCCGCGGCCGTGCAGATCGCCACCGTACATGCCAGCAAGGGACTCGAATTCCCCATCGTCTACCTGCCTTTCGCGTGGGACAACGCGAAGAACCCATACCCGCAGACCCTGCTGTTCCACACCGACGACGGCGCCCGTGTCCTCGATGTCGGCGGCCAGGACGCGTCCGGTTACGGCGAGCGCAAGCTGCGCAGTGAAACCGAGGAGGCAGGTGAGGAACTGCGCCTGCTGTACGTCGCACTCACCCGCGCGATGTGTCAGATCGTCGCCTGGTGGGCACCGGCGATCACCACGGCCAACGCGCCGCTGCATCGGATGGTCCTCGGCCGCCCGGACGGTGGGGATCTCGTGCCGAGCAAGGCGGCGGTACCCGCGGATTCCGTTGCGGTGTCGATGCTTTCGGCCTGGGCGGCCGGTAGGCCGGACGCCATTTCGGTGGCAGGCGTGGAGCACACCGATACGGTCGAGATCCGCCGCGTGCGCAGCGAGCTCCCGACCGGGGCCATCGCCGCGGCGCACTTCACCCGCACCATGGACCTGCAGTGGCGTCGCACTTCCTATTCGGCGCTGACGGCAGGTGCGCACGATGCCGCGATTCCCGAGGCCGAACCCGAGGACGACCGCGGCCAGTCCGACGAACCCGGCATGCCCCTGCTCGCCGAAGCCGAACCCGCGATCGCCGATGCGGCCCGGTCCTTGATGAACGCGCTGCCCTACGGCGCCGAATTCGGCACCTTGGTGCACGGTGTGCTCGAGCGAATCGATACCGACACACCGGATCTGGCCACCGAGGTGCACACCCGCTGCCGTGCGGCCACCGAAGAGCTGATGGCCGAGGCCGATCCGGTGGTACTCGGCAACGCCCTACTCGCCGTACTGCACACCCCGCTCGGATTCGGTTGTCTCGCCGAGATTTCCACCCGCGACCGGCTCAACGAACTCGACTTCGAGCTCCCGCTCGCCGGCGGCGACATTCCGGGGGCGGATACGGTCACGCTGCGCCGGATCGCCGATCTGCTGCGAACCCATCTCCCGGCCGACGATTCCTTGTCCAGCTATGCCGACCTACTCGCCTCCCTGGACGACACCCCGCTGCGCGGCTACCTCACCGGCAGTATCGACGCGGTGCTGCGCATTACCGAAAACTCGGGCGCAGAACCACGATTCGTCATCGTCGACTACAAAACCAACCGGCTCGGCACCGGCGATCTCACCGTCGACCACTACACCCACGACCGCATGGCCGCCGAAATGCTGCGCTCGCACTACCCGCTGCAGGCCCTGCTCTACGCGGTCGCCCTGCACCGCTATCTGCGGTGGCGGCTGCCCGGCTACGATCCGACGCGCCATCTCGGTGGTGCCCGCTACCTTTTCGTCCGCGGCATGATCGGTCCCGAAACTCCGTCGGGCTGTGGTGTTTTCGACTGGAATCCACCGGCCGCGCTGATCGTCGCCCTGTCCGATCTGCTGGCGGGGGAGGCTGCCCGATGACGTCGATCCAGTTGGCGCAGCGGGGAACCGGACTGCTGCGCATATTCAACGAGGCCGGTGTGCTCTCCGCCGCCGACGTGCACGTCGCTCTCCGATTGGGCCGGATGGGCCGGGAAACCTCGCAAGAGGTGCTGTTCGCGGCTGCGCTCGCGGTGCGGGCGGTGCGTTCGGGGTCGGTCTGTCTGGAACTGCAGCGGATGCGCGAAATCGGCATCGATGCCGATGAAACCTGGGATGCGGGTGCTGGTATCGATCCGGCGACGTTGCCGTGGCCGGATATCGATGCGGTGGTCGCCGCGTTGCGGGTCAGTCCATTGGTGTGCGGGGGACCGGCTGGTCCGTTGCAGCCGTTGCGGCTGGTCGCGGGGCCATTGCTCTATCTGGACCGCTATTACCAGCAGGAACAGACGATCCGCCGCGTGCTCACCGAGCGCTCCGGACACCATCCGAAGGTGGACCCGGCAATCGTGCGCCGCGAGCTCGACCGGCTCTTCGACGCCCCGGTCGGTGCGGCCCCGGACCGCCAGCGGATCGCCGCCGCACTGGCCGCGACGCACTGGACCACGGTGGTGGCGGGCGGGCCGGGTACCGGCAAGACCCACACCATCGCCCGCATCCTGGCCCTGCTCGACGCGCATCAGCAGGCGCATCCTAAGTTGCCCACACTGCGCATCGCTATGGCCGCGCCCACCGGCAAAGCGGCCGCGCGGTTGCAGGAAGCGGTGCGCGAGCAGGCCGAATCGCTCGCGCTGCCAGAGTTGACCGCCGCAACCCTGCATCGTCTGCTCGGTTGGCAGCGCGGCCGGGCGACCCGGTTCCGGTACCACGAATTCAACCGATTGCCCTATGACGCGATCGTGGTCGACGAAACCTCCATGGTGTCGCTGACGATGATGAGCAGTCTGCTGGCCGCACTGCGTCCGGATACCCGCCTGGTGCTCGTCGGCGATCCGGATCAGCTCGCCTCGGTCGACGCGGGTGCGGTACTCGCCGATCTCGTCGCCGGCCCCGTTGTCGGCGAACCGAATCCGGTTCTGGAACAGGTACTCGGTGCGGAATCCATTGCGGCCGACGGTAATCCGGAGGCGCTGACCGATCTGGAGCGAATCCGGCTGCGCGGCGGCATCGTCCGGCTGACCCGTGGCCGCCGCTTCGGCGGCAAAATCGCCGAACTCGCTGTCGCGGTCCGCGCCGGTGATGCCGAGGCCGCACTCGCACTGCTGCGGGCGGGAGGTGAAGAACTCTCGCTCTGTACCCCTGAGGACACCGCACCCGTCCGCGCCGATGTGGTGCGCGCCGCCCGTGCGGTCACCGTGGCCGCCCTCGACGGCGATGCCGCGGCCGCACTGACCGCCCTCGAATCCCACCGCCTCCTGTGTGCGCACCGCCAAGGTCCCTTCGGCGTCGAACGCTGGGATCGTATGGCAGGCGAGTGGGCCGCGGCCGGTGGTGCGGGGCCGGACTCGCATCAGGCGCCGTGGTATCCGGGCCAACCCCTGCTGGTCACCGCCAACGACCACGAGGCGCGCATCTACAACGGCGATACCGGCGTGATTGTGCGCACGCCCGACGGTTCGTTACGTGCGGCCCTGCAGCGCGGCAGCGAACCCTATCTGGTGCACCCGACCCAATTTCCGGCCGTGGTCACCGTCTTCGCCATGACCATCCACCGCAGCCAGGGCAGCCAGTACGACACCGTCTCGGTCGTCCTGCCCGAACCCGAATCCACCCTGCTCACCAGGGAACTGCTGTACACGGCCATTACCCGCGCTCGTCGCCATGTACGCATCATCGGCACCGACGACTCCATCCGCGCCGCCATCGACCGCCGCGTCCTGCGTGCCAGCGGCCTGTCGCGCACCCCGGAGTCGCAGTGAGCCTGACCTGGGAATCTCACGTTTTCGGCGTCCCCGGCGTCTACCCAGCGTGAGATTGCCTCCGTTCGAGGAAGTGGTGGCCGAATACGGCCCGATGGTGCTGCGCGTGTGCCGAGCCGTGCTCGGTCCGACGGATGCGCCCGATGCCTGGTCGGAGACTTTTCTGTCGGCCCTGCGGGCCTATCCGGACCTCGACCCGAAGACGAATATCGAGGCATGGCTGGTCACCATCGCGCATCGGCGCGCGATCGATGTGGGGCGCGCACTGACCCGCGCACCCGTTCCCGCCGAAACGCTGCCCGAACGCACGGCACCCGATGCCGACCCGGCCGATTACGACCCCGATCTGTGGGACGCGCTCGCGTCGCTGCCGACCAAGCAGCGACGAGCGGTGGCCTACCACTACCTGGCGGGTCTACCGCACGCCGAAATCGCTCAGCTACTGGGTAATTCGACCGATGCCGCCCGTCGCGCCGCTGCCGACGGCCTCAAAACATTGCGCAAGCTCTATCCGAAGGATCGAACATGATGGCCACTATCGACCGGAATCCGGACGGCCTCTTCGACGGCCTGAACCCGAACTCCGCCGAGATCCTGTCCCGATTGCGTCGACGGCTGGTCGCCGACGCCCAGGCCGCGGGCCTGCTCGACGTCGCCTACCGCACGCTGGACACCCCCGTTGGCGCCTTGCTGCTCGCGGCCACCCCAGCGGGCCTGGTGCGGGTCGCCTACCCCAACGAGAACCACGACACCGTGCTCGCCGCACTCGCCGAGCGCATCAGCCCGCGCGTCCTGGCCGCCCCAGGGCGTCTCGACGCCGCGGCACGTGAGATCGACGAGTACTTCGCCGGTGCGCGAACACAATTCGATCTGCCACTCGATCTGCGTTTGACCGTCGGATTCCGGCGCCAGGTGATCGAGCATCTGAGCGATATCGGTTACGGGCATCGCGAGAGTTACGCCGATGTCGCTGCGGCCGTCGGTAATCCGCGTGCGGTTCGCGCGGTCGGCTCAGCCTGTGCCCACAATCCGCTGCCGGTGGTCATCCCGTGCCATCGCGTGGTGCGCAGCGACGGTTCGATCGGCCAGTACGTCGGCGGCGTTACCGCCAAGACCACCCTGCTCACGCTCGAAGCGGCGTGAAAGGAGATGCAGTGAAAACCCTTGCCGCACTGGAAGAACGAGTCGAAGCGCAGCAGTGGCACGATCTGACCGAGGAGATCGACGCCTACGGCTGCGCCCAGACCGGCCCGCTGCTGCGTCCGGACGAGTGCGCCGAATTCACCGCCATGTGGGAGGATCTTGGCCGGTTCCGGTCGACGATCGATATGGCCCGCTACCGATTCGGCCAGGGCACCTACCGGTACTTCGCCGATCCGGTCCCCGCGCCGATCATGCGGCTGCGGAGGGCTTTCTACCGCAAACTGCTGCCCATCGCCCGTACGTGGGCCGACCGACTCGGCGACCCCACGCCATGGCCCGACGATTTCGACGATTGGCTCGACGCCTGCCACGCCGCCGGTCAAACGAAGGCGACTCCGATCCTGTTGCGCTACACAGAAGGTGACTGGAACGCGCTGCACCGGGATCTCTACGGCGAGCTCGTCTTCCCGCTGCAAGTCGTGATCGGCCTGGACCGCCCCGGCATCGACCACACCGGCGGTGAATTCCTCCTGGTCGAACAACGCCCCCGCGCGCAGTCCAAACCGACGGTCACCATCCTGGAACAGGGCCACGCACTCGTCTTCACCACCCGAGACCGGCCGACAGCATCGTCGCGCGGTTGGTCCCGCGCTCCGATTCGCCACGGCGTCAGTCGAATTCGCAGCGGTCACCGACACACCCTGGGCCTGGTTCTGCACGACGCCGAATGAGATGTACATCCTGACGGGCGCCGACGGCCGCCCGTATTCCAGCCCCACCCCGGGCCGGTACGGCGGTCACCGGCGCGGGAAGCTGTACGGCCGCCTCGACTGCCCGTCGGCCTTGCGAGCCTTGGCGCGCGGCCACTACCGCGCCCACCGTGTCTTCTTTGCCGACCAACAAACCGCCATCGCCGCCGGTTACCGCCCGTGCGCGGTCTGCTTGCCCGCCGCCTACGCGGCATGGAAAGCCGAATCCGGCAGGTGATCTCACGTTTCGGCGCTGGGGAGCGTCTACCTGATGAAGGCTCGACAGAGAGGAGCAACATCATGTCCGATACCGCCATCGCACGACTCGTGCACGTCTCGACACTGGGCAATCTGCTGATCGAAGCGAACCAGACCGGTGTCACCCTGGTTGCGTTCACCGATGGGCTGCCGACTGGACCAATCGGCGAAAACACCATGGCGCGTGAGCATCTGGTGGCCGCCGCAGGTCAAATCGACGAATACCTCACCGGCGAACGCCGGTGGTTCACGGTACCGATGGATCTGACGGATATGAGCGCGTTCGATCGAGAGGTCTTGCAGACGCTCGAGGCGACCACGGGATACGGCCGGACAACCACCTACGGTGCCTTGACCCGACAACTCGGCCGCACTCCAGCCGACGCCCGTAAGATCGGCGGCGCGCTGGCTCGCAACCGTCTGCTGATCCTGCTTCCATGCCACCGCGTGCTCGGGGCCGACGGATCCCTGACCGGTTACGCGGGCGGGCTACCTGCCAAACGAGCACTGCTCGACCTCGAATCGGCCGACCTTCTGTTGCCGCTGGGCGGATGACGGCGCGATCGGGAATATCGGCGACGACTCTGTGCTTGCATGAGGACATGACGAGCGCTGAGTTGTTGGTCGATGCCTTCGGACGGGTGCGGGAGAATGTGCACGGCGCGGTCGAGGGACTCGGACAGGACGAGCTGGCGGCGCAGATCGATCCGGACGCCAACTCCATCGCCTGGCTGATCTGGCATCTGACCCGGGTGCAAGACGACCACATCGCGGACGTGGCGGGACTCGAACAAGTGTGGACGGCGGCGGGCTGGGCCAAAAGGTTCGACCTGCCGTTCGCCGATGAGGCGACCGGCTACGGGCACCGCGACGGGGAGGTCGCCGAGCTCGGCGGGATTTCGGCAGAGCTGCTGTTGGGCTACTACGACGCGGTGCACACGCAGACGATCGACTACGTAACCGGACTCACCGATGCCGACCTGCCCCGCATCGTCGACACTCGCTGGGATCCGCCGGTTACCCTCGGTGTGCGGCTGATCAGCGTCGTGGACGACGATATCCAGCACGCCGGCCAGGCCGCCTTTATTCGCGGAGTTCTGCTGCGCCGCAGGTAGTTGGGCTGGTAGAACCGCAAGGCCCGCTCGGCGAGATCAGTCAGCTGCCTCGAGGGAGGAGTGGGGCGACGGCTTCGGCGATTTCGGTGACGTTATCGCAAGGGGAGAGTTTGCGTGGGTGGAGGCCGCGGGGGTCGTCTACGAGGATGTAGAGGGAGCCCGATTTCATCTCGATATTGATGGTGCAGCCGCCGCCGACGTCAGGGCGGGCCTCATAGCGTAGGGCCTTGCGGCCGTCGATGGTGAGTTCGGTTGCGGTGGGGAACTTTTCGCGAAGCTGGGCGAGGGTTCCGTTGGTCGTCTGGATACCGAAGGTATAGCGCGCTCGCGCCAGGTAGGCACAGCCTGTCCAGGTGAATGCGCCGGTGGTTGTTTGCTTGTGCTCCGGAGTTCGGGCATCCCATTGATGCTGAGCCAGGAATTGCGGCGTCAAGGCCGTGCAGGGATCGAAGGCGGTCGCGGTGGTGCTGGACGAGCCGGCCGCGGCGGTGGATGCGGTGGTCTCCGGGGTCGGTGAGCCCTTGTCGTTCGTGCATGCGGCGAGAAGCGCCAGCAGGGCCGCCGACACCGCTACACCAGCCGACCGCCGATCGGGTCGCGATCGTCGGCTCATACGCGGATCTCGCGGATCCGACGAGCGAACTCGGCGTCGGTCTGCTCGTAGGCGTCGCGGATGGTTTTGAAGAGGTTCTGGATCTCGGTGGCGACCGTTATGTAGTCGCCGAGGGTGTCGTAGGCGTTGTTCGGGCCGCCGAACGCCTTGTCCCGGAACAACTTCACCAGCTCGATCGCGGAAGTGAGTCGGGGATTGTTCTCGCCGAGGCCCCAGGACTCTTTCTCGCCGAGCGACCGGGCATCGTATTGCGCGACCGTAAGCTCGTCGATCAAGTTCTGGCAGGCCGCGTCGATATCCAGAAACGCCTGCGGTTCCATCCGCACCTTCAGCGCCCCGGCCTTCGCATCCTCGATATACCCGCCGAACGCGCTGCCAACAGCCATAGCGGTGGCCCCTTCCACTAGTCCCGTCTGATCATAGAGACGCACGCGCCGACGAAACGGTTCCATCGAAACACAGATCCTCGAAACCGGACGTTCTCGCCGCCTCCGGCGTCACGATCCTCGGCTGGACCGCAACGGATAGGCTGGGGGTGAAGCCGGTGCGAATCGCGCCGCCGAATATCGGAGGACGAGATCGATGAGGATCGCTGGTGAGCACGTCGATGTGCTCATTGTCGGTGCCGGATTGTCCGGCATAGGCGCGGCGTATCACCTGCGGCGAGCCTTCCCGGAGAAGAGCTACACGATTCTGGAGAGCCGCGACGCGATCGGCGGCACCTGGGACCTGTTCCGCTATCCGGGAATTCGTTCCGATTCCGACATGTACACCCTCGGCTACCGCTTCCGTCCGTGGTTGGGGGAGTATTCGATCGCCGACGGCGCGGACATCCTCGACTATGTGCGCGCCACGGCCGCCGAGAGCGGGATCGACCGCCATATCCGCTTCCGCCATCGGGTCGTCGGCGCCGAATGGTCGTCGCAGGAAAACCGGTGGACGGTGCGCGCCGAACGCACCGATACGGGCGAAACCGTGACTCTCACAGCTGGATTCCTGTTCTGCTGCTCCGGTTACTACCGCTATGACGAGGGCTACACTCCGGAATTCGTGGGCACCGAGCGTTTCGCCGGGCCGATCATCCACCCGCAGCACTGGCCGCGTGATCTGGATGTCGCGGGCAAGCGGGTGGTGCTGATCGGCAGCGGCGCGACCGCGGTTACGCTGGGACCCGCCCTGACCGACCAGGGCGCGCACGTGACGATGTTGCAACGCTCACCGAGCTACATCATTTCCGCACCGGCCCGCGACGACCTCGCCGTCAAGGTGCGCAAATTCCTGCCGACCCGCGCCGCCTATGCGGTGGCCAGGGCCGAAAATGTGGCGCTGGCAACCGCGATTTACCAACTGAGCCAACGGTATCCGCAATACATGCGCCAGCGTATCAAGGGTTGGCAGCGGCGCTGGCTGCCCGAGGGCTACGACATCGATACCCATTTCACCCCGACCTACAACCCCTGGGATCAGCGACTGTGCTTGGCCCCGAATGGCGATTTCTTCCGCGCGATCCGTAAGGGTCGATTGGATATCGTGACCGATAAGGTCGAGACATTCACCGAGACGGGCCTGGCACTCGCCTCCGGTGCGACCCTCGATGCCGACATCGTCATCACCGCAACAGGTTTGAATCTACTCGCCTTCGGCGGCATCGAATTCACCGTCGACGGACAGTCGGTGCACCTCCCGGAACATATGGCATATAAGGCCATGATGCTGTCGGACGTGCCGAATTTCGCGTACATCATCGGATATACCAACGCCTCCTGGACGCTGAAGGCGGATCTGGTGTGCGAGTACGTCGTTCGGCTGCTACGCCACATGTACGGCAACGGATACGCTCGCTGCACGCCGGTGCGCGATCCGTCCGTCGGCGCGGCGTCGCTATTCCTGAATTTCAATCCGGGTTATGTACAGCGCGCCGCGGGCCAATTCCCGATCCAGGGCGCCAAGGCGCCGTGGCGCCTACGCATGAACTACCTACGCGACCTGGTCACGCTGCGCCACGGCAAGATCACCGATCGCGCGATGGTGTTCGAACGGTCGCGGGATCGGGATTCGGTAACCACACAGGGTTAATTGCTGGTCAGAGCGCCTGCGGGCGGCTCGGCCGACCGTGCGGCCGCGATATTGCGCAACACGCTGGTCGCGTGATCGTCGAACCGTTCGCGTGGAATATCGATGGTGCCGTCCAGCCACGGGCGGTACATATATGCCATCGCGCCGAAAATGGCGTTCGAGTTGAGGCTGTTCTCGTACTGATCCGGTGGGGTAAGTGGTCCGTCGTCGCCCAACCCGATCGTGAGCGCAATCGGGGCGGTGAACAATTCGATGAGCTCATTTCCTCGGTCGCCGAGTACCCGGGTGGCCTGCGATTCCACGAACATGATCTGGCCGCGGCGGCGATCCTCGACCAGATAATCGGTGAATGCCGAAATGGCATGGCGAAATAGTTTCTGCGGTTCGGGTGGTGCGGTGGCCAGCGCCGCGAGCAGGCGTTCCTGTGCGCCGAGCACGACCGCTTCCAATGCTGCGGTGAGCAGTTTGTCCAGATTCGGGAAGCTCTCGTAGAAGTAGCGCTCGGTGAGTCCGGCCTGCCTGCAGACCCCGCGCATGGAGATGTCCGAGGCTCCGATCGTGGCCATCAACTCGATGGCGGCCTCGACGAGCTGTTCGCGGCGCGCGGCGATTCGGTCGGCCGGGGGCGTGCCGCGCCAGCGGCGCATCCCCGGTATCGATCCATCGGAAGCGGCGTCGTTCATGGCTCGATCCTCCCATAGCGGGGAAGTTGACATCATGTGATGTTGACAGCATTTGATGTCGGCAATACATTGATCGTCCAGGGACCAGACGTGAGGACCATCAGATGGGCACTGCTTACGCCGATCAGGCTCATGCCATCAACGCGCGGGACGTCAGCTTCGATTTCGATTCGGTGCCGATGCACTACATCCCCGGCGAAGTCATGGCAACCCACATCATCAATGTGATGCACCTGGTGCTCCCCGAAGGCGAGCGGGCCATGGCGCAGGCGCTGGCCGAGGCCTTACCGCTGATCGATGATGAGCGATTGCGGGAAGAGGTCCGTGGCTTCATCGGTCAGGAGACGATGCACGCCGGTTCCCACGAAAAGGCCCGCCACCAGTTGGAACGCCTCGGACTCGAGGTCGGGCCGATGGTGGATCGCGTCGCCTGGCTGATCGATCGGCTGCTCGGCGACCACGGACTGTCCGGCCGGGCCCGACATGAATGGCTGTGCGAGCGACTGGCCCTGTTCGCGGGAATGGAACATTACACCGCCGTCATCGGCGAATGGCTGCTCACCAACGACAAATTGGCGGCCAAGGGGATGCATCCGGCAATGCTGGATCTGGTCCGCTGGCACGGCGCCGAGGAGGTCGAACATCGCAGCGTGGTCTACGACGCGTACATGCATCTCGACGGCGGCTATGCCCGCAAGGCGCGTCAGGCGTTGATCGCCAGTTCGGGATTGCTCGCGCTGTTCGTGATTTCGAGTGCCTACCTCTTCCAACAGGACCCATCGCCGAATAAGGGTCGGTGGTGGCCGCTACAGATGGCCAGCGCCTCGCTGCGCGGTGTGGTCCCGAACTTCACCACCTTCTTGACCGAGATTCCGCGGTACCTGCGGCCGGGATTCCATCCCTCCCAACTCGGTCCGATGGATAACGCACTGCGCTACCTGGCGCAGTCGCCTGCGGCACGGGCACGCGCATGACTGCCGTGGAAGAGCAGTTCCGGCCGGGAGCCGGGCTGCGGATGATCGCGTCGGCAGTGGACACCTACAAGCGGGTATTCACCGAAGGGAAAGCGGCGCAGCTGCTTTCGCGGCCACAGCCGGTGCGGCGCACCGGCTACGATTTCGAGCTGGCGATCATGGGAATCGAGGCCGAGGCCGACGAGGTGGTCAGCCTGACCCTGTGCGATCCAGGCGGCGCGGACCTGCCCGCCTGGACGCCGGGCGCCCACATCGATGTATTCCTGCCCTCGGGTCGGCAACGGCAGTATTCGCTGAACAGCGACCCGGAGGATCGCAGCTGCTACCGAATCGCGGTGCGGTACATCCCCGATGGTGACGGTGGTTCCCGCGAGATCCACGAGCAGCTGCGCGTCGGCGACCGACTGTGGGCGCGGGGCCCGCGCAATGCGTTCCCGCTCATCGAAGCACCGGAGTATTTCTTCGTGGCGGGTGGTATCGGGATCACGCCGATTCTGCCGATGGTCACCGCCGCCGAACGCGCCGGAATACCGTGGCGGCTCATGTATTTCGGGCGCTCGCGGGCGCGGATGCCGTTCCTGTACGAGCTTGCCCACTTCACCGGTGGTGATGTGGTGGTTCGACCCGATGACGAGTTCGGGGTGCCGGATCCGCGGATGATCTTCGAACAGACGCCGACCGGTGCCGCGGTATATGTCTGCGGACCACCGGCATTGGCGGAAGCCGCGCGCAGGGTGTTGCTGTTACACGATCCGACGGCCTCGCTGCACACCGAGCGCTTCTCGGCGGTACCGGTCAGCGACGGCGCGCCGTTCCGTATTCGATTGCGCCGCAGTGGAACCGAGGTCGATGTCGCGGCCGATGAGTCCGCGCTGACCGCGATCCGGCGGGCGGTGCCCGGTGTCGCGTACTCCTGCCAGCAGGGTTTCTGTGGAACGTGCCGGGCGGGTGTCCTCGCCGGTGAGGTCGAGCACCGGGACCGGGCGCTACTGCCCGGCGATCGGAACCGTGCGATGCTCACCTGCGTATCGCGTTCTCGCGGTGGTGAACTCGAACTCGATCTGTAGATTCACTCCGCGGCCGGGAAGATGCCCGGCAGTGTCATGGCGTATTCGAGGTCGGCGCGGGTACCGAGCGTGGTGAGCAGCACGCGGATCATGGTGAGCCGTCCGGCGGCGACGGTTTCCGCGTCCGGCTCGGCGCCGGGCGCGGTACCCGCCGAAATCCGGTAGACCACGTACTCGCAAACATGCAGGGCCGCATCGAGATCCAGCGGTGAGGGGACCGGGCGGCCCAATTCGGTGAACGTTTCGCGCACCAGCGCGCGGATATCGTCCAGTGCCCGTTCGCGATAGGCCGATACCGGTGAGGCCGGGTCGTGCAGTTCGGCGAACAACGGCCGCAGCATCGCACCGTGCCCGCGGGCCCAGCCGAGGTAGGCATCGATGAGACGAATGCCGAGTTCGACGGGCTCGTCGGGACCCGTCAGTGCTGTGCGGATGCCGTCGACGAGGCCGTCGTTGGATGCCTCCAGTACGACGTGCAGCGGTTCGGTGGCATTGCCGAAGTAGCGGTAGAAGGTGGGTCGGGCCAGTCCGGCCTGTTCGATGATCTGGGCGACGCTGAGTCCGCGCGAGCCGCCGCGGGTGAATACCGCCGCGGTGGCGAGCACGATGCGGGCGCGTACCTCCTCGGCTTGCTCCTGGGTCTGTGGTGGCCGGCCGCGCCGGGCCGCGCCATTCGTCTGGGAAGTGTCAGTGGACATGGTGATGCCTCACAACTCGAAGCCTGATCCATCTGTGTGCCACACCCGACAGCTTGACACGAGGTGCCGCACCGACATTAATCTAACACTAGTGTTCAGAAAATAGCTGAACCCGGCTTACCGCCTCGTCCAGCACAGGCGCCCGACCCAGGAGAGGGCCGACAATGACGACCGCCCGCCAGCTGACCGAACCGAAGGCCCTGCCCGCGGCCCTGGTGCAACCCCTGCTAGATCGTGCGATCGCGGGCGGGGCACCCGCGGTCGAGGTCTTCGCACCCGCGACTGGGCGCAAGATCGCGGACCTGCCGCAGTCCTCGACCGGCGATATCGAGACCGCCTTCGCGACCGCGCGCACCGCGCAGCAGGTATGGGCGCGGCGCTCGGTCCGTGAGCGGGTCGCGGTGCTGCGGAAATTCCACGACATCGTGCTGGCCGAACAGGACGCCATCCTCGATATCGTGCAGACCGAGACCGGCAAGTCCCGGGCGCATGCTTTCGACGAGGTCGGGGATGTGGCGGTCAATGCCAGGTACTACGCGTCGGTCGCGAACAAGCTGCTGGCCACCCGCAAGCCGCGCGGTGTGCTGCCGGTATTGACCCAGGTCGATGTGCGGCATCGGCCCAAGGGTGTGGTCGCGGTGATCTCGCCGTGGAACTATCCGCTGGCCCTGGCCGTCTCCGACGCCCTGCCCGCATTGGCCGCCGGAAATGCCGTCGTCGCGCGGCCGGACAACCAGACCGCCCTGACCGCACTGTGGGCCATCGATGCCGCCGAGCGCGCCGGGCTGCCGCGCGGACTCTGGCAGGCGGTGCTCGGTCGTGGTTCGGTGATCGGCGGTGAGGTTATCGCGCGCGCCGATTATGTCGACTACACCGGGTCCAGTGCGACCGGCCGGACCATCGCGCAGCAGGCCGGGGAGCGGCTCATCGGCTATTCGCTCGAACTCGGCGGCAAGAACCCGCTGCTGGTGCTGGCCGATGCGGATGTGCCCAGGGCGGCCAAGATCGCGATTCGGGCCTGCTTCGCCTCGGCGGGGCAGCTGTGCGAGTCGATGGAGCGAATCTATGTGCACGACAAGGTCTATGACCAGTTCGTCGGCGAATTCATCGAGCATGTGCGGGCGATCGAATTGGGCGGTGCGCTCGATTACACCAGTGATATGGGGTCTTTGACGTTCCAGCGCCAATTGGACACCGTCAGTGCGCATGTCGACGATGCCGTCGCGAAGGGTGCGAAGGTGCTGGCGGGCGGAAAGGCGCGTCCCGATCTCGGACCGTACTTCTACGAGCCGACCGTGCTGACCGGGGTGCGGCCTGGGATGACGGTGTATCGCGAGGAGACCTTCGGGCCGGTGGTGTCGGTCTATCGGGTCGGCAGCGACGACGAGGCGGTCGAGCAGGCCAATGACACCGCGTACGGGCTCAATGCGAGTGTCTGGACCAAGGATGTCGATCGAGGTCGTCAGGTAGCCGCGCGCATCAATGCGGGTTCGGTGAATGTGAACGAGGGCTTCATCGCGGCCTGGGGTAGTGCGGACGCGCCATCGGGCGGGCTCGGCATTTCGGGTACCGGCCGTCGGCACGGTCCAGAGGGCTTGTTGAAGTACATCGACACCCAGACCATCGCGGTGCAGCGGATGCTCCCGATCGCACCGCTGCCCGGCATGTCCGCGGAACTGTGGGCGAAGACCATGACGCTGTATTTCGGCGTCATGAAGGCGCTGCGCCAAAAGTAATGGCGCCAGAAGCTATTTCACGACGAAATCAGGATGGGGACGAATGAAACTGGACACCGTAGCCGATAAGAAGGTCCTGGTCACGGGCGCAGCAATGGGCCTGGGCAAGCTGTTCGCCGAGCGTGCGGTGCGTGAGGGTGCGGCCGCCGTGGTGCTGTGGGATATCAACGAATCCGCGCTGAAGGAAACCGCGGTCGAGTTGTCCGGCCGCGGCGTCGCGATCCATCACTATGTGGTCGACGTGTCCGCGCAGGACGCCATCGGCGAGGCCGCGGCGGCGGTACGCGCCGACGTCGGCGATATCGACATCCTGATCAACAATGCGGGCATCGTGCGCGGCAACAGCTACTTCTGGGACACCACCGATCGCGCCGATATCGATAAGACGATGGCGATCAATTCCCTTGCGCCGATGTATATTACGCTCGAATTCCTGCCCGCGATGGTGCGCGGTACGGGTACGGCGCGCGTCATGACCATCGCGTCCTCGGCGGGTCTGGTCTCCAATCCGCGCATGAGCGTGTACGCGGCCTCGAAGTGGGCGGCGCTTGGCTGGTCGGATTCGGTGCGTATCGAACTGGAACAGGCAGGCCACGATCATGTGCGGATCACCACGGTCTGTCCGACCTACATCAATACCGGAATGTTCGATGGTGCAAAGGGTTTCCTGTTCACGCCGATTCTCGAACAGGACGATGTCGTCGATACCTCGTGGCGCGAAATGAAAGCGGGCACTGCGCTGGTGATCCTGCCGTGGACATCCCGGCTCAACAAGGCGATCTCCGGTCTGCTGCCGATCAAGCTGCGCGATCTGTTCCTGAATTCGGTTGGCGTGTACCACTCGATGGACAAGTTCACCGGTCGCAAGAAGTAACGGCCTCAGAACGTCGTGGTGAGCCGCGCTACGCCGGATCCGGCCAGACCGGACAGTCCCGCCACGCGGCCCGTCGACACCAGCAGCAGATCGCTGAGGGGGCCGCGGATCTCGTCCGGGCCGTCGCCCGCCGACCAGTCGGCCTCGACGGCAGTCAACCGTAAGCCGCGCAAGCGTCGGCGCGCACCGTAGAAGCGACTCCCGATGATGTGATCGAGTGCGGCGACACCGGGTTTCGTCGGTACTTCCCGCACGCGTCCGAGCGGTCGTGCGATGTCCTGGCCGTGAATGATGATGTCGGCCAGCGGATCGAGCGGTCCGGCGCCCGGGGCCCGGTGCGTCGAGCCGGCCGACTCGCGAAGTTGGGCTATGAGTTCGGCCGGCGTGAATCGGGCGGCGCGCTCGCGGGCGAGGTCGGCGGTCATCCGGTTCCAATCGCCGCGAGCCCGGAGCACACCGAGCAGCGTCTGCCCGAGCGTGACGCGATTCGACAGCGTCACGTGGGCGAGGACCTCGTGCACTGTCCAGTCGCCGCACAGTGATGAGACGCCCCACTCGTGGTCTTCGAGATCGTCGAGGAAATCGGCGAGTTCGAGGCGCTCGGCCTGTGTCCACAGTTGGATCTCGTCAGAGGTCATGGTGTGCTCCGCCTTTCGGATGGGTCATCCGGATGGACCGAGCAGCCATATCGATTTCATCGGCGTCGGGCGGTGATCTGAATCACACATCGGGCTTTGTGCCGATGACGACGGTGGAGTAGAGCTCGTCGGATTCGGCGATGCGGCCGGTTAGGCCGTGCGCGGTGAGGACGGTGATCGATGGCAGGGCCTGGGCTTCGGTGGATTCGACCAGTAGGTGGCCGCCCGGCGCGAGCCAGGTACGGGACGCGGCGACGACGCGGCGGAAGATATCCAGGCCGTCCGGTCCGCCGTCGAGGGCGGTGCGCGGTTCGTAATCGCGTGCCTCAGACGGCATTTTCGCGATCATCTCGGATGGCACGTACGGGGTGTTGGCGAGCAGGATATTGATTCGGCCGCACAATTCACGGGGGAGCGGCTCGAAAAGGTCGCCTGCGTAGACGGGCGCGCCGATCGGGGTGAGGTTGCGGCGGGCGCATTCGACCGCCGCGGGTTCGAGATCGGTGGCGGCGAGTTCTATCGGGCGGCCTTCGGTGGCAAGAACATGTGCCAGCGCGAGACCCAATGCGCCTGAGCCGCAACATATATCGACGACAACAGGGTGCTGAGGCATGGCGCGGGCGAGTTCGGCGGCCTCATCGACGAGGAAGGCGGTGCGCTGGCGAGGTACGAAGACGCCAGGCGCGACGGCGATGCGGATGCCGTGGAATTCGGTCCAGCCCAGCAGGTATTCCAGCGGTGTTCCGGAAACCCGTTGTGCGACCAAGTCGCTGAGATCGGCACCGGTCTCCGCTGCCGCGGCGATGAGCAGCCGCGCCTCGTCCTCGGCGAATACACAGCCTGCCGCGCGCAGTTGCGCGACCACATCTCCGGTTGGTGTCATCGGGATATCGTGCCGTGTGGACGGGGTGCGGTGGGTCTGAGCGTGCACATTTGCGCGATTTACGTCATTTCAGCACGCTCGGACCCAATGCGCTCAGCGTGCGGTGGCGAGCTGGAACGTCCGCGTCGCGTCCAGGTAGATGCCGCGCTGCGCCTGCCTGGCGGGCGGCGGCAACTGCGATACCAGCTGCTCGAGTGAGGTGGTCGCGCCGACCACCTGAGTGCCCGCGACAATGAAATCGGCGACCGCTCGCCGGATGTGGTTCGGCGAGGTCACCACGACCGCGCTGTTCGCGCCGACATCGCGCAGCATCCTGGTGCTGAACAACGCGTTCTGCACCGTCGATCCGGCTCGGCTCTCGACATTGATCCGGGATTCGGGCAGCCCCTTGCCGACCAGCCAGGCCCGCATGGCCTCGGCCTCGGTGATCCCGTTCTGCGGGTTTCCGCCGGTGACGACGATCGGTGAAAGTGGCGAAGCGACCGCCTGCAACCACGCCGCGGTCAGCCGGTTCACCAGCTCGGGGCGCAGCGAGCCGTCCGGGAGCAGGCCGTAGCCGAGCACCACGATTCCGGTCTGCGGCCCGACAATCGATGGCAGCGGATTCGGCAGGGTGGCGATCGCGGCGCCGATCGCGCCGAGCACATTATTGGTGCCCTGGGCCATTGCCGGGTCGACGGCGGTGAGCCGGGCCAGCGCATCGGCCATGGCGGGCAGGTCATTGGCGTACTGCGACCAGATCGCCTGCAGCGAAAGGGCCTCGGCATCGGCCGGGTCGGCGGCGATCAGCTGTCGGAGTTCGGCGCGGCCGGCGGCATCGTCGCCGTCGGTGAAGGCGCGCTGGGCGGAGTTGTAGAGGGCGTCGGTTTCCGGCGCCGCGATGGCGGGTGCGCCGGATAGCCCGGTGATGGCCGCGGCCGCGAACGCGGTCGCGACCCATAGTTTCCAATGCCTCGAGATCTTCACTACAGTCGACACCTTTCCACGCGTGAAACGGGGCTTTCGGTAAGTCAGCTGACAGTTAGCCATGGGCAAGCACAATCACAATACGACTGGTAACAGCAATAACCTGGTAATTGCCAGGCGTTGTTTCCGGTATCCGGGTAAACCGGGCGGCGCGCGGGGTGCCCGCCGAAACCGGCCCCGCGGTGCAGCCGATAAGGTGTGACAACGTGGATACCGTTTCGCTGTCCGGCAAAGAACTCGCCGCCGCCATCAACGCCGACACCAAGCAGCGCGCCGCCGCGCTCACCGCGAGCGGAACCGCGCCGCGCTTGGCCTTGATCGTGGCAAATGACGATCCGGCCAGCGCGTGGTACGTGAACTCGCTGCGCAAGGCCGCCGAACGTCTCGGAATCGCCTGCGACACCATCGAACTCGGTGCCGACGCGAGCATCGAGCGGATCCGCGACGAACTCACCGCCCGCAGCGCGGATACCGCCATCGACGCGATCATGCTGCAGACCCCGCTGCCCGCCGGTGTCACCCTCGACGATGTCAGTTCAGCCATCGCCGCCGGCAAGGACGTCGACGGCGTCAGCCCGCTCTCGCTCGGCCTGCTCGCCTCCGGTCTCGACGGCTTCGTCCCCGCCACCTCCGAGGCCGTCGTCGAACTACTGAAGCATCACGAAATCCCGCTCGCCGGACGGCATGTCGCCGTCGTCGGCCGCTCCAATATCGTCGGCAAGCCCCTTGCTCAACTCCTGCTCGCCGAAAACGCCACCGTCACCATCTGCCATTCCCGCACCACCGACCTCCCCGCCGTCACCTCCGCCGCCGATATCGTCGTTGCCGCCGCCGGCCGCATCGGTCTGGTCACCGGCAAACACATCCGCGAGGGCGCCACCGTCATCGACGTGGGCACCAACGAAGCCCCCGACGGCAAAATCGTCGGGGACGTAGCCGCGGAAACCGTCCGCGGTAAGGCCGCCGCCCTCAGTCCCGTCCCCGGTGGCGTCGGCCCGGTAACCACCGCCCTCCTCATGCGCCATGTAGTAACCGCCGCCGAAAACACCCACCCCGCCTAACACGCACCGCTCCAAGGACTTCGGTACGCGCAACGCGAACCGCACGACGCGCCGATCCGCTGCAACATTCCCCCGCACAGCACCGATGCGTTGCTCATGCAGGGGAATGCGATGGTCCACCGTTCACCGTTCGATCCTGGATTCGGGTCGTTCACCCTCGTCGATGTGGAGACATCGGGGCTTCGGGCAGGCGATCACCGCGTACTGTCGGTAGCGGCATTGACGCTCGCGAGCGACGGCAGTGTCGCCGACGAGTTCCACACCTTGATCGATCCGGGCTGCGATCCGGGTCCGGTGCACATCCATGGTCTGACCAGGGATGTGCTGCGTGGATGGCCGCCATTCGAGCATGTGCGCGAACAACTTTCGGGTCTACTGACCGATCGGGTCATGGTCGCGCACAACGCCCAATTCGACTACGGCTTCCTCGCCGATGAGTTCACCCGTGCGGGCGCGGTATTCCCGGTGGCGCGGCGGCTGTGCACGCTCGCGCTCGCTCGCCGAGTATCGCCGCCGACGCCCGACTACAAGCTGGGCACTCTCGCGGCGCACTATGGCGTTCGACAAGCACACGCGCACAATGCACTCGACGATGCCCGAGTGCTGGCCGCAGTGCTGCGCGCGCTGATCGCCGACGCGGCCGGGCTGGGAATCGCACCGCCACTGTTGGTCTGCCCGCCGAAGGAGAACTATCAGAGCCGCCAGGGGATGCCGCAGTCGCGTAGCGGACCCAAAATACCGTGTGCCTTCGTATATCCCGGTCGGCTCGAGACCGGCAGGCGACTGGTGCAGGGGATGAAGATCGCGATCACCGGTGATACCTCGACCGATCGAATCGAGCTGGTGGGTCGGGCCGAAGCGGCCGGGTTGGATGTGACCGGTGCGGTGAGCCGACGGACCAGCTTGTTGGTGACGAATTCGCCGAACTCGGCAACGGACAAGGCGCGCAAGGCAATCGAGTTCGGTACGCCGATCGTCGCAGAGACCGGATTCTTGAAACTGCTCGAGGATGTGCTGCCCGGGCGGCGCAAGGATGCAGCCGGTCCCACATCTGCGCCGGCACCGCGAGAACCTGCCACGAAGCGCGCGGCGCAGCCCCAGGGACCGCTGTCTGGATCACGTTTTTTGGTGCTCGGTGGCACCCATGACGAGGCGGCATCGGCCCGCGCCCGGATCGCGGAACTAGGTGGATCGGTCGCGGTGAATATGTCGGCGAGCGTGACCGACGTCGACGTACTCGCGCTGGCCGGCGCAGTTAGTGATCGTCGGTATTCGAAAGCAACCGAACTCGGGTTGCGGGTACACGGTCCGGAACTGGTCGACGGGACCACGGCGACTCCGTTGTCGACTCGCGGTGCCGCGCTTTCGGATGAGGTCATGCTGCTCGTCCGCGGGCAAGTGATCGATCTGCCGATCGCGGAACACGGCGGCGAATGGAACCTGCGTGCGTCGTGGACGCAGAGCGGCACCTGGGAGGTCGACCTTGTCGCGTTCCTCGTCGACGGTGCCGAGCAGGTCGCCAGCGATGCGGACTTCGTTTTCTACAACCAGCCCGAAGCCTCCGGTGCCCGCCTGGCCGCGGACGGTCCGAACGAGCAATCCCTTGCGCTGTCCCTCGACAGCCTTCCGGACAACTGCTGCCGCATTGTCGTCGCGGCGGTGCTCGACGGCGATGGCATGACTTTCGGCGATATCGGCGCCATCGAGATCGAGGCAACACCCGGCACCGAGGGCGCAATTGTCGCCCGAGCCACCCTGGACGCCGCGACCGAGGAACGAACCCTGCTGCTGGCCGAGATCTATTTACGCGGCGACGTCTGGCGACTGCGTGCCGTAGGTCAGGGCTACACCACCGACCTGGCTGCCTTGGCCCGCGGCTACGGCGTGGATGTCGCGGGGTGAGGCCAGCCGCGGCGGGCCTTGTGGGTGGCGCGTTGCATGCGGACGAGGTAGGTGGAAAGCAGGCCGGAGGTTCGGCGATGGCCGCGGGGGTCCAGTAGACGGGTTACGGCGTGAAGTCCAGCATGCCCCGATTCAGCCCCGGGGCGGCGATGCGGTCGGCGAGATATTCGTTGGGCCGACCGACGCCTCCGAATCGAGTGCGGCAAGCAAATCGCGAAGCGTTGTGCGCTGCTGTTCGCTCAGGCCGGCAAATACCTCCTCGGCGGCCGCACGGCGGGCCGCGGCCATCTGCGAGAGCGCGGCCCTGCCGGAGTCGGTCAGCGTCACCAGGGTCGAGCGGCGGTTGGCCGGGTCGGGCGCGCGCGAGACCAGGCCTGCGGCTTCGAGCGCATCGACGACGGTGGTGGCGGATCGCGGCACGATGCCGAGGTGGTCGGCGATTGCCGCCATACGCAGGGGCTCGTCGTGGTGGCCGAAAATGCGGAGAGCGCGGGCCTGACCTGGGGTAATTCCCAGGGGAGCGAGTCGCGCGACCTGGTTGCGGCGGATGCGTTTCGCGGTGCGCAGGAACAGCTCGGGGAGATCGGGATCGAGCGCGATATCCATTTGTTGAGCATAACTCATTGTTTCGGGAACAATTATGAGTCATGCTCAGTTTCATGACGTAGTCCTCGGAAGGAGGCGCCTATGCAGCCCCCACATCAACTTCGCCGGATCGTCCGGCTGTTTCGGCCGTATCGCGCGCGCCTGGCACTGGTCGCCGCGCTCGTCGGTTTGTCGTCACTGGTCGCGCTGGCATCGCCGTTCATGCTGCGCGGCATCCTCGACGACGCCCTGCCGCACGGCCGGACCGGTCTGCTGACCGCCCTCGCGGCAGGCATGGTCGCGGTCGCCGCACTCACGAGCATCTTCGGCGTGCTCCAGACCTACATCTCCACCGCGGTCGGTCAAGAGGTCATGCACGATCTGCGCTCCGCGGTGTATGCGCAGTTGCAGCGAATGCCGTTGTCGTTCTTCACGACTACCCGCACCGGCGAAGTGCAGTCGCGGATCGCCAACGATATCGGCGGCATGCAATCGACGGTCACCTCGACCGCGACTTCACTGGTCTCGAACTTCACCACCGTAGTCGCCTCGGTGATCGCCATGATCGCCCTCGACTGGCGGCTCACCTTGGTCTCACTGATCATGCTGCCGTTCTTCGTCTGGATCAGCAGGCGCGTCGGCGACGAACGCAGGAAGATCACCGCGCAGCGGCAGCAGAAATTGGCAGGCATGTCGGCGATCGTGGAGGAATCGCTGTCGGTGAGTGGCATTCTGCTCGGGCGCACGATGGGCCGCGCGCCCGCGCTGGTCGACGATTTCGCGAAGGAGTCGCGTGGGCTGGTGGACCTGGAGATCAGGTCCGGAATGGCCGGTCGGTGGCGGCAGTCGACGATTCAGATCGTGATGGCGGCCATGCCCGCGATCGTCTACTGGGCGGCGGGATCGACCGTGGCAGCGGGACATCCGCTGGTCTCGGTCGGCACCTTGGTCGCCTTCACGACCTTGCAGACGAGCCTGTTGCGGCCGATGGTGCAGTTGCTGAACACCGGGGTGGAGGTGCAGAGTTCCATGTCGCTGTTCGGTCGGATCTTCGAATACCTGGACCTGGAGCCGGATATCGAGGAACCGATGAAGCCGGTGCCGGTGCCGGATTCGGGTGTCAAGGGCGAGGTCCGCTTCGAGCACGTCGGCTTCACCTATGGATCCGGGACGCGGAATGTGTTGCAGGACATCGACATCACTGTGCCCGCCGGGACCAGTCTGGCGATTGTCGGCGAAACCGGTTCGGGCAAGACCACACTCGGCTACCTGGTGGCGCGACTCTACGACGTGACATCCGGCCGGGTCGAGATCGACGGAATCGATGTGCGGGACTTGTCCTTTGCCGATCTCGCCGCCGCCGTCGGCGTGGTCTCGCAGGAGACCTACCTGTTCCACACCTCGGTCGCGGACAATCTGCGCTTCGCCAAACCCGATGCGACCGACGAGGAGTTGTACGCCGCGGCGCGGGCCGCGCAGATCCACGACCATATCGTGAGCCTGCCGGACGGCTACGACACGCTGGTCGGCGAGCGCGGCTATCGGTTCTCCGGCGGCGAGAAGCAGCGTTTGGCGGTGGCACGGGTGATCCTGCGCAATCCGCCGATTCTCGTGCTCGACGAGGCCACCAGCGCGCTGGACAACCGGACCGAGCAGGAGGTGCAGGCCGCAATCGACGCGCTGTCGGAAGGCCGAACCACCATCACCATCGCGCACCGGCTCTCCACCATCCGCGACGCCGAGCAGATCGTCGTGCTCGACCGCGGCCAGATCATCGAACGCGGCACCCACCGCGAGCTCATGGACTCCGACGGTCGCTACGCCGCCCTGGCCTCCGGCGGTGACCTCCTACAGGCCGCCTGAGGTGTTCAGATGGGTTCAGGGTCGGTGCGATTATCGAATTCATCACGGGCGGTAACGATTTCGCCCTGGTGCTGCACCGACCAGACCCCCATCGCGTGGCTGAGCTCGCCGAGGCTGGCCCCCAGATCGGTCAGCGAGTACTCGACTCGCGGCGGGACGGTGGGGTAGACGGCGCGGCGGACCAGTCCGTCGCGCTCCAGGTTGCGCAGGGTGCGGGTGAGCATCTTCTGGGTGATGCCGTCGAGTCGACGGCGCAGATCGTTGAAGCGCACCGGCTCGCCCGCCATGCGCAGTACGCCGAGGACGAGCAGCACCCATTTGTCGGCGAGCACCGTCAGCACTTCGCGCGCCGGGCAGTTGGTCAGATAGCTCTTGACCAGGTTGTCGGAGCCGGACCAGTCGACAATGGTATCCATCGGGTACCTCGGGATCATTGAAGTGCCTTCTTTCCCTTGGATACTAGGGGACCGCAGAATCAGTGGCATGCTCGCAATCACGCAACAAACATTCGGTGGTCCCGAGGTCCTGGAAATCGTCGAGGTCGATCGGCCGAGCGCCGGACCGGGCGAGGTGGTGGTGCAAGTCGCCGCCACCGGTATGAATGCGGCGGACTGGAAGCTGCGGTCCGGGCTGATACGCAAACTCGGGGATCCGCCGTTCACCCTGGGCTTCGATGTGTCCGGGATCGTCGATGCGGTCGGCGCCGGTGTCGAGCAATTCCGGGTCGGCGACGAGGTCTACGGCATGGTGCTCAGCCGGTCCGGCGGCTATGCGGAATACGTTGTGGCGCAGGCGGATATCCTCGCGCCGAAACCGGCGATCCTGGATCACATCCACGCGGCCGCCGTGCCGACCGCGGTGCTGACCGCCTGGCAGGGGCTCACCCGAGTCGTTGCCGGACAACGCGTGCTGGTCCATGCGGCGGCGGGGGGTGTCGGACATTTCGCGGTGCAGATCGCCAAGGACCGCGGCGCGTATGTGATCGGTACGGCTCGCGCCGCCAACCACGAATTCCTGCGGGAGATCGGCGCGGATGAGGTGATCGATTATACGACAACCGATTTCGCGGAGGCGGTGCGTGATGTCGATGTCGTTTTCGATCTCGTCGGCGATGACTACGGATCGCGGTCGCTACGGGTGCTGACCGCGGGCGGACGCCTGATCGACGCGCAGGGCAATGATACCGAGGAGGATCCGCGGTACGAGCGGCTGTACGTCAATCCGTCAGGCCGCGATCTAGGCGAGCTGGCCGCCCTGTTCGAGGCAGGCCGGTTGCACGTGGAGATCGATCAGGTGCTGCCGATGGCCGAGGTGGTCAAGGCCCATCACCTGAGCGAATCCGGGCGCGTCCGCGGGAAAATCGTACTGGTGCCGTGGAATTCGCCGGTGTGACGGTCAGGCCGCGCCGATTCCGGTGATAAGGGTCTGGTTGCCCACCCGCGCCGTCGTGACGACCTGGGGTTTGTAGGTGATCGATGTCGAATCGGGTCGATGCTCGGTCACCTGCACCAGGTACTGCCCGGCGAAGGCTCCCGGCGTAATGCTGATGCAGTGGGTGGTGCCGGCCGGAATGCCATCGATGCCCTGTTGAATCGTCCCGGCGGGAGAGACGGATGCGTTGGGCGCCACGAACTCTCGGGTCGCAACACCGGATCGGGTGACGTAATAGGCGTACTGGAACGCGAAGATGACACCCGGTCCGGAATCCAGCCCGCCCGCGCCGTTGCCGGTAATGGTGTCCCCGACCCGCTCGGCCGGGCACTGTGCCGCGGACGTGGATCCGGAGACCGCGACCTGGCTGGGCGTGGACGAGGCCACTGTCGCCGGTTGCGGCTCCGGCTGAATCTGCACGAACGCCACCACGAGTAGTCCGGCCGCCGCGACCGACCCGACCAGCACCGGCATCCACCGGCGCTTCGACCGATTCCGACCGGACCGATCGATCATGGCAGCCAAGGCCTCCTCATGCCGGAAGTAGTCCGGCGCAGTCGGTTTCGGCTCCGCGGGAAGTTCCTCGACCCATTCGGACCAGTCGCCTCCATAGTCGAGCTCATACTGCGCGGATTCCCCATCCGCTGCCTGAATCGGGTTGTGCCGCACCAAATCCTGCTCGTATGGGTCCGGTGCGTAATGGTTCGGATCTTGTCGAGTGGGGTCTGTGTCGAAAACGCTTGGGTGAATCGGGTTCTGGCGCATCGGATCTCGCTGAATCGGTCCCTGCCGGTTCGGGTCCTGCCGGTTCAGGTCCTGGGCAACAGGCGCATGCCAACTCGGATCTTGCGGAGCAGGCGGACGCGGCACGGCGGGCGCAGGAGGGCTCGGGTTCCGGCTGACGTGCACCTGACGGATCGGTTCCGGCAACGTCAGCGATCCGTGCTCGTCGTCCTGCGCAGTCGGCGCTTGGCGCATCGAGACGTGCGGAACCGAGGGTTGACGCGGGGGACCTTCTTGGATCGGAATCCGCGGTATCGGCCCGGTTTGCCTGGCGCCCTGGGGATTCGGAGCCTGGCCGCTGGGAACTTGTTGACCACGAATGCGCCGGAACGGGTCCGTATTCGTCGGCGCACGGTCGACCGGAACTCGGGGCAGCGGTCCGGATTGTGTTGCGGCGCGGTCGATCGGCACGCGGCGTAGTGGACCGGTGTCGATGGGTGCGCCGTCGAGCGGGATCCGCGGAATCGGCCCGGTCGGCGCGTCGTCCTCTGTGCAGCCGATCCGATGGAACGGGTTCGGCGGTGTCGGAGTCTGGTATGCCCTCGGCGCACCGAGCGGCTGTTGTGGCGCAGCGCCCGGCTGCGGGCCGGAATTCGCCCGCGAGGTCATATCCGGTCGATCCATCGCCCCACCTTCATCAGGTCATACGATCACGTGTGTCCCGCAGTTGTATCAACCTCGGCAGGATACTGCCAGGTTTGCTGCCCGTGACGAAATTGAGAGGAGGTGTCGCGAAGGAAAACGGATTGCTTACGGCTCACCAGTGCACGGTGACCGGATCGCCGACGCCGACGGTCTGGTAGTACCAGGCGGCGTCATCGGGAGCCAGGTTGATGCAGCCGTGGCTGACATTGGCATAGCCCTGCGAATCCACCGACCACGGTGCGGAGTGCACGAAAACGCCACCCCACGTGAGGCGTTCGGCGTACTCGCCATTGATGACGTAGCCTTCGGGCGAACTCAGCGGGATCCCGATGGTGCGCGAGTCGAAGACGACCGAACGGAACTTTTCGAGCACCGGGAAGGTACCTGTCGGTGTCTCGTACCCAGGCTTGCCCATGGATGCGGGCACCGACCGCGCGACCGCACCGCTGATGCTCACGGTGAAGGTATGCGCCGACATGTCGGCATCGGCCACCACGCCCGCATTGGTGCGGAACTCCGTGCGCGCGTTACCGACCTGCACCGAGATCGGCGCCCGGGCCGGCAGGAAACTTGTTGGCGTCCAAGTCAATTCACGATCACTTGCCCACGAGAAAGCGCCCGGGAGTGGGTCGGTGGCTCGGATATCGACCAGTCGTTCGGCTCGGTCGCGGTTGGTGACCGGATTGGCGAATCGAATCGTCACCGGTGCCGCGATGCCGACTATCTGGCCTGCCGACGGGGAAATCGTCGCGACCGCGTCGACGTTGGGTTTCAGAATCGTTGTGGCGATTGCCGCTCCGGACCCGAACGCCGCCAAGGCGACGACCGTGGTCGCGAAGAACAGGTATCTGAGTGCGTTCCGCATGGTCCACCCCTTCACGCTGGTGTGGGACGCAGAAATCCATTCTAGGACTTCATGATCAACTCGACGTACCGGTTCTGTAACGGCCGTCCAAGTCCACAGTTTCGTATAGGGGCGACATACCCGGCATAGCACCGAACAAACGATCAGACCGTTCGGTCTAATTCAGCCGCGGACGGCGTGCAATACATCGGCGTGCAGTGCGTCCGCGCGGGCGGTGATCTCGTCGACGCGGATCAGCACCGTGGCGAACTTATCGCCCTGTTCGGCGCTGAGCGAGCGGACATTGATCTCGATATTGAGCTGCGAACTGGTGGCCGCGGCCCGCGCCGCGTCGGCGGCGGCGCCGATATCGGTGACCACATTGGGATTGCCGATCGGCAGCAGTTCGGTGGCGAGTGAGAGCACCTCGTCGGCCTCGTCGACGACCGCGGCGGGCACCCGGGCGGCCTCGAGCAGCGCGGCGGTAATGGCTTCGGTCCGCGCGGCGGCCTGCTCGGAGGAATCCTTCGGCAACTTGTAGGCGTTGCCGACGGCGGTGAACGCCGCCGCATCGGCGTCGGCCAGGGCCAGCGCGCGCTCGCGAGCCGCATCGGCCGCCTCGATGATCCGGTCGATGACCGGCCGGTGTTCGGCATCCTTGGCCCGGGTGGTGTAGCGCGCGACCATCGCGACCAGTGCGGCGCCCTGTGCGGCGTGCAGCGCCGCGACGGCGCCGCCACCTGGTGCGGGTACCTTCGCGGCCAGGTCGGTCAGGTACTGCGCGAGGGTGGCCTCAGCGAAGGCGGGCTGCGACACGGCGAGTGGCCTTTCGTTTTCCTGCGACGACAGTGGAGAACTACGGCGAATACGCTACCGCTCGCGCCGGGGTGGCCGGTGCGCGGCCGGTGCGTAGCTGCGGTTAGGTTGAGTGCTATGCGGATCGGATTGAGCATCAACTACTCGGGCGGCTTCAAAGAGGCGGCCGCCGAGGTGGCCGACCTCGAAAAGGCCGGACTCGACATCGTGTTCGTGCCGGAGGCCTACTCGTTCGACGCGGTGAGCGCGCTCGGATATCTGGCGGCCAAGACCACTCGGCTGCAGCTGGCCTCGGGCATCCTGCAGATCTACACCCGCACGCCCAGCCTGACTGCGATGACCGCCGCCGGCCTGGACTTCGTCTCCGACGGTCGCTATGTGCTCGGCCTCGGCGCATCGGGCCCGCAGGTGATCGAGGGCTTCCACGGCGTGCCCTATGACGCACCCATTGGTCGCACCAGGGAACTGGTGGAGATCTGCCGCAAGGTATGGCGTCGCGAGCGGCTGGAGTACCAGGGCAAGTACTACCAGATCCCGCTGCCCGCCGACCGGGGCACCGGCCTGGGCAAGCCGCTCAAGCTGATCAATCATCCGGTACGCGAACGTATTCCGGTGCTGCTGGCCGCGCTCGGCCCGAAGAATGTGGAGTTGGCCGCGGAGATCGCCGAGGGCTGGCAGCCGATCTTCTTCGTACCGGAGAAGGCCAAGGAAATCTGGGGCGAATCACTGGATGCCGGTCTGGCCAAGCGTGATCCGACCCTCGGCGAGCTGGACGTCTACGCCGGGCCCGCGCTGGCCATCGGCGAGAATGTCACGCCGCTACTGGAATTCGTGAAACCGCATCTGGCGCTCTACATCGGCGGCATGGGCGCCAAGGGCAAGAACTTCTATCACACGCTGGCCACCAAGTACGGCTACGGCGCCGAGGCGGACCGGATCCAAGAGCTGTATCTGGCGGGCAAGAAGGAAGAGGCCGTCAAGGTGGTCCCGGACGATCTGGTTCGGGATATCTCGCTGGTCGGCCCGGCCGGATTCGTAAAGGAGCGGATCGCCGCATTCCGTGCGGCAGGTGTCACGGTGCTGAACGTGGTGCCGATGGCGGCGACCCCGGCCGAACGGGTCAAACTGATCGAACAACTGCGCGAACTCTGTGGCTGATTCGCAGCGGCTGTGGCGCTGCGTGTTCGCGGTCCCCTGGTGTCTCGCGGCCGAGCGGTCGAGACTTGCGACTTCGTCGCATGCACTTCGACCACTCGGCCGCGAGACGGGCCGCGAACGTCGCTCGTAAGACTCGCTCCGTGGTGGCTAGGTGATCGGAAAGGTTCCGGTTGAAATCAGGCCGCGCTACCGGAGCGCGGCCAGCGCCTCGGCCAGGGTGGTGTGCAGTGCGAACACCTGATCCAGACTCGTCATCTTGAGCTGCCGGCTGGTGGCCGGACCGTCCGCGACCACCACGATGGTCGTTGTGTCGCCTGCCCGCTGATGCGCCGCGACCAGGGTCGCCATGCCCGCCGAGGCGAGGAAGCTGACGCCGGTCAGGTCGATGATCAGGACCGCCGGTTTGCCGGTGAGGATGGCCTCGATGGTGTTCTCCAGCGCTGGCGCGGTCGCCAGATCGACCTCGCCGGAAACCGTGAGCACGGTCGCGCCATCGTGTGCCTCGACTGTGGTGGCCATCGTGTCCGCCAGGGGATACGCGTCTCCGGAGTTGTTTGTCACATCATCACAATCTGCCATGAACCCGCCTTTCGCGCTGCATTCCTCAGCCAGAAACCTGGCGGTTCGTGCCACGCAGTGGGTTCGCTACGGGGGATTTGATCGCGGGCAACGTTACCGACATGCGGACGCGGGTGCCCAGCCCGCTGTGGTCTATCTCCAATTCTTCCGTCAAAGCCCGCATCATGTCGATGCCGCGTCCGCGTGGCCCCGGATCGGCGGAGCGCGGTTTCCACGTTCCGGTGTCGGCGACCAGAATGACGACCTTTTGGGTATCACATTCGGCGGTCAACTCGACGAGTCCAGGATCGGTGGTGGCCGCCGCGGCGCTGGTGGCACGGCCGAGCAGTTCGGCCGTGGAGCTGATCGCGCGGGTGACCGGCCCGCCGCCGTTGCGGTAGGCGTGTTCGATGCTGTTGCTACAGGCCTCGTTGGCCGCGGCGATGAGGTCGGAGGCGAGATCGTGCGGTACCGCGGCGGCGGCGAGCCACGCCTTGAGCCGCTTGCGCATGGCCGAGAGCTGATCCGGATTGGCCGGAATCTCGAGCCGCAGCGGTGCTGGGGGTTGCCGGTACACGACCATGGCGACGTCATCGTCATAGCCCGCGGCCGGACGCAGTCGGGAGAGCACGGCATCGGCGACCTCACGCGGCAGCTTGCCCGCGGTATCGGCGAGCACCCCCGAGATCTTCGCGAAACTGTCGTCGATATCGACGCCGCGCTGTTCGACCAGGCCGTCGGTGAACAGCACCAGAGTCGAACCCGGTGTGAGCGCCGTGGTGGCCTCAGGACGCCGTGGCGTATCGAAAGTAGCCAGCGGTACCGCGCGGCCACCCTCTAGCAATCGGCCCGGCTGACCGACATCGGCCAGAATCGGCGGCATATGTCCTGCGCTGCTGTAGCGGACCAGTCCGCGCACGGGATCGAGGACGGCGGCGCAGACCGTCGTGCACATCGCGCCGGGAATCCGGCCGGCGACGGTATCGAGTTCCGCGAGCAGCTGCGCCGGGCCCGCGCCGCGCAGCAGCAGAGCCCGTGCGGCAGTACGCAATTGGCCCATCACGACGGCCGCGGACAGGCCACGTCCGACGCAGTCGCCGACCACGACGCCGATGGTGCCGTCGCGCAGCGGAACCACGTCGTACCAGTCGCCGCCGATCTCCAGCGGCGGCAGCGCGGGCTCGTAATGCACCGAGAACCGCGGCGGCAGTTCGATCGGACCGAGCATGGCGCGCTGCAGTGTCAGCGAGGTCGAACGCGCCTGATCGAAGTTGCGCGCCCGCTGCACCGCCAGACTCAGATGTCCGATGAGCAGCGAGAACAGTGTCCAATCGGCGGCGCTGATGGCGCGCGGCGCGGCGAAGCGCAGCCACAATGCCGCGTCACCGGTCTCACCGAGCGGGGCGACGATGCCCTCGGAACTCTCGGTGCCCTCCGGAATCGCGAACAGGCTGCGCGCCGGACGGCGCCGGGCCCGATCCAGTAGCGCCCGCGCGCGGGCGTCGAGCACCGAGCCCTCCGGAGCGCCCTCGGCCCCCGAGACATACGTCTCCGGACCGGTATTGCGGTTGGGCCACACCATCACCACCGCGGTTTCCGCGCCAACGGTGCGTCGCAGTTCGTCCAGCCCGACGGCGAGCACCTCGACCACACTCGTCGCCGCGCCGACCGCTGTGGCAAGTCGTGACGCCGCCTGATCGCGGGCCTGCGCATCGTGTTCGGCGGTGACATCGCGGATGGTGCCGACGAAGATCTGCTCGTACTTCTCCGGTTCGACCATCGCACTGGTACTCACCGCGAGCCAGACCGTGCGGCCGTCGCGATGTTTGACCGGAATCACGAAACGCTGTGCCTCGCTACCGAGATCGGGATAGCGCGGACCTTCCGGCGTCGACCACGGATGCGGCAGCGGGAAAGGCAATTCCGACGCGCCGTAACCGGTCAGCGCGCCGAAGGCGGAATTGACCTCGATGATGGTGCCGCGGGCATCGGCCACGAAGAAGCCGTCCTGCAGCGACTCCACCAGGGCGGTGCGGAAGGCGTCGCGCCCGGCGAGATCGTCGATGCGGGAACGCTGTTGTTCGGCGCGGCGGGTGCCGTCGATATATCCGCGGGTGGCGATGTCCAGGGCAGCGAGAGTCTGCAGCAGGAATTCCAGTGCGGTCTCGGCGTGTTTGGCGGATTCGTCGGCCTTCGCGGTGCCCGATTCCGCGGCTTGCACCACCCGGTAATGGTTTTCGGTGAGATCGAGCAGGCTGATGCCCTCGACGAGAGCCCGCCGGCCGAGTTCGTAACCCTCCCCGAGACCGGCTTGCGACGGTGCGTTCAAGTGCCGCCGTAGCGCATCCGCGTAGGCGTCGAGAAATGCGGCCAGCGCCGCGCTCATGTCTGCGCCTCGACCGCGATGGCGGCTGCGCCTTTTGTTCGCTCGCTGCGCTCGCTCATGTGCATTCCGCCGTTCACGCTGGTGCCTCCAGTACGCCGCCCCGGTGGCGGGCCGCGAGCACCAATGCGTCGTCGGTGTCCTTGGCATGCCTGGCCAGGATTTCGGCGGTGATCTCGGCGGTGGATTTGGACGGATCGATGCCGCTGTCGGCGGATTCGGTGACGATGCCGTCGGTCGACATCAACAGCAGATCGCCCGGACGCACCGGAACGGTCTGCACCTGTAGGTGCTGGGGTAGCCGATAGCCGACGATGCCACCGGTCATCAGGACTGTCGCGCGCATGGCGAGCCCGACCGGACCCGCGGTCAGAATCCGGGAATCGACATTGCCGACGCCGAGCCAGTGCACCGTATCGGATGCGCCGAACAGCGCCAAAGAGACTGCCGCACCTCGGGTGTCGGCCATGGCCCGATGACACAGCACCATCAGGACGTCCAGCGGTTCGGCGCGGTTCTCCGAGAGCACCTGTGCTGCGCGGTCGGCGGCGTCCGCGGCCGCCGAACCGTGGCCGAGTCCGTCGAGGACGGCGAAGAGCACCGCGCCGCCGCCCGCGTCGAGGACCACGCCGCGATCACCTGAGACCCGCTGACCGGGCAGGGCACGGCCGGCCACCGCCCATTCGATCCGGCCGATGATCCCGTCCTCATGCACCGTTGGGTACCCACTTCCACATCTCCACCAACGTGCCGCGACCGGGTGCCGAATCAACGGTGAGCCGGTCCATCAGCCGGCGCGCGCCGGGCAGGCCGAGTCCGAGACCGCGGCCGGTGGAGTACCCGTCGTCGAGCGCGCGGGCGATATCGAGAATGCCGGGGCCCTGGTCCTCGGCCTGAACGACCAGCGCCTGGCGACCCTCCCGGTCATCGACCAGCAAACGTATTTCACCGCTGCCCGCGTAACTGGTTATGTTGCGGGCGATCTCGGAGATCGCCGTCGAGATCATGGTCATATCTGTCAGTGAAAATCCGAGCTTGGCCGCCAGCTCACGTCCGGCTTGACGTGCGATCACGATGTCACCCGACACCCTGACCGCGATCACCAAGTTCTCAGCGGCCACTGTCACGACCATCTCGCTGGCGGCGGGCCGGAGTCATGCGGTTCAACCACGCCAAGCCCTCTTCCAGGTCGAGGGCGGTGTGCATGTCCTCGAAGGTGAGGCCCAACTGCACCATGGCGAACGCGACTTCGGGTTGCAATCCGACGATGACCGTTTCGGCACCGCGGAGCTGCGTCATGTGCGCGATGGTACGCAGCGATCTGGCCGCGAACGAATCCATGACATCGATCGCGGTGACGTCCACGATGATCCCGTGCGCCCGGTATCTACTGACCTGTTTCATCAGGTCGTCCTGGAGACGCTCGGTATCCGCGTCGGTCAGGGCGGACTGGACCGACGCGATCAGATAGGTACCTTGTTTGAGGATCGGAACCGGCATAGGGGGGCCCGATCAGCGCCCATCGCGCTCGGTGAGCATGCGATCCGTGACTCGGGTCACCTCATAGCCGAGTAAACGTTCGGCCTCTTCGATACCTCCCTGGAGGTCACCGACCGCGTTCATCTTCGACAGGTCGAGGCCGATGGTCACCAGGGTGAGCGCGATCTCGGAGGACAGGCCGGTGATGATCACATTGGCGCCCATCAGGCCGGATGCGTCGACGGTCTGCACCAGGTGATTGGCCACCGTGGAGTCGATCGCGGGCACACCGGTGATGTCGATGACGACCACCTTCGCGCGATTGGCGCGGATGGCGCGCAGTAGCTGTTCGGTGAGCTGACGGGCGCGTTGCGAGTCGAGCACACCGATGATCGGCAGGATGAGCAGCTGCTCACGCACCTGGAGCACCGGGGTGGACAGCTCGCGAATGGCTTCCTGCTGCTGGCGGATGACGCGCTCGCGCTCCTGCACGAACGAGATGGCCACAGTGCTCGCGATGCGGTTCGCGGCGGGCTCGTACGCGTCCAGTACCGCGTTGAGCATTTCGAAATCGGCCTGGTATTTCTCGAACAGCGAGCGGGCCAGCACATCGCGCAGCAGCAGCACGATGCCGAGGACCTCGTCGGTTTCGACGCCTCTCGGAATGATGCGCTCGGAAAGATCGCGCGCGTAGGCCTGCAGCGCCTCGACACTACCGGTTACGAGCACCTCGACGTAGTTGTCGTACATGGAGGTCGCCTCGGAGAAGATTTCCTCCGGGGTCATCGCGGTCAGCAGCTGGGCCTCGGTAATGCGCCTTGCCCACTCTTCACGCAGCCCGGTTCGGTTCTGCCGCAGGTGTTCGACCAGCTGCGGAAGCAGGTTGTCGACCGGTCCTACGGGCAGGGAATCCGCCGAAAGGCTCATGGACACCTCGGACATGGAAATTCCAGCCCCTTTCGACGGGATTGTCGGGATAGTCGTGCAGTCGGCTGCGCGCCGATACCGAGCCTAGTCATACCCCATCCCGGTCGCCGGTGAAACCTGCCGTTAGCTCGATGGTAGATCCGGATCCTCGCTCGGCGACGCGAATCCACGTGCCAGCGCCGCGAGCGCCTCGTCGAGATAGACCGTGAGGTCGGCATCGGCGCGGGTCAGCCAGGCATCGAAGGCAGCGCGCGCCGCGGCCAGGGTGGTGCGGCCGACCGCCAGCGCGACCAGGTTGTCCTGCGGTACGCCGAGTCGGCGCGCGGCGAACGCGCTCACGGCCCGCTCCCATGCGTCGTAATGTGCGCCCGCGGTGGCGGCCAGCGCCGGATCGCCGCCGACGAGCTGCATGCGAACGCGTAGTTCGGGCACGTCTTCGGCGCGATATCGGTTGGCGTTCACCACAACTCGGCGTACGGCCGTCATCATCGGTACCTCGTCGGGCACGGTGGCGAAGGCCGCGCGCAGCGACTCGACCTCGGCGTCGAACTGATACCAGAGCACCTCGGCCTTGGTGGGGAAATAACGGAAGAAGGTGCGCCCGCTGATACCCGCGGCCGCGGCGATCTGCTCGACGGTGGTTTCGTCGTAGCCCTGTTCGGTGAACAGTCGCATGGCGATCAGTTCGAGTTCGCGCTTGGTTGTGCCGCGTGGACGGCCCCGCACCTTGGCATCTGTCACGGTTGTCGATTATGGCGTCGATCGCCGGATCTTGATTATGTCAGTGACTGACGATAATCTCGCGGCATGGTGAAAAGTGTCGCGGAACACACCGTGGCCGCGCGACTGACCTGGCCGGAGGCCGGGTCGCGCGCGGCTGCGGGCGCGATCCTTGCCGTGCCGGTCGGGGCGACCGAACAGCACGGACCGCATCTGCCGCTGTCCACCGACACCGATATCGCGCTGGCATTGTGTGTGCGGCTGGCCGAGTTGCGGTCGGATGTGCTCGTCGCACCGGCGATACCGTATGGAGCCAGCGGTGAGCACGCGGGTTTCGCGGGCACGCTGTCGATCGGACAGGCCGCGCTGGAGTTGCTGATCGTGGAGTTGTGCCGTTCGGCCACCGATACTTTCGACCGCATCGTGCTCGTCAACGGGCACGGCGGCAATCTCGAACCCCTGCGCAAAGCGGAGGCGTTGCTGCGTACCGAATCCCGGGACGTGCGGGTGTTCATGCCGCGCTATCCCGGTGATCCGCACGCCGGCCGCGCCGAGACCTCGATGCAGTTGGCGCTACGCCCGGAGGCGGTGCGGACCGACCTCGCCGTCGCCGGTGATACGAGGCCGCTCGCCGAGCTTTTGCCACTGCTGCGCGCCGGGGGTGTGCGCGCGGTGAGCGCCAACGGTGTCCTCGGCGACCCGACGGGCGCCAATGCCGACGAAGGCACTGCACTGCTCACCCAACTGACTACTGACCTGCATGAACAGATCCGGCTGTGGTGGCCGGTGGCTTCCCCGAAAGGATCCCTCACGTGAACCCGTGGTTCGAAACCGTCGCCGAGGCGCAGCGGCGGGCAAAGAAACGACTGCCGAAGTCGGTGTACGGCGCACTGATCGCCGGATCCGAGCGCGGCCAGACCATCGACGAAAATCAGCAGGCCTTCACCGAACTCGGCTTCGCACCGCACTGCGCGGGCCCGATCGGTGATCGTGACCAGTCGACAACCGTACTGGGACAGCAGCTCTCGATGCCGGTGCTGATCTCGCCGACCGGCGTGCAGGCGGTGCATCCGGACGGTGAAGTGGCCGTGGCGCGGGCGGCGGCCGCACGCGGGATCGCGATGGGGCTCAGTTCCTTCGCGAGCAAGCCCATCGAGGAGGTCATCGCGGCGAATCCGGCGACATTCTTCCAGCTGTACTGGTGCGGTTCGAAAGACGAGATCCTGCAACGGATGTCGCGCGCCAAGGCGGCGGGTGCGGTCGGTCTGATCCTGACCCTGGACTGGTCCTTCTCGCACGGGCGCGACTGGGGCAGCCCGGTGATCCCGGAGAAGCTGGATTTCAAGACCATGCTGACATTCGCACCGCAGACCCTGGCGCGGCCGCGCTGGCTCGCCACTTATGTTCGCTCCGGCCGTATTCCGGATCTCACCGCACCGAATATGGCCGTCGGCGGCGGTCCGGCGCCCGGCTTCTTCGGCGCCTACGGCGAGTGGATGGGCACTCCCGCACCGGACTGGGCGGATGTTGCGTGGATCTGCGAACAGTGGGACGGGCCGGTCATGCTCAAAGGCGTGATGCGCGTCGACGATGCGCTGCGTGCGATCGACGCCGGTGTCGCGGCGATCTCGGTGTCCAATCACGGCGGGAACAATCTGGACGGTACGCCGGCCGCGATTCGGGCATTGCCCGTGGTGGCAGATGCAGTCGGATCGCAGATCGAGGTGGTGCTCGACGGTGGCATCCGACGCGGTAGCGATGTGGTGAAGGCGGTGGCGCTGGGCGCTCGCGCGGTCATGATCGGGCGTGCTTACCTGTGGGGCCTCGCCGCGAACGGGCAGGCCGGTGTCGAGAATGTGCTCGACATCCTGCGTGGCGGTATTGATTCGGCGCTGCTGGGACTGCGCAAGACCAGCATCGGCGATCTCGATCGGGGCGATCTGGTGGTGCCGGACGGGTTCGAGCGGGCATTGGGGGTGCCGGAGCAGGCCGTGCAGTCGGCTTGACCTGGCGGATTATTCGGTAGCCGCGGCTCTTCGATGATGGGCGAGCAGCGTGTCGTAGATATCGGCGAGGGCGGCCAATTGCTGGCGGTCGAGCACGTCGACCATATGTTTGCGCACGCTCTGCACATGTGCGGGCGCGGCGGTGGCCAGCACGTCGGCGCCGCGCGGCGTGAGTCGCGCGGCGGTGCGGCGGGCGTCGTCCGGGATCGGTTCCCTGGCGACCAGCGCGCGCTTCTCCATGCGGGTGATCTGATGGGACAGCCTGCTCTGCGACCATTCGAGTTTGGCGGCGAGATCGGCGAAGGTGAGTCGATGATCCGGTGCGTCGGCCAGGTAGGCCAGCACCGAGTATTCGACGTAGGTGAGGTTCGACTCGCGGGATGAGTCGCGCCCGACCGCGGCGGCGATGAGGTCCCTGGTGCGCACATATCCCACCCATGCGCGCATTTCGATGTCATCGAGCCAGTGGGGATCGGTCACGAGAGCGCTCCAAACTCTGACATGTCATTGAATTGTCCCGCCGCCTGATGGCGCGCGACAACTGCCAGATCTGAGAGGTAGCACTGCTGGGGTTGAACGTGCAACCTTTTGGCGGGATGCACCGAGTGAGGGTTGCCTAAGCACGGTCGGCCGCCTAATGCTGGATACGCTCCTTGTGCTCGTGACCAGCCTGCCGAAGACCTTCCCGAGGCCCCGGCGGTGCGTCAGCCCTGAGACCGAATAAGGAGTGCGTCCGTGACCGCGCCGGATTTCCGCTATTCAGATCTGCTGCCGATCGGCGCCGACGACACCCCGTACCGGTTGATCACCACCGAGGGCGTCAGCACCTTCGAACACAACGGCCGCACCTTCCTGCAGGTCGAACCCGAGGCATTGCGCCTGCTCACCGCCGAGGCGATGCACGACATCAGCCACTACCTGCGGCCCGCGCATCTTTCGCAGCTGCGCCGGATCATCGATGATCCCGAGGCCAGCGGTAACGACCGCTTCGTCGCGCTGGATCTGCTCAAGAACGTCAACATTTCCGCGGGCGGCATCCTGCCGATGTGTCAGGACACCGGCACCGCCATCGTGATGGGCAAGAAGTCCGAGGGTGTGCTCACCGGCGTGGACGATGCCGAATGGATCAGCCGCGGCGTATTCGACGCCTACACCAAGTTGAATCTGCGCTACTCGCAGCTCGCGCCCATCACTATGTGGGACGAGAAGAACACCGGCACCAATCTGCCCGCGCAGATCGAGTTGTACTCCACGGCGGGCGATCCCGCGCATCCGTCCTACAAGTTCCTGTTCATGGCCAAGGGCGGCGGTTCGGCGAACAAATCGTTCCTGTACCAGGAGACCAAGGCCGTGCTGAATCCCACGCGCATGCTGGAGTTCCTGGACGAGAAGATCCGTTCGCTCGGCACCGCTGCCTGCCCGCCGTACCACCTCGCGGTGGTAATCGGCGGCACCAGTGCGGAATTCGCGTTGAAGACGGCCAAATACGCGTCCGCGCACTACCTGGACACCCTGCCCACCGAGGGGTCCCTCGCAGCACACGCCTTCCGTGATCTGGAACTGGAGGAAGAGGTCTTCAAGCTCACCCAGTCCTTCGGTATCGGCGCGCAATTCGGCGGTAAGTACTTCTGCCACGACGTCCGCGTGGTGCGCCTGCCTCGGCACGGCGCCAGCTGCCCGGTCGCCATCGCGGTGTCCTGCTCGGCCGACCGGCAGGCACTGGCCAAGATCACGCCGGAGGGTGTGTTCCTGGAGCAGCTCGAGCGCGAGCCCGCGCACTACCTGCCCGAGCAGACCGACTCCATCCTCGGCGGCGATGTGGTCAAGGTCGACCTGAACCGGCCCATGTCGGAGATTCGCGCCGAACTGTCGAAATACCCAGTGAAGACCCGGCTTTCGCTGACCGGTCCGCTGGTCGTCGCCCGCGACATCGCACACGCCAAGATCAAGGAGCGCCTCGACGCGGGCGAGCCGATGCCGGCATATCTGCGCGAGATGGCCGTGTACTACGCGGGCCCGGCGAAGACGCCCGAAGGCTACGCCTCCGGTTCGTTCGGTCCGACCACCGCGGGCCGGATGGACTCCTACGTCGATCAGTTCCAGGCTGCGGGCGGGTCGTTCGTCATGCTGGCCAAGGGCAATCGCTCGGCCCAGGTGACCAAGGCGTGCAAGGAACACGGCGGTTTCTACCTCGGTTCCATCGGTGGTCCCGCGGCGCGACTGGCGCTGGATTGCATCAAATCCGTCGAGGTACTGGAGTATCCGGAGCTGGGCATGGAGGCGGTCTGGAAGATCGAGGTCGAGGATTTTCCGGCATTCATCGTGGTGGACGACAAGGGCAACGACTTCTTCGCGGAAACGCAGAAGCCGATTGCGTTGCGGGTGCGCACCCGCTCGAAGGAACGCGTCTGAACGGTCGAAACGGGCCGCTGGCGACTGCTTGCGGGTCGCTCGAAACGGGCCGCTGGCGACTGCTTGCGGGTCGCTCGAAACGGGCCGCTGGCGACTGCTTGCAGGTCGCTCGAAACGGGCCGCTGGCGACTGCTTGCAGGTCGCTCGAAACGGTCAGCCATCAGGGCACATGTCCGGACACCGGATTGTCACCCCGTTCGCCGGGGTAACAATCCCGCCGAAGCGATGCACTCTTGATCAGGGGGACATCGCTGCACCGGTGTCGATGGAGGTCGAGGAGGGCAATGAGTACGTCGTTTCGTATCTCGGAATCCGCCAGCCGTCGGTTGGCCGAACGCGCCGCTCGTGAGGGAACCAGTTCGACCACACTACTCAACCGCCTGATCCGGGAGGGTTTCGATCAGCTCGACCATCCCGGAATCGTTTTCCGCGGCCCCATCTCCGACCGCCGCGCGGCACTGGCTGCGGGACCGGAGGTATGGGAAATCGTTGCGCGCCTACAGGAACTGGACGGTCCGGAGGAACGTCGCATCGCTGTCCTGAGTCAGCAATCGGATCTGCACTCCCGCAGGATCAAGATCGCCATCGCCTACGCGCGGGCGCACGGCCCGGAGATCATCGAGCGCATCGACCGCAATCGTGAAGCAGTCGAAGCAATCCGCGGCTCGGACTCCGTGCGCCCCTGACTCATAGCCGATCGACACCATAAATAGCGGGCGGCTATCGCACATGCATTGTGTGCGGTAGCCGCCTGTTCTGCGTCGATGTGCCGTGTAGCAGCGGAAAGGCTTGCGGTGCAATAGGGTTGCGCCGTATGTGGGCGATCGTGGGGCATTGGGTTGCCGATCAGGACGGCGGCTTCGGGGTCGTGACCACCGAGTCGTGCGAGGAGTTCGTGGTGCGCGATGCGGTGATCGAGTCCGATGCGCCGCTGCATACGGGGGACCGCGTGTGGCTGGAATTCGTCGACGGTGGGGATTCCGGCGAGGTCGTGAAACTCGTGAAGGCGCGGTAGTTTCCGGGTTTCTCGGGGGTTGCTGGGAATTGTTGATCGTGATCCACAACACTGGAATAGATTGTGGACAGAGGGATTTCCGCTGCGACAAATCGGGCGTGGCACAGGATGTTTCGGACATTGGTGACTTATTGTGCTGTGAGTATGTGGAAAGCTATGTGAATGACGTCCGTTCGGACAGGGTGGTGTCCTCGCGTTCGCCGGTGTGTTGCCAGCAGTGATCGGCGGTGGGGTGTGAGCCGTAGGGGGGAGTAGATGCGGGGTCCGCAGTCGCGGCGCCGTTACTATCGCTGACATGTCGCTGACGCTTCGTACCCGGACCCTGCTGGGCGTATCCGCCGCGCTGTTCCCGGTGATCGTCGCGGCTGGGCTGTCCATGCCCGCCGCCACGGCCGCGCCGGTCGTGCAGGTGGCCGGCAATGCCAGCGGGACCGAGGGGCTGCAGCCGGGGCTCGCCGCGGCGTACACGCAGGCCGAGAACCAGGCGCATGCCGAAGGGGTCGCGCTGTACATCAACTCCGGCTACCGCACGCCCGCCGAGCAGCAGGCGCTGTGGGACGACGGGGTGCGGACCTACGGCAGTCCCGAGGAGGCGCGGCGGTGGGTGCTGCCGCCCAACGAGTCGACCCATGTGCAGGGCCGGGCGATCGACGTGGGGCCGCAGGCCGGGGCGCAGTGGCTGGAGGCGAATGGGAATCGCTGGGGCCTGTGCCGGATATATCAGAATGAATGGTGGCATTTCGAACTCGCCACCGTCCCGGGCGGCGCCTGCCCGGCGCTGCGCGCGGATGCGAGCGAGGGCGGTCCCGCCCCGGCTCCGGTATCGCCGATCCCGCCCGTTTTCCCGGGATTGCCGTCCATCCCGCTCCCGCAGTGGTTGAGCGGCTCCTTCGGGCTGTAGTCAGCCGACCGGCACGGGCACGGGGATCTCTGCGTTCGCCTCGGCGGCCCGGATCAGCACCGCCGTGCTGGTCGTGCTCAACGCGCAGACGGCGACGATATAGCAGGTCACCGCCGCCGAAGTCGAGCCGGCGGTCCACAGTGCGGTCGCGATGAGCGGGGCGAGGCCACCGCCGAGAACGACCGAGATCTGCACGATCAGCGAGGTGCCGGAGTAGCGGACCGATGGTGGGAACAGCTCGGCGATGATGATGCCGCCGACGCTGTGGCCGATCGGCAGCGTCACGCCCATGCCGAGCAGTGCGAGTAAGACGACGGTCTTGTTGCCGGTATTCAGCAGCGGAAAGTACACCGCGCACCACACCGTAAGCGCGGCGGTACCCGCGAGAAATATCCGGCGCGTGCCGAAGCGGTCGGCGAGTGAGCCCCAGAAGGGCATTGCGGCACACCAGAATACTGCGGAAACGATGATGCCGAGCAGGAGGAAGTCGCGGCTGAACCCGAGCGCCTTGGTGCCGTAGGTCAACGTGAAAACCATGAAGATGTAGACGACGGCCGAGGTCGCGATGGCGGCCAACAGAATCAGCAGCAGCCGTACAGGTCCTACCCGAAGTGCGTCGCGAAGCGGGAACGACGCGATCTCGCCCCGTTGGACGAGTTCGGCGTAGTCGACGGATTCGGTGATCCCGAGTCGCACCCAGAGCCCGACAATGACGAGAATCGCGCTGAGCAGGAACGGAATTCGCCAACCCCAGCTCAGGAAGGCCGCATCCGGGAGCAGCGCGCTGGTGCCGAGGAAGATGGCATTGGCCAGGATCAGCCCGGCCGGTGTGCCCATCTGCGGGAAGCTGGCATACCGGTTGAGTCGTCCCGGTGGCGCGTGCTCCATCGACAGCACCACCGCCCCCGCACCTTCACCGCCGAGTCCGACGCCCTGCAGCAGTCGGAGCGTGACGAGCAGTGCCGGAGCCCAGAATCCGATGCTCTCGTAGCTCGGGATCACCCCGATGAGCATGGTGCTCACACCCATCAGAAACAGCGACACCACAAGGGTGGTCCTGCGACCTATCCGATCGCCGAAGTGGCCGAAGAGCAGCCCGCCGATCGGTCGCGCGCCGAAGCCGACCGCGAAAGTGCTGAATGCCGCCAGTGTTCCGGCGGCGGGGCTCAGCGTGGGGAAGAACTGTTTGCTGAAGATCAGCGCGGACGCCGTGCCGTAGAGCATGAAGTCGTACCACTCGAGGGTGGTGCCGACCAGGGTGGCGACGGCGACCTTGCGGTGGGGCGGGGTGGAGCTCGAAGACACTGCTATCCATTCACAATCAGCCGACCGGGGCCGGGCTGCCCGGCATATTGTCCAGTGCCAGCCCGCCCTCGATCGAGTTCGGGACGCGGCGGCGGTTGGGGGAGCCGAGCGCGGCGGTGAGATCGGTCCCATCGTGTTCGGCCAGTAGATCGCCGCTGTCCCACACCAGCAGCGTCGCGCTGACGGTGTTCTCGGCTGCCGAATGCGCGAGATCGTAATGCGCGCAGCCGGGGACATGCGGGTAGGTGATCCACAGGTCGTAGCCGGTCATGAACAGGTCGAGGTCGAATTGCACACTCAGGCCGAGCAATTCGCTGCGGCCGTTGTCGTCGACACCGGCGAATGCCTCGTCCAGCGCGAGCAGTCGCGGCGCCTGTGGATCGGCCGAGTCGAGCATGACATGCGCGGCGGCGAACAGCGGCAGATGCAGCGAGACCGACTGTTCACCGCCGGAGAGCGCACTGTGCCTGGCCACGGTCAGCTTGTCCTCGCTGCCGTCGGCGGAGATGAGAGTGAAGGAGAACACCCGCCAGGTTCGGTAATCCAGTGTCGCGCCCAGGATTTCGGGGTAGGAACGCTCCGGATGCGCGGCGCGGGCGGCCCGGATCTCGGCGGCGAAGTGGGCGCGGATGGCCGCCAGATCATCGGCGACCAGGGAGGACGCATCGCGATCCAACAGCTTGCACATGGCCCGGGCCGCATCCGAGAGCGAATCGGAGAGCACCCAGTGCACCCCGATGGTATTGCCCGAGGACATGCGTCGCTGCTTCATTTCCGCACCCATACGGGCGATGAGATCGCGCGCATCGCTGGTGCGTTCATAGATCTGCTGTGCCAGGCCGGTGAGCAGTGCGTCCTCGAGGATCCGGCGTTCGGCGTCGGTGAGCAGCAATTCCTGATCGCGGCGGGCCGCGTCGATGCGGGTGGCGAAATCCGCGAGGGCCGATTGCCCATTGTCGTCCTGTACCTGAACGACGGTCAGGCCGTCTGCGGCATCCCATTGGAGCCGGTAGTCGCGGCCGGAAGCGGCCAGCGCGGCGTCGAATTCCTGGAGTGCTGAGGTCACCGCACTGCGCGTGGATTTGCGGGCCGCATCGCCCGCCCGCACGGAAGACGTTGCGGCGGTCAGATCGGCGAAGAGTTCGGCTACCTCATCCGGCAGCACCTGGGGTTCGACTTCAGGCCCGGCCGCCGAAATGCGGTAGAGCAGTTGTTCGGGAGTCGACCAGGCGGCATCGCTGCTCGGCCAGCGGCTGTCGGCAGGTGCGCCGAGCAGAGTGAGCAGATCCGGCTGGGCGTAGGGCGCGAGGGCTTTCACATCGGCCAGAACCTCGGTGAGCGCGGTACCGAGCGACTCGTGTGCGGTGCGGTAAGCCGCCTCCGCATCACCGATCGCCTCGATCGCCTCATTTGCGGCCTTGCGAGCGGCCTTCTGCTCGGCCCGGGTCGCCTCGATCTTCGCCCGCGCCTGTTCGAGTTCGCGATCGATATCGGCGGCGCCCGCGCCGAGTGCCTCGCGCAGGGTTTCGAGTTTGCGCAGCTGCTCCTGGTAGCCCGCATCGGCGGCCTCGGCCTCTTCGGCAAAGGCCTCGGCCAGATCGCGGGCTTCGTCGAAGCGGTCCGAACCCTCGCGTTCGCGTTCGCGCTCCCGTTCATGGTCGGCGCGCAGGCGCAGCAGGCCCGTTCCGGTGTTCTCGAAGTGACGGATGGCGGCGGCGAGGGCATCGACCTCGCGGGCGTCGCGCGGCGTGCGGTGCGCCTGGGCGACCGAGCGAAGTTTCTTCTCGACGGCCGACGCCTCAGCTACCGCTTGGTCGAGGTCGCGTTCGGCCTGTGCGACCGCCTCGGAGCGCGAGCGCATCATGCCCGCGGCTTCCGAAACCGCGCGCAGGGCGGCGGTGACGGCCGAGGGACGCGGTAATGCCTTGGCGGCGGCGGAGATTCGCGCGAGGTCGGCGCTCGCCGCGGTCTCGGCGGCCTGGGCCTTCCGCTGTGTCTCCCCGGCGGACTCGATTGCCGCGGCCAACTCGGCGAGCCGGATTTCCCGGCGCTTCGCGCGGGCGGTGGCGCCGATGAACTCGGCATCGGGTTTGTGGTGGCGGCCCACCTGAACGCCCTGGCGGAAACCGCCGGTGGTGCTCACGCCGACTTCGGTGCCGAGGTCGGAGTCCTTGTCGTACAGGGCGATGGAGGCCAGCACGTCTGCGATGACCTGCTTCGGCACCGTGCGGTCGGCCGAATCTTCCTCCACGACAAGGACATCGGCCAGTGTGCGCCCGGACGGCCGCGCTGCGGTAGGCATTGGAACCAGGAACTGGTCGGAAGTGTATTCCGGCCGTTCGGATTCCGCGCAGACCCAACCGTCGAGCAGGTCCGCGGCGTGCAAAGCGGCCTCGATGCCGGCAGCCTGTGCTGATGTCACGGAATCGGCGAAACGGACCAGTCGCCACAGCGGCGCACCCGGACGGCCCTCCGCGTTCCGCGCACGAGCGGCCGAAACCGGTGGGGCCTCGTCATGTTGGGCCGCGACCTCATCTCGTTCGGCATCGAGTTCGGCCAGCCGGTCACCGGCCAGCGTGGCGGTGGCGCGCGCTTCCTGACGGCGGGTGCGAATGTCCTCGAGCAGCGGTTCGGCGCGTTCGGCCAAAATCTCGGCGACACCGGCCGCCTCATCGGAGCCCGCATCGGCCAGCGCGGCGTCGAGCGCTGCGAAGAGGCCTTTCTGAACAGGGGAGTACACCTCTCGATGCGCATCCCACCAAGTGCGCAGTGCGCCAGCGGCTTCGGTGCGCGCCAGCACGACGGCCGCCTCGGCGGCCGAGACCTCGGCGGCGGCCGATTCGCGCAGCGCCCGAGCCCGTTCGGCGAGCTGTTCGGCCCGATTCCGTTCGGCGGTAGCGGAATCCATCAGACCGAGCGCCTTGCGCACCGCGCGCACGTCGGCGTCGCGTTCCTCGGCATGTCCACGGACCGCGGCGGTCAGCTGATCGCCACGGGCCTGGTCGGCCGATCCGGCCCAGGTGATGCCCGCCTCTTCGGCGGCGGCACGCAATTCGTCCTCGCCGCGAGCCAGTGCGGCGGCCGCATTCTGTACCGCCGCCTTGGCGCGTTCGGCCTCCTGGCCGCGCTGATCGAGGGTTTGCCGGGCTTTGAGCGCCTTATCCTTGTGCACGCCCGCCGAGGTCTCCAGGCGGCGGACCGCGTCGGCGAGATCGTCGAGTTGCTGTTTGCCCTCATAGGCGCTGGAGCGCTGCAGGGTTTCCCGGTCGGAGAGCGCTTGTTCGTAGGCGCGGTCGGCATCGTCGGCGCGCGCCTCGGCGGCGGTGCGTTCGCCCTCGCGACGTTCGCGCAGTGCGGTGGCGGCGAACAGTGCGGTGCTGGCGTGGGTCACCGCATCGAGTCGGGTCCGTACCTGATCGACATCGGTCTTCGCCTGTACCGCAAGGTATTTCCGGTACACATCGACGAACGACCTGGTGGCGGTATCGGCGTGGACCAGACCCTCCAGGGTGCGCCCGACCTCCTCCATATCGCTGAACGAACGCGCCGCGTCCAGGATCAGCTGCTCGTCGAGCGGGCGCAAACCATCGGTGAGTGCCTGCGAAAGTCCGCGCGGATCAAGGTTTTTCGCGAGCTGGGGGCGGCGCAGCGTGAGGATCAGATTGATCAGCTGGTCGTAGCGCTGGGTGCCCAGACCGAACATGCGTGCGTCGATCGCATTGCGGTACTCGACCGGTCGATCGACAATCGCGTCGGTGCCGATCTGCTCGGCCAACTGCTTGCGGGTCAGCGGCCGATCGTCGGGGCCGATGAGTGAAAAGTCGACGCCCGCACGGCCGTCGGCGACAAAGTACCAGCGAGTCACCTTGTCCGAGGACCGGGTGGCGCGCATACCGATGCCGATGGTGACGACCTCGGGATCGTCCCATTTACCGCGCGCGAACTCCATCCACACGTACGAATACGCGGATTCCTGCTTGCGGTACAACAGGTTCGACTTCATGGTGCGCTCTTCACCCGCGAAGGGATTGAGCCTGCGCGGTTCGATCCTGCCGTCGAGCACGAACGGGAACAGCACCTCGAGCGCCTTTGTTTTGCCGGAGCCGTTGGGTCCGCGCAGTACCAGCCTGCCGTCGGCGAAGCAGTATTCCTGGTCGCGGTAGTCCCACAGGTTGATGATGCCCGCGCGGGTCGGGACGAACCGCACTCCGCCATGGATGAGCGACATGGTTAAATCCCTTCCGTACCAACGCTGTCGGCCCCGAGCGTGTCGGAGGCGGTGACGAACAATTCGGCGGCCCGCTTGGTGCGGACGGTGACGACCGCGCCGCGGTAGCGAGCCAGTGCGGGCAGAATTATCAGACCGTCCTCCACCACCTGGACCAGCCGCAGCCGCTCCAGCAGGGCGGCAACCTCCCTGGCCAGCCCGGGAACATCCGCCTGCCACTGCGCGGCGAAGGTGACACCGTAGCGGTCGGTCAGCGCCTGCACGGTCTCGCCGACCCAGCTCGCTTCGACGAACGGGTACGTCGCGCGCACATACGCCATCGCCTCCGCATCGGGATCGGAAACCTCTTCCGCCCCTTCGGGATCAGTGGACGGAAGATCGGCGAGCGGCACGAATACGGTGGACTCCGGGATGGCGTCGTCGAGCTGCTCGGCAAGAGCGACGGCCGGATCGGGTGCGCCGGGACGCACCGGTACCGGATTGTCGATATCGAGGACACGATCGGCGATCTCACCGACCAGCAGCAGCGCCACCTGCGCCAATGTGCCGGTGCCCGGAAAACGGACATCGGAGAGGCGACCCGAGACATCGATCAATGCGACGCCCTCCGCGCGGCGTTCGGCCCGCAGCCCCGTGAATTGTTCGACATCCGCGACCACCCGATCCTGCAGCAACAGCGGTCGTTCGTCGTAGGCCAGATCCTCGGCGTACACCACCGGACGCTCTACGAGACTGCGCCGCACCCGCCGCGCCGCATCGGCGGCCTGCGCATTCGCGGCCGGACCGTGCGCGAGCGCGTCCTCGGTCAGCAGACCACGGACACTGTGCAGATGCTGCAGTGCGCGCGGCGGTCGAAACAGCGCGAAAACCACCGGGCGATCGATGTCGTAGAGCGCCTCACCCGCCTCCGGATCGGCGGCCCAGCCACCTGCATCGCCATCGGCCAGGGTGAGCGCACCCCGATGCGCGAGCCAGCCGACGGCATCGACGAAGGCGTCGCGATCGGCGGCGCGGTCGGGTGACAGTTCGAGGCCGTCGACCCGGCCGGTATAGGCGGCAACCTGATCGGCCAACTCCGACAACGTGATCTGATCACCGGCGCGGCCGAGCGCTGCCAGCGCCAGGGCCAGGTAGGCGTAGCGGCGGCGGTCGAAGACTCGCTCGGTGACGGAGCGGGCCGGTTTGCCCGAATCGAGTCGATCGATGATCGGGAAGACCCGGGCCGTCGTTTCGGTGACCTCGAGTCGGTAGCCGAACAATTCGGCCAGATCCTCGCGGAGTTCGGTGGCCCAGCGTCGGATCAGCGGCAGTGCGATCCGGTCCGGATAGGTCCGGGTGACCAAATGGTTGGCGAGGATTACGCGGGCGGCGCGCTGATAGTTGTCGAGTGCGAGCGAATCGATGCGGCGGGCGTTGATCATGCCCGCCGCCCGCGGGTCGACTGCTTCACCTCGAGGCGGCGGTTGTTCAAATGCAGTAGCCCGCGCGCGGTGCGGATCACCGTCGAACCCGGATGTTCGGAGACGGTCAGGGTGACGCCGCTATCCGAGCCGGAGGTGCTGTCGACTCGGCCGCTGACTGGAACCCAGGCAGTGGACGCGGCGTCGAGCAGGCGCAGCAGCACCTCGGTCTCCCGTTCGTCGAGGACGCGCTCGTGGACCGAGGCGGCGGCCAGGGATTTGGCAGCCTCGGCGCGGGCGCGCTGCGCATCGAGCTGCGCCTCGCGGAGTCGGCGAATTCCCGCGTCATTGCGTTGAATTCGGGCGGGGGCACCGGCCTGCGGCGGCCTGCCCGTTTCGGCGAGGGTGCGCGAGATCTCCAATGGCGGTGCCTCCCACCAGGAGCGGATCGCCGGAATCAGATCCGCATCCGGATGTTCCAGCGAAATGTGGCGTGGCCTGCCGAGACCGAAGACGGCATCGAAAAGTGCATGCGCGCTGTCGGCGGTCGGTGCGGCGGTGAACCAGCCCGCGAGATGCCGCAGCGCCGATTCGCGACTCACCCCGCCCTTGCGTGAATCGGTGACCCGCCGCAGCAGCGACAGCACGGCGGCAATGGCGCTCATGGTCGCCTCCCGCAGTCGATCCGCCTCGGTAGAGGACGATTCGCCGGGAATATCAGAGGCTGTCGCGATGAACCAGGTCCGCAGCCCCTGCCAGCGCGCCCGCCAATCCGCTTGCCGCTCGGCCGGACTCAGCAGTACCCGTTCGTCACAGCGCGCCGCTCGCTCGACGAGGTCCTCGACGCCGGTCTCCTCGATCTCACCGATCGCGGCGGCCAGGCGCGGCGCGAAACGAGCCAGATCCATGCTGAACTCGCGCATATGCGCGAGCAGCGCGTCCTTGTGCGCCAGGAACGACTCCGGAGTGATCTCGGTGGTACGGACCATATCGCCGAGCGAGAGGTAGAAGTGCGCAGCCCGCGCCGCCATATCCGAGAGCGCGGCATCCAGTCGGCGCAGCGTCCGGTACACGCGCTCCGCATCACCGGCCTTATTCGCCTCGGCGAGGGTATTCAGATCCGCGAGCAGTTCGGGCAGCACCAGTCGCGACAGCGCGGCTTCGTCCAGCCGTGCCTCGAGCACACCCGCGACCGCCCGATATGCCTTGAATCCGGCCTGTGTGAGCTGATAGACGTAGTGCCGATTCCGATATTCCGCGAGCGTCGCGGCGCGCGTGCCGTCATAGCTGCGCTCGACCACACCCCACTGATGCAGCTGATCCAACAGCGGCCCGATCTCCGCGCCGGTCAGCTGCGGGGCATCGGGTGCACTGCGTTCGATCCAGGTCGCGACATCGTCGGCGTGCAGCAACACCACATACGCCGCCCGCGCACTGTCGAACGCCCGCAGCACCCACAGATACTCCGCCCGCTTCTCGGCCGTGGCGAAGGAGAACAGCCGCAACCGCTCATCCCATAGCGCGGGCGCGGCATACGGCAGGCCGTCAACGGAGTCGGTCACCGGGAACAGGGTAGTAGCGGGTCGGTCGCGGGTGTCGAGACCGACCCCCATTCGGCGTGGCCGCGTCCGGTTTGCACCTGTTCGCCACCCGGTGACTCACAGGTCGAATCGGGCTCGCAGCCCGATCTTTACCTGCTCGAGCACTTCCGAGGTGAGGTCACCGACCTGCTCGGTGAGACTGTCCTTCGGCACGATGGCGATGTCGTACAGCGCGATCACCTGCGAACTTTCCGGCATTGCGACGGTGAGCAGTTGATGTCGCGACGGAACTTCGCGAGCCTCGCGCACCGGCGCGGCGACCAACATCGGCCGCTGCCGAATCACCACATCCGAATCCACGATCACCACCGTCGCGCGACGCCCGGAGATCCGGCTTACGAGATTCCAAATCTGGCCTTGGTGCGTGGGTTCAGCTGGCACGGCCGAACAATACTTGTTCGGCGGTCTGCTCGGCGTCCTTCACCCATTCGGTCCCGGTACTGTCCGGCAATGCCCTGAGTTCATCCTCGAGCAACTGCCTGCGCACGGCCTTGGAGATGTAGTCGCTCAACTTGTCGTCGGATGCCGCACGGAGACGGGCCGCGAGATCGTCGTCCATCGAGATATTCAGGCGCACCGTCATACAGCAGACTTTACAGCGGACATCGCACATAGTGGTACAGAGATGGGCACTACCTGCGGAATTACGTCGGCGGCAGGAGGCGTCGGAGGAAGGTCTTCCCCTGTTCCAGCAGGGCGTCGATGCGGGTCGACCCGAGCGGGGGCGGGTCGACGATGGCGACCACGCGCCCCAGGTTGGTCAAGGCGAATTCCATATCGCGGAGGGCGCGGGGGCTGGCCGGATCGGTTTCGAGGACGTCCTTGGCGATCGCGAGAGCCTCGCGATAGACCTCGACGGCGGTGTCGTAGTCGTGTTCGCGTTCGGCGGCGTCCCCGATCGCCCAGAGGATCAGACCGACATCGCGGTGCAGTTGCAGATTCTCCGGGTCGGCGGTAGCCGAGCGGCGGGCAATGGTGAGTGCCTCGGTGTTGTGGCGGAAGGCGAGAGTGAAGGCGCCGGTCGCGGCGGCGACCCTGGCGAGCTGGTGGTGGGAGATGCTCAGGTCGCGCTGCTTTTCGGTATTGGTGGGGTCCGCCGCCGCGAGTTGCTTTGCAAGGGTGAGGGATTGGGTGTAATGGTGGTCGGCGGCCAGATAATCGCCGGTGCGGAAGGCCAAGTCGCCGAGTTTGTCATGGGAGATGCTGAGGTCACGCTGATTTCGGGCATTGCCCGGGTCGGCGTCGGCGAATCCGCGGTGGATGGCCAGGGATTGGGTGTAGTGGGTCGAGGCGGTGGTGAGTTCGCCCAGTTGCAGTGCCACATCGCCGGATCGGTTGAGTGCTATGGCGAGATCGCGTCGGTATTCGGCGTTGCCGGGATCCTTCTCGGCGAGCTCGCGGTGGATGGCGAGGGATTCGGTGAAGAAGGTGAACGCTTCCTCGGGAGTTTCATACAGCAATGAGGTGTCGCCGATCTGCTGCATGGCAATGGCGACATCGCGGGTGATCTCGGTATCGCCCGGATCGGCCAGCGAGAGTTCGGCACTGATGCGCAGCTTTTCGAAATAGTGCCTGCTCGCGGTCTCGCCGTGCCCCGCGCGCATGGCGAGATCACCGAGTTTGCCGTGCGCGATGGCCAGGCCGCGGCGGGATTCTGCGGCGTCGGGGCCGGATTCGATGAGACCGCCGTGCAGCGTGAGTGATTCGGTGTAGAGATAATGTGCGCCGTCGAGATCGGCGGTCAGTACGGCCAGGTCGCCGAGTCGGGTGCAGGCATTGGCGAGGTCGCGGCGCAGGTCCACGCGGGTAGGGTCGTTATCGGCCAGCGAGCGCCGGATGGCCAGTGCCTCGGTGTGGTGGGCGAGGGCGGCCGTGAGATCGCCGGTGCGCACAGCGATATCGCCGAGGCTCTCCAGTGCGCGGCTGAGGACCTGTTGCATATCGACGTTGTGCGGGTCGGTATTCGTGAGATGCCGTGCGGTGCGCAGGGATCGGCTGTAGTGCTCGCGCGCCGTGCCGAGATTTCCGGCCAGCATGGCGAGTTCACCGAGGGTATCCAGCCCGATGACCAGCGCGCGTCGGGCATCGGCACTGCCCGAGGCCGATTGGACCCGGGCCCGCAGCACCTCGACCAGCGCACACTGGCGATCGGTTGCGGCACCGAGATTCCCGGTCCGGCGCAGTGCGCGCACCTCGCGCTCGCCGAGCTCGAGGTAGCCGGGAGTTTCGGTCGGCAGGGTGGGCATGATCTCGCCGAGCAGGGCGGCGACCTGCAATTGGTCCAACTCGCGGCAGAAGGGGATGGCGAGTTCGGTGAGTTCCGCGTACCGACCCGCGGCGAGGAGATGTCCGCACGCCTCGCTGTAGTCGTCGAACTCCCGGAAGCCAGCCGAGATTCGGGCCATCCGCATCCCGTGGGCTCGGTTGTGGCGGCGAATGCGTTCAGCGCCCTGGTGAGCATCGAGGGCTTGGGCGACCCACGGGTGCACGAGATATCGGTCGTCATCGGTGGTCAACAGCGTCAGCCTGAGCAACGTATCGATGGCCGCCATCACTTCGCGGCGCTGGTCTCGCGTCGCGTCGGCACCGAAGCGGGCATGGGAGATATCCAGATCGCGCAACGGCGTCCGTGAAAGCGAGATCTGTAGCAGCAGTTCGCGTTCGGATATATCGAGCAGGTCGAGCAGCGCGTCGACCAGAATGTCGCGGGTGCCGAGCACCACCGCGGTGTCGAGGCTTACCGACAGCGTCCGCTCCTGGCCGAGATCGACGGCGTGTTCATCGGCCAACCGGCGCAGCCGTTCATCGACCGGCCGCAATGTGCCGTCCCCACCACGTAATAACGCGTCGACGAATTCGATGAGTCGCGGGTGTCCACCGATCGTCCGCGCGACCAGCCGCTGCTCCTCCGCGCGTAAACCGCTGATCTGCGGCAGCCGCAGGAACATTCGCTTCAACTCCGCGGGGCTCAGCGGAGCCAGGCCGACCTCGGTGAGACCGCCGGGAATCGGATAGCGACAGGTGACCAGTAATCGGCCTGTCCCGGCGACCCGGCACAACCGCGAAAACTGTTCGGCGAAACCGGGGTCCAGGAATTCGGCACCGCCCGGTCGGGTCAGATTCTGTTCGAAATCATCGAACAGCAACAACACTCGGCTCCCTGCCAACAACCGATGGACATGCTCGAGCGCCTGCTCCCCGCTGTCGCGGGCGAGCGCATCGGCCACCGTGCGCAATGCCGGGTCGTCCTCGATCGCCGTGCGGACCGCGTCGCACAATGCGGACGGATTCCATTGCCCCACATGTTCGGCGATATGCCAGCCGCGCTCGCGCATGCGCGCGGCCACACGACCGGCCACCGCTGTCTTCCCGAGCCCGCCCATCCCGGTGATCACCACACCCGGCCGCCCACGCGACGAATCGAGCGTGCGGACAATATCGCGCACCGGCCCACGACGGCCGATCAGATATCCGACCGGCAACTCACGCACCGTCGCACCGCTCGGCGCTTGCGTCCGGCGCCCGAGCGGCCGTGGCGGTGCCGTCGGATGCCAGAGCGGCCGGTCATCGACGCCGGTGAGCAGCGTCGGCACGAACCATTCGGGCGGAACCGATGCGCCATCGGCGAGGCGCTCCTGCTCGAGGGCCTGGCGCACCTGCCCCAATGCGAAGGCGACCGACCCGGTCGGATGCGCGGACAGCATGGCGTAGAACGATTTCGCCAACAGCGTGGCATACCGGTCCGACACCCGCGTCTGCATGACGAGCACCCGCTCGACACCGCCGCTGATCAGCGTGCGGGCCAACCCGGCAGGCCCACCGTCGACGCCGCCGCAACTCGACAACACCACCAGCGGCAGCGCCCGCTCCGAAGCACGCAGCGCGGCAATGAGATCCGCGGCCTCGACCACATCCGGATCGCCGTCCTCATCCTCCAATTCCAGAATGGTCGCCGACCCGTGCGCGCTCAGATGCAGCACGTGGAACTCCTCGGCCCGCAGCGCCGCGGTGATCTGTTGCAGCGACGCGACTTCCAGAATGCGCACGCCGCCCCCATCCGCGGTCGGCACCTGTGAGACCGCGTCGAGGATCGCCTGCATCTCGGCCTCCACATCCAATGCCACATTGGCCGTGCGGGTCTCGGTCGGCGCGGCGACCGCGGCGAGGACTTTCAATGGTCCCGGCGCCAGCACCGGGGTGGGCTGCCCGTTGCCCGAATGCCTGCGGGAGATGGATACGGTCGGCCGCATGGCCAGGGGCATATCGTCGGCGAGCACGAGCATCTCGTAGGGGAGCAGCATCGTCTCGTCGTCGACATCGAAGACGACCTCGGTATCGGAGGCGTCGACGAGTCGCGTCAGCTGCCAGGTCGTTCGCGGCTCGAACAGTGCGTCACGCAGTGCGGTACCGATCTGAACGACCGCTCGACGCACCGTTTCCGGTTGACCGCCCACCGCATCCCAAGCGCACGCCACCAGATCAGGCAGTGGCGCTACCCGTTCACCGATGGGCGCACCCGCCTCGAACACTGTGGTGCGTAGCGATTCGTTCGCATCGCGACGCACAATGACGCGAACCCGATTCATCGCCCACCCCTTACCGCTGGCGATGAGTCAAACGTACGCCGAAATGATCACTCGCAGGACAAGGTCCGCAACTGATCCAGATACACCCGGGTGCGCGGATCGCCCGGATAGCGCTCGATGATTTCGCGCGCCGCCTCGCCCGCGATCCACATCAGCGACGGCAGTGACCGGCGCTTGCCCGCGAAGGCTCGCATGCCCTCGTCCAGCGCGAGCTCCAGATCGCGGTCGCGGACCGCGACCACCGCGAGGGTCAGATGTGCTTCCGATACTCGCATCGGATTGCGTATCGTGCCGTCGGCGCGGGTCGAGTGGCGGATGACCTGGCGCGCATAGGATTCCGCGAGCGAATCCTCACCCGCGACCCGGCAGCAGTCCATGGCGTAGAAGTCGAACTTCTGCGGATCGACCACGAAGTGGTTGTCCAGATTGGTCGGATGGTCGAGTCGCTCGAGAATAGCTCGCCCCCGGTTCAGTGATGCCTCCACCTCGCGCCGATCACCCAGGCGTGCCCAGGCCTTCGCACGTTGTGCGCATAACTGGACACCGACGCCGAGTTTGCCGCTGGTTGTCAACGCCGGGTCGACCGCCTCGATCGCACCCCGATAGTTGCCCTGGGTCAGCGCGAACCAGGCCGCCATTTCCGCACTCCAGCCGGTGATCTCGGCATTCTCGGCTTCCTGGCCGAGCGAATAGGCCGCGCGGCGAGTGGCTTCCGCGGTCGTGCGCCGACCGAGGTCGTAGTCCACGCAACCGACCAGCAGAGCAACCCAACCGGCCAGTACGAGAATTTCGCGATGTTGTGCCAGGGTCAGTCGGCCGTCCAGCAGCGAGGTGATGCGGCGCAACCAGGATGTGCCCTCGGTATGCAGATCGTGCGGATCGGCGAATGGATACTCGCAGCACAGCCGCTCCGCGGTGATGCGGATGGCATCGAGTGTGGCCGTGGAAACGTCGGACATCCGTAGCCTGCCGATGAATTCGAGGGTGTCCATCCCGGTTGCCGAGAGCAGCTCATCGTCGCGATTGGGACGATTTTTCGGGAAGAACGCGGCCGTCACCGTATCGAATGCGGCCGCGATGATAGGGGCATAGAAATCGTCCGGACGCGACTCGCCCGACTCCCAGCGTCGCCAATTACGCAGCAGGGTACTGTCCGTCGGCAGGTTGTGCGAAGACTTCGCGCGCATCACACGGACGGCGTCGGCTTGTGACCACCCCCGCGCATCGCGTTCGGAGCGCATTCGGACAGCCCAGACGGGTCGATCGTCTCCAGCGGCCACGTCTGTAGTATCGCACCAGTTAACGCTCAGTGGCCCGGATAGGGCATACAGATGTCATCGGGTTGACACCTGCACTCGCAGTTTTGCGTCCTACATGATGGATATGGGCGCGGAAGATTAGCCACGCTCCGGATGTAAGAACATCTGCTCTTGCAAGTGCGCAATACCCCTCGGCGACGGGGGTGATCCACATAAGAGAACAGCGAGATCCCCAATCCAACGGAGGTTCGGGTGGAAGCGTTGATCTATGGATACTTGCGTGACGATCTGGCCGATGGCCACAGTGCAGAGCTCGAGGATGCGATGAGCAGCCTCGCCCGCGAGGAAGGGCTTTGCTTCGCCGCAACATTCCATGAATCGACCTCCGGTGACGGCACGGCATTCGCCGAGCTGACCCAGGAGCTCAAGCGGGCGGACGCGCATCACGTGGTGGTGCCGTCACTCGATCACTTTGCCGGCCAGACGATTCCGCGAGACATTCTGCTCGCGAAGCTGGCCCAAGACGCGGCGGCGCAGGTGTGGACCATCGAGAGCTGTGCGCTTCGAGACGAGGCTCTTGGCGAAGAAGCTGTGCACCAGGACTGACCTGCGTCGCAGGTTCGCCACCAGCCAGGTCGCGACAGCGCCGGCGGCGAGGGATGCGAGCAGCGCCGCGACATGGTGTTGCCCGAATGGCGGATAGACCTGCCAGTGCAGCAGATAGACGAATAGCGAGCTGTCGGCCAGCAGCGCGGCGACTCCGGCCACCAGGGCGGGCACGCGGACCGCGGGCAGCCAGATCAACAACAGCAGCCCGGACATCACCAGCCGCTCCCGATCGGGAACGCCGAAGTAGCCGGGCACCGAGATCAGCAGCACCGCGCTCACCAGCAGCCGCTGCCAGATCGCCGTAGCCTTCGCGGCAGCCCAGCCGAGAGCGAAGAACCAGCAGGCCAGCGGCGAGAACGGCACATCCTTGGCCGGGTAGAGCCCGAACGACCACAGCCGGAAGACCATGGTGAGGCCGACCAGCCCCATGGCGAACCAGAACGGTTCGCGCCGCTGCACGGCATCGATGAACGGCACCCGCACCAATAGCGCGGACACGACCATGAACAGCACAAGCACTTCGATGAACCACAGGTGCCCAGCGGTGTCGCTGTGGCGCGGTCCGAGAATCTTGTTGAGCAGCAACACGTTCTGCCAGCTGTAATAGTCGGTGAACAGCAGGGTGAGCGCTACCCAGGCGGCGGTCGGAATCGCGATGAGCGCCACCGTGTGCAGCGCGTGCCGCAGCCGTTCGGCGCGCGGGGACATGGTGACCGCGAAGCGGGCGAAGTTGAATCCGGCGACACCGAGCAGGATATGTGCCGCGCCCCAGTGCACGAACATGCCGATATGCGAGCTGGCGATCAGCACGATCCCGGCGGCGCGCAACAAGGTCGGGGTGTCCACCGTGCGGCCGAATGTCCGGTGGCCGTCCGGAACTCGCTCGAGTTCGGCGACGGTCAGGTCCGGCCAGTTCGCGGGCAGTCGCCCGAGTGCGCGCTCGAGGCGGGTCGAGGTGGTGATGTAGGTCAGCGAGTTGCCGCCGAGATCGACGAAGGTGCTGTCGGGCCGGATCCGGGCCGGATCGATGCCGAGGGCAATGGCATAGAGCGCGCGGATATCGCGTGGCGGCAGTTCGGGTTCGGGTGCGGCGAGTCGGCGGATCGCCGGATAGTCGGGCTTGCCATTGGGCAGGCGCGGTATTTCCTCGACCGCGCAGGCGCGAATCGCTGCGGCGGGCAGACCGGACAGTTCGGCGGCGGTCGCGGTGAGCGATTCCGCCGGAGATTCGGCGGCGATGACCAACTGGTCGTCACCATCGGTGCAGCACGCCGTGAAACCGGCTGCGGCCAAACCGGATTCGAGCCGTTGCAGATCTATGCGCAGGCCGTAGATCTTGGCAAACCGGCTGCGCCTGCCGACCACCTGGTACAGGCCCTCGGGTGTGCACCGGGCCAGATCGCCGGTGCGCAGCGATTCGACTGTGCGGCCGAGGGCGAGATCGCGTGGGCCGTCGGCATAGCCGAGCATCACATTGGGTCCGTGATAGACCAGCTCCTCGTCATCGGTATCCGGCATCGGCTCCAGGGTGAACCGGCCGCCCGGAATCGGCTTGCCGATGCAGTCCGGATGTTCGGCGGCCAATTCCGGTGGCAGATAGGCCATTCGCGCGGTCGCCTCGGTCTGGCCGTACATGACGACGAAGTCCCAGCCCGCCCGCTTGCCGAGCCGGGCGTAGTCGCGGACCCGCTCGGGTGCCAGGCGGCCGCCCGCCTGAGTGATGTAGCGCAGACTCGGCAGTGTCATCCCGGCGAAGCCGATGCGTTCGAGCAGATCGATCGTGTACGGCACCGCCGCGAAAGATGTTGCGCCGTAGCGACGGAACTGGACCCAGAATTGGTCGTCGAGGACCGATCGGTCGGTGAGCAGCAGGCTCGCGCCGCGCAGCAGATGGCTGTGCACCACCGACAGTCCGTAGCAATAGAACATCGGCAGGGTCGTCGCGGCGCGATCATCGGCGTCGATGGCGAGATATTCGGCAATGGCGTCCGCATTCGACATCAGATTGGCCGCGGACAACCGCACCAGCTTCGGTGAACCGGTCGAGCCCGAAGTACTGAGCAGCAGCGCCAACTCCGGATGCAGGCGATGCGCGGAGCGGGCCCGCCGGATATCGGGTGGGCCCGCATCGATCACGACATCGGGATCGTAGGTATCCAGCAATTCACTGGTGATCTCCGGGGTGAGCAGAACGACGCAGCCCGCGCTCAGCGCGCCGAGATACGCGACGAGCGAATCGATATCGTTTCGCGCTGCGAGCGCGACGAGGCGCCGGATCGTTCCGAGCTGCCGCGCGTACTCCTCGACACGTGCCGCCAGCTGCGCATAGGTGATCCGCTCCAAACCATCCGGCACCGATTCCGCTGCTGTGACGGCCGCCGATGGAGATCGAGAGCAGAGGACGGCGATCCGGTCGTCGAAACTGCGAAGGTGCGCGACGATCCGGTGAATAGTCACCCGGGAAGTCTAGATGGCAAGCCTTTCCATACCTACGCGTGGCCCCATGGCGAACTTTCGGTGAATTGTCCGAACCTGGACCGCAACGGCGCAAACCGATTACAGCCCGAAGCTGCCCGGACCCCGCCTGCGCAGGTACTTCTCGAACTCGGCCGCGATCGCGTCGCCATCGATCTTGGCCATCGCGTCGTTGAGATCGACGGCCGCGTCGCCGCGTTCCTCGAGCGAGCGCACGTACTCGCTGATCTCGTCGTCGCCGACGGTCATCTCGTTGACGGCGGTCTCCCAGTCTTCGGCCTGTTTGGGCAGCTCGCCGAGCGGCACCTCGATATCGAGCACATCCTCGACGCGGTGCAGCAGCGCGATGGTCGCCTTCGGATTCGGCGGTTGCGAGACGTAATGCGGCACGGCCGCCCAGAACGAGACGGCGGGTACGCCCGCCTTCACACACTGATCCTGCAGCACCCCGGTGATACCGGTCGGTCCCTCGTAGCGGGTCTGCTCCAGGCTGAACCGCTCGGCGGCTTCCTTGCTGTAGGCCGATCCGGTGACCGGTACAGGGCGGGTGTGCGGGGTGTCGGCGAGCAGTGCGCCGAGTATGACGACGGTCTGCACGCCGAGTTGTTCGATGAACTCGAGCAGATCCCCGCAGAAGCTGCGCCAGCGCATATTGGGTTCGATACCGCGCAGCAGCACCACATCGCGATCGCTGCCGGGCGGCGAGCAGACCGAGAGCATGGTGGAGGGCCACTGGATTTCCCTGGTCACACCGTCGACCTGACGTACCGTCGGCCGATTGACCTGGTAGTCGTAATAGTCCTCGGAGTCGAGTTCGGCCAGCGGCTCGGCATCCCAGATCAGTTCCAGATGCTCGACGGCACCACTTGCCGCATCACCCGCGTCGTTCCAGCCTTCGAAGGCGGCGACCAGCACAGGATCCCGCAAAGTCGGCAGTTCCGGCTCGGGTGATACCGGAGATTCACTGGAGTTCACCCCGGTCAGCCTACGGCGTGTGAGCACGCGGCGTTGAATTTGCGCAGTCGGCGCGGCACCGTCGGTTCATCTGCTGTCTGGGCAGGTGTGGTGCCCGACACCGGTATGGTGGTTCGGCATGTCGTAGCGGCCCACTACGCTTGATCACATGTCTGAGTCCAGCCCAGTCGCCTTCGATACCACCCTTCTCGACACGCTCCGGCGGCGTGTCGTGATCGGCGACGGTGCGATGGGCACGATGTTGCAGGCGGCCGAACTGACCCTGGACGACTTCCGTGGTCTCGAGGGCTGCAACGAGATCCTCAACGACACCCGCCCGGATGTACTGCGCAATATCCATCGCGCGTACTTCGAGGCCGGTGCGGATGCGGTCGAGACCAATACCTTCGGCTGCAATCTGCCGAACCTCGCCGACTACGACATTGCCGACCGGATTCGCGATCTGTCCGAGCGCGGCACCCGCCTGGCCCGCGAGGTCGCCGACGAGATGGGCCCGAGCGCGGACGGTACCCCGCGGTACGTGCTGGGTTCGATGGGACCGGGCACCAAACTGCCGACACTGGGTCATGCCCCCTTCACCGCGCTGCGCGATGCCTATGCCGAAGCGGCGCTGGGCATGCTCGAGGCCGGTGCGGACGCCATTCTGATCGAGACCTGCCAGGACCTTCTGCAGGTCAAGGCCGCGGTGACCGGAAGTCAGCGCGCGATGGTCGAGCTGGGCAGGCGGATCCCGATCATCACCCACGTCACGGTGGAGACCACCGGCACCATGCTGGTCGGCAGTGAGATCGGCGCGGCGCTCACCGCGCTGGAGCCGCTCGGTATCGACATGATCGGCTTGAACTGCGCCACCGGCCCGGCCGAGATGAGCGAGCACCTGCGCCATCTGTCTCGGCATGCGACGGTTCCGGTATCGGTTATGCCGAATGCCGGTCTGCCAGTGCTCGGCGCGAACGGCGCGGAGTACCCGCTGACCCCGGAAGAGCTGGCAATCGCGTTGCGCGGCTTCGTATCCGAATTCGGGCTGGCGCTGGTCGGCGGCTGCTGCGGTACCACGCCCGAACATATTCGTCAGGTCACCGCGGCGGTGCGCGAGGTGGAACCGACGCTGCCGCCGCTGGACGCGCGCCGCGAACCGGTGCACGAGCCGAGCGTATCGAGCATGTACACCGCGGTGCCGTTCGAACAGGATGCCTCCGTCCTGATGATCGGCGAGCGCACGAATGCCAACGGCTCCAAGGCATTCCGCGAGGCCATGCTCGCCGAGGACTGGCAGAAATGCCTCGATATCGCCAAGGATCAGACCCGTGACGGCGCGCATATGCTCGACCTGTGCGTCGACTACGTCGGACGCGACGGCACCAAGGATATGTCTGCGCTGGCGTCGCGACTGGCGACCGCATCGACCCTGCCGATCATGCTCGACTCCACCGAAGCCCCGGTCCTGCAGGCCGGTTTGGAACATCTCGGTGGTCGCTGCGCCGTCAACTCGGTGAACTACGAGGACGGTGACGGTCCCGAATCCCGGTTCCAGCAGACGATGAAGCTGGTCGCCGAACACGGCGCCGCGGTGGTCGCGCTGACCATCGATGAGGAGGGCCAGGCCCGCACCGCCGAGAAGAAGGTGGAGATCGCCGAGCGGCTCATTGCCGATATCACCGGAAACTGGGGTCTGCGCGAAAGCGACATCATCATCGACACGCTGACCTTCACCCTGGGCACCGGCCAGGAGGAGTCGCGGCGCGACGGCGTCGAAACCATCGAGGCCATCCGGCTGCTCAAGCAGAAGCATCCCGAGGTGCAGACCACCCTCGGTCTGTCGAATATCTCCTTCGGCCTCAATCCGGCCGCGCGTCAGGTGCTGAATTCGGTATTCATGCACGAATGCGTCCAGGCCGGACTGGATTCCGCGATCGTGCACGCCTCCAAGATCCTGCCGATCGCCCGCATCCCGGAGGAACACCGCGAGACCGCACTGGACCTGGTCTACGACCGCCGCCGCGATGGTTACGACCCGCTGCAGACGCTCATGTCGCTGTTCGAGGGTGTGTCGGCCTCGTCGTCGCGGGCCTCGCGCGCGGAGGAGTTGGCGGCGCTGCCGCTGTTCGAGCGGCTCGAACGCCGGATCGTCGACGGTGAGAAGGCCGGGATGGAGGCCGATCTCGATGCCGCCATGACCGAGGTGCCGCCGCTGCAGATCATCAATGAGACGCTGCTGTCGGGCATGAAGACGGTCGGTGAGCTGTTCGGCTCCGGCCAGATGCAGCTGCCGTTCGTGCTGCAGTCGGCCGAGGTGATGAAGGCGGCGGTCGCCTACCTCGAGCCGCATATGGAGGCCACCGACGACAGCGGAAAAGGCCGCATCGTGCTGGCCACCGTCAAGGGCGATGTGCACGATATCGGCAAGAATCTCGTCGACATCATCCTGTCCAATAACGGCTACGAGGTCGTCAACCTCGGCATCAAGCAGCCGATCGCGACCATTCTCGACGCGGCCGTCGACAAGAAGGCCGATGTGATCGGCATGTCCGGTCTGCTGGTGAAGTCGACCGTGGTGATGAAGGAGAATCTGGAGGAGCTCAACGCCAAGGGCGTCGCCGACCAGTTCCCTGTGCTGCTCGGCGGTGCGGCGCTGACCCGCGCCTATGTCGAGAACGATCTCACCGAGGTCTACCACGGCGATGTGCACTACGCCCGCGACGCCTTCGAAGGCCTGCGGCTGATGGACGACATCATGACCCGCAAGCGCGGCGGCGGCATCGATCCGGACAGCCCGGAGGCGATCGCGGAACGCGAGAAGACGGCCGAGCGCAAGGCGCGGCACGAGCGTTCCAAACGGATCGCCGAACAGCGCAAGGCGGCCGAGGTGCCGATCGAGGTGCCCGCGCGCTCGGATGTCGCTGCGGACCTGCCGGTCGCGGTGCCGCCGTTCTGGGATACCCGGGTGGTGAAAGGTGTTTCGCTGCAGGAGTATTCGGGACTGCTCGACGAGCGCGCGCTATTCCTCGGTCAATGGGGTCTGCGCGGTCAGCGCGGCGGTGAGGGCCCGAGCTACGAGGAGTTGGTGGAGACCGAGGGGCGACCGCGGCTGAGGTACTGGCTGGACCGGTTGTCCACCGAGGGCGTGCTGCAACATGCGGCCCTGGTCTACGGGTACTTCCCCGCGGTCTCCGAGGGCGATGACGTCATCGTGCTGACCGAACCGAATCCCGATGCGCCGCAACGCTACCGGTTCACCTTCCCGCGCCAGCAGCGCGACCGGTTCCTGTGCATCGCCGACTTCATCCGCTCGCGTGAACGCGCCCGCGAAACCGGTCAGGTCGATGTGCTGCCGTTCCAATTGGTCACCATGGGACAGCCGATCGCCGACTTCGCCAATGAGCTGTTCGCGGCGGACAACTACCGCGACTACCTCGAGGTGCACGGCATCGGCGTCCAGCTCACCGAGGCGCTCGCCGAATACTGGCACCGCCGCGTCCGCGAAGAGCTGGTGCTGGAAGGGCATTCGATCGCCGACTCCGACCCCTCGGATGTGCAGGAGTACTTCAAACTCGGCTACCGCGGCGCCCGCTACTCCTTCGGGTACGGCGCCTGCCCGGACCTGGAGGACCGGGCGAAGTTGGTCGACCTGCTCGAGGCCGACCGCATCGGCGTCGTACTGTCGGAGGAGTTGCAGCTGCATCCGGAACAGTCGACCGATGCGTTCGTGCTGCTGCATCCGGAGGCCAAGTACTTCAACGCGTAAGCGCCGACCAGTCTGTTTCCGGGCCGGATTCGTTATCCGACCGGTCCGGACGTTGTGATTCTCACCGCATCGGAATCGGTTCGATCGGTGCGTTTCCGGTGCGGTGACGGCCTTGATTACCTCGTGATATGTGAGATCGAATGCGGATGGAACGACACGAGGGCATGCGACGCGCGGGTGTGTCCGGTCGGCCACGCGCCTCTGACCTGGGATATTGCCTCCGGGTTCGCGCGGCGGTGGATGGATGTCGGTCGGGTATGACACAGTCGGAACTGTTGCAACTGCATCCGGGGCAGTCGGCGGATGTGAACGTCCTGCGGCAATTCGGGTGCAAAGGACTTCGGCGCGTAGCATTTTCGAAGATTTCCGCTTTACGCGCGGAGTGCGGAATTGGCTCGGCGGCAAGCAGGAGGGGCACAACACCATGACAGCGGACCGGTTGATCGCTGGACGGTATCGGCTGTCGGATCCGATCGGCACCGGTGCTATGGGTGTGGTGTGGCGGGCCACCGACGTCCGGCTGCGCCGCACCGTCGCCGTGAAGCAGCTGCTGCTCGCGCCCGGTCTGTCCCGATCCCAGGCCCTGGAGGCCAAGCTGCGGGCCATGCGGGAGGGCCGCATCGCCGCGCGACTACACCATCCCAACGCGATCACCGTCTTCGATGTCGCCGAGGAGGACGGCCAGCCCTGGCTGGTCATGGAGTACATGAACGCGCCGAGCCTGGCTGCGAAACTGGCGGGCAAGCGGACCCTCGCACCGACCGAGGTGGCCCGCATCGGGGCCCAGGCCGCGGGCGCGCTGGCCGCCGCACACGATGCCGGCATCATGCACCGAGATGTGAAACCGGCGAATCTGCTCGTCGGCGACGACGGCACGGTGAAGATCACCGACTTCGGCATCTCTCGCGCAGTCGGCGACGTGACGGTCACCGCGACCGGATTTCTGGCGGGCACCCCCGCCTATCTCGCGCCGGAGGTGGCGCGCGGCGAGAATCCGGAACCGGCCTCGGATGTCTTCGCACTCGGCTCCACGCTGTATGCGGCGGTCGAGGGCAGTCCGCCGTTCGGTGAGGGTGATAACGCCCTCGCGGTTCTGCACGCCGCGGCGCGGGCGCAGATTCCGCCGCCGCGGCACGCCGGGGAACTCGGGCCGGTGCTGATGCGGCTGCTGGCCGCCTCGATCGACGGCCGCCCGAATATGCGCGAAGCCAAGGAGGCGCTGGAAGCCGTTGCGGCGGGCCGGACTCCGGCACTGGTGACCACACCGACGGTGACCAAGGTGCTGCCCGCGCCCGGCGCGGATGCGACCACCGTCCTGAACAAGTCGGGCGCCGCGGCGGAGGACGCGACGCAGGTCGTTCCGCTCGCGGCGGGTCCGGCCGCACCGCCGCCCACACCGCCGAAGTCCGGCGGCACCCTGCCCGCCGGTGGTGGCGACGGTGAGCAGAGTCGTGGCCGACTGATCGCGGTGGCCGCGGCTGCCGCAGTCGCGGTGCTGGTGCTGGTCGCGGTCATTGTGTCGTCACTGAACAACGACGACAAGGGCGGTACGGCGGGCGGCTCGACGACGCCGGCTCCCGCGACCAGCAGTTCGGAGACCGGACCGGAGTCGCCGATCGCGATCCAACCGGGCCAGCCCGAGCCGCAGGCACCGACGACCACGGCGGCGCCGACCACGCAGCCGAGCACCACGGTGACGCCGACACCGTCGGCCAAGCCGTCGACTACCGCACCACCGACGACCGTCACCACCCCGTTCGGTCCGGCCACCCCGGATCGGATCTCGCAATTCGTCTACGGCTATTACGGGATGCTGCCGGGCAATGTGCAGGGCGGGTGGTCTGAGCTGACGCCGTCGTACCAGGCTCAGACCGGTGGCTTCGGCTCTTACTCACAGTTCTGGTCCACCGTTCGTTCGGTGAGCGTGGGCGGCGTCACACCGAACGGTGAGAACCGGGCGGTCGTTTCGCTTACCTATAGCCTGAAGAACGGCTCGACCTCGTCGGAGAACCGGTGGATCCAGGTCGCGTCGGACAGCGGGCGATTGCTGATCGCCGCTTCGGGCGTGTAATTAGAGAGACGAATAGGGACGTGAGGGAGCGAAGCGAGCGAACCATCGGCGCAGCCGCATCGGCGGCGACGGAGCCGAGCGCCAGCGGGGCGCCGTCGATCGCGCGACTTGCCGGGGTGCTGTGGGATATGGACGGCACCCTGCTCGATTCGGAGAAGCTGTGGGATGTCGCCGTGCGCGAACTGGCGCGTGCGCACGGCCACGAGATGACCGATGAACTGCGGCACGCGTTGATCGGTGCGTCCGGACCGAACGCCTTGCGGCTCATTTTCGATGGTTTGGGTATCGAGGCGACACCCGAGGCGGTGCGGGCTGCCGGTGAATTCATCGAGCGGCGGGTGACCGAATTGATGGCAGGCCCGATCCCGTGGCGGCCAGGCGCGAAGGATGCGCTCTCATTGATACGCACCGCGGGCCTCGCGACCGCATTGGTCACCAATACCAAGCGGTCGCTTACGGAATTCGGATTGGATACGCTCGGCCGCGATTTCTTCGACGTCTCGGTCTGCGGTGACGAAGTCGCGCACGGCAAGCCCGAACCCGATATCTATCTGCGCGCCGCCGAACTGCTCGGCGTGCACCCGCGAGACTGTGTGGCACTGGAGGATTCGCCGACCGGCGCCGCGGCGGCCGGTGCGGCCGGCTGTGCGGTCATCGTGATCCCGTGTGAGATACCGGTTTCGGCGGCGCCGGGGCGGGTATTCCGTAATTCGTTGGTGGGATTGACCCTGCAGGATCTTGACGACGCGCTACGCGTCAGGGGTTGAACCGCGCACCCGAGCAGGAGCGCTTTCGGGACGGAACATGATCGCGAGTCCCGCCGTTTGTGAGCCGACACACCCGACTTCGGCATAGTGAGAGTTACTGTGCCGCAACGCAAGTGCGCGCAGTTGATAGGTGTGATCGTAGTCACCGGCAACTTTGTCGAATCCCGGGCGTGTCGCCAATTGCTCTACCAAAATGACGCCATGGCAGCGACGGATGTCCTGGACGAGATCGTCGATACGGCACGGTATCCGCTGGGGGATCCGACCGGCGCGGCGTGGGGGGAAGCGGTGGCGCGGGCGCGGGCGGAGCTTGCCGAAAGTGGCTGCACCGTACTGCGGGAGTTCATCCGTCCGGAGCTGATCGACACCTTGCGTGCTCAGGGCGAGGCGATGGCCCCGGATGCGCATTATGAGGTCGAGCGGGTCAACGCCTACAACATTCCGCTGAATACCGCACTGCCACAAGACCATCCGGGCCGCATCGTGCTGGAACGCGGCAATGCGTTCGTCCCGCGCGACCGCATTCCGGCCGAGGCTCTGATCCACCGGCTCTACACCAGCACGGTGTTCCAACGCTTCGTCGCGGACTGCTTCGGACTGGCCGAATTGCACGAATTCGCGGACCCTTTGGCCGGGCTGTGCCTGAATGTGGTGGCGCCCGGAATGTCGCATCCCTGGCATTTCGACACCAATGAATTCACCGTCAGTATGTTGACCCAGCCCGCCGAGACCGGTGGAATCTTCGAGTACTGCCCCAATATTCGCTCACCTCACGCCGAGAACCTCGACGATGTGCGGGATGTGCTCACCGGATCCGGTGAGCAGCTGATCCGGCACCTCGATCTGCGGCCCGGCGATCTGCAATTGTTCCAGGGCCGCTTCTCGCTGCACCGGGTTTCACCGGTCGAGGGCGGAACCGCACGGCATTCGGCGATTTTCGCCTATACCGATCGGCCCGGTGTCATCGGCACCGTGGAACGTACCCGCCAATTGTTCGGGCGCGTGCTGCCCGATCACCTAGCCGCCGCGGCCGACGCCGTCCGTGGCGATCGGTTGCTCGACTGAGAGGGACGACATGCCAGTGCCGTTGCATACGACCGGAAAAGCTTCCTTCGACGATATCTACGACCGTCCCGATCCGCGCGACTATTACGCCCGGATGGCCGAATTGGATTACCGCATACCGGAACTGGCGAAACCATACTTCCAGCAGCAGATTCGGGAATACCGCGCCTCCGCGCGCGTGGACACCCCGACCGTGCTCGATATCGGTTGCTCCTACGGCGTCAACGCGGCCCTGCTGCGCTTCGACACCACCGTCAGCGAACTCGCCGAACACTACGGCAGTGCCGAGGACGAGGCCGACCAGGCCGCACTCATCGCCCGCGACCGGGCCCGCCTGCACTCCCGCGACCAGTTCCCCGGCGTCCGCTTCATCGGCATGGATGCCGCCCGCCCGGCGCTGGCCTACGCCCAGGAAGCCGGATTCCTGCACGGCACGGTGCACGCGGATCTCGAGGCCACCGACCCGACCGAAGCGCAACGCCGTACGCTGGCGGCCGCGGATATCGTCATCTCGACCGGCTGCATCGGATATGTCACCGAGAAGACGCTCGCGCGGGTGGCGACGGCGCATCCGCGTCGTCGGCCGTGGATGGCACACTTCGTACTACGCATGTTCAGTTTCGAACCGATCGCCGCGGAGCTGGCCGCGCTCGGCTACCGCACCGAGCGAGTCCCCGGGGTGTTCGAACAACGCAAGTTCGCATCCGATAATGAACGCACCCAGGTGCTGAATGCCTTGGCCGCCAACGGAATCGACACCGCTGGCCAAGAAAGCACAGGTTGGCTGCTCGCCAACCTGTACATCTCGCGACCGCTACCGAAACACGCCGACCCCGAGGACCCGCATTGACCGAACGCACCTTCGCCGCCGACGACCACCTGCCAAGGGTGCCCCTGCCGACGCTGGAGGACAGCGGCGAGCGGTTGCTGCAGTGGTGTGCGCCACTGCTGACCGCCGACGAATTCGCCACCACCGAAGCCGCGGTAGCCGACCTGCTTCGCCCCGATGGTCCGGGCCGAAAGCTGCACGCGGCACTCGCCGAATACGACGCCACCCCCGGTGTCGGGAGCTGGCTGGATCTGTTCTGGCCGTCGCGCTACCTGGGCCGTCGCGATCGCATCGCATTGAATGCCAACTTCTTCTTCCTGTTCCGCGATGACACCGCACTGGCCGCCTCCACCGGCGCGTCGCAGGTGGAGCGGGCGGCCGGAATCATCACGGCCGCGGTCGATTACAAGCTGGCGCTCGATATCGAGGCGATCCCGCCGGTGACCCAGCGCGGACAGCAGCTGTCGATGTGGCAGAACAAATACCTGTTCTCGGAGACCCGGATTCCGGGGGAGACTCAGGATTCCGTGCGGGTGCCCTACAGCGACGAATGGCCCGGCCCCTCGGCTGCGAGGCATATCGTCGTGTTCTTCCACGGCAGCATGTTCCGGATGGAGGTGATCGGTTCGGACGGTGTGCCCTACTCGCTGGAGGATCTCGCCGACGGACTGCGCGCGGTACTCAAGGCGGGGGCGCGCTCGGCCCGCACCGATACCGCCGTCGGCCATCTGACCACCAAGGCACGGGCCGAATGGGCTGTCAGTAGACAGGGATTGCTGACCGAACCCGCTAACGTCGCGGCCTTGGATACCATCGAGACCGCGCTGTTCGGTCTGTGCCTGGAGGATTTCACGCCGCGCGACGAACTGCAGGCCTGTGATCATCTGCTGCACGGTGACAGTGCCAACCGCTGGTTCGACAAGTCGGTATCGTTCATCGTGTTCGCAGATGGGCAGGCGGGCATCAATATCGAGCATTGCGGGCTCGACGGCACCACCATCCTGTCCTTCGTCGACACGCTGTTGCAGACATCCGCCGCCGAACACGCCGAACGGGCCGGGGCGCATCCGCAGGGGTTGCCTCCCGTCGAACCGATCGAATTCGTGCTCGATCCGGCGCAGCGCGCCGATATCGCGGCGGCTGGAGCGGCGTTCGCCCGGTATGCGGCTGAGAACGCCACCGCGACAGTATCTTTCGAGTTCGGCACCGCCCGCGCCAAGCAGCTCGGCATCTCACCGGATGCGTTCGCGCAGCTGAGCTACCAGCTGGCACACCGGCGCAGCAAGGGATTGACCGGAGCCACCTACGAATCCATTGCCACCAGGCAGTACCGCAACGGTCGTACCGAGGCCATGCGGGTGGTGACACCGGAGATGGTGGCCTTCGTGGACGCGATGCAGGATCCGGCTGTCGCGCACTCCGACCGGCTCGCCGCCGCGCGGACCGCCGCGAGCGCGCATGTCGAACGCGCCAAGCAGTGTCAGACGGGTGACGCGCCCGAACAGCATCTCTGGGAACTCGAGTGGATCCAGCGGCGTCGTGGCGGCGAACTCGGCGTCACCGACCCGATCCCGCTTTACACCAGCCCCGGCTGGACGATCATGCGCGACGACTACCTGAGCACCAGCTCGGCACCGTCGGTCAATATCCGCTACTTCGGTTTCGGCTCCACCAGCCAGAAGTGCATCGGCATCGCCTACGTCCTGCTGCCGGACCGCTGGAACATCTACCTGGCCACCCCCAAACCGGTCGCCGCCCAGATGTACGCCTTCGCCGACCACCTGCGCACTGCCGTAGCGGACCTGGAGGCCCTCCTCGCTGAGGCTTGACGCATGGCTTCGCACCCCTTGTGGCTGCCACAGGGGGTGCGAAGAGGGCAGCTGACGGGTGGTGCCGGGCCGGAGCAATGGGTCCGCATACCCGTCTGAAACAATGGTCCACCGTGAAGAACTTCGAAACCCTGTTCGCCGAGCTGCAAGATCGTGCGGTTACCCGCCCCGCGGGGTCCGGGACCGTGGCGGCATTGGACGCGGGCGTGCATTTCCAGGGTAAGAAGGTGCTCGAGGAGGCCGGCGAGATCTGGTTGGCCGCCGAGCACGAGGGCGACGAGGCACTCGCCGAGGAGATTTCGCAACTGCTGTACTGGGTCCAGGTGCTGATGGTGGGCCGCGGGCTGAAGCTGGAAGACGTGTACCGACATCTGTGACGGCGGTGTTGAATTTGCGGCACTCGCGGGCCCTGCGTGGTTACGCTCCGCTACCGCCTCCGGGGGCGTCGCTCGTGCCGCCGCGTCGATCCCTAGTTCTCCTCCCTGAAAGGACCCTCCTATGCTGCGCGTCGCAGTCCCCAATAAAGGCGCACTCTCCGAATCGGCCACCTCGATCCTCGCCGAGGCCGGTTACCGCAAGCGCACCGATTCCCGCGACCTGACCGTCCTGGATCCGGCCAACCAGGTCGAGTTCTTCTTCCTGCGGCCCAAGGACATCGCCATCTATGTCGGCTCCGGCGAGCTCGACCTCGGCATCACCGGCCGCGATCTGGCGCTGGATTCCGGTGCGCCGGTTCAGGAACGGCTCGCACTCGGTTTCGGCCGCTCCACCTTCCGCTACGCCGCCCCGGCCGGGCGCGAATGGAAGGTCGAGGACCTCTATGACAAGCGCATCGCCACCTCGTATCCGAATCTGGTCCTGAGCGATCTGCAGCGGCGCGGCATCGAGGCCGAGGTGATCCGCCTCGACGGCGCCGTCGAGATCTCCATCCAGCTCGGTGTGGCCGATGCCATCGCCGATGTGGTCGGCTCGGGCCGCACGCTGCGCCAGCACAATCTGGTCGCCTTCGGCGAGACCCTGTGCGATTCGGAGGGCGTGCTCATCGAGCGCGCCGGCTCCGATCAGAACGAACGGGCCCGCAATCAGCTCATCGCGCGCATCCAGGGCGTCGTATTCGGCCAGCAGTACATCATGTTGGACTACGACTGCCCGAAGGAGCTCCTCGAGGAGGCGGTCAAGATCACGCCCGGTCTCGAGTCGCCGACGGTATCCCCGCTCGCCGATTCGAACTGGGTCGCCATCCGCGCCATGGTGCCGCGCAAGCAGGGCAATGAGGTGATGGACCAGCTCGCCGAACTCGGCGCGAAGGCGATCCTGGCCTTCGATATCCGGTCCTGCCGTGCCTTCTGACCTGATTCCGTCCACTCGTCCCCGTCACTCGGCGGGGCCGAGTTGTTTTGTGCGGGTAATCGATTCACTGCGATTGCAATCGGTGTGCTGACCTGCGGTTGATTGGTACGTTGCGGCCTCGATGAGGAAATGCAAGGAGTACCACCGTGTCGCAGACACCGCCCGCGAAACCTTCGGGCAGCACATTCGCATGGAATGAGGACTGGTCGGCCGCCATCGTCGGCCTGGTTCTCATCGCCCTGGTCCTGGCCGGCGCAATCCCGGATTGGTTGGTGCCGTGATGTCGGAGAGCGACGCCAGGACCGAGACGGACCCAGTCGACGAGGATGTAGTCCGATCCGAAACTGCTGCACTGCAATCGATTTCACGCCCCACGGTAGCCGAGATCGGAGGCGGGATCGCGGCCGTCATCCTGCTCGGCGCGCTGACCCGCTACTTCGACACCCACGTGCCGCAGTGGGCCGTCGGTACACCGTTCAACCGGATCGCCAAGTCGATCGAATTCCCGGTGTACGCCATTGCCATCGGCCTGATCGGCAATGTCGTACTCGCGAAACTCGATCTCCGGGAACGCCTTTCGGCCGGTTTCCGCACCGAATTCTTCATCAAGACCGGTGTGGTGCTGCTCGGCGCGTCGATCAACCTGAAGATCCTGGTGACCGCGGCGGGCCCGTCGATCGTGCAGGCGCTGCTGCTGATCACCGCGGTCTTCGGGTTCACGTGGTGGCTGGGCGGTCGGCTCGGCCTCGACGATAAGCTGCGCGCCCTGCTGTCCTCGGCCGTCTCGATCTGCGGTGTCAGCGCCGCCATCGCGGCCGCGGGAGCGGTGCAGGCCAAACGCGAGCAGATCGCGTATGCGGCATCGCTGGTGATCATCTTCGCGCTGCCGTCGATCTTCGTATTGCCGTGGCTCGCCGATGTTTTCGATCTTTCCGACGCGGTCGCAGGCGCGTGGATCGGCGGCAATATCGATACGACCGCGGCGGTTGCGGCCTCCGGTGCGATCGCGGGGGAGCAGGCGCTGCAGATCGCCACCATCGTGAAGACCACCCAGAATGCGCTCATCGGCATTGTCGCCATCGCGCTGACCGCCTACTTCACCATCCGGGTCGAGCGCACCCCCGGCGCGGCGCGGCCCTCGGTACGCCAGTTCTGGGAGCGGTTCCCGAAGTTCGTGATCGGCTTCGTCGCCGCCTCCGTCATCGGCACGTTGTATCTGCAGTCGGTGGACAAGAAGACCGGCGCGGCGCATATCGCGATCGTCAACGATCTGCGTACCTGGTTCCTGATCTTCGCGTTCGTTTCCATCGGTCTGGAGTTCTCGCTGCGCGGCCTGCGTGAGGCCGGTTGGCGTCCGGTGGTGGTCTTCGGGTCCGCGGCTGTCTTCAATCTGGCCGTCGGGTTGGGTCTGTCGGTGTTGCTGTTCCACAACTTCACCGCCTAGATCCGCACAGGCAACCTGCCGTTACGGTGCACGCCGGTCATTCCGGCGAGCATCGCAGCGGTGTCGTGCGCGTTCAGTTCGCCACGGAACTCACGAAAACTTCACGGTCGGCCGTAAACACGGGGGCCGTGTTGTGCGAAACAACTATGGAAGACCTCGGACGGGCAAGGCCGTGCGGGACCGAAGGACAGGGGAGGCCCAGTGAAAGCGAGTGTCGAGTCGGTCGGTTCGTGGTGGCGGATTCGCAATGTGCTCATCGTGATCGGTGATGCCGTCGGCGTACTCGTGCTCATCGGCGTCGTCGCCGCACTCGGTTCGCATGGCCTCGATCTGAATCTGTTCCTCGGCTGAGCTCAGTCGGCGACCGCGTCGGTGAAGGTTTCGTCCGGCGATTCCCCGGTGCCACCGTCCGACCAGCCCGGATAGACCGGTGGTGTACCGCCGAATGCGGGGCACAGACTCTTGTAGCTGCAATGTCCGCACAGCCAGCTGGTGCTCGGCGGGAACTCGCCGGTCCGGCCCGCTGCCAGAATGGCCTGCCACAGGGCCGAGAGTGTGCGTTCGAACCGCAGCAGTTCGTCCTCGTCGGGGGCGTAGGTGAGGATCTGTTCGTCGGCCAGGTAGATGAGCCGCAATTGGGTGGGCAGGATGCCGCGGGTGCGCAGCACCACCAGCGCGTAGAACTTCAGCTGGAACAGCGCCTTGGTCTCCTGGGCGAGCCCGGGCGCCCGGCCGGTCTTGTAATCGACGACGCGCAGCTCTCCGGTCGGCGCCACATCGATGCGGTCGACGAACCCGCGCAGCAGCACACCGTCGTCGAGTTCGACCTCCACCCGCGACTCACACGACTCCGGATCGAACCGGGTCGGATCCTCCAGCCGGTAGTACGTCTCGACGAAGGCGCGCACCTCGCCGAGAAAGCCCGCCAGTCCGTCCGCTGCGACCGCTTCGGCGCTCTCCGGTCTATCGGCCAGCACCCGTGCCCATGCGGGCTCGACAAGCTCAGCAGCGCGTTCGAACCGGCGTTCCCCAGCGGGCAGTCCGTACAGATCCTCCAGCACCGCGTGCACCACCGTGCCGCGCACCGCGATCCGTGTCGGCGGCTCCGGAATCCGATCGATCGCCCGGAACCGGTACTTCAGCGGGCACTGCTTGAAATCCATTGCCCGCGAAGGTGACAGCGCCGGACGCGGACGGTCGGGTGCGACCTCCCGCGCGGTGTCGGCAGGGGGCGTGGATACCGGCGAATGCATACCTGGCAGGCTATCCGGGCGCACCGACACGCCGGTGCCACTCAGTGCAGACAGCAGCGACGACCAGCGAACGGAGATACATGACGGCCAGACGGACCGGGCCATTCACCATCGGGGACCGGGTACAGCTGACCGATGCCAAGGGGCGCCTCTACACCGTGGTGCTGGAACCGGGTAAGGAATTCCACACGCATCGCGGCGGTATCAAACACGACAACCTGATCGGCGCCGATGAGGGCAGTGTCGTGCAATCCACCAATGGCACACCGTATTTGGCGTTGCGTCCGTTGCTGATCGATTATGTGCTCTCCATGCCGCGCGGAGCGGCGGTCATCTACCCCAAGGACGCCGCCCAGATCGTGCACGAGGGCGATATGTTCCCCGGCGCGCGCGTACTGGAGGCCGGGGCGGGCTCCGGCGCGCTGACGTGCTCGCTGCTGCGCGCGGTGGGCCCGCAGGGCCAGGTGGTCTCCTACGAGATCCGCGACGACCATGCCGAACACGCGATCCGCAATGTGGAGACCTTCTTCGGCGAGCGGCCGGACAACTGGTCGATCACCGTCGCGGATGTCGCCGACTACGACGGCCCGCCGGTCGATCGCGTCGTCCTGGACATGCTCGCCCCGTGGGACGCGCTACCCGCCGTGTCCAAAGCGCTGGTCCCCGGCGGTGTGCTGATCGTCTATGTGGCGACCGTCACACAATTGTCGAAAGTGGTCGAGGCGCTGCGCGAGCAGGAGTGCTGGACCGAGCCGCGCTCGTGGGAGTCGATGGTGCGCGGCTGGCATGTGGTCGGTCTGGCGGTGCGGCCCGAACATCGCATGCAGGGCCACACCGCCTTCCTGGTCAGCGCGCGGCGGCTCGCCGAGGGGACGGTCACCCCGAAGCCGCAGCGTCGCCCGTCGAAGGGCTGAATCAGGCCGGAACGCAGGGCGCCTGCGCGAAGCCGAGCATCAGGCAGCCGCTGGCATCCGAGAGCTTCCAGCTGCTGTCGACATGTTCCCAGGTCAGGGGCATGGCGGGGGCGGTGCCGTGCGGTGAGGTGATGGTCACCTGGGCGGTCGCGGAATTGCCGCTGGTGGTGATATCGGCGACCGCGTAGGTGAGCTTGCCGTAGCTGCCGAGCGCCTGGTTCATCTGGTCGATATTGGCGGCGCGCTTTTCGCCGTCGACGATCAGCTTGGTCTTCTCGGACGTGGGTTTCGCCGGGTCGGAAAAGGCATCCAGGACTGCGGTGAGCGTTTCGGCGGTGGGTGCGGCGGCGTTGCCGTGGTCGCCGTGACCTGCGGCGCTGGTGGACGCGGCGGCGGAAGTGGTACTCGTGGCCTTGGCATCGGACTTGTCGTCGGAGCCGCAACCGGTGAGCCCGACGGTAGCGGCGATCGCCGCCGCGGCGATAACCATGGACGTACGCAGCGTCCTGGCGGGAAGGAGCATCGTCAGCAACCTTTCGGTTCGGTCGGCGAAGCGCGTCGCCGTGGACTGATTAGGGCAGGCTAACATGGTGTATCCGCCGTAGACCGCAGCCCAGATGTGATCACGACGAAACCATGTCGGAAAGCGAGAACGGTTCGCGCCCGGTAGCGTTAATAGACCGGGACTGGGAGGAGCAGCACATGAGCCCCATCGAGAATTCGGATTCGGCGGCCTGGAGAGAGCTCGAGGCGGTACGCGCCGAAGCGGCTGCACTCCGCAGGCAACTCGCCGATTCGCCGGATCGCGCACGGGAATTGGAAGCCCGTATCGATTCGCTGACCATTCGCAACACCAAGCTGATGGACACCCTCAAGGAAGCGCGCCAGCAGCTGGTGGCCTTGCGCGAGGAGGTCGATCGGCTGGGTCAGCCACCGAGCGGGTACGGAATTCTGATCGGTGTGTACGAGGATCAGACGGTCGACGTGTTCACTTCGGGCCGCAAGATGCGCTTGACGTGTTCACCCAATATCGACACCTCGACCCTCGAATACGGTCAGACCGTCCGTCTCAACGAGGCGCTCACGGTCGTAGAGGCCGGAATCTTCGACGCCGTCGGTGAGATCGGGACCCTGCGCGAGATCCTCGACGACGGACGCCGGGCGCTGGTCGTCGGGCATGCCGACGAGGAGCGCGTGGTGTGGTTGGCGGGTCCGCTGGCCAAGGTCGCCGAGGTCGATGATCTAGACGATCCCGATTCGCCGATCCGCAAGCTGCGGCCGGGTGACTCGCTGCTCGTCGACACCAAGGCCGGTTTCGCCTTCGAGCGGATTCCCAAGGCCGAGGTCGAGGATCTCGTACTCGAGGAAGTCCCCGATGTCGACTACAGCGATATCGGTGGTCTCGGTCGGCAGATCGAGCAGATCCGCGATGCGGTGGAATTGCCGTTCCTGCACAAGGATCTGTTCCGCGAATACGCGCTGCGCCCGCCCAAGGGGGTGCTGCTCTACGGTCCGCCCGGTTGCGGTAAGACGTTGATCGCCAAGGCCGTTGCCAACTCGCTGGCGAAGAAGATCGCCGAGGCGCGCGGTGAGGATGCCAAGGAAGCCAAGTCGTTCTTCCTGAACATCAAGGGCCCCGAGCTGCTGAACAAGTTCGTGGGTGAGACCGAGCGCCACATCCGGATCATCTTCCAGCGGGCACGGGAGAAGGCGTCCGAGGGTACGCCGGTGATCGTGTTCTTCGACGAGATGGATTCGATCTTCCGCACCCGTGGTTCGGGCGTGTCCTCCGATGTGGAGACCACGGTCGTGCCGCAGCTGCTCTCGGAGATCGACGGTGTCGAGGGTCTCGAGAATGTCATCGTGATCGGTGCGTCCAACCGCGAGGACATGATCGACCCCGCGATCCTGCGGCCCGGACGTCTCGACGTGAAGATCAAGATCGAGCGCCCCGACGCCGAATCGGCACAGGATATCTTCTCGAAGTACCTGGTCGAGGATCTGCCGCTGCATGCTGATGATCTCGAAGAGTTCGGTGGCGACAAGGGCCTGTGCATCCGCGCGATGATCGAACGGGTCGTCGACCGGATGTACGCCGAGAGTGAGGACAACCGCTTCCTGGAGGTCACCTACGCCAACGGTGACAAGGAAGTCCTGTACTTCAAGGACTTCAACTCCGGCGCCATGATCCAGAACATCGTGGACCGCTCCAAGAAGTACGCCATCAAGGCCGTACTCGACACCGGCAACCCGGGCCTGCGCATCCAGCATCTCTACGATTCGATCGTGGACGAGTTCTCCGAAAACGAGGACCTGCCCAACACCACGAATCCCGATGACTGGGCCCGCATTTCGGGTAAGAAGGGCGAGCGGATCGTCTACATCCGCACCTTGGTCACCGGCAAGAACGCCAGTGCCAGTCGCGCTATCGACACCGAGTCGAATACCGGTCAGTACCTGTAGATCGGCTGACTCCGAGGGCCGTGCTTCCAGCTGGGGGCACGGCCCTCGGCTGGTTCGGGCGAGCGGATCGTCTACATCCGGCTGCGTCTGATTCACCGGCAAGAACGCCAGTGCCAGTCGCGCTATCGACACCGAGTCGAATGCCGGTCAGTACCTGTAGATCGGCTGACTCCGAGGGCCGTGCTTCCAGCTGGGGGCACGGCCCTCGGCTGGTTCGGGCGAGCGGATCGTCTGCATCCGGCTTTCGAACCGAGGGCCGCGCTCCATTCGGAAGCGCGGCCCTTCGGCGTTTTCGGGGTCATCCTCGTGGGGTATGTGGGGGTCATTCTTGGGGTTGATGTGGGGGTTTGGTCGGTCGGGTTAAAATTTGGCCATGCGGCCAGAGGATGGGACCAGTGGTCGGCAGCGGTCGTTCATCGAGGAGGCGCGGCGGCGGCAGATCATTGCCTCGGCGGTGGAGGTGATTTCGGAGGTGGGGTACGGACGGGCTTCGCTGGCGCGGATCGCGAAGCATGCCGGGATCTCCAAAGGGGTCATTTCGTATCACTTCGCGGGGAAGGACGAGCTGATGGAGCAGCTGGTCATCCAGCTGTATGTGTCCGGTGGCGAGCACATCGCGCCCGCGGTGATGGCCGCGGACGGACCGCGGAATCAGTTGCTCGCCTATATCGGGGCGAATCTCGGCTTCATCGATGCGAACAAGAAATATGTCGCGGCCCTGATCGATGTGGTGCTGAATCTGCGTGATGCGGATGGAAAGCCGCGGTTCGCCTCGGCGGAAGGAGAGCAGGAGATCATCCAACCGCTCATCGACATCATGCTGGAAGGCCAGCGCATCGGCGAATTCGGTGAATTCGATCCGGCGGTCATGGCCAAATCGATCCGCGATGCCATTGATGGCGCGGCCGGGCGGGCGATTCGGGAGAAAGACTTCGATATGACGACGTACTCGGCGCATGTGTGTCGACTGTTCGATTCGGCGACCCGGAAGGGGGGACGTGATGACCACGGTGGTGGAAAGTGAAGTGCGGCGGGAAGATAACGACGAAACGACACCGCCGTTCGCGTGGCTCGGTGTGGGCGCGATCGCCGTGGTGTCGGCGATCATGCTGTTCGCATCGCTCGGACGGTACGGATACTTCGGTGACGAACTGTATTTCCTGTCGGCCGGGCGTCGACTCGGATTCGGCTATGCCGATCAGGGGCCGCTGCTGCCGGCGATCGCCCGGCTGATGGATGTGCTGGCACCGGGATCGCTGGTGGCACTGCGGATTCCGGCCGCACTGGTCACCGTTGCCGCGGTGCTGATGAGTGCCCAGATCGCCCGGGAGTTCGGGGGGTCGCGGACCGCGCAGGTATTGAGCGCGACCGCGTATGCGACCTCGCCGTTCCTGCTCGTGCAGGGAACTCAGTTGGCCACCAATACGATTGATACCGCATTGTGGGTGGTGATCAGCTGGCTGCTGATCCGGTGGGTTCGCACCCGCCGAGACAGCCTATTGCTGTGGGCTGCGCTGGTCACGGCGCTGGATATGCAGGTGAAGTGGCTGATTCCATTCTTCTGGATCGCCGTCGCCATCGGAGTGGCGATCTACGGTCCGCGCGAGCTGCTGCGGCGGCCGGTGCTGTGGGTGGGCGCGGTTTTCGTCGTCCTGGTCATGGTGCCGACGCTGATCTGGCAGGCCCAGCACGACTGGCCGCAGCTGCGACTGGGTGCGGTGGTCGCGGCGGAGCAGGCGACGATCGGTGGCCGCTACACTTGGCTGCCGCTGGCGTTGATCGCGGCCGGGCTGTTCGGCGGAGTGCTGTTGGTCGTTGGAATCTGGGCGCTGTTCCGATCAGAGACGTTGCGGTCGTACCGATTCCTCGCGCCGCTGCCGCTGCTGCTCGCCGTGGCATTCATCGCGACCAACGGTCGCCCCTACTACGCGGCCGGCTGCTACGCGGCGATCATGGCGGCGGGCGCGGTGCGCTGGACCGAGTACACCGGACGGTGGCGAATCTATGCGACTGTCCCGCTGGTCGCGATTTCGGTGGCGATCGCAGTGTTCACGATGCCGTGGCAATCCGAGTCGTCCATCGATCCGGTCGACAGTCAGGCCGAGGCCGGTATCGAAATCGGCCTGTACGGCAAGTTCGGCTGGCCCGAGCTGCGCGCGGCGACCGCCGACGCCTACCAGGCCCTCCCACCGGCCGAGCGCGCGAACGCGGTGATCGTCACCGATTCCTATTGGCAGGCAAGCGCTTTGGATGTCGACCGGAATCGCTTCGGCCTGCCCGCCGCCTACAGCCCCAACCGCGGTTTCGGATACTTCGGCACCCCGCCGGATTCCGCGACAACGGTGCTGTGGGTCGGCAATGCCGAAGACGAAATGCGTGCCACCTGTGGCGAATTGAACCCGGTTGGTCGCGTCGACGCACGCCTCGGCTACCCGGACGTCACTCGCAATGTCACCATCTGGCGCTGCACCCCACGTCAACCCTGGTCACAGGTCTGGTCCGACCTCCTTCGCCTCGACTGACCGGCCGTATTGTCCGATTCGTTCAAGACATCCGAACACCATCCGCGTTGACTGAACGATGGCCGGGGCCGAAGCCGCGCCCCGGCCGTGGTTCGAGGATCGGGAGGATCGGTATGAAAACGAATATCCGCGCAATCACCTTGGCCGTAAGCGACCTCGAACGGTCGCTGCGCTTCTACCGCGACGGCCTCGGCCTCTGCTCACCGGGGATTATCGGCACCGAGTTCGTCCGCGACGAGCAGAACCCCGGTGGGTCGGTCGCCATGTTCACCCTCGACAACGGCCTGATTCTGTCCCTCTACTCGCGCACCGACCTGGCAATGGACGCGGGCATCGCCCTCGACCGAGTCGCCGGCTCGCCGATGAGCCTCGGCTTCTTCGCCGACTCCCGCGAGGACGTCGATCGCATCCTGCAACAGGCCGAACAAGCGGGCGGGACCATCATCCGGCTCCCGGTGACCCGCCCTTGGGGTATCTACGCGGGCTACTTCGCCGACCCCGACGGTCACCTGTGGGAAGCGGTGTACTTCGTGAACGGTATTTCGGATTGATATCCGTTGTCCCACCGCGCTGTTCGGTAGTGAACAGACCGGTGAGGAACCGGATCGGTTGGGGCCAGGTGGCTTCGACGATGCCCGGGTGATCGGTGGGGTAGCGCTGGAACCGGTATCGGGTTCCGGGGGCGGTCGGCCCGTATCGAGAACCCGCCATCGGTGGTAGGCGAACTCGAGTCGCCCGTGACGAGATCGGATAGGACACATGCCCTTTCGTCGCAACACCATACGAAAGGGCATGTGCCGTACGGGCGCTAACCGAGTTCGGCGAGTTGGGTTACCGCCGGTGCCATGTCCTCGATCCACGCCGCCGGGGCCCCGGAGGTCGGGATAATGATCACGGTGTGCACGCCGAGCTTGGCGTAATCGGCCATCTGGCGGACGAATTCGTCGCGATTGTCCGGATTCGGGCGCGGGTTATTGGCCATGATGGTGATGCGGATATCGTCGAAATCGCGCCCGACATCGTCGCAATGGCGGCGCAGGACGTCGAGTTTGTGGCCGACATCCTCGGGGGCGGAACCGAAGAGATTGCAAGCGTCGCCGTACTGCGCGACCAATCGCAGCGTCTTGCGCTCGCCGCCACCGCCGATGAGCACCTTGGGCCGGTTGATCGGCTGCGGCGAGCACAGCGTCTCGGCCAACTGGTAGTGCTTGCCGTCGAACGGGCCGTTGTTCTGCGGATCCCACATCTGCTGACAGATGCGCAGCGTCTCCTCCAGCCGCTCGAACCGTTCGGCGATCGGCGGGAACTGCACACCGAGTCCGCGATGCTCACGTTCGAACCAGGCGGCGCCGAGGCCGAGCACCGCGCGGCCGCCCGACAGGACATCGAGGGTGGTGACGATCTTGGCGAGCAGGCCGGGATGCCGGTAGGTCACGCCGGTGACGAGCAGGCCGAGGTTGATACGGGAGGTGTGCGCGGCCAGATAGCCGAGGGTGGTATAGCCCTCCAGCATATTGGCCTCGGCAGGCAGGCCGGTCGGCTCGATCTGGAAGTAGTGGTCCATGAACGACAGCCAGGTCGCACCGGATGCCTCTGCCGCGGCGCCGACCCTGGCCAGCTCACCGGCGATGGCGGTGGTGCCGCCATCGATGTCGAATATCGGTAGGTGAAAACCGAGTTCCATGAAGTGATCCCCTGGTACTAGACGATTTTGCACTGCCAACGCTATGACCTGGAGTGCACTCCAAGTCAAGTGTCGGGACGCAGATCTCGCCGGGGGCCCACCAAAAACCGATGGCGGTGTCGCCATGGACGACACCGCCACCAGCTTATGTCGATCAGCCCTGAGCGGTGGTCACCGAATTCAGGACGACATCGGCGTTCGGGCGACCGTCTTCGCCGTCCGCGGCGCCCGCATTGGCGACCCGCGCCAGAACATCCATACCGCCGGTGATCTTGCCGAACGGAGTGTAGTTCGGTGGCAGCTGCGAATCCTTGTAGACCAGGAAGAACTGGCTGCCATTGGTGTCGGGACCGGCATTGGCCATCGCGACCGTACCGGCCGGATAGGTGGCGCCGTCCAGGTTCTCGTTCGGGAACTGGTAGCCCGGACCGCCCGTGCCGGTGGCGGTGGGGTCACCGCACTGCAGGACGAAGATGCCCGCGGTGGTCAAGCGGTGACACTGGGTGTGGTCGAAATACTTCTGCCCGGCGAGGAATACGAAGGAGTTCACCGTGCGCGGTGCGCGGGCGGCCTCCAGGGCGATATCGACTGTGCCGCAGGTGGTTTCCAGCTGCGCGGTGTACTTCGCGCCCGTATCGATCGCCATCGCGGGCTCGCTGGCCCACTGCTTGCCCTCGGGCTTGGCCGAATCGGGGGCCACGCAACCGGCGACCGGTGTGCCCGGATCCGCCGAGACCCCGCCCGCGGCGAAGATCGCGAGGGTGGTGCCGACGGCGAGTACACCGAGGCCCCGTAGCAGGGCAGTCCCGACTCTGCGGTGCTGCCTGATGGGCTGATGGTGGTCGAATTGCCGCACCTGCACTTCGCTGCTCACCGGTCAGGATCTCCTTCTGTTGTGTATCGCATCGGGTGATGCTGAGCGGATCATTCCATCTCGAGGCTTCCAGCGGAACGAGATACGTATTGCGACTGTGTGGCAATGGAAATCCGCGGATGTGCGGCGGGTGGTCGGTTAGCATGGCTGCGACGGAGGCGCATCTGATCGGCTTACTGGCTCGGCACGCATCGACTCTCCGGTGACATCGCCTCCACGGGAGGTGTATCGGCTTGTCCGGATACGTATTTCGCTGGTGTATCGCGGTGGTGTGTGTCGGTGCACTGGTGGGCGGATGCATGGCCGGTACCGAGACGATATCGACCTCGCAAACGGGTGCCTGGCCACCCGACGATGACCGTGGCACATGTGCGGTCGACAAGCAGGCCGATGTTCCGGCAACGATGCGCGACGGTACGGTGCTGCGCGCCGATGTTTACCGCCCGCGAACCAGCGATCCGGTGCCGGTGATCCTGATGCGCACCCAGTACGGCAAGGCCGCCGCCCAGATCCAGCCGTCGCGCTATCGCACACCCGACTGGTTCGCCTCGCACTGCTACCTGGTGGTCATCCAGGACATTCGCGGTATCGGCAGCTCGGACGGCACATTCACCGAATTCGGCAATGACATCCACGACGGCTACGACACCGTGGAATGGGCCGCGCAACTGCCCGGTTCGAACGGCAAGGTCGGCATGTACGGCTCGTCGTATGTCGGTGCGACACAATGGCTGGCGGCCATCGAGACGCCGCCGCATCTGACCACGATCGTGCCCGCGAATACCGCCTCCGACTACTACGACGGCTGGACCTACGAGGGCGGCGCCTTCCGCCTCGGCTTCGTCGAACCATGGGCCATGGGCACCATCGGCGCGGAATCCGCCGATCGACGTGACGACAAGGTCACCGCCAACCAGTTACGCGCGGATCTGCAGAACATCACTTCGTGGCTGAATTACCGTCCCTACAAAGACTTTCCGCCGCTGCAACCGAATAATCCGGCCGTCGCGTCGTGGTACTTCGACTGGATCCGCAACTCGGCACGCAACGACTACTGGAAGCAGTGGAGCATCCGCGACCGCTATCCGAATGTGCAGGTGCCGGTGCTCGATATCGAGGGCTGGTACGACGCATTCCTCGCGGGCGGCATCGAGAACTTCACCGGCATGGTCGAACGCGGCGCCGCACCGGCCCGGCAGGACCAGCGATTGGTCATCGGTCCCTGGGACCACCTCGGCTGGGGACGGCCGAGCTCGATGATTGCGCCCCGGCTCGAGCAACTCGGACGGGTCGGCGACAGTCCTATCAATGAGCTGATGCTGGCGTGGTTCGACCACTTCCTCGTGGGCACGAACAACGGCGTCGCGGGCAAGCCCCGTGTCGACTACTTCCTCATGGGTGCCAATCGCTGGAAGTCGGCCCCGAGTTGGCCACTGCCGCAAACACAATGGAAGGAATACTTCTTCGCCGACAGCGGCGCCAACGGCGTAGTCGGTCGGGTCGGCAAACTCGGCGATCACGCGCCGAGCGGGCCGGCGGCGGTCGACCGATATGTCTACGACCCGGCCGCACCCGCACCGAGTATCGGCGGACATTCGTGCTGCTCGGTCGGATCGGGTCCGCAGGGACCGTTCGACCAGACCGCGGTCGAGCAGCGTTCGGATGTGCTCACCTACACCACCGACCCGCTCGGCGCCGATACCGAGGTGACCGGTCCGATTACGGTAAAACTGTGGGCCTCGTCCACTGCGCCGGATACCGACTTCGTCGCGCGGCTGGAGGTCGTCGGACCCGACGGATCAGCCGTCAACCTCAACAACGGCATCATCCGCGCCGCGTTCCGGGATTCGTTATCGGATCCGACCCCGCTGGTGCCCGGCCAGCCGTATGCGTTCACCATCAAGATCTGGCCGACCAGCTACCAGTTCAAGGCGGGCGATCGAATCCGGGTGGCCATCAGCAGCAGTGACTACCCGCAATATGCGCCGAACCCGAATACCGGCGAACCCTTCGGTGACAGCGCCCGTACGCAGCCCGCGACGCAGACGATCTACAAGGATGCCGAGCACCCGTCCTCGGTGATCGTGCCCATCATCCCGGCCGGTGACGACGGCTCCACCAGCTTCGATATCGACCCGGGATCCTAAGCGCGACGAACGCGACGGTAGGTGGGGGCCGCGGTGGTCGCGGCGGCGAGTTCGGTGGCGACCCAGTCCAGCTCGCCGTCGGTTATCGCGGCGACGGTGATGCGCAGGTGGTCACCGTGCGGGTGGTCCTCGACCTCGAAGGGACGGCCCGGTGCGGCCTTGATGCCCGCTGCGGCCAGGGAGATCATGGCCGCGTTCTCGTCGGCGACCGGGAGCCACGCATTGATGCCGTCACCACGGGCCACGGCGACGCCCTTGCGAGCCAGCGCGCGGCGGAGTTCGGTTGAGCGCCTGCGGTATTCGGTGCGGGCGGCGGCGACGGTGCGCACGGCGGTATCGTCGTCGAGCATGGTGAGCAGCAGGCGCTGCAGCAGGCGGCTGGTCCAGCCGGGGCCGAGCATGCGCCGTTCGACCATCGGATCGAGCAACTCGGCGGGGCCGCCGACCACCGCGAGGCGCAGGTCCGCGCCGTGGGATTTGGAGTAGGAGCGGATGTGTACCGTTCGGCTCGGCAGCCGCGAGCCGAGGGATCGCAGTGCGGTGGCGGCGATGCCTGCGGAGTGGTCGTCCTCGATGACGAGAGTGTCTGTGCCGGTCAGGATTTCGGCCAGTTCACGGGTGCGTGCAGCCGTCAGCGAGACGCCCGTCGGATTCTGTGCGCGCGGCTGCAGGATCAGCGCCGCGGCACCACGTGCGCGCTCGAGATCGTCTGGCAGTAAACCGGATTCATCCATGCGAACCGGAATAGGCCGAGCCCCGATCCGGGCGAGCAGGTCGAGAAATGGTGGGAAGCAAGGATCTTCGACGGCCACCGCATCGCCGAGCCGCACATGCGTGGTGAGCAATCGATCGATGGCGTCCAGCGCTCCGTCGACGACCGCGAGCTGTTCGGCGCGAAAGGGCCAATCGGTGCGCACCTTGGCGGCCAGTTCCGGCAGCACGGCCTCGCCGAGATAGTCCGCCGCGAGATCATTGCCGCGTCCGTGCTCGGTGATCGCGCGCAGTGCGGCGACCAGATCCGGTAGGAGCTGCGGATCGGGGGTGCCCCGGGACAGATCGATGCGGAAGGCGCTGTCCGAAGGCGGGTGCAGGCGCTGATAGCGGCCCGTCGGCGCGGTCGCGCGGATGGCGCTGCGTTCGCCGACGAAGGTTCCGGCACGTCCTCGCGCCACGATGGCGCCGGTGGCAGCCAGCGCGCGCCAAGCCTGGTTGACGGTAGCGGGGGACACCCGCAACTCGCGGGCGACCTCACGCACGGTCGGCAGCCGCGATCCCGGTTCGATTGCTCCGGAACGAATCCGGCGGCTCACCGCGGCCGCGATTCCGGCCGGGGTGCGATCTTCGAGATCCGGGTCGAACAGGCCGGACCCGGCCGCGACAGGTGCGGGCGCGGTGTCTCGCAGGTCGTCTGCGGGCACCTGCGGCGCGGTCGTCGGATCGAAGTTCACAGCGTCATTCTGCGTCGGGCACAGCGCCGGAACGAGGACCGGCCCCAAGGTTTACGGCTACGAAACTGTTTCCGCAATCTTGTAACACAACCGAATTGGATCTCGGTGAAGTATAACAAAGCATGGGAATCGTTCGAGCGGCGCTCGTCCAGACGAACTGGACGGGTGATAAAGAGTCCATGATCAAGGCGCACGAGGACTACGCACGCCAGGCCGGCGCACAGGGCGCCAAGGTGATCTGCTTCCAGGAGTTGTTCTACGGCCCGTACTTCTGCCAGTTGCAGGACACGAAGTTCTACGACTACGCGGAATCGGTGCCGGGGCCGACGACGGAGCGATTCGCCGCCCTCGCAAAGGAATTGGGTCTGGTAATGATCCTGCCGGTATACGAGCAGGAACAGCCGGGGCTGCTCTACAACACCGCGGCGGTCATCGATGCGGACGGCAGCTACCTCGGCAAGTACCGCAAACACCATATTCCGCACGTCAACGGATTCTGGGAGAAGTTCTACTTCCGGCCCGGAAATGTGGGCTGGCCGGTCTTCGATACCGCGGTCGGCAAGGTCGGCGTCTACATCTGCTATGACCGGCATTTCCCGGAGGGCTGGCGCGCCCTGGGCCTGGCCGGCGCGGAAATCGTCTTCAACCCCTCCGCGACCTCGCGGGGCCTGTCCGGCTACCTGTGGAAGCTGGAGCAACCGGCCTCCGCGGTCGCCAACGAATACTTCATCGGCGCCATCAACCGGGTCGGCATCGAGGAATACGGCGATGACGATTTCTACGGAACCAGCTATTTCGTGGATCCGGAAGGTAAATTCGTCGGAGACGTCGCCTCGGACACCGATCCGGAACTGGTGATCCGTGACCTCGATATGGATCTGATCAAGGTGGTGCGCGACCGCTGGGCGTTCTATCGCGATCGCCGCCCCGACGCCTACGGACCGATGGTGGCTCCTTGAGGCTGGTGATATCGATATGACGAAAACATTCATTCACGGCGGCACGGTGGTCTCGGCCACCGGATCGCAATTGCTCGATGTGCTCGTCGACGGCGAGACCATTGTCGCCGTCCTGCAGCCCGGTGCCACCGCATTGGGAGCCGATCTCGCCGAGTCCGCCGATGTGGTCATCGACGCGACCGGCAAATATGTGATTCCCGGCGGCGTGGACGGCCACACCCATATGCAGCTGCCCTTCGGCGGCACCGAGGCCTCGGATACCTTCGAGACCGGCACCCGCGCGGCCGCCTGGGGCGGCACCACGACCATTGTCGACTTCGCGGTGCAGAAGCCGGGGGAGCGGGTGCAGGACACCCTCGGTCTGTGGCACGAGAAGGCCGCGGGCAACTGCGCGATCGACTACGGCTTCCACCAGATCATCGGTGAGGTGAACGACGAATCCCTCAAGGGGATGAGCGAATTGGTGGCCGAGGGAGTCACCAGTTTCAAGTTGTTCATGGCCTATCCGGGTGTCTTCTACTCCGATGACGGTCAGATCCTGCGGGCCATGCAATCGGCGGGCGATCTGGGCGCGCTGCTGATGATGCACGCGGAGAACGGCATTGCCATCGATGTGCTGGTCGAGCAGGCACTGGCCCGCGGTGAGACCTCGCCGTACTACCACGGTGTCTCCCGGCCGTGGCAGATGGAGGAGGAGGCCACCCATCGCGCGATCATGTTGGCGCAGTTGACGAATGCACCGCTGTATGTCGTGCACGTCTCGGCCAAGCAGGCGATGGAGCAGATCGCCGCCGCTCGGGGTAACGGGCAGAACGTCTTCGGTGAGACCTGTCCGCAGTATCTGTATCTGTCGCTCGAAGAGCATTTGGGCGCACCGGGTTTCGAGGGCGCGAAGTGGGTGTGCTCGACGCCGCTGCGGTCGAAGGCGGAGGGACATCAGGACGAGCTGTGGCGCTATATCCGCACGGGTGATGTCACATCGGTGAGCACCGACCACTGTCCCTTCTGCATGAAGGATCAGAAAGAGTTGGGGGTCGGTGACTTCAGCAAGATCCCCAATGGGATCGGCGGCGTCGAACATCGTATGGATCTGATGTTCCAGGGCGTCAAGAACGGGTTGATATCGCTGGAGCGCTGGGTCGAGGTCTGCTGCACCACCCCGGCGCGCATGTTCGGAATGTATCCGCGCAAGGGTGTCATCAGTCCGGGCGCCGACGCCGACATCGTCATCTATGACCCGAACGGGCACACCAGCATCGGGTTCGGCAAGACCCACCACATGAATATGGATCATTCGGCCTGGGAGGGCTTCGAGATCGACGGACATGTCGACACGGTGCTCTCGCGCGGCCGCGTGATCATCGACGACGGCTCGTATCTGGGCAGAGCCGGTCACGGCCGGTTCATCGCCCGCGAACTGTCGCAGAACCTGATCTGACCCGATTGGAGAGTGCCGCATGGATATCGGTGTGGTGCTGCAATGCACACCTCCCGCCTCGCGGGTGGTCGAACTGGCCAGACAGGCGGAGACACACGGCTTTTCGCATGTATGGACCTTCGATTCGCACCTGCTGTGGCAGGAGCCCTACGTCATTCACAGCCAGATTCTGGCCGCCACCCGCAAGGTGGTCGTCGGCCCGATGGTCACCAACCCTGCCACGAGGGACTGGACGGTGACCGCGTCGACCTTCGCGACGCTCAACGATATGTTCGGCAATCGCACCGTCTGCGGTATCGGCCGCGGTGACTCCGCGGTGCGCACCCTCGGCGGCAAACCGACCACGCTGGCGACATTGCGGGAGTCCATCGAGGTGATCAGGGAACTCGGCAACGGTCGCAGTGCCCGCATCGGCGACACCGTGGTGCGCTTCCCGTGGGCGAGCGCGTCGCGGCTCGAGGTATGGGTGGCCGGATACGGTCCGCGCGCACTCGATCTGACCGGTGAGGTCGCCGACGGATTCATTCTGCAACTCGCCGACCCGGATATCGCCGCGTGGACGATCGCCCGGGTGCGGGCGGCCGCAGAGAAGGCAGGGCGTGCGCCAGGATCGGTGAAAATCTGTGTGGCGGCACCGGCCTACGTCACCGACGGGTCCGATGCCGCGACGGCGCATGCCCGCGAACAGTGCCGCTGGTTCGGCGGCATGGTCGGCAATCACGTCGCCGATATCGTCTCGAAATACGGTACCGACGGCGATATTCCGGCCGCGCTCACCGACTACATCGCGGGTCGTCAGGGCTACGACTACAACGAGCACGGCCGTGCGGGCAATACGCATGCCGAGTTCGTGCCCGATGCCATCGTGGACCGCTTCTGTGTGATCGGCACGCCCGATGAGCAGTTGGCTCGGCTGCACGAGCTGGAGAAGTTGGGTGTCGACCAGTTCGCGGTCTATCTCCAGCACGATGCCAAGACCGCCACGCTGGAGGCGTACGGGGAGTCGGTGCTGCCACGGTTGGCGCATCCGGTTACGGCGACGGCAGGCGCCGAGTGACCGCCGCGGCATCGCCGGCGCTCGCGGCGGGGTGCTATGAGCTGGTCGACGGGCGTCTCGCGGAGTCGGTTCCGGTGTCGGCGGGTGATCAATGAGAGCGGGAGCTGTGCGGGCACGGCAGGTCGGCTACGCGGTCGGTGTGCTGGTGCTGGTGGTCGCGGTCTGGGAACTCGTCAAGTACTTCGTGCCCGAGCGCGGGGTGAGCATCGGCGACACACGGATTCTGCCGCGCACGAGCGATGCGGCATTGCCGCACGTCTGGTCGGTCATCACCGTGCTCGGTGACAAAGACGGCGCCGGCACCGTCGGCGGAACACTGCTGCGCACAGCGGGATTCACCTTCGGGCTCGCGTTGCTGGCATTGGCGATCGGCACGGTGGTCGGTATCGCGCTCGCGGTGGTGATGCAGCGCTTCTCCTTCGTCGAGCGCGGATTACTGCCCTACATCGTTGTCTCGCAGACAGTTCCGTTGATCGCCTTGGCACCGCTGGTGGCCGGGTGGGGCGGGAAGATCGTCATTGCCGGTGAGCCGTGGCGGCCGTGGATGAGTATCGCGGTCATCGCGTCGTATCTGGCCTTCTTCCCGGTGGCGGTCGGGATGTTGCGCGGATTGCAGGCGCCGTCCAAGGCATCGGTGGAATTGCTGCACAGCTACTCTGCGAATTGGTGGGAGACATTGGTGCACTTGCGGTTTCCCGCCGCAGTGCCGCATTTTCTGCCCGCCCTGCGCTTGGCCGCCGCGGCATCGGTGATCGGTGCCGTGGTCGCGGAGATCTCGACCGGCACCGCGGGTGGCATCGGCCGCCAGATCATCGTCTTCTCCCAGCAGGCCACCGGCGACGCGGCCCGGCTCTATGCGGCCGTTCTCGCCGCAGCACTGCTCGGTGTCGCCGTGACCGCCGTCGTCGGCCTGGCCGAAGTGGCACTACGTCGTTACAGCCGTCCCGCCGGGGCGCGCGGTTCTTCAGGAGGTACCCGTTGACCGGGAACGTGGAATCGGCCACCACGGGCAGTGATGCGGCCGACGAGCAGATCCAGGCGCCGGACCCGGGTCCCGTCGTCGCGAAGGCCGAAGATGTCGCGGCGGTCGACCTCACCGATATCGGCAAGATCTTCGACGCGGGTTCGGTGACCGCGCTTACGGATGTCTCGCTGAAAGTCCTTGCGGGGGAGTTCGTCTCGCTGATCGGTCCCTCGGGCTGCGGCAAATCCACTCTGCTGCGCATCATCGCCGATCTGGAACGACCGAGCAGCGGCACCGTGACCGTGCACGGCAAGTCCGCGCGGCAGGCCAGAATCGACCAGGACTATGGCATCGCCTTCCAACAGGCGGGACTCCTGGACTGGCGCACCGTTGCGGCCAATGTCGAATTACCACTCGAGTTGCACAAGGTTCCGAAGACCGAAAGACGCTCTCGCAGTGCGGAGCTCCTCGAGATGGCCGGTCTCACCGACTTCGCGCACCGCTATCCGGCGGAACTGTCCGGCGGTATGCAACAGCGCGTGGCGATTGCCAGGGCATTGGCCCGCAAACCTTCGCTGCTGCTCATGGACGAACCATTCGGGGCGCTGGACGAAATGACCCGCGAACGCATGCAGGGCGAGTTGCTGCGCATCGCCGGAGAGACCGGTGCCGCAGTGGTTTTCGTGACGCACTCCATTCCGGAGGCGGTGTTCCTGTCCGACCGCGTGGTGGTCATGTCACCGCGGCCCGGCCGCATCACCGAGATCGTGCCGACCGGCGGCTGGGGTCGTGAGGCGGGCGTCAGCGGTGACGATATCCGTTCCAGCGAGGCGTTTTTCGAGGCCGTGGCTGCGGTCCGCACCGCTCTGCGCGGCGGACACGAGACCGCCGACATCATCGTCGCGGGACAGGATCTGCGATGAAGACGTGGCTACCACCGGTAGTGTTCGGCGTCGGCGGATTGGCGCTGTGGCAGGTGCTGACCGTCGTCGCCGGTGTGCCGTCCTTCCTGCTGCCCGCGCCGACCGCGATTGCGAAACAGTTCACCGAGAACTTCGATCGCATCGTCGACGCCGCCACCGCGACCGGTACGAACGCTCTCATCGGCCTGCTGGTCGGTGCGGTCCTCGGCATGGTGGCCGCCATGGTCGCGGTGCGGTTCCGGCTGGTCGAGGGGCTATTGACGCCGCTGGCCGCTGCGGCCGCTGCCGTGCCGATCGTCGCGCTCGCCCCGCTGCTGAATTCGATGTATTCGACCACCACCGAAACCCCGCGCCGCATGGTCGTGGCCATCGTGGTGTTCTTCCCGATGTTCGTCAGCACCGCCCGTGGCCTGCGTCAAGTGCCGCAGGTGCACGCCGATCTGATGACCTCGTATGCGGCGGGCGGGTGGCAGATCACCCGCACGGTGCGGTTGCCCGCAGCACTGCCCTACCTGTTCACCGGTCTGCGCATCGCGGCGCCGGGCGCGGTGATCGCGGCCATTATCGCCGAATACTTCGGCGGCCTGCAGAACGGCCTCGGCAGCCGAATCACCTCCGCCGCGGCGAATACCGCCTATCCGCGGGCCTGGGCCTATGTGGTCGGCGCCATGATCGTCGGCCTGCTCTTCCTTGCCGTCGTACTGATCCTCGAACAATTGACCCGCCGACCCCGGACCATTCTGATCCACGACATCTTTGGGAGATCGAAATGAGAATTGCCACAAGCCGTTTACGTGCTTGTCTCGCGCTGGTGGCGTTGGCGGCGGCCGCGCTGACCGGCTGCAGCACCACCGACAATAGCTCCGGAACCACCGCAGACGGCCTGACCAAGGTTCGTTTGCAGTTGCAGTGGTTCAAGCAGGGGCAGTTCGCGGGTTATCTGGCCGCCGTGGATCAGGGCTTCTATAAGGAGCAGGGCCTGTCCGTCGAAATCCTCGATGGCGGAACCGATATCGTGCCGCAGACGGTACTGGCCCAGGGACAGGCCGATTATGCGATTGCCTGGGTACCCAAGGCGCTGGCATCCCGCGAGGCCGGGGCGGGTATCACCGATGTGGCGCAGGTGTTCCAGCGCTCGGGCACCAAACAGGTGTCGTTCAAGTCCGACAACATAACCGGCCCGGCCGCGCTGCGCGGTAAGACCGTCGGAAACTGGGGCTACGGTAATGAATTCGAGCTGTTCGCGGGCATGACCAAGGCGGGTATCGATCCGTCCAAGGATGTCAAGCTGGTCCAGCAGCAGTTCGATATGAACGCCTTCCTCGCCAAGGACATCACTGCCGCCCAGGCCATGTCCTACAACGAATACGCCCAGCTGCTGGAGACGAAGAATCCGGCCACCGGAAAGCTCTACACCGCAGACGATTTCGCTACCATCGACTGGAACGACGAGGGCGTGGCCATGCTGCAGGACGCGATCTGGGCGAATTCGGAGAAGCTGAAGGATGCGAAATACCAGGACCAGACCGTCAAATTCATCGCGGCCTCGCTGAAGGGCTGGGCGTTCTGCCGCGACAATGTCGACAAATGCCGCGATATCACCGTCGCCGCGGGCAGCACGCTCGGCGCCAGTCACCAGCAGTGGCAGATCAACGAGGTCAACAAGCTGATCTGGCCCTCGCCCAACGGGATCGGCATGATCGACAAGTCCGCGTGGGACCGCACCGTGAAGATCGCCAAGGAGACCAAGAACCAGGAGGGCGTCACGGTGCTGAAGCAGGATCCCGATGCGAGCGCGTTCACCAACGAATACGTCACCAAGGCACTGGACCTTCTGAAATCCGGTGGAATCGACGCCACCGGAACGGGATTCGCGCCGCAGCAGGTGACACTGACCGAAGGCGGTAAATAGGTGGTCGATCACGTCTTCTATCCCTGGAGCGCCCAGGCGACCCTGAATCCGGTACCGATCGTCGGCGCGTCGGGCTCGTGGTTCTGGGAGGAGAGCGGCAAACGCTACCTCGACTTCTCCTCCCAACTGGTGAATGTCAATATCGGCCACCAACATCCGGATATCGTCGCGGCCATTATCGATCAGGCGCAGAAACTCGCGACAATCTCGCCGACCGTCGGCAACGAGGCGCGCAGCGAACTGGCCCGGCTGATCGTGGAACGCGCACCGGGCGAGCTGAACCGGATTCTGTTCACCACGGGCGGCGCGGAGGCTGTCGAACATGCGGTGCGGCTGGCCCGCAGCTACACCGGCCGCACCAAAATGCTCGCCGCCTACCGCTCCTATCACGGCGGCACCGGCGTCGCGATCGGGCTGACCGGTGAGCCGCGGCGCTGGGGCGCCGAGCCGACCAATGTCGACGTGGTCCGCTTCTTCGGGCCCTACCCCTACCGATCTCCTTGGGGCACGAGCACTCCCGAGGAAGAGACGACGGCGGCGCTGAACCATCTGCGTCAGGTCATCGAATTGGAAGGGCCGCAACACATTGCGGGCCTGATCCTGGAGACGGTGGTCGGCACCAACGGTGTTCTCGTGCCGCCGCAGGGCTATCTCGCCGGTGTCCGGGAACTGTGCGACGAATTCGGCATCGTCTATATCGCCGATGAGGTGATGGTCGGATTCGGCCGAGTGGGTGAGTGGTTCGCGGTCCAAGCCTTCGATGTCGCGCCCGACATCATCACCTTTGCCAAGGGCGTGAACTCCGGCTATGTCCCGCTCGGCGGCGTACTGATGGCCGAGCGGATCGCGCAGCGCTACGACAATACGGTTTATCCCGGCGGACTCACCTATGCCGGACATCCCCTCGCCTGTGCCGCGGGCATCGCCTCGATCAATGTCTTCGAACGTGACGGCATCCTCGACCATGTGCGTACGGTCGGCGCGGATGTACTCGGAAAGGGCTTGGCGGAGTTGGCGTCTCGGCATCCGAGCGTCGGCGAGGCGCGCGGCCTCGGCTTCTTCTGGGCGCTGGAGTTGGTGCGCGATCCACACACCCGCGAGCCGCTCATCCCGTTCGCGGCCGCCGGCTCCGCCGCCGAACCGATGAACCGGGTCACCGCCGCCGCCAAGGAGCGCGGGCTGTGGCCGTTCAATGCCGGTAACCGCTTCCAGATCGCGCCGCCACTGACCACCTCGGCCGACGAACTGCGCACGGGGCTGGAGATCGTCGACGAGGTGTTGGAGGTTGCCGACGAATACGTGGGGTGAATCGCCTGCCGGCCGGCGCGGGAAATGGCTGTTTCCCGCTACATTCGAGCGGTCCACCTCGGAACTCCGCAGGAGCTGACGTGACCGACACCGCCGATCGTCAGGAGTCGACCGCCACCGAGGCGCGCCCGCCGATGGCGACCTTGGGCATCGGTGTCATCGCTGCCGCGTCCGCGGCCGTCTTGGTGTTCTCGACCAGCCGCTATGACTATTTCGGCGATGAGCTCTACTTTCTGGCGGCGGGACGTCGGCCGTCGTTCGGTTATGCCGATCAAGGTCCGGTATTGCCGATGCTGGCGCGGGCGATGGACACGATCGCACCCGGAAACTTCTTTGTGCTGCGGCTACCCGTTGTCGCGCTGACCGTCCTCGGCATCGTGCTGTGCGCGGTGATCGCGCGCGAACTCGCCGGCGCAGCGGCGGCCCAGGTGCTCGCCGCCCTCGGCTACGCGACCTCACCGTTTCTGCTGCTCCAAGGAAAAATGCTGACCACCAACGCGGTCGACACCGTGCTCTGGGTGATCATCACCTGGCTGGTGGTGCGCTGGGTGCGGACCCGCCGCGATCGCCTGCTGCTGTGCGCCGCACTGGTGACGGCGGTCGATATGCAGGTGAAATGGCTGATTCCGTTCTTCTGGATCGGCGTCGCGGTGAGTTCGCTGGTCTTCGGTCCGCGCGAACTGGTCCGGCGGCCGCTGCTGTGGCTCGGCGGGGTCATCGTGGTCGCGGCGACCGCGCCGTCACTGATCTGGCAGGCGCGCAACGATTGGCCGCAGTTGTCGATGGGCGAGGTGATCAGCGGTGAACAGGGCATACTCGGCGGCCGAGTACTGTTCGTGCCGCTCGCGGTGCTGCTGGCGGGGTATCTGGGAGCGGTGCTGTTGGTCTATGGCGTGTGGGCGCTGCTGCGCAATGCCTCACTGCGGCCGTACCGGTTGCTCGGCGTGACTCTGCTGATACTCGTCGCCGTGTTCCTGGTGATCGGTGGCCGGATCTACTACGTCGCCGGAATGTTCGGGGTGGTGCTCGCGGCGGGTGCGGTCGGTCTCGTCGAACTCGCGGATCGCCTGAATCCCACACCGAGACGCTTGGTCTCACTGGCCGGTGTGGTGCTCGCCGCCATGGCCACGGGCTACGTGCTGTGGTCGACGCCGTGGCGCGATGCCGCGCATGTCCAGCCACCCGCCGATGACGCCGAGGCCGCCATCAATATCGGTGTGTACGGCGAATTCGGTTGGCCGGAACTGACTTCCGCCGTCCTGCAGGCCTATGAATCGCTCACTCCAGCCGAACGCACCGACGCCGTCATCGTGACCGATACCTACTGGCAGGCCAGCGCCCTGGACCAATTCGACCGCGATCGCCTCCCACCGATCTACAGTCCGAGCCGCGGTTTCGGCTACTTCGGCATACCACCGGACAATGCCTCCGCCGTGATCGCCGTCGGCGTGAACGAAGCCTTCCTGCACTGGGATTTCGACCACGTCGAACCAGTTGCCAAGGTGGACAGTCGAATCGGCTATCCGGGCAACACCCGGAACGTCACCGTGTGGAAATGTACCGATCTGCGCCACCCGTGGTCCCAGGTGTGGCCGACCTGGATGCACCTGTAGGTACGCTGCGACCATGACATCTGGGCAAACCGAGATCTGGCACAACCCGCGGTGCAGCAAGAGCCGCAATGCCACCGCACACCTGGAAGAGGCGGGCGTGGAATACACGGTCCGGCGCTATCTCGACGATCCGCCTACGGCGGCGGAATTGCGGACCGTGCTGAAGCGGCTGGGCGCCGAGCCGTGGGATATCACCCGCACCGGTGAGCAGATCGCCAAGGATCTGGGCGTATCCGGCTGGGGACGCACCGCCGCGGACCGGGAGCGCTGGATCGAGGCGCTGGCGGCGAATCCGCAGCTGATCCAGCGGCCGATCGTGCTCACAGCCGACGGCGGTGCGGTCGTCGCGCGCGATGAGCAGACCTTGGAATCGCTCGACCCTTCGTAGCCGAAATAGCCGGTAGGGTCGGCATTTATGAAGGTACAACTGCGTCATAGTCCGGCCTCCGCGGTCGCGCGGTGCTTCCTGGCCGGCGGCGAGCCCATGCGGGTCGAGAGCGGCGCCATGGTCGCGCATTCGGCGGGAGTTTCGTTGCAGGCCAAGGCCGAAGGCGGCATTCTTGCCGGGCTGAAGCGTTCGGTGCTGGCGGGCGAATCATTCTTCGTCTCGACCTTCACCGCACCGCCGCAGGGCGGCTGGGTCGATGTGGCGCCCGCATTGCCAGGCGACATGTTGAACCTGCAGATCACCCCCGATCGGCCGTTCTTCATCAGCCGCGGCGGTTGGATCGCGAACTCGCATGGCGTGCAGGTCGAGGGTAAATGGGGTGGTTTCGCGAACCTGTTCGGCGGCGAGGGCGGCTTCGGTCTGCGCGCGCACGGCGAGGGTGAGGTGGTCGTCGGTGTGTTCGGCGCGATCGATGTGATCGATCTGCAGCCGGGCGAGCCGATCACCATCGATACCGGCCATGTGGTGGCCTATGACCTGGCTATGAACTTCACCATCCGGCGCGCGGTATCCGGGCGGTCGATCCAGTCGCTGAAGTCGGGCGAGGGCTTCGTCTTCGACTTCACCGGCCCTGGCCGAGTGCTGCTGCAGACCCGCAACCCGGGTGCCTTCGCGGCTTGGGCGGGGTCGGTGGCGTCCTCGGGTTAGTCACCGGTTTTCATGGCCCTCTTACCTGCTGGACACCTAGCTCATGCAGAATGCAACTTTCATATCGGGTCCAGCAAGGGAATGTACATGGAGCTCCTCGAAGTCGTCGCGAACCTCTTCACCCAGGTCATGGGTGCTATGAGCGGTAGCGCCGCCTGACAGAACGCAGGCTCATCGGCCCATCAGGTCCTCGACCTGGTGGGCCGATGGCGTTTCAAGCCAGCAGCTGGCCGGTGAGGATGCGGGTATCGGGAACGAACGGCCAGCTCGGGTCGGCCAGATGTGCGCGCAGTTCGGCATCGGTCCACCACCAGCCGTCCACGATCTCCTCGGGCTGGTGCCGGATGGGCCCGTCGTAGCGCAACTCGTAGGCGAACAGATGGCAGCGCATCGGCGCGCCCTGCCAGATGCCGTCCCAGGACACGCTGGCCCGCAGGGGGAGCGGTGGTGCGTCGGCGGGCAGGACGATGCCGAGTTCCTCGGCGAGTTCACGGACCGCGGTCTGTGCCGGGGTCTCGCCGGGATCGACGACACCACCGGCCAGGCAGTCGTGCATACCGGCAAAGACCATCTTGGTATCGGTGCGACGGTGCACATAGACGCGTTCGCCATCGCCGGAGCGAACGAGCACACCCGCACTGGCATGCCAGATGCCGTCGCGATAGACGGTGGCCCGGTCGGCCGCGCCGATTTCGCGGCCCGCGGCGTCATAGACCGCGATCATCTCCGACTGAGGGTGCACGAACACCGGTCGAGAGTAACCTGATCTCCGCACGCCATCCTGAGACAGGACCGCCCCAGATGGTGCTCCGCACGCACTATGGGTGCAGATCCGCCCGTTCAGATAGTCGTGGCGCCCGTTCCGGTAGCGCAGAACCCGAGAGGCAGCTCCCTCGCCTCCACGTCTGTCGACATGCTCGACCAACTTGTCCATGAGAAGAGGCGAGATCGGTTGCCAGCGAACGGTTTCCCCCTTTCTCGCGCAAACGGATCAGGCGGTCTTGCGGCTCGAGGCCGGGCGGCCTCCCAGTTGAGAGCGCCTGCTCGTCGACAGGCTGCTTCGATGTGAATGCGCACAATGAGCGAGTCCGGTCGGTGTCGTTTCCGGTGGTCGCTGCCACCTGCTCGACCGCGATCACCTGGTCTCTCGTGCGGGCATGCCCCTTGGCGAGAACGTCGAACCGTGTTGTGCCGCACGTTGCTCTCGCCGACGCTCATCATTGAGATCGTCGAGCTGCTCAACCGCCGCCAGCATCCGGACACCGAGCGCCGGTACACCGGCTGGGAACTCGACCACGCCATCTGGCAGGCCCGGCGTCGCTTCCCTCCGCGCTGACCACGCACTCGGAGTGAGCTCGTCCGCCGCGTCCGCGGCGGGTGACACCTGAATCGGTGACTGGGCCAACGCGCGATCTGCGACTATTACGAGGGGGCGTTCGATCCACCAGTACCCCTGACATCCTCACCTCGAACTGTGAGGATGCTGCAAGGGGGGGCATCTCGATTACGACCTGACCATCCATTGAGGAGTTTCACGACAGCGGAAGGAACTGGACGGATGTTGCTGCTAACCCCCACTGCGATCGAGGCCGTTCGCACTATTACGTCCGCGGAGGGCACGCCGACGGATGCCGGGCTGCGAATCTCCGCGACCGGCGGCGCCGAGACGCTGCAGATGGCAGTCGCCGCTGGACCAGACGAGCAAGACCAGGTCTTGTCGGCTGAAGGAGCACGGGTCTTCCTGGACGAGCAGGCCGCCGCTTTCCTGGACGACAAGATCCTCGACACCGGGCTGGACCCGAACGGCGAAGGCGGCTTCGTCCTTGGCCAGCAGGACCAGGGCTCCACGGGCCGATGAACCGACTCTGATGACAATTGGTCCGGACCGATGGCGGCGGCGTCCGAAACGACGGGGCCGGGCGGTAACCGGCATGATGGGCTGTTCGTGGCAGCGGCGGTGGGCAGCAAATAACCTGTCATCGATGACGGTGGTGACCGGCCCGCACTGTTGCCCGCGGGCCCCGGGAAGCCAAAATCAAGCTGCCCCAGCCGCCAACGGCACTGGAATGCCGCGCACCCTGAAACACCGCCGCTAACTTGCGGCACATTTACAACGGGTCCGATCCCGATGCGAGACCCGGGATCCCGCAAAGCCCGACGCCGTCGACTCGGCTGCATCGAAGTGGTGAAGCCCGGGAACATCTCCTGGGCTTCACCCCCGGCTACCCTGCCTGGCGTTCGGGTCGGTCTGTGGCCATGCTGGCCGGCATGAATCGACGTCGACGGGGTGTGGTGAAACACTGCTGCGATAGCCATGCTTTCGCTACGATTCTGGTCGTTCCGGTGAATCGGAATGCTCATGACGGCGCAAGCGTCCCTGTAGCCGCCGTTCGCTGTACCGGACAGGGAGTTCCGGGCTGAAGAACCAACTCCCTTGTCCCTGTGCCAACACCATCGGCCTGGCAAGGGAGCCAGAATGAAGCGAACCGACGCAACAGCCCCCGCATTCGAACTTCTGTCGTACGTCCACGCGGCAGGCTTCGTCTCAGTGGACCACTTCATCGCGACGCTACGCGTTGACCCGCTGGCCGATACAACCCAGCTACCACCCCTCGCTCCGGCACTACCTTCTCGCCCCGGACGGCACCGCAAGTAAGGCTGCCGCCCGTCCAACCACCCTCCACGACAATCCTGTCCGCGAACGCCCGGAACAGACCCGTCGTCCCCCCACACCACGAACCCGTCGTGGTCGTCCGACGATCTCGATGCGCTCGGGGTGCGGTTCGAACACGAGCGGCTGCGACGGCCGGATCTGCCGACAACCGTTCGCGGGCGTCTTATCGACGGTCTGTGGAGCAGATGGTCATTCTCCTTCCAGGAGGGACCAGATGGTGCTGTCGTGGAAGTGGCCGTCGTCTTCGAGGGAGTACTCGCGTAGCACCGCGTCGCGGTGGAAGCCCAGGCGTGTCAGGAGTCGGATCGAGGGTTCATTGGTGGCGATCGTGTGGGCCTGGATGCGGTGCAGGTGCATGTGATCGAAGCCGAATCTCAGTATGGCGGTGAGTGCTTCGGTGGCGATGCCTTGTCCCCAGTGTGGTCGTGCGAGGTCGTAGCCGATCTCGGCGCGGCGATGGAAGCGTTGCCACGAGTTGAACCCGAACAGGCCGATGGGGCGGTTGTCGCGCCTGGTGATGGCCCACTGGATTTGCTCCTCGGCGGCGTAGGCGGTGCGCAGTGTGTTGATCAGGGCCTGAGCGTCGGACACGTCGCGATGGGGGCTGGAGTTGTAGCGCTGCGCGATGGGATCGCTGCGGAAGACGAATATGTCGCTCGCGTCGGCCGGATGCCATTCACGTAGTACCAGTCGCTCGGTCTCGAGGACCGGGAAGGCGGAGAAGTCGAAGACCACGCACTGAGAATGCACCCGTTGTGGACCCGCCTCGACGGAATCGCTGGTTTGATCCCGCTCAGGTGGGCTGGTGGGCGTTGTCGGTTGTGGCGGTCCAGGTGGCGAGGAGTTCGAGTGCGTCGGCGGTGGGGGTGTCCGGTGGTGCGGTGTAGACGAGGAGGGTGAGGCCGGGGTGGGCGGGGAACTCCATGGCTTCGAAGGCGAGGTCGAGGTCGCCGACGACGGGATGGTGGAGTTTTTTGTGGCCGGTGCGGTGGAAGCGGACGTTGTGGGCGGCCCATCGGGTGCGGAATTCGTCGCTGCGGGTGGAGAGTTCGCCGATGAGTTCGATCAGGTGTTTGTCGTCGGGGTTGCGGCCTGCTTCGGAACGCAGCATGGCGGCGATGTCGTCGGCGGCGCGTTCCCAGTCGGTGAAGAAGTCGCGGGCGGCGGGGTCGAGGTAGATGAAGCGGGCGGTGTTGGCGGGCCGGCGAGGGTCGGCGAGCAGGGGTGCGTAGAGGGCGCGGGCCAGTGAGTTGGCGGCGAGCAGGTCGTGACGGGCGTTGCGGACCCAGGCAGGTGCGTCGGTGATGGCGTCGAGGATCAGCTGAATTGTCGGGGTGACGCCGGGGATGGTTTTCGGTCGTCGTTGCCGCGTCGTGGGCGCCGGCCCGGCGGCGCGGGCGAGGTCGAACAGATGGGTGCGTTCCGCGTCGTCGAGTTGCAGGGCGCGGGCCAGGTTGTCGAGTACGGACTCGGAGACGCCTGTGAGATTGCCGCGTTCGAGGCGCACGTAGTAGTCGATGCTCACCCCTGCCAGCAGTGCAACTTCTTCGCGTCGCAGCCCTTTCACGCGGCGGTTGCCACCGTAGGCGGGTAGTCCGGCTTGGTCGGGGGTGAGCCGGGCTCGGCGGGTGGTGAGGAATTCCCGCACCTGAGCACGCTGACCGTCCATGCCTTCCACGGTAGGTGGGTTCGGACCCTCGCAGGGAGGTACTGCGATTACCTGGAACAGCCTGCACTCCCACCGTTTGCGGTTCGCGCGGTGTACTCGAACCTGTCATCAATTGCAGCAATCGATCAGCGACTCGCTTGGACGGGGTAATGATGCAGCGTTTGGTCTCACCGCCCTCGGGCAAGGGCCCGGCGGAGTGGTTCAACGGCCCGGTGTGGTTCGACCAGATCTATCAGGGGGCCGAGCCGTCTCGGGCGCGCGTGAATTCGGTGCATTTCGCGCCGTGCGCACGGACCGCGTGGCATACACATGCGGTCGGGCAGACCTTGCATGTCACCGAGGGTGTCGGTCTGGTGGCCACCCGGGACGGGCAGGTCATCGTGATGCGCCCTGGTGACACCGTCTACACCCCGCCCGGTGAGGGGCATTGGCACGGAGCGTGTTCCGAGCACTTCATGAAGCATCTGGCGATCTGGGACGGAACAGGTGACTCCGAGGTCCCGGAAACCACGTGGGGTGAACACGTCAGCGACGACGACTACGCCTGCGCCGACCGCCAACGCACCGGCGCCTGATCCCTGCCGGCACCGACGATCCGTTTTCCACTGCTCAGGAAAGGTTTTCTCATGCGAGCGACCTACATGTACGCACCGGGCGATGTCCGGGTGATCGATGTCCCGGACCCGGTGCTCGAGGATCCGACCGACGCGGTGGTGCGGGTGGTGCGCAGTTGTATTTGCGGCTCGGATCTACACCCCTATCACTCGATGTCCCCGACCGTGGACGGCAGTTCGATGGGGCACGAATTCGTCGGTGTGGTGGAAGATGTCGGCGCCGATGTCACCACTATCCGCAAGGGCGATTTCGTGATTGCGCCGTTCGCGTGGTCGGACGGCACGTGCGATTTCTGCCGCGAAGGGTTGCCGACCTCGTGCCGGCACGGTGGGTTCTGGAATTCCGGTGATGTGCGTGGTGGCCAGGCCGAAGCGGTGCGAGTCCCGTTGGCCGACGGCACCCTCGTCCCGGTCCCGGTCGCGGAGGACTCGCCGCTGATCCCGTCGCTGTTGACGCTGTCGGATGTCTACGGCACGGGCTACCACGCCGCGGTGAAGGGCCGCGTCGGCCAGGACACCACGGTCACCGTGATCGGTGACGGCGCGGTCGGGCTGCTGGCGGTGCTGTCGGCGCACCAGCTCGGCGCGCCGCGGATCATCCTGATGGGCCGGCACAAGGACCGCACCGATCTCGGCCGCGAATTCGGCGCCACCGATGTCGTGGCCGAACGCGGTGCGGAAGGTGTCGCCGCGGTTCGTGAGCTCACCCGCGGTGACGGCACCCATGTGGTGATCGAGGCGGTCGGCCATATGTCCGCCTACGAGCAGGCCGTCGGTGTGGTGCGTCCCGGCGGGGTGATCTCGCGGGTCGGTGTGCCGCAGTATGAGACCGCGCCGGTCGGATTCGCCAGCCTGTTCGGCCCGAACATCACCTTGACCGGCGGCCCGGCCCCGGCCCGCGCCTATATCGAGACCCTGCTGCCAGGGGTGCTCGACGGCAGCGTCGATCCGGGCAAGGTGTTCGACCGCGAGATCGGCCTGGATGCCGTCCCCGACGGTTACCGCGCCATGGACAACCGCGAAGCCCTCAAAATCCTGGTTCGACCCTGACCGGGTATTCGACAAGGAGTGATCGATATGACCGCATGGACCCGTGAACAACTCGACACGGTCGCCCGAGTCGACGAGATCGAGGTCTCGTCACTGCGCTCGGACGGTTCCGTGACCTCGCCGCGCATCATCTGGGCCGTCCGCGACGGCGACGAGGTCTACATTCGCTCGGTCAACGGCCCGACCGCCGCCTGGTACCGATCCACCCGGGCCCGGCATCAAGGCCGCCTGAACGTCGGCGATCTCGACCTCGATGTCTCTTTCGTCGATGTGGACGGGCAGATCAACGATCGAGTCGATGCCGCCTACCGCGACAAATACCGCCGCTACGCTGCCTCGATCATCGACTCGATCAACAGCCCGAACGCCGCGCAGACGACCATGCGCGTAGATCCCCGGTGAGGCAGGCGACCCATGCCTTGCAGTGAGACCGCTCGCGCCAACCACGAGGCCCTGTTTCCCGGCCACGTCTCCACCTGGCAGGTCACCGATCCGGAACTGATCGAGGTCTTCGACAACTTCGCCTTCGACGAGGTCTGGCGCCACAGCGACCTCGACCTGCGCACCCGGCTCATGACTCAGTTGGCCGCGCTGATCGCCTCCCATGCCGTGACCGAATTCCGTTACGGCAGCGCCCGAATCGCCCACCCGCTACCTGCCTACGACAACAACCCCGCCCACGCGTTCCAAGCCATGCTCGATCCGGCCAATGGTCTCGCCCCCGGCGACCCTGCCCGCATGGCCACCGCCATCATCGAAAGCACCGATACCGACCCCGCCCCGCTATGTATCGTGCTCGGCTCCGGGGCCTTCACCAGCACTATCGACACCCTCCACAACCGGATCGCGGCCTTAGAAGCACAAACCGACCTCGCCGCCTCCACCGACTACCCACTGCCGATAGCGACCCACCGGTCCGACGGCTCTTCGACATGAGTGGGCCCCACCCGCCACCACCATCAGAGAGGACGATCAAATGACCGCTGTACCGCTGCTCACCTTGAACAACGGCGTCCAGATACCGGCGATCGGACTCGGCGTCTTCCAAACGCCGCCTGCCGAAACCGGGGCCGCCGTCGAAGCCGCCCTGCAAACCGGCTACCGCCACATCGACACTGCGGCGGCCTACGGAAACGAACGCGAAGTCGGCGACGCGATCCGCCGCTCCGGACTCGACCGCTCCGAGGTCTTCGTCGAAACCAAAGTGTGGATCAGCGACTACGGCTACGACGCCACCCTGCACGCCTTCGACAAAAGCGCCACCAAACTCGGCGTCGACCACATCGACCTACTCATTCTGCACCAAGCACTTCCATCCCGATTCGACCTTACGATCGAGGCCTACCGCGCGCTCGAACGGCTGCTCGCTGACGGAAAAGTTCGCGCCATCGGCGTCAGTAACTTCATGCGCGACCACCTCGACCAGCTACTCGAAAAGACATCAGTCGTTCCCGCGGTGAACCAGATCGAAGTCCACCCCTACTTCCGCCAATCCGACGTCCTGGCCGCCGACACCGAATATGCGATCCGCACCCAAGCCTGGTCACCCATCGGCGGGATCACCTTCTACCGCGACAGCGGCCACACCAGCACCCTCGACGATCCGACCATCACGAAGATCGCCGCCACCCACGCCCGAACACCCGCTCAAGTCATGCTGCGCTGGGGCTTTCAACAAGGCCGCTCGGTCATCCCGAAATCCACCCACCCCCAACGCATCACCGAAAACTTCCACATCTTCGACTTCGATCTCACCACCGACGAACTCGCCGCCATCGATGCACTCGACACCGGTCTCCGCGGGGGTCCCGAACCCGACGACATCACCTTGGAAAGGTTCGGACGCGACATCCCGGAACCCTGACAATCCGCACACACAACCACCAGGCGCAGGTGTCAGCGGCACTAATGATCGCTGACCAGCGATGATCCCAAGGCTGCCTCGACTGTGGCGCCACGCTGTTCCCCATCGCAATCACCGAGGACAACGGGATCACCGGAGCCGTGAACGCGTTCCGAAGCCAGTACAACCCCTCAGAGGTGTACGTCCACCTGTCGGCGACCATCGCGCGCCGCTGTCCCGCCGCGGGTCCGAGTGTGGAGTCGCTCTCCAACCCGAACGCGCCCACCGCATGTGGCGGTCAATGCCGAGATCGGCATGCTGGTGAAGACCTTCCGGTCGAAGTCGATGATCGACAAGTCGCGGAAAGGATGTCGAACGTGAACGACCTGGACCTGGAGACGTCACGGCAGATGACCCTCGGCCATCACCTCGTATCTGCCGGTGGTGAGGATGAGGTGGCTGGTCTCGGCCAGTTCGGCGCATACCTGCTTGCCGTGGCCCGTGCTGGTCCGAATCTCGATCATCGCGAGCGGGTCGAATCCGATCGGTCCGTCGGTCGTGGGCCGTGAATCTGGCTGTGGCATCGGGCTTTTCGGTAAGTCCGGGTGCTACTTGTCCGCGTATTCGTGCACGGCGGTCAGATTCCCGAACACCGCGACCGCGACCGCGCCGCCGATGGCCAAGACGAAGCCGAGGATCGCCAGCCATTGCCACCCGGGTCGGGCGGTGTCGCCGAGTAGGAGTACTCCGATGATTCCTGGGATAACTGTTTCGCCGACGACCAGTGCCGCGGTGGCTCCGTTCACCGATCCGAGTTGCAGCGCTACGGTGTGCAGGTAGAACCCGCCGACACCGGCAATGGCGATCGTCCACGCGGCGGGGTCGGCGAGCAGTGTCGGCAAGCTCAGTGGATCGATGCCTCCAACGATGCGGACCGCGATCGCCAGGGCCCCGAACAGCAGTCCGGCGGTCAGTCCGGCGGTGACCGCGCCTCTGGATCCGAGGTGCCGCACGACCAGATGGCTGACGGTGAACAAGATTACGGCGGCGATCAGTACCCCCCAGTGCATCGCCGGGTCATCGCTGCCGCCGCCCTCATGTCCGGCGGCTGCGCCGAGCGCGGCCAGCGCCAGGATCACCGTGATGATCGCTATCCACTCGCGCGGGTGCAACTGGATGTCGAGCACCCTGATCCCTAGTACGGCGGTGATGATCAGGTTCGCGCTCATGATCGTCTGCGAGAGAAACAGTGGGATGAGTCGGGCGGATACCGAGTTCCCGACGAAGCCGACCGCGTCGAGCGCCGTGCCGACGATGAACCACACTGTCAACGCCGCCGCGACAGTGGAAGCGACAGTGGGAGCGCCGGTTTCGGTCAACTGCCCGCCGATACCGCGCGCCTCGGCCGTGGCAGCCGATCGGCGTGCGGCGTACGCCTGCAAGACCGAGGCCACCCCGTAACCCAGACAAGCGAGCAGGGCGGCGAAGAGGCCGATCAACATGTCGTCGGTGCTTTCGGTCTATGCACGTTCACCAATCGCTCGGGTCGTCGCCACCGGAGTTGTCGTCGTTGTCCCATGCCCGATCCGGATCTATCGGCGCAGCGCTAAGCGTATCCAGATCGCAGCGCAACCTGCTGAGCCTGGCCTACGACACGATCGTTTGGTGCCGATATCAGATCAACGGCGAAGAGCCGTTCTATTCCCACGTCAACCGACGCGTGCGCGATCATGAAGGATGGCCACACACCCGGCCGCCACCAAGCTGCAGGACACCACGGCCCTCTGGAGCGCAGGTTTGGGCTCGCCGGCCGAGGTGGTGATGGCCGCCTGTGACGCACTGGTCGCCGGACTCGACGGTCCGGCGCTGCAGGTCCTTGCGAGCATCTCCCTGCGTGACGCTGGCTACGACCTGCGCGAACACCTCCCCGCTGCTCTCGAGGAGCAAGGTCTCGAGTTCTACGACCGGGACTCCGTAACGGCCCGCGAGGCAGCCGTTCGCGCTCTCGCCCGCCAACTGCTGGCGGGCTCGCTCACACCCCGTCAACTCGCCCGGCAGTCCCACCGAGCCTTCGGTCACGAACTGCCGCTTGCCGAATCTCTCGCCTGCCTCGATGACGAGTACGACACGATCGAGTACAGCAGCAGGACTGTCCAGGAGATAGACGACGATGTTGCCACCGAGGCCCGCAGGATCGTCAGTAGCACGGACCCCACGAAGCGGTGACCGGGTTCGAAGACGCGCTCAGAATCAACCGCCTTGTGCCCAGCGCTCAACCCTGTTCCCCTCGATGATCTTGATCATCGAACCACTACAGAAGAGCAGCTATAGAACGAATGCGCCGCCGCCGCACTTCCTGTTCCCAGGAAGCCGGACCTTGGACGCGCCGATCGCGGCGACCACGCTCACCGTTCGGCTCACCGCCTCGATTTCGCCAAGGCGACGACCGAGGTGCTGACCGACCTCGGCTCCGAAGTCGGCGCCGCATCACTGAGTGCCTGACCCGAGGCCCGCGTGTTGTCCCAGGGTTCGCGCGGGCATTCGGAAGAATCGACGGTCGTCGTCGATCTTGTTTCTGGACGGACCCGAGAGCACGAGCATCAATTCGGTGGTGGGAGGATGCGTGGACTGGGAAGCGTGGCAACGAAGCTGGGATCGCCAGCAGGAGCTGTATATGCCCGATCGCGAGGAGCGATTCCGGGTGATGCTCGAGGTGGTCGAGGCGAGCGCCGGGAAGGCGCCACGAGTGCTGGATTTGGCGTGTGGGACCGGCAGTATCAGCCGTCGGCTCTTCGCCCAGCTACCGGAGGCGAGTTCGGTTGCGGTGGATAGGGATCCCACCCTGCTCGCGATGGCGAGGGGATCCTTCGACGGGGATGCCCGCATCTCGTTCGTAGTTGCCGACCTGGAGGAACCGGGGTGGACGCGGGCACTGCCGGCCCAACCGTTCGACGCCGTGCTGACCGCGACATCCACGCACTGGATGCAACCAGAGACGTTGGCGCGGCTGTACGCGGAGCTGCGGCCGCTGGTGCGCCCGGGTGGGGTTTTCGTCAACGCCGATCACATGCCCGATCCCCAGAGCCCGTTGCTCAACGCTCTGGACGAGATCATTCAAAGCGTCCACCAGGAGCGTGCCCGCGCCAAGGGAGCACGCGATTGGGACCAGTGGTGGACCGACGTCGCCGCTGACCCGGTGCTCGCCGGCGAATTCGCCGCCAGCCGTGCGATCTTCGAAGGACGGGTCAAGGGGGTGCCGCATCCGCTGACCTGGCATCGGGCTCGACTGCGCGAGGCCGGATTCGCCGAGACCGGGGTGGCGTGGCAGTCCATCACCGATGCGGTGGTCGTAGCGATCCGGTGACAACCACCAGAGGTTGTCCGGCCTCAGGCCGCTGTCGTCGGTACGTAGGGGATATTCAGGGAACTGTTGTCGTCGACGCGAATCGGGCGACCCAGTTGCGGGAAGGCGCGTTGCGCGCAGTCGGTGCGCTCGCAGACCTTGCAGCCCGCGCCGATCGGCACCGCTGTGCTCGGGTCGTCGATGGGCAGCCCGTGGGAGTAGACGAGCTTGTCGGCATAGGCCAGATCGCAGCCGAGTCCGATGGCGAAATCCCTTTTGGGCGACAGATATCCGGGTGTTTTCTCGTCGGTGGTGCGTGCCAGCCACAGGTAGTTGCGTCCGTCGGGCATCTGCGCGATCTGGGTGCGGATGCTGCCCGGGGTGGCGAATGCTTCGTGTACCACCCACAGCGGGCAGCTGCCGCCGACGCGGGAGAAGTGAAATGCGGTGGCGGACTGGCGTTTCGAGATGTTTCCCGCACGATCGGTGCGGACGAAGAAGAAAGGCACTCCGCGCTTGCCGGGGCGTTGCAGCGTGGACAGGCGGTGGCAGACGGTCTCGAAGCCGACCTCGAATTTGGTGGTGAGTAGTTCGATGTCGTAGCGCAGGGTTTCGGCCGCGTCCCGGAACTGGGTGTAGGGCAGGATCAGTGCCCCGGCGAAGTAGTTGGCCAATCCGATGCGCAGCAGCCCGCGAGAATGCTCGGGCATGGTTTCGGCTGCCTCGATCAGGTCCGCGATGGTGTCGGCCTGTGTGAGGAAGGCCAGTTGCGTGGCCAATTGAAAGGCGCGCTGTCCAGCGGTGAGCCGTCGCGCCAGTGTCAGTACGCGACCGTCGGGGTCGTAGACCCGTTTGGGGCCGGGGTGATCGGGATCGTCGGTGCGGATCACCACCGCGATGCCGTGCTGTTCACGCAGTAGTCCGGTCAGTTGCAGGTCGAGTCCGCCGAGGCTCAGCCCGTTGCGGGCGAACAACTCTTCGGCTGCGATGTCGAGTTCGGGGATGTGGTTGCGCCGGTCGTAGAAGTAGTCGCGAACGTCCTCGAAGGGCATCGTGGCAGCGGTTTCGCCGACGTTGCCATCGATTCCGGCCGCGACACGTTCCATCTGCTCGGTGGCTCCACGCAGCCGTCGATGCAGACCGACGAGCAGGCGCGCGGCCGCTGGAACGCGGGCCACCAGATCCTCCATCTCGGCGGTGGTGATGGACATCCCTTCTGGATCCTCGGCGAACACGTCCTGCAGGTCGGCGATGAGCCGGGCATCGGTGTCGGCGGCGAAGAAACCCACATCCAGATCGAAGCCGGCATTGAGGCGCAGCAGCACCGGCACGGTGAGCGGGCGCTGATCGTGCTCGAGCTGGTTGATGTAGCTGACCGAGAGTCCGAGCGCCTTCGCCAGCGCCGACTGCGACAGCCCCCGCTGGTCTCGCAGCGCCCGCAACCGGCCGCCCGCGTACATCTTCTGCATAAGAAAAATGTAGCAAAAGCAATTTCCACAACTTTCGCAAATTCACAGGTGTTGTTCCACAAAAATAGGCATTTGCGGGGGATTTCCACTGTCGACGCCGCTGTGTAGCGTGCGAAATATGCCGGTGAAATCGACGTCCTGGGAGGACCCCGACCGTGAAGAATCATCTCGTCCGCACCCACCGCTCCGCGGAGGACTTTCCGCGCGAAGAGCACCTTGCCTGGCGGATTGCCGAGGTAGCCGTGGATGCCGTTTCGGTCACCGCTGAGACCGAAGAGATGATCGTCAACCGGATCATCGACAACGCCGCGGTCGCCGCGGCCTCGCTCACCCGCCGCCCCGTCGTCAACGCCCGCGCCCAAGCGCTCGCGCACCCCTATCGGCCCGGTTCGACCCTATTCGGCGTGGGCGGCTCGTACTCGCCGGAATGGGCGGCCTGGGCCAACGGGGTCGCGGTGCGCGAACTCGACTTCCACGACACCTTCCTGGCCGCCGAGTACTCACATCCCGGCGACAACATTCCGCCCATCCTGTCCGTCGCCCAGCACGCCGGCCGCTCGGGCCGCGATCTGATCCGCGGACTCGCGACGGGGTACGAGATCCAGATCGACCTGGTTCGCGCGATCTGCCTGCACGAGCACAAGATCGACCACGTGGCCCACCTGGGCCCCTCGGCCGCCGCCGGTATCGGCACCCTGCTCGGCCTGGACACCGAAACCATCTACCAGGCCATCGGCCAGGCGCTGCACACCACCACCGCCACCCGCCAATCCCGCAAGGGCGAGATCTCGAGCTGGAAGGCCTACGCGCCCGCTTTCGCCGGGAAGATGGCCGTCGAGGCCGTCGACCGCGCGCTGCGCGGTGAGGGCGCACCGTCGCCGATCTGGGAGGGCGAGGACGGTGTGATCGCCTGGCTGCTCGGTGGTCCGGACAAGGAATACGCGGTGCCGCTGCCAGGTCCGGGCGAGCCCAAGCGCGCCATCCTCGACTCCTACACCAAGCAGCATTCGGCCGAATACCAGAGCCAGGCGCCCATCGATCTGGCCCGCCGCATGCGCGAGCGCATCGGCGACCTGGATCAGATCGCGACCATCACGCTGCACACCAGCCACCACACCCACGTGGTGATCGGCACCGGCTCGAACGATCCGCAGAAGTTCGACCCCACCGCATCTCGCGAAACCCTCGACCACTCGGTCATGTACATGTTCGCGGTCGCCCTGCAGGACGGCAGCTGGCATCACGAGCGCTCCTATGCGCCCGAACGCGCGCAGCGGCCCGACACCGTCGAGCTGTGGCGCAAGATCTCCACCGCCGAGGATCCGGAGTGGACGCGCCGCTACCACTCCACGGATCCGAACGAGAAGGCGTTCGGGGCGCGGGCCGAGGTCACCTTGAAAAGCGGTGAGGTGATCGTCGACGAGCTGGCGATCGCGGACGCACATCCCCTCGGGACGCGGCCGTTCGCGCGTGCGCAGTACATCGCCAAGTTCCGCGCCCTCGCCGAGGGCGTGATCGAGTCCGCCGAGCAGGACCGGTTCCTCGAAGCGGTCCAGCGCGCGGGTGAGCTGTCCGCCGGTGAGCTGTCGGAGCTCACCTTCACTGTCTCCGCGGATGTGCTCGCCCGCGCGCCCCAGTCGCCGAAGGGACTGTTCTGATGACCGGACTGCTAGCTGCGACCACCTCCGCTGCGGACAAACGGGCCGCCTTTCGCGCGGGTCTGGCCTCCGATCGCATTCAACGCTTTCCTGGAGCTTTCAATCCGTTGGTGGCCAAGCTGATTCAAGAGATCGGCTTCGAAGGCGTATACGTCTCGGGTGCGGTGCTCTCGGCCGATCTCGGGTTGCCCGATATCGGGCTCACCACCCTCACCGAGGTGGCCGGGCGTGGGCAGCAGATCGCCCGGGTCACCGACCTGCCGGTGCTGATCGATGCCGATACCGGGTTCGGCGAACCCATGAGCGCGGCGCGGACCGTCACCATCCTCGAGGACGCGGGCATCGCCGGCTGCCATCTCGAAGATCAGGTGAACCCCAAGCGGTGCGGGCATCTCGACGGTAAGGCCGTGGTGCCCGCCGAGGAGATGGTGCGGCGGCTACGCGCGGCGGTATCCGCGCGCCGCGACCCGAATTTCGTCATCTGCGCGCGGACCGACGCCGCCGGGATCGAGGGCATCGATGCGGCGATCGAACGGGCCAAGGCCTACGCCGACGCCGGTGCGGATCTGATCTTCACCGAGGCCCTGCACACCGTCCCGGATTTCGAGAAGTTCCGTGCGGCGGTATCGGCCCCGCTATTGGCGAATATGACCGAATTCGGCAAGTCCGAACTCGTCCCCGCCTCGACGCTGGAGAAAATCGGCTACGACGCGGTGATTTACCCGGTGACCACACTGCGGCTGGCGATGTTCGCCGCTGAGGTCGGTCTGCGCGAAATACACTCTGCGGGAACACAATCCGGGCTGTTGGATCGCATGCAGCATCGCAGCCGCCTCTACGAGCTGCTGCAGTACGAGCGCTACAACGAATTCGATTCCGATATCTTCAATTTCACTCCGGGAAGGAACCGGTGATGACGGAGACCGCGACACCGACCATTCACAAGGGTCTCGCCGGCGTCGTCGTCGACACCACCGCGATTTCGAAGGTGGTGCCGGAAACGAATTCACTGACCTACCGCGGCTACGCGGTACAGGACCTGGCCGCGCACTGCAGCTTCGAGGAGGTCGCCTACCTGCTGTGGTACGGCGAATTGCCCAACGACACCCAGCTGGCCCAGTTCTGCCAGCAGGAGCGCGCGTCGCGTCGCGCCGACCGTTCGCTGCTGTCGCTGGTGACCAAACTGCCCGAGAACTGCCACCCGATGGACGTGGTGCGCACCGCGATCAGCTACCTCGGCGCCGAAGACCCACTCGAGGACGACAACTCCCCGAAAGCCAACCGCGCCAAGGCGCTTCGCATGATGGCGGTGCTGCCGACCATCGTGGCCGCCGATCACCGCCGCCGCCACGGCCTGGATCCCATTGCGCCGCACTCGGATATGGGCTTCGCCGAGAACTTCCTGAACATGTGCTTCGGCCGGGTGCCCGCGCCGGAGCTGGTCACGGCATTCGAGGTTTCACTGATCCTCTACGCCGAGCACTCCTTCAACGCCTCCACCTTCGCCGCCCGGGTGGTCACCTCCACGCTGTCGGACATCTACAGTGCGGTCACCGCCGCCATCGGCGCGTTGAAAGGCTCGCTGCACGGTGGGGCAAACGAGGCGGTCATGCACGACATGATCGAGATCGACGATCCCGCACTGGCCGAACAATGGATGCGCAACAAGCTGGCGCACAAGCAGAAGGTGATGGGCTTCGGCCACCGGGTCTACAAGAACGGTGACTCCCGGGTGCCGACCATGAAGCAAGCCTTCCTCGACATCGCCGCCGCCACCGACGGTCAGAGGTGGGTGCGCATGTACGAGATCCTCGAGCGCACCATGAACGAGGTCACCGGCATCGAACCCAACCTCGATTTCCCCACCGGCCCGGCCTATTACCTGCTCGGCTTCGATATCGAGGTGTTCACACCGATCTTCGTGATGAGTCGCATCACCGGCTGGACCGCCCACATCATCGAACAGGGCGAAGCCAATGCGCTGATCCGACCGCTGAGCGAATACGTCGGCGTGCCACAACGTTCCGTCGTCGCCTGACCCTGTTCCTGAGCACGAACAGCATTCGCTCGATGAACACGAACAACTGTTCGCCGCGCCGGCCGTGCGCGACGGCGCAGCGGCGCGCACTCTCGCCGAGCGTCGTGCGCTCGACGCGGGCCGCTCACTCGCCAACTGGCTGGTCGAGCGGTCGACCAGCCTGATCCACCTCGAAAACCACGGCATAGGTGCGCGCCGCCGCCAGGATGTGGTCCGCTTGCGCGCCACGTTCCCCGCGAGGTCCTCTCCCCGCTCGTGCCACCATGCTCCGCCATCTCCCTCTGCCGTTTCCGCACTCTCCCGACTGCCTGCGACAAAGTTTCCACATACGCTGAAATATGTTTCAGCTTACCGTGAAATCGAGTCCTCCTCCCGCAGCATGGCTGCGCGCAACTGTCCGAACACCGCAAAGGCAGTGGCCGCGACAGATTCGCTAGCAGGCGTTGAGATCTCTTGTGCAACAACGCCTCTGGACACCACGCGCGCATGTCGAGGCAGGTTTGGAGGCATACCGCCGGTGAAATGCGACCACGGGGCGAGTCCTGTTGGGGCGGAACGCGAGGGACGACAGGCGAATCCTGAGCATTGAATGCGAACGAGGTTATGCGGCGTCGCGATGTGGACGTTCGAGTGTTTTCCGCGCGCGTTCCAGTACTTGTCGCGGCTCGAAGTGGTCGGCCTGCCACGAGTCGGTGCCGATGCCCACCTTGCCGCGCCAGGCTCGCACGATCTTGGCGTGCACCGGCCATCGCACGAATCGGCGCATGTCCTGTTCCGATTCCCACACCGTGATGGATCCGCCGCGCTGCTCGGTGGGCCTGCCCCACAGCCACAGACCCACAGCGCCCTGCATGACCGGCCAGGTGTTCCCCAGCTCGAGCCCGATCTCGTAGATGCTGCGGACTTCCTCCTCGGACCGGGCCAGGAAGTCGGTCACACTGACGAACACACGCCCGGAAATATCCTGGCGCGGACCGGGTTTCCACGGCATGAGCACGATGCCGTCCGCGAACGGCTGTTCGGGAATCTCAATAGTACGCACATGCCTATAGTATGCATAGGCGTACTATTTTGGGAAGAGTGCGGTTCGAACTCAGCTGATCCGCGCAGAAGAGTGGAATCGAGGCAGCGGCCGATCCGAATGCGGGAAGCCGGTTCGGGCGGCCCGGGGCTGATGGTCGCACTGACGGGTCCGATTTGGCGACCGGTCCCAATCGAGCCGGGTCTGAGCCGCAAATGAGCGACAGCCGTTGCGGTGCAACGGCTGTCGTGTCGAACTGTGTCCGGAGGGGACTCGACCACTACGCACACGCCCTGACGCCGCCCGGCATCGACTCGTGCCAATGATCCCTTGTTCATCGGCACCGCCGATGTCACTCCGGTGGCGGCCGCGCACCTGATCGTGGTGTGCGCGGAGGTCGTGTTGTCCCTCCGAATCGGCCGGGAAGCGCCGTGGGCTTTCCAGCGCGCAGGCGCTTCCCGGTGTTTCGTGTTGGCGGGTCAGAGATCCATGAGATCGGCAGCGAGACTGGACAATTCGTTCCTATAGGTCGCGGCGAGTCCGACCAGTGAGTGGGCTTGGGCCTCCTGTGCTTTGACCATGGTTTCGAGAACCGTCACCCTTCGTCGAAGTTTCGCGATGATCCTCGCCTGATCGCTGATGATCGCTGCGTGATCGCTGATTCTCGCCGCTGCACCCTCACCGGCGGATGCCGGTTTCTCGGTGGCCAGGACGACTGAACTCGAATAGGTCACCAGGTCTTCTGCTCCGACCGCCACCAATCCCGCTTTCTCTTCGGACTCGACGCCTGTCTCGTCGTCGATCGCTATCGCATCTTCGGCTACGTCACTCTCGGTGGAACTGCCCTCGTCCTCAGCCTCTTGCTCGACCTCACCAGCGGTTTCGCCCTCGGCTACCTCTGCACGTTCCGCAACCGCGACCTCTGGCTCGGCCACCGGTTCGGCCTCCGGCTCTGCTGCCTCGGCAACCGCAGGCACTTCCTCGGCTATCGCGTGTACTTCGGCGGCGGCTTCCACCTCGGGGGACTGGTCCACGCTCTCTTCTTCAGTTACCTCGATGTCACCCACCTCGGCCACCGTCTCGTCCTCAGTTGGCGCTTCGCTTTCGGCAGCGACCACCTCGGCGGAGGCTTCGGTCTCGACATCCTCCTCCTCATCGTCAGCTGCTGCGTATTCTTCGGCCGCTTCCACACCTACCACCGCAGATTCCGCCTCGGCTTCGGCTCCCGCTGGTGGCTCACCCTCGGTTGCTGCCTGTCCCTGTTCAAGCGCTTCGACGACCCCCGCACCCTCGGCAACGGGTGACTCCGTCGCAGTTACCTCGGCACCCACCACCGCAGATTCCGCCTCGGCTTCGGCCCCCGCTGGTGGCTCACCCTCGGTTACTGCCTGTCCCTGTTCAAGCGCTTCGACGACCCCCGCACCCTCGGCAACGGGTGACTCCGTCGCAGTTACCTCGGCCGCCAGCTCTGTCACGTCGGACGCTTCCGCCTCGGGGGCGGTGGCCGCATGTTCTTCGTCGGCGGCTTCGCCCACAACTGCTTCAGCCTCGGGCACCTCCTCGCCGTGTGCGGGTGCCTCGGCTTCAGCGGCCACCTCCGCCGCAGCGATCTGCTCGGCCTCGGCCTCCGCCTCCTCCGCAACGGTCGGTTCAGCCTCGGCGACTACCGCATCGCCGTCTTCTGCGGCGATGTCCACCTCGGCCGGTATTTCGGTCCTGACGTCCGCACCGCCTTCAGCTACCGCTACCTCGTCGGAGGCACGGACCATCTCCTCCTCGGCCACCGTCACCCCACCGTCGCCGGTGTCGGCGTCTTCCGTGATCTCGACTATGGCTTCGGCCTCGACTGCCGGTTCGGCTTCCGGCGCTTCACTTTCGGCGGCTGTTTCGGTGTCAGTCGCAGTGACGGGAGCGGTCTCGGTCATCGACTCTGTGCCGTCGGTCGAGCCTTCGGCGTCAGGTTGGGCTTCGCCTGCTTCGGTTTCGGCGGCGACTTCGTCTTCGGTGTCCACCCCGTCCGTTTCCGCAGCTGCATCCGCGACTTCGATTCCGTAGGCCTCGGCTGTCGGTTCGGCTTCCGGCGCTTCACTTTCGGCGGCTGTTTCGGTGTCAGTCGCAGTGACGGGAGCGGTCTCGGTCATCGACTCTGTGCCGTCGGTCGAGCCTTCGGCGTCAGGTTGGGCTTCGCCTGCTTCGGTTTCGGCGGCGACTTCGTCTTCGGTGTCCACCCCGTCCGTTTCCGCAGCTGCATCCGCGACCTCGACTCCGTAGGCCTCGACTGCCCCCTCGACTTGCGGCACTTCATTTTCGCCTGCTGTTTCGGCTTCGGTCTCGGCGGCAACAGCATCGGTTTCCGCGACCGGCGCCGCAGCTTCAGGTTGAACCTCGGCGGAGGCTTCGTCTTCGGCGGCGGTCGCCTCTGTTTCCTCGACCGTGTCGGCAAGCTCGGCTCCGGCCTCGGCTGTCGAGTCGGGTTGCGGCACTTCATCTTCGGCTGTGGGCTCGTCTTCGGCGGTTGTCTCACCCTCGACTGCTGCACTTTCGGTGACCGCCTCACCCTCAGCAACCGGATCGCTCTCGGCGGCGGAGGATTCACTGGCGTCGGGTGCCTCAGCTACGGGTTCCGCCTCAGTGTCGGCGACGGTCTCACCCTCGGCCACCACCACTTCACTCTCGGTAAATGCGGATTCAGCCCCTGGCGCTTCGGTACCTTCGGTCGCAGCTGTGGACTCCCACTCGGCCGCCATATCGTGCTCAGCCACCGATACCGTAATCTCCTGGGCTGCTTCACCTTCAGCAACCGCCGTTTCGTTCTCAGCCGCGGCTTCGCTCTCAGCGAGCGCGACTTCGCCCGCTCCGTCCCGCACTTCTACCTCGGCCACGGTGGCGGTCTCCGGCTCGGTCACCGCCACCTCGCCGTCGGTAGCTGTCGTCTCCTCTTCGGCGTCGTCGGTGGCGTGCGCCCGGTCGTCGATCGTCGTCATAATTGTCTGCCCTTTCGAACACTGCGATAGTTCCCCGGCTCGAGCCTCCGGAGGCCTATAGCGTCGCACGGGATCGAGGTTGCTGCCTCCGAATCCGGCGGTGCTGGTACGCAATTCAGCAGAAGTACGCAATCGACACCGATCTGTAACCCGAAGAGCCGGTGACGTCGTCCTGACGTGTTCCGAGCGGCTGCACTCTGTCCCGCGACTACGTACACACGACTCAGGTAAACCGATGATGCTGGCATGTTGCTGCGTAAGAGTAGAACTCGGGCGGCACGAACTGGCCGCACCCGATCTTGGTCACCCCTGCAAAGCCGCGAGGTCGCGCTCGTGACCGGAGTCGGCAGCGGAATGGGCGGAGCGACGGCGCTGCTGCTCGCCGACCGCACCGACGTTACCGATTGCCGATGTCGACCGTTCTCTCCATGAATGCGGTCCGCTGGCCGACACGAAATCCTGACTTCGTATGCCGCGGAACCAACGCTGCCCCAGTAGTGGGCTGCTCTACCTCGGATATACGCGCATCGACGGCCGGATGTGGCGAACAATGACGTTTTCGACTACCAGGATCGACCGGAGTGGCTGGAGCCACCGATCGGCGCGCCGCAATGCAGTTCGACAACATCTCGCTCTGGTCGAGCTACACCGAACAGCGCAACCTGGTACTCAGCGCGGTGAAATCGCAGAATCCACCGTTCAGTTATTACGGGATTCTTTCGCCGCCTCAGCCGTTGCCGTAGATGCGATCCGGGACGACGAGAACGACTGCGCGGCGCTCGGCAGCCATGACCCGGTCATATTCGTCCCAGTCGTCGTGCGTGCCACCCGCCGCAGTGAAAACCTCCCGCAGCATCTGCCGCAGCCGTTCGGCGTCGATGTCCGGCACCGGGTCGTCGGGACCCGCGATCCACACCGATCCCTCAACGGCCGCCCACGCCCACCCGACACGGACGACAACCGTCATACGCCCCCGAACACGGAGATTGTCCAATTTGCGCGTACCCCCGCGGACCACCATGCCCACAACGGTCTCGCCGGTCTGCGGGTGCGCCAACACACCTGCGTTGACGAGCGAGGACTGAACAGTGCCATCGGCCCGCGAGGTCGAGACGACGCAAAGGCCATGATCGCCGGCGATCAGCCGAGCGAAGTCCGCGATATCACCCACGGCCGAAGTCTACGGACCGTGGGCGACCATGCGGGCCTGCCGATGCCGAATCCGTGCAACCTCGAACACGCGGCCCGGCACAGCCGATCCAATGGGACGAGTTCGCCGCCTCGCGCCGTGATCATTGCCGGACGTGGCGAAGTCTGAATTACGCGAGGACACTGAAGGCGTAGCGCCGAATTCGACTCCAGGAGCAACGTGATGGCATCCGACAGGCCTTTCGGGATCGATCCGGAAGATTTCGAACGCGCGTTGCGGGAGGCGGGGATCGAATTCCGCGACCTGCTCGGAAAGGCCGGCGAGTACATCGATCGCACCACCGTGAGTACGCTGGCGTCGCTGCTGGGTCAGTTTGTTCCGCCGGAGCGCACGCGGCCACCGAAATCGGAGGGCGAGACGACCGGCGAGACCGGCAGTGGAGTGTGGGTCATCTACAGCATCGATGACGCCGGCGAGGCCAGGGTCGAGCAAGTTTTTCCGAGCGAGCTCGAGGCTTTGCGTGCGCATCGCGACAATACCGACGAACGCCGTCGCGTTCGGTTCCTGCCCTACGGTGTTCCCACAACCGCGCTGGGCACCCAAGTGCAGAGCCCTGATTGATGGCAGCGCAATTGGCGAGCAGTCGTGTCAGCGACGCCCACGTACTTCGCCGGCGGATATCGCTGTAGTCAGGACCACAAGCCCGGCAACCTCGCACGGACGTTGCCCCAGCGGGAACTCAGGCCTCGGCGCTGGCTGGATGAGGACCTCGAGAGCGGCTTGGTGCGGAGACCGCTCACGTTCATGGACTCGGCGGACCGGTCTGTCAGGACTCGATCGCGGGCCGGACGCGGTCAACCCCGCAGGCGGTCGGCGCGGCAGACGCCGCCGAGAGGTCGCGCGTCCCGCCACGACGTCTTGCGTTTCGAACTCTCCGGAAATTTTCGTGCCGTCCGGTGAGTTCTCCGAACGGCACGACACCCGGTGTTCAAGGAAGTCCCGGATGCACAGCGCGGAGAGCTATCTCGTTGGCACGCAAACGGAATCGTCAGAGTTCACCCAGCCGTGGCTACTGGCCACGGCGAATGAACGGTTTGATCGTGGCAAATTCACTGCAATAGCGCCTACTCGCCGGTGTGTAGCGTAGCGGCACAAAAGAAATCCGGCCCCGAGAGGTGGCTCGGACGAAGCGGTGATCTACCGAAACCGAATCAGGAAGCAGGCTTGGGCTGGGTCAGGTCCCGGATGCCGGTGATCGCATCGATGATGTTGACGATGGTGGAGGTGCCGTTGTTGAGGGCCGAGCTGCCGGAGTCGAGCGTGGCGGAACCGGTGGACGAGCCGGCCGAACCCGTGGATGAGCCACCGTCGGCCGAACCCGAGGCGGAGCCGGTGCCGGCGGAGGTGGCGGCGGAGGCTACCGCGACCGGGCCGAAGAACAGGGCGGCGGCGGAGACGGTGGTGGCGGCGACCAGGATCTTGCGAGAGAACATGTACGGAGCTTCCTTTCACGGATGGATAACGACGCCATCACGGCGCGCACCACAAATGTTATGAAGAAGAAATCTGCAAATCCACCCCTCTCATTGTGTGAATAATCACCGTTAATAATGGGCTAACTAAATACTATCGATATAGCACAATTTGATCTTCATTCCCTGATCTGAATTCGATGATCAAATTCGGTTGATTTATTCGAGGGTGCCGCGTAATAGCGTGCGGCGGCTCCGATCTCGCAGCGGACCTTCGATCCCGGCACGGCGCGACCTCGAGCCGACGACGCGCTCGGGGGCCCGCTGGCGTGACGGCGATCCGGCGTTACCGGGCGAGGTATCGCGCCGAGCGACGGCGCAACACACTCGTGACCCGATGCCGTCTCTCCCGTGCTGTGCTATAAGGCTGCCGGTGTCAGCGGCTCGGCACGCTCGCCGCACGACCACACCGAAGCGCCTGTAATGCGCCGCCGCACTGGCACTGGTGGTCGCGCCGGTGCCCGGTTCGACACGGCATCTGGCTGCGACGGGAGCAGAATGACACGGTCAGCGCTGGTTCTGCCGCTGGCTGCCGGACAGGGTGCGTTGGAATGCTTGCAGGTCATCCTCGAGTTTTCGGTGCAGCCAATAGTTGCCGATGAAGCCGAAGACGCCTGCGATGGCGAGCCAGCGGATCGAATCGGTGACCAGGGCGACCTCGTCCGGTTTCAGGAACATCAGACCGTGGATGACGCCGATCAATGGGATCGATGCGGCGACTGCGAGGTAGCGGGTGCTGCGGCGGCTGAGGGCACGGAGGTTGTCGTGATCCTCGGGTGTGGTGCCGTGCAGGAGAAGGCGGGGGTAGATGGCGCGGACGACGAACAGGGTGACGAGAAAGAACGGGTAGGCGACGGCGATGGCGCCGCAGACGAGCAGTGAGGCGGACAAGTGCACCACCTGGCCGGGGGGCAGGCCGGTGTCGCTGAGCAGTGCCAGCGTGGTCACGATCGCGCCGACGCTCCATCCGGCGAAGGCGACCCAGGCGACTCGGTCACCGACCGACAGGGTGTCCCTTCGTGCCAGCGCCAGAATCTCGGGGGTGAACGTCCGGCCCTTTCTCAGTCCGCGCCACACCACCAGAAAAACCCTGCGGCACAGGTAGTTCGTCACGATGAGGACCAGCAGGGGGATGATCAGCTCGAGCACCGGGTTGATGGCCCGCAAGGACTGTCGCTGGTCGTCCGGAATCCACGCCTCGATCAAGGCTCTGTTGTGCACGTTGCCGTACAGCACGCCGAGGAAGCCTCCGGTCGAGCTGGCCAGGGTGACGATCGCCCCCAGCGACCAGGGACCGACTTTCGAACGCAGACTGCTTCCTTGCGGGTCCACGAGATCGCGGGCGCGACGGTCCAGGCACAGCTCGAACTGCTGTGCCAACTCGGCGCCGCTCGACCAGCGGTTGTCCCGCTGTGGCGCAAGGCATTTCAACAACACTCGGCGCAGGGTCGGCGGGCAGTCCGGCGGCAGCTCGGACAGATATTGTGGTTCGATGTCTTGCTGGCGCAGCTCCAGCATGCGTGCCAGCGAGGTTTCGGATTCACCCGCCAGCGGTTCGTCGTCGAAGGGCCTGCGGCCGGTCAGCAGTTCCCACAGCATGACGCCGAGCGCGTAGATATCGCTGCGCAGATCCAGATCTTCGGCGGTGGTCGGCAGCTCCGGATGGCAGGCGGCGAGTTGCTCGGGGGACATGTAGGCCAGTGAGCCGCCGAAGTACGCCATCGGATTGGTCCCGGCCACGTGGTTGCTGAAGCTGACATTGAAGTCGGCGAGCTTCGGAATGCCTTCCGCGGTCAGCAGCACATTGGCGGGTTTGATATCGCGATGCAACACCCCGCTGCGCGCGGCGTAGTCGAGCGCTTCGGCGAGCCGGCTGCCCAGCCACGCCACCGTTTCCGGCCAGGAATATCCGGTGATATCGCCGCGGATGCCGGTCTCACTGGGGACAATGCCGCCCCGGTCCTGAATGGCCTTATCGACGGCGTCGAGCAGCAAGGCGCCGCTACGCAGGTCCGGTGATCGGGCGCGCACCAGATTCAGCACCCCGAGCAGCGTGCCGCCCGGAAGGTACTGCATGTACATCAACTTGAGCTCGCCGTCCTCGATCAGCCGATGATCGAAGACCCGCACGATGTACTCGTGATCCAGCTGCGCCAGCGTCTCCGGCTCGGTGCCGCGGTTGTACGAGATCTTCACCGCGACCAGTCGTTGCATCGACCGTTGCCGCGCCAGGAAAACCCGTGCGAAGGCGCCGCTGCCCAGTCCGACGAGCAGGTCGAAATCGTCCACACTCGCACCGGCGCTGATCCCGTTGAGCGCTTCCAGAGACCGCGGCGGGGCGATCAGCGTGCTCCGGTAGTTGATATCGGACCAGGTCGGCGCGGTGGTAGCCATTTCGGTCGGCTGCGTGCTGGGATCCTGGTCGCGTCCGGACCGCCGTCGCACATGGAATTCCTCGTAGGTCAGATCGGGTGGCGTCGGCCCGGTGCGCAGTTCGGCGTATTCGGCGCAGTACTGGGCGAGCCGCTTCGGATGGTCGTAGCGCAGCCACCGGTACTGCAGATCGACCTTGATCAGCTCGATCAGGCACATCCGCCGCAATCCGGGCGCATCCGGCAGATACTCCGCGAGGTCCGGCGGCGCACCGGTCCTATCCCAGGTGTCGGCGAACCGCCTGACAACCGATGCCAGCAAGGTGCGAGTTCGGTGGACAGCATCCGACTCATTCGTCGTCGGTTCCAACTCCGCTCCGATCCTCCGATCATTCCCAGAAGGCATCTCCAAGATGCAGTCTGTCATGGCGGCGAGGCCGCGACCAGGGATTTCGTGCAGGGACAGAGCGCGCGGCGGGTCTGGACAGCCGGGAATGCCGACGGCCGCTCGAGCGATGGTCGTATCGCGGGCCGATAGGTTTCCAAGCGGGTCTTACCGCCGTTTGTGGGTGGTCAAGTCCGGAGGGGACTTGACCATACGCTCTTCTTCGTCGGCTGCAGCACTACTGATCGTGGAGTGATGGCGGTCTTGTGCCGGACAAGGTCCCGCCCCTGGAATCGGATCTCGCTTCGGAGGGTCGGCCGTTCCTCACTGGTTTACGACGCTCTTGGCGCCCACCATGCCTACCATGCTGAGGATCGGGAGCCCGATCACCAAATGTTCGATCGCGGTGGAGATACCCACCCAGAGGTGGCTCGACAGTGCGAGTGGAATGATCACCGCCGCGGCGGTGAGGATTCCGACGATCCAGTTGAAGAACAATTCCGGTGACGGAGTACCCAGGCGCAGCAGATACCAGAGCACCCCGGCCAGCAGCGTGCAGATGAAGGCAACGGCCGCGAACCAGTACGCGTCCTGGGCCATCGGGTTCCACACCCCGAAACTGCCGCTCTCGGTCACCCGGGTGGCGATGATCTCGATAATCCAGGCGCACAGCCAGCCCGCCAGCGCGGTCACCACCGCTGCCGCGAACACACCACCGACGAACATACCGATGTTGACGTCCGGCCCCTGCTGTGGTCGAGACTGCCGGTCCGGATAGTCGGACTGCTGATACGTGCTGTATCCGTGGTCTCGGCTGTATCCGTGATCCTGGCTATGCGCGGGGTCACGGTAGTTCCCCGGCTGATACCCGGCTTCGTAATGTGCGGTGTGCTGGTCGCGCGGATCCATGGGGTTCAACCGCCGATCACCTCCGTCGAGAGCATTCATGTGCGTCGAGTGTAGGGCTGCCGCGAACAGGCTGCTGCCTGCTTGTCTATTCCGGTATTCCGTTTGCGTAATCGACCCGATCCGAACACCAACGGGCGCTTGATGGTTCGTCATGTCGCAATGTCCTGATCTCGGGCTGACGGCCGTCCTGTTACCGCACGTGGATGGTCTGCGGATCGAGAGTGGCACGCGTGGTGGAACGAGCGCAAAGGCGCTTTCCCCGCCTCCAGCTGCAGGAAAGGCGGTGGGCTGCAACGAAAGTGTGTGGCCCACAATGAAAGTCACGCATTCGCTACGCGGTCGCGGTCCCCGCCATCGAGCGCAGGCGCGAGGACTCGTGATACAACATCGTTGTGATCTGCACTATTGCGGATGGGTCCCGCAAGCATGGCCATGGGTCTCAGCACTCGTCTTCTCCGCCGCCGCCTACCCGGCGGATCGGCGCGGTGGTTGCGGCCGCCATCACACTTCTTGCTTCAACGGCTTCGGTCGGTGCGATTCTGGTGGCAGGCAGCGGATCTGCTGCGGCTCAGGGGCCGAGCGTCTGGATCGGAGCGACCTACAACAACGGGCACGTCTACTCGGACCGCAGCAACATCAGCCTCGCCGATGTCGTCGGTAAGGTTCAGCGAGCCTGTGGCCCCTCCTGCCCGGAGCCTCGCGCGGTAGGAAATGCGTGCATCGCACTCGCGATCAACCCGAAAGGCGCTTGGGGATCGGACTGGGGCAACACCATCGCCGAGGCCGAAAGCAAGGCAATTCGATTCGCCGAAACGGCCGTCGGAATTCGCGGTCCCTTTCAAATGTGGTCGGATTGCGCCTGACATCACCCAACGCTGAAACCCCTTGTCCGCGTGGACAAGGGGTTTCAGCTCACGCGCGCTCGCGCGGGTCGAGCACTACCTGCGTGCCCGGAGTGGTTGCGACCTGCAGGGTGCGCAGCCGCAGCAGCGTCGGGTGTTCCTCGAGCAGTCGCGCGGTATTGGCCAGTGACCGCAGTGCGGCTGCTTCCGCGCGGGCCCGTTCGAGCTCGGCCCGGCCCCGTTCCTTGGCTAGCACGGTTTCCAGCGCGGCCTTGCGCAGTTCGCCGGGCAGCATCAGGTCGCGGGCGTTGAGTGCATCGACGCGCATTCCAAGTCCTGTTACGGCCGTGGTGATTTCGGCGATGTCCCCGACGAGCAGCGTGCGGTCGGTAACGAGTTCGTCGAGGGAATGGCTTGCCACGGCCCGGCGTGCGGCATCCTGCACCGCCGCGTACAGCACGCTTTCCGGGTACTGTGCACCGGTGGTGAACGCCTCCGGATCGGTGACCTGCCAGTTCAGTGCGTAGCTGACCCGCAGTGCGAGTCCGTCGCGGGTGAGCAGTTCCTGACCGCTGACGTTCAGCAGGCGGGGCCGCATGTCGACGACGATCAGCGTGCAGCGCTTGGCGTCGTAGCGGTGGCGTCCTGGCTCGAGTACTCGCTCGAGTGTGCCGTCGCGGTACAGCAGCGTTCGCTGCCACTCCATGACCGTCGTGTACATGGTTCACTCCTCCCGTGTTGTGTGTCGTTGGCTGCCTTGTTATTTCGGATGACACCCGGTTCCGATCACGGGTTCGCGGCGGGGGCGTCCCGCGGCCGTAGCCGCGGAGCCCGCAGAGCCGTTTGCCGTATCCGACCGGAACCGGGCGGCATCGCATCGGGAATCGAACCCATCCAGGCTTGGAGCCCTTCACCAGGTGCGAGACCGAGCCCGACACGGGGAACGCGGGTGCGGAGATTCCGCTGCGCCCCTTGACTCGACCTGGAACAACCATAGGGTTCGCGGTACGGGTGCGCGAATGATTTATCGCCGCTTCGGTTTCACGCCGGGTCTGGGGGCGGAGTTGGCCCGGGCCGCGGCGACTCGCTTCGCCTCGGCGGCTGTTTCGGCATCGAGGCGGCGGTAGACGAAATGCTGTTGTGCGAGCGTCCAGGCGTTGTTCGTGACGAAGTACAGCAGGATCGCCACCGGCAGCAACGCACCGCCGAGAATCGCGGCCGCCGGGAAGACCCACAGGCTGAGCGTGCGCATGAAGGGCAACTGGGTCGCCCCGGTCTGCCGATCCATTGACGTGCGCGCCGTGAAATGCGTTGCAACAGAGGCGATCAGCATGAGCGGAAGCGCGATGAGCGCCACGGTCGACAGCAGTTCGCCCGCACCGGCGAGTGTTGCCGACAGCGGTGCGCCGAACAGATCGGCATGCAGGAACGACTGCACATCACCCGGGCCGAAAAGATAATTCGCAGTCGCGGCATTCTGTTCGGCCGTCATTGTCGCGGTACGCCCGAACGGTAGATAGTCGAAGGTCCCGGTGCGGTCGAACGAACGCAGCACATGGAATAGGCCCACGAACACGAAGACCTGGGCGATCATCGGAATCAGGCTCGCGAAGAGATTGACGCCGTTGTCCTTGTACAGCTGCTGGATTTCGGTATTCCGGCGGCCCGGATCGTCTTTGTATTTCTGCTGAATGGCTTTGACGCGCGGTTGCAGCCGCTGCATAGCCGCCTGGGTTCGCGCTTGTTTCAGGAACGGCAGGAATAGCGCGGCGCGGAGAGTGATCACGAGAAATATCACCGCGAGTACCCACGCGAGTCCGCTTACGGGACCCGGGACGGCGGCGAAGGTGGTGTGCCACAACCAGAGAATGGCGGACACCGGGTAATAGATGAAGTCGAGCATGAGAGCACCTGACTGTGGGAACGTGCGTATGCGCACGTCGATGGGAATGGTCAGCCGAATCGCCTGGGGGCCAGGCGGCGAGTGATCGCTAAGCGGTGACCGAACCAGGTGCTCGTGGGCGCGGACGTCCGGCGGTGTCCGGATTGCTCTGACGCAGGAAGGAGCCCCGGCGGCGACGCTGCGCCGAGGGCGGCGGACCCGAGTGTGCGAGCACCATCGGGATACGTCGAGTGCTCTGCAGGGCGAGCAGCGTCAAGGTGAGCGACGCGGCGATGACACCGAAGACGGCCAGTGCCGCCGGCTCATTCGACGGCGCCGCGGCCAGGGCGAGCGCGGGTACGACGAGTGCGAAGACCGCAAACGCCATGAGGTGTACCCGCGAGAACATGCCAACAGCGTACCGACTGCATTGCACAGCCGCCGTCCGGTGTGAACGGGTAGACGAACTGGGTCGACATGGCCGGTCGGGTGTCGGGTTTCGCCGCCATACGGAGATCGTCGGTGCCGAAGCGTCGTGCCGGATCGTAGGCGTAGTTGCGGAACAGGTGATCCCGGATCAGGGTGAACAGGCCGAAATCGACGTCGCCGATACCGGCGAATTTCAGATGATGGAAGCGGTGGCCCTCGTTCGACGCCAGCCAGATGTTTGGCGGATCCGAACGACTCGAATGATTCGGCTGGACCTAGCGGGCGTCGCCGAGATCCCAATCGACGCGTCGGTTCAGGGCCGAGGGCGGCAGTCCGAAGATGCGGCGGCAGGTGCGGGTCAGGTGGGAGCTATCGGCGAAACCGGCGGCGTGGGCGGCGGCGGTGAGATCGTCGCCGGAGCGGACGCGGGTGATCGCCACATGTAGTCGAAGCCAGAGAATATAGGGCCGCAATGGAATTCCGACCTGTTCGGTGAACAGATGGGTGAGTCGGGTCGCGGAAATGCCGACCCGGCGGGCGACATCCGCGCCGCGGATCGGTCCGTCGCCGACGATGGAGGGCAGCAGTCGCAGCACCTCGGTCACTGCCTCGTGGCGCTCGTCCTCGATGCTGTGCGAATTGTCGCGTTCGAGATCGTCGACGACTTCGGCGACCAGTTCGGCGAGCGTTTCCCGCTCCGGATCGATGGGCAGGGAATGTTCACAATCCGCCCACCCGTAGGTGTGGGCTCTGCGGTCGGCGGCCGCGCCCGCGACGGACTCCGGATCGAGATAGATCGCGGTGCCGTGCTCGGCCCCGGTGGCGATGCGATGCGGTGCGTCGGCGGGCACGATGACATGTGTGCCGCGATGCCGAATGCCGCTCGCGTCCACCACGACCACCGGCGTACACGCGGCGACCACTTGGACGGCGTGATGGGCGTGCAATGCGGTGGGGCCGATGCTGCCGCCGAACGCGAGCACGCCGGCGCGCAGCAATGCAGTACCCTCCCAACGCAATTCACCGGGTGAACCGGAGACATAGTGCACGGATCGGGGCGAGGCGGATGCCCCGTCGGTAACCAGAGCCTTCATCATCGGATGCTCCCGGGTGACTGCGAATCCCGAATCGGATCCCTCAGGGAGACTATCCCGGCCGCACGGCCGCTGTCAGGGTAACGGCGACGCGATCGAGGAACTCGGAGATCAAGGGCCGGGCGAACCGGTCGTCGCGGCGAGCAGGCCGGCGATCAGACCCTGCCGCTGCTCGCGGGCGGCTGTGGTCGCGGTATCGGCGCTGTCGGCATCGAGAACCTCGATTGCCAAGTTGCGCTGGGGAACTCGCGGGCGGTGTTTGTCAGAGTGCCCGAACTCAGGGGGCGAAGACAGCGGATTCGAGGCGGCGGGCCAGTCGGGCCGCGGATAGGGTCATGGCGTCGGCGGGGCGATGCGGGTCGAGGCCGGTGAGTTCATGTACGCGGGACAGGCGATAGGTGACCGTATTCCGGTGCACGCTGAGCTGACGCGCCGTCGCCAACTGGTTGAAACCGCTGTCGACGAACACTTCGAGGGTTTCCGCCAGCATCGGCTGGGTGTCGAGTGGCGCGAGTACCGCCGCCAGCCCTGGCCGTGCCGCATCACTGACCGCGACCGTGTATTCGAACTGTAAATCCGTTCTGCGGCACAGTATTTCGCGACGTGTCAGGCACCGCCCCAATTCGGCCAGCACCCGCGCCTCGGCGAAGATCGTCGGGATCTCCGCCCTGCTCGCCGCCGCACCGACACCGACCCAGTAGGGCGGCGCTTGATCGGGCTGATGTGCCGGTAGTCGCGCAGTGAGACCCATGATCGCGGCCGTACCGTCATCGCCGGGTTGCAGCGGGATCAATGCGGTCCACCCGCCCGCGTCCAGCCGCAGGAAGACGCCCGGAATCGCCTCGACCCGGTGCCGCAGCGCCGAAGCATGCCCGCCGCGGGTGCCGCAGAGGCGGAATACCGCGACGAGGAAGTCGTCCGCGACCGGAATGACCGGATCGTTGGCCCACTCCACCGGATCGCGCCCGGTGAGCAGGGCGTCGGCGATACCTCGGCGACGCTCCAACAGTTCCCAGCGCGGATCGTGCGAGCGCTGGGTGGCCGCGCCCGCGATGCGCGTCATGACCAGCGTGATGTACTTCAGCAGCATCAGCGAGGCGTCGAGCAGCAGTTCCTGCTCGGCGGGGGTGGCCGCTTCGCGCAGCCGGTCCCAGATGAAGGCCGAGCCGAGCCGATACCGGTCCAGTACCTCGGTTAGTGGCGTGCCGTCGCGGAGCCGGTCCATGGCCAGCTCGACGAGCTCCCTGGTGTCCTCCTCGGAGGGGTCGGTGCCGCGACGCAGATATTCGAAGAACAGGTCGACATTGAGTTTCGTGCCGCGCGCGAAATCCGTCTCGACCAGTGACTGCGGTATCCGCGGGTACGGCGGCAGGCTCCCGTAGAACCCGTCGACCAGCGATGCGGCTCTTCGGTGCAGATCGTCGACGACGCGGGTTCGCGTTGGCGTCATTGAACTTCTCCGTCCCGCACTACGAGTACAAGCTCTCGATAGTGTCGGTGTAGCGGGTGGCGATCGGAGTGCGCTTGAGTTTGCCGGTCGCCGTCAGAACATCGCTTCCGGGCTCCCACACCTCGGGTAGCACGATGTACCTCTTGATCTGCTCCACCCGGGAGAGTTTGCCATTGGCGGCGGCCACACCTTGCTCGATTGCGGCCAAGACCTCCGGATTCTTCGCCAATTCGGCGACGGTGGTCGCGGTGAGCCGGTTGCGCCGGGCGAAAGCCGGCGCCAGGTCGGGGTCGAGGCAGATCAGCGCGCTGTTGTAGGGCCGCTGCTCACCGATCACCACGACGGTGCCCGCGAGCGGGCAGTTCTCGGTGATCGTGTTCTCGATATTGGCCGGGGACATATTCTTCCCGGCCGCATTGATGATGAGTTCCTTCTTGCGGTCGACGATCGAGAGGTAGCCGTCGGCATCGATCGACCCGATATCGCCGGTGTGCAGCCAGCCGTCGGCGTCGATGGTCTCCGCGGTTTTCTCCGGATCGTTGCGGTAGCCACGCATGACCATTTTGCCGCGGATCAGTACTTCGCCGTCGTGGCCGAGCTTGACCTCCGCGCCAGGTAGTGGTGTGCCGACAGTACCGATTTTGACGCGCTCCGGACCGTTGAGCGTCGCGCCCGCAGTGCACTCGGTCATGCCGTATCCCTCGCACAACGGCAGACCGAGTCCGAGGAAGAATTCGTGCACCTCGGGCGGGATGGCCACCGAACCGGTGACCGCGGCGCGCACCTGATCCAGCCCGAGCCGGGTGCGAATCGATGCGAGCACCAGACGATCGGCCAGGGCGTACCGGAGTTTCTCCAGTTGGCCGAGTGGGCGGCCGTCGGAGGCGGCCCGGGCGCGGGCGCGGCCGGTGTGCACCGCCCAGCGGACCAGGGCGCGCTTGATCGGATTGGGTTCGGCGGCGAAGCGTTCCTCCAGCGCACCCTTTACCTTCACCCAGATCCGGGGAACACCGAGGAAGACGGTCGGATGCGCCTCGGTCAGCGCCTCGGCGACCTTCTTCAGATCCGCGACGGTGGTGATCTCACCGCCCTCCAACATGGTGAGATAGTGCGCGAACCAGCGGTTGGCGGCGTGCGCGTCCGGCAGATACGAAATCACCCGATCTCGGCCGCTGCCACCGCCGAATGTCTCGATGACGCGGGCGTTTTCGATAAAGTTGGTGTGGGTGAGTTCGACGCCCTTCGGCGGTCCGGTGGTACCGGAGGTGTAGACGATGGTCAGCAGGTCCTCGGATTTCACACTGCGCCAGGTGGTTTCGAAGTCGAATCCTTTCGCCTCGGCCGCTTCCACTGACGACAGCGCGATCGTGCCCGCCGGTGCCTCATCGACGCAGATAACGTGCTCGACGTGATTGTCATGGGCTGCAGCTGTTTTCACAGCCTCCAGGACCTGCGGCGCAAACTGGCGCTCGCAGATGACGATCTTGTTGCCCGCATTGCCGAACTGGTAGGCGAGCAGATCGACGGGGTTGGTGTTGTAGACCGAGAACGGGGTGCCCCCGCGTGCAGTACCGCCGTATCGCAGAGGTGGAATTCGGGTCGGTTGGTCATCATCAACGCCACCGTGTCGCCGGGGCGCAGACCGAGGGCGGCCAGGCCGGTCGCGATCCCGCGCACCCGGTCGGCGTACTCACGCCAGGTGATCGCCACCGCACCGCCCATGGTGCGCAGCGCGACCACGTCCGGATACTTCGCGGCATTCGCTTGAAAAGCCGCACACAGCGTGTCCGGACGGGCCGGGCTCGCCGGGACTGTCGATGAAACCAAGACCCAACCTTCTGCTCGATGGTCTCGAGGTCACACCGCCGCGCAGGCGACCTCGTCGTCACCTATCAGCACAACGCATCGACGAACCGTGGCGCTAGCGACAAACACGCAGACTGCAAGGCCTCCCCTTGTGCACGCGACCAAAGCATCCGGCCGGACGTCCCGATAATGCCCCGCCACCGTGCCCGATCATGTCACCGACAACAAATCCAGACGCCGCCCATTCGAATCCCCACCTCCACCATTATCCGGCCACCGATCAAGATCAGGTGGAATTGGTGGCGGGGGCTTGTCGGGCGATGCCGCCATGGATTCCACCTGATCTTGATCAGGCACGGCCCGGCGGCGGGGAGGTGACGGGAATCGGCGGAGGAGGGGGCTGTGGTTGTGGGGGAGAGGTGGTTTCGGTGCGCGCCGATGAAGTTGAGGATCGAGGCACGGGGGGCTGCGGATACGCCGGATCGGTCCGTTTCTCGCCCGGATTCGGGTCCGCCATTGATGTCGAAGTCGTATCGTGAGACTCGGCGAGCAGGACCTGCCGTGACCCATGGACGGGTCCGGTTGTCAGGCGACGGTCGCCTCGCCATCCGCGGATAGACCTGCGCCGCGAAAGCGAGGAGCCGTGTTGGACGAGGGAGCAGCCTTGACTGCCACCACCGACGGAATTCTGGAATATATCTGCGCCGCGGAAGTCGAATACGTCGATATTCGGTTCTGTGACGTTCCCGGTGTGCAGCAACACTTTTCGATACCGGCCGTCGCATTCGGCGCGGATCTGGTCGAGAACGGGATCGCCTTCGACGGCTCGTCGGTGCGCGGATTCCAGTCGATCCACGAATCGGATATGTTGCTGCTCCCGGATCTGCGCACCGCGCAATTGGACCCCTTCCGTGCCGCGAAGAGCCTGAATTTGAACTGCTTCGTGCACGATCCGCATACACACGAGGCCTATAGCCGCGATCCGCGCAATGTCGCGCGTAAGGCCGAGGAGTATCTGAAGAGCACCGGCATCGCCGATACCGCCTACTTCGGACCGGAGGCGGAGTTCTACATCTTCGACGCCGTGCGCTACGACACCAAGATGAACGGTGCTTTCTACGAGGTGGATTCGTCCTCCGCTGACTGGAACACCGGTGTCAAATATAATCCCGACGGCACGATCAACCGCGGGTACAAGGTGCGCCCGAAGGGCGGCTACTTCCCGGTGGCCCCGTACGACGCCGATGTCGATGTGCGCGATCGGATGTGCACGAATCTGCAGAACGCCGGCTTCGAATTGGAGAAGGGGCACCACGAGGTCGGTACGGCGGGCCAGGCCGAGATCAACTACAAATTCAATACGCTGCTGGCCGCCGCCGATGACCTGCAGCTGTACAAGTACATCATCAAGAACACCGCATGGGCAGAGGGCAAGACCGTCACCTTCATGCCCAAACCACTGTTCGGCGACAACGGTTCCGGAATGCACGTGCACCAATCTCTGTGGTTGAACGGCACACCGCTGTTCTACGACGAAGCCGGATATGCGGGCCTGTCCGATCTGGCCCGGCACTACATCGGCGGCCTGTTACTGCACGCGTCATCGTTGCTGGCCTTCACCAATCCGACCGTTAACTCGTACAAGCGCCTGGTACCCGGCTTCGAGGCCCCGGTCAATCTGGTCTACAGTCAGCGCAATCGATCAGCGGCCGTGCGCATTCCGGTCACCGGCGCGAACCCGAAGGCCAAGCGTCTGGAATTCCGCTGCCCCGACTCTTCGGGCAATCCGTACCTGGCCTTCGCCGCCATGATGATGGCCGGTCTGGACGGCATCCGCCGCAAGATCGAACCCCCCGTCCCGATCGACAAGGACCTCTACGAGCTCACCGCGGAGGAGTCCGCCGAGGTCACCCAAACCCCACCCAGCCTCGAAAGCGTGATCGACCGGCTGGAAGCCGATAACGACTACCTGACCGAAGGCAATGTCTTCACCGACGACCTGCTCGAAACCTGGATCCGCCTCAAGCGCGATACCGAGATCTCAGAAATCAATGTCCGCCCGCACCCCTACGAATTCGATCTCTACTTCGACGTATAGGTCAGTCGATGTGGAGCTCGCCGTTGATGGTGCGGAAGGCGGTGGGGGTGAGGCCGAACATGGCGCGGAAGGTATCGCTGAAATGCGAAGGGGAGGCGAAGCCCGCGTCGACGGCGGCGCGGGTGAGGTCGTGGCCCGCGGCATAGGCCCGGCCGACGCGCAGCATCCGCGCCCACTGCACGTAACGGCGGAAACTGGTGCCGGTCTGTTCGGCGAAGGTACGCAGGAAGTAGGAGGTGGATAGTCCTGCGGCACTTGCCTTTTCGGCGGCGCGCTGCTGCTGGGTGGGGTCGGCGCGGATGGCCGTGGCGACGGCGGCGATGCGGGGATCGCGGATGGTGGGGACCGGGATGCTGGCCAGTTCGAGGAGACGGTCGATATCCGGTGCCGGGTCGGCGCACAGCTCGATCAGTTCGGCCTCGTTGCGATGGTCGGCGCTGTATCCGCTGACGGTGCGGCGCATACCGCCGAGGCAGCGGGCCATATTTTCCGAGGTCGGGTCGAAGAAGCAGAAGAGCTTGGGCACATCGGTGTCCAGGATGTGGTGCGTGACGCGGGCCCGGAACAGGAAACTGCGGGCGGTGATGTCGGGAGCGTCGGCGACCCGGACCCGGAACGGGGCGTCGAGTCCGACCCCGAGACCGGCGATCGCGGTGGAGTGCGCGCCCAAGGCCATCCCGGGCCCGATGTAGATCGCGTGTCCGAGTCGCAGCCAGAGCCGGGCGGAGGTGACCGCCGTTTCGGGAGCGCACGTTTCTGGAAGTGCCGACCGCGCCATATCCGCGACGATACAGAAAGTCGCAGGACAGACGGGAGATCAGAGATGAAGCTGGATGGGCAGGCGGAATCGACCTTCGAGCTGCGGGAGGTGACGGTCGACGGCGCGCGGCTGCGTTATGTCGATGTCGGGCAGGGTGATCCGCTGGTGCTGTTGCACGGCTGGCCGGAGAGCCATGCCGCATGGCGGCACCAGATCGGGCCGCTCGCCTTATCGCGGCGGGTCATCGCACCGGACTGGCTCGGGTGGGGTGCTTCCGATCGGGATACGGCTTTGAGTTGTGACTACGACAGTGAGGTCGAGCGGATCGGGCGAATGCTGGACGCGCTCGGCTTGGAGCGCGTCGATCTGGCCTGTCACGACTACGGCGGGTTCCTCGGATTGGGGTTTCTGCAGCGTCATCCGGAACGGGTGCGCCGCTTCGCGATTCTGAATTCACGGGCGCAGGGTATTTTCACGCCGCCGTACTACACGCTGTTCGGCTTGCTGACCGTGCTGGCACGGACTGCACTGCTGCGGCCGCTCGTCAGCGCACGGGGGATCCAATGGGTGCATCGCGTCGGTCTCGCGCCGTATGTGCGCAACGGATCCTTCGACAGCGAACAACTGCGTCGATACCTCGCCGTCTTGGACACCGCGGCCGGTCGCCGCTGGAACGCCCATTTCTGGTCCGGCTATCGCGTCCGGATCCGCCCGGAATTGGCTGCTGGACTGGGTGCCATCAGCTGCCCGACGACGGTCATCTGGGGCGACCGCGACCCGGCCATCCCGTTCCGCACCGCCCGAGAACTGGCCGAAGCAATCCCCTACGCCACGCTCGTCCGCATCGACGGCGGCAACCACTTCATCATGGAGGAACGCCCCGACGAGGTCACCGAGGCATTGCGCGCCTGGCTACTGCGCCCGGCCACCTAGACAGCGGCCGGCGGATAGGGCGGGGTGCCGGTGCCGACGATACGGAGGTTGCCCCAGGGGTCGCGCTCCTGGAGGCGACCAGCGGTCGGCACGCCGCCGGGCAGGGTGAGCAGTACCTCGGCGCGTCCGGGATCGGGTAACTCGTGGCCTTCGCGCGGGGCGACGCGCCCGTACCAGTGGTAGCGGCCGTCGATCGGGTCCGGATGCCCGCCGAGGGTGACCTCGACCGGTACTTCCACGCCCGGGGCGTCGAGCAGTGCCGGACCCGAATACTCGTGTGCCGGTTCACGATCCGCCGGCACGGTCAGGTCGTAGTGGCCGGGGTCCGGTCGGCGCATGGCGCGCCGGTAGGAGACGCTGGAACCCGGCCAGGCGGCCCGATTCACCCCGTGCTCGTCCAGGTACCAGCTTCGGCAGCCGCCCGAATTCCACACGGTACCGGCCAGTTTCGACTGCACCCGTCGATTGAATTCGTGTTGGGTCGCGGCGCGGACCTCGATCCGACTGTTGGAGGTCTTGCTCAGCAGCTCCAGACACTGGCGGATATAGCGGGCCTGTGCCTCGATGATGAAGACGATGGACTGGTTTCCGCCACCGGAATTCGGGCCCATGATGAGGAACAGGTTCGGGAAACCGTGCACGGTGACGCCGAGGAACCCCTCCATCCCAGTGCGCCACGCCTTGTGGAGAGTGAGCCCATTCGCGCCGACGATGCGCTGATCGGCGAACCGGTCGGAGATCTTGAACCCGGTCCCGTACACGATGGCGTCGAATTCTTGTTCGACACCATCGGCGGTGACGATCCCGGACTCGGTGATCGAGGCGATAGGTGAGGTCACCAGCGTGACATTGTCCCGCTGCAGTGCCGGATAGTAATTGTCGGACACCAGAATTCGTTTACACCCGAGCCGGTGGTCCGGCGTGAGGCTGCGACGCAGCTCCGGGTCGGCGACCTGACGACGCAGATGCGCCCGTGCCGCCACCTCCGCGCGACGCATGAGCTCCGGATTCATGAATGCCGGCGTCATCGACTCGTAACCCCAATACATCGCCCAGCGGTAGAGCCGTTGCGCCCCCGGCAGATACCGGGCTATCCGATGCTCCACCGGCGAGAGCGGCCGATCCGGCTCCGGCACGATCCAGTGTGGTGTCCGCTGGAACACCGTGACCTGCTCGGCCTGCTCGGCAATCTGCGGTACGAATTGCACTGCGCTGGCACCGGTTCCGATAACGGCGATCCGCTTGCCGGCTACTTCGAAACCGTGATCCCACTGCGCCGAGTGAAAACTGTGTCCCCGGAACACATCCCGCCCCGGAAAGTCCGGCACGCACGGTTCGTGCAGCGGTCCCGGCGCCATCACCACCGCGCGCGGCTGGAAATGCCGCCCGTCCGCGGTCCGCACGTGCCAGCGGTCCGTCTCGTCATCGAAGTCGAGTGCGACGACTTCGGAACGCAGCCGAATATGCCTGCGAATGTCGAACTTGTCCACGCTGCGGCGCAGATACTCCAGTATCTCCGGCTGGCTGGCGAACATGCGGGTCCACCGCTGATTCGGCGCGAACGAATAGGAGGTTCCGCCGATCTCCTCGGCCTTCTCCAGCACGACGAAGTCGTCGAAACCGGACTTGCGCAGCTCGATGGCCATCCCGATACCACCGGAACCGGCCCCGACAATGACGATTTCGGGTTCGGTCATGCGTAGAGCCCCCGCCAACGCCAGATTCGCTTGCCCAACGGACCGATCAAGCCCTGCTTGTCCAGGAACGCACCGAGATTCCCGGCGCCGGTACCGAGCGCCTTCTTCGCATACGGGTTGTTCGTCGCGATCCGGCGCGCCGCTCGACCGTCCAGCCCGGCCCGGTCGTACATGTGCCGATTGGTCATCAGGTAGACGAACAGCGGTGCGGCCACCGCGACACATAAACGGGTGTAGGCCAATTCGGCATGCGACATGGTCGGCACCCGACGCGCCAATGCATCGCGTGCGAATCCGATATGGCGCGCCTCCTCGGTGACATGGATCCGCATCGCCCGAGAAACCAAGGGCTGCAACTCCGGATCGTCGAGGGTGCGCCGCTGCAGTGCGTCGAAGATCTCCTCGCCGACGAGTGCGCCCACCCAGGTCATCGACCCGCGCAGGAACAGCGGCAGGGCTCCGATGGCGAGTCGGCCGGGCAGTCGCGGCCAGTACGGACGCGCCTCGATCCGGTCGATGAGCTTGCCGAACATCATCATGTGCCGGCACTCGTCACCCATTTCGGTCAGGGTGTAGTGCGAATGCCGGGTGGTCGGATCATCGCGCAACAATTCCCGCAGCAGCAGGCGGTTGAGCAGATTCTCGAACCAAATGCCGACGGAGAGTACGTTGGCCAGCTCTTGGCGCGACAGTTCCCGGCGCTGCTGCGGGGTCATCGATTCCCACAGCGCGGTGCCGTAGAGCGAAACCACCTCCGGCGGCAAGAACAGTTTGTCGGGATCGAGCGGTGCGTCCCAGTCCATATCGATGGCAGGTTCGTACGACTTCTTCACCGAACCGGTCAGCAGGCGCTGTGCGAAGGATTCCTGTGGGATGACTGCGGCCTCGTTGCCCATGTCGGCTCCAACTCTCGAATACCTGATACAAGCTGTAACACTCAGATTAGTGAGACAGACTGTCACGGTCAATAGGTGTTCCAGGTATCGTGAGCTGGTGAGCAGTACCGCGGGAAAGCGCGATCCCGCCGCGTCGGACGGTCGCAGCACCCGATGGCACGGCCACAAGGCCCGCCGTCGCGCAGACGTCATCGATGCGGCGATCACGGTGATCGAAGCGCAGGGTGTCGAAGTGTCCGTACAGGCGATCGCGGACCGGCTGCATCTGCCGCGTCCGGTGGTGTACCGGCATTTCGACGGACGCGCCGATCTCGATGAGCAGATTCGTCAGGAGATCCTGAATTCACTGCTGACCGCACTGATGCCGACCCTGCAGCCCGACGGCACCCTGCGCGATGCCGTACGCGGCGCGATCGGCACCTACGTCGGCTGGGTCGAGCGTCATCCGAATCTGCACCGATTCCTGGGCGATGCCACACCGCTCGGGGATTCGTCACAGGCGCTGACCGGCGCGCGCAATCGCATCGGTGGTCGGCTCGCCGATATGTTCGCAATATCGTTGGCGCGCTTCGGAATCGATCCGAATCGCGCCCGCCCGATGGCCTTCGGCATCATCGGCTTCGTCGACGGTTTCGTGAACAACTGGCGCTCCGATGCCGGGACCACACTGTCCTGCGATCAGGTCGAAGGCATCCTGACCGAATCGGTGCTGGCGCTGTTCGAGGGCAATGCGCGCAGCCTCGGAGTTCCGCTGGAACGCGACACTATCGTCAAAGACCTGCTGAGCCGCGCGGAACCCGTACGGTCCCAATAGAATCTGTTACCGCATCAGCCACCCCGCACATCGGCGGGTGAGGAATGGCATGACGACCCACACCATGGCCGCGACGGCGATCGGCACGATAACCGCCAGTCGCAGCGGCGGTGCCAGCGGTTCGAGTAGCGGCCCTGAGATCGTCACCAGAACCGTGAGCAGCGGATAGATGCCGATGACCGTCAACAGCCACAGCTTCCATTTGACCGGACCCGAGGGTTGCGCGGCAGGTCTGCGGTTTTCGTCTGTCTGTCGCTGAGTCATCGTGTGGCCGACCGGATTTCATCGACCAACCGAACGGCCTCGGGCAGTTCGATGTGATCATCGGGGAAGTTGCCCAGATGGCTCCCGGTCGCAGTGAGCACCGCGGTGGCCTCCAGGCCGCGCACCAGCAGTCCGACGTGCACGACCGGATCGGGCACGTTGACCGGATCGTCGGCAGCCGCCAACACCCGGAACTCGCGCGCAGCGCCACGAATCCGTGCCCAGTCGAACGGTTCGGCGAAGAACTCGGCCAAGAGGTCATAACCCACCTCATGTGCTGCGGTGGACACCAGAAGCACTCCGGCGAATTGCCCGGCCGCGGCGACATCGTGCTGCTCGAGCATGCGCAGCACATTGACCCCGCCGATGCTGTGGCCGACCAGAACGGTATCGCCGGCCGGACCCGCCGCGGCCACCGATGCGGCGAAGGCTTTGCGCCACGGCTCCAGCCGGGGTTCGTCCGGATCGGGCAGGTTCGGGATCGTCACGGAATGGCCGAGCGCGGTCAACTCCGCCGTGAAATAGGGAAACCATACGCTGTCGGCGCGGGCTCCGAGGCCGTGGTTCACCACGATCGCACTCACTGTCACTCATCTCCTGAATCGAAACGCTCCGTAGCGTTTCGCAAAACGATAGCAGACGAATACACTGACCGCCATGGCGACGGGAAGTGCCGCGACACCGCGGTCCGGCGGTCGAATCCGCAGCGAATCCGCACGCGATGCGGTACTGCGTGCGACGGCCGAACTGCTGGAGGAGCAGGGCTTCGGCAAGGTGACGATCGAAGGCGTCGCGGCGCGCTCCCGCGTCGCCAAGAGCACGATCTATCGCTGGTGGAAATCGAAGGCGGTCCTGGTCATGGACGCCCAAGGCGTGGTGGTCACCCAGCGCATGCCGGATCCGGACACCGGATCGGTCGAGCAGGACCTGGCCGTCTTCCTCGAGGCGCTCTACGGTGTCGTGGAATATCCGTTGCGGGTCAAGGCATTACGCGGGCTGATGGCCGAGGCTCAGCTGGACCCGGACTTCGCCGGACCGTTCCGGGACTGGGTGCAGACTCGGCGAGATGTGGTGGCGCGCATAGTGGCCCGCGGTGTGGCGCGCGGTGAACTCGCCGCGGACCTGGATATCGAGTACGCGACCGATCTGATCTTCGGACCGTTCTGGTATCGCCTGCTCGTCGAACACGCACCGCTGCGACCGGAGCAGGCGCCGATCGATATCGCGCGACTGCTCATCGGATTCCGTACGCCCCTCGGCTGATCAGCGCCGGTGCAATTCGATTGCGAGGGCTAGTAATTCGGCCATGTAATCGCCGTCGGTGCGTGACAGGCGCATTGCCTCCTCGGGTGCGAAGGCGCGGACCTCGAGAATATTCTCCGCATCCTCTGGATTGGTCGGCGCGGATTCGAGCACCACATCCGCCGTGCACCACAGCCACGCCTTGTGCGGGTGCGGCTGCCAAGGATAGTGCGGTGCAGGGCGATCGGTGGTCGTGTGGTGCGCGTCGCACGCAGGCGTCGACAGTTTCGCCCGCCTCCCTGGTGCCGCCGGGCACGATCCAGATATCGCGATCGTCGCGACAGAGCACGATATCGGCGCCGACGAAGCAGACGACATGGATATTGGTGACCAGTTCGTCGGATGGCAACTCGGTGGAGAACCGCACATCCAGACCGCCCCAATCCCAGCGGGTTGGGGTGTGCAGCAACGGATATCGGTCGGCGAGCGTCACACCGACGACGCTAGTCGGCCTACTCGGTCCCGGACTTGCCGATCTGGAAGTGGATGTGATCGATATGGGCCGCGCGACCGGATGTGGCCGGGAGCGGATGGTCGTCCGGATGGTCGGGATGCAGGATGAAACTCGGATCGCCGATGCCGGAGATGGCAGTCGCGGGATCGGGACTGTCCGAGCAGTCCTGCCACTCACCCGCCGCGAAATCGTAGACGCTGCGGAAGAAGTCGGCGACGAACAGATCGCCGTCCGGATCGCCGAGCGGACTCGCATCGGGTTCGTCGAGTCGGTAGTGCACCCGGGATCCGGTGCCGCGCGGCCATGTTCCGCCAGGTGTCACGGCGGTCTCGACGGTGCCCCAATGCGCTGCCACGGTGATTCTGCGCGATACGTCCCCGACCGGCATGGTGACACCGGCGAAATCCACGGCGCGGCCCTGGCCGTGGCAGTCGTCGGAATGCGTTCCGCGGCCGTCTGCTCCGAGGGTGTGCAACTCGGTGACGCCGAAATTCGCGGAGAGGAATCGGCAGAATCGTACCAGTGCCAACGCATTTCGCGAATCGAGGCGTTGCGGTGTCACCGGGGTGAAGCCGTGGCGGATGACCACCCCGGCGAGACTGCCCGGTAGCGGCCGGCCGGACTGTGGGTCGAAACCTGCGAATCCGACCAGAGCCGGTGACGCGGGCCCGTCGAAGCGGATCAGGTCATCGTTCGCGAGACGTTCGAGTTCGGCGAACGCGCGGTCCTTACTCATTGCTCGGGCCGGTTCCGACACTGCGCACCTCCTGTGCATCTGAGATCGGTACGTCGACGCAGTTCGGTGACGTCGGGTCAGCTTCCGGCACCGACGCGGAAAGAACACGAGTAGTCCGCTACTCGTGTTCTCCTCGGCCGCATCCGGTCGCATTCGCCCCGGTTTCGGGTGTTGAACTGCGGCGATGTGCGCAAACGGGCGGTGGCTCAGTGTTCGCGGGCCAGCGCGCGGTAGCTGAGATTCCACACCCACTCGACCGGACCGCGCTCGAACCGGCGCAACCACAGGTGCGCGACAGTCACGATGATCAGCGCGACCAGCAGGTAGATACCCACGGTGAACGGCACCCGAGCGTCAGGGGAGACGCGCGCGGCAAGCCCGAAACCCCATCCGTAGCACAACACGGAAGCGACCAGATTCTGCAGGATGTAGCAGCTCAGGGCCATCCGCCCGACCTCGGTGAGCCGCCTGCCGACGAAGCCGACCCGCGGACGACGCAGGTAGAACTCGGCGACCAACGCGAGCAGGCCGAAGGCGACGAACGGGGCGGTGCCGTACCTGGTCAGCAAGACCAGATCGCCGCCGAGCACGCCGACCGCCAGATCGATCGGCGCGGCAACAGCGAATCCGATGATCATGAGCCGCCTACGTATCCGCGCACCCTCCGGTCGGAACACTCCCGCCCGGAACAACTGCGCACCCGCGAGGAACAGCGCGATCGACATCGGGAAGACGAAGATCGGCTCGAACCGGAACATGCCCGCGTTCTCGAGTCGGAACAGCACCAGATCCCAGAACGATCCGTCCGCATACGGATTCGGGTCCAGCGGCTCGCGTGGCGTCGAATCGGGTTGGTTCGCAAACGCCATCGCGATGCCGATGAGTGTCAGCACGGCAATATGGAATCCGGCCGCGATTGTCAGCCAACGACGTTGCGCGCGTTCACTTGCCGCGAGAATGCAGGCGACGACCAATCCGGTCACCGCATAACCCGTCAGCACATCGAATTCCGCGACGAACACGAAGTTCAGCACACCGTCGAGGAACAGCAGCCCGGCCCGCCACGGATAGCTGCCCGGCCACCGTCGACCGGCCCGCACCGCCGAGCCCTGCTGAATGGCCAGGCCGATGCCGAACATGACGGTCAACAGGCCCAGGAACTTGCCCTGGGCGAGCTGCTGCAGCACTCGCTCCGCCCACATCCAGCCGGTCGCCGGGCTGCCCAATTCGTCGATGTACCCGACGATGCCCTCGGGATGGGTGAGGATCCAGATATTGGTGCCGAGCGTGCCGAGGATCGCGATGCCGCGTAATACGTCCAGGGCGACCAACCGCGCGGGATTCTTCGGCTGGGTGACGCGCGGTTCATCCGACTTGCGGTGGCGCCCCGTGATTTCGGCGATCGAATCGGTCATATTCCGAATATCCCGGCCGCCGCGGCCTGCCCGTATCCTCCGGAAGTACCACCATCGGTATGACATCGAGATCACCCGAGATCGCCGATGCCGCCGGTCGCGACCGGCGGCGGGCACGCGTCGCCTAGGCTCGACGGTATGCAGCGCATCATCGGTATCGAGGTCGAATACGGCATCTCCACACCCACCGAGCCGTCGGCCAACCCGATTCTCACCTCCACTCAAGCGGTTCTCGCGTATGCCGCCGCGGAGGGGGTGCCGCGCGCGAAGCGCACGCGCTGGGATTACGAGGTGGAATCGCCGCTGCGCGACGCCCGCGGCTTCGACCTGAGCCGGATGAACGGTCCGGCCCCTGTGATCGACGCCGACGAGGTCGGCGCGGCCAACATGATCCTCACCAACGGCGCCCGGCTCTACGTCGACCACGCCCATCCGGAGTACTCCGCGCCCGAGGTCACCGATCCGCTGGATGCGGTCATCTGGGACAAAGCCGGCGAACGGGTCATGGAGGCGGCCGCGCGGCACGCGTCGAGCGTGCCGGGTGCGCCGCGGCTGCAGCTCTACAAGAACAATGTCGACGGCAAGGGCGCCTCCTACGGCACCCATGAGAACTACCTGATGAGCCGCGACACCCCGTTCAACCAGATCATCGTCGGGCTCACCCCGTTCTTCGTCTCGCGCCAGGTGATCTGCGGTTCCGGCCGGGTCGGCGTCGGCCAGTCCGGTGACCACGCCGGATTCCAGCTGTCCCAGCGCGCCGACTACATCGAGGTCGAGGTCGGCCTGGAGACCACGCTCAAGCGCGGCATCATCAACACCCGCGACGAACCGCACGCCGATGCGGACAAATACCGCCGCCTGCACGTCATCATCGGCGATGCCAACCTCGCCGAAATGTCCACCTACCTCAAGGTCGGCACCACCGCGCTGGTGCTGGATCTGATCGAGGCGGGCGAGGATCTGTCGGATCTGCAGCTGGCCCGCCCGGTCACCGCCGTCCACCAGATCAGCCACGATCCGACCCTGCGCGCCACCGTCGCGCTCACCGACGGTCGCGAACTCACCGGGCTGGCGCTGCAGCGCATCTACCTGGACCGGGTGGAGAAGTTCGTGGCCCGCAGCGGCAACGACGACGAGCGCGTCAAGGACATCCTGGAGAACTGGGCCAACGTGCTCGACCTGCTGGAACGCGATCCGATGGAATGCGCCAACCTGCTCGACTGGCCCGCCAAACTGCGTCTGCTCGAGGGGATGCGCAAGCGCGAGGGCCTGAGCTGGGCCGCGCCCAAACTGCACCTGATGGACCTGCAGTACTCCGACGTCCGCCTGGACAAGGGCCTCTACAACCGCCTGGTCGCCCGCGGCTCGATGAAACGCCTGATCAACGAGCAGCAGGTGCTCGACGCGATGACCAAGCCGCCGACCGACACCCGCGCCTACTTCCGCGGCGAATGTCTGCGTCGATTCGGTGCCGATATCGCGGCGGCCAGCTGGGATTCTGTGATCTTCGACCTCGGCGGCGACTCGCTCGTGCGCATCCCGACCCTGGAACCGCGCCGCGGCACCAGGGCCCACGTCGGCAAGCTGCTCGATGGTGTCAATACCGCCGCCGAGTTGGTCGAACAGCTGACCACTTAGCAAACCGCGCGAATAAGCCCAGGTAGCAACGATTATCGACGACGGAGCGAGTCGTACGAGCGACCGTTCGCGGCCCGTCTCGCGTCCGAGTCGTCGAAGCGCATGCGACGTAGTCGCGAGTCTCGACGGCTCGGACGCGAGACAGCAGGGGCCGCGAACACGCCGCGCCCGCGCGGCCAATAACTCAGCACGTTGTCAGGGCGGCTGGGTAGTGTTGATGTACGGGCACGGACATTGCTCATGATCAGGGTCGTGCTCAGAATGGAGCCCTGGTCATGATGAGGACAGAGGAGGTCGGCTGCCATGGCACAAGAGCAGACCAAGCGCGCCGGGGGCGGCGACGAGGACGAGGGCCCGGAGGGCGTTGACGCCGCCGGTCAGGAGCGCCGCGAAAAGCTGGCGGAGGATACCGACGACCTGCTCGACGAGATCGATGATGTGCTCGAGGAGAACGCGGAAGACTTCGTTCGCGCGTATGTGCAGAAGGGCGGCCAGTGACAGCAGGTGACCCCTTGCGTCTCCACCCGGGGCACGCCCTCTCGTCATTCACCGAGCACCTGCGCATGCACGCACCGGAACTGTTGCCTGGCAATCGATTCGGCGCGATCGAAGGTGCCACCGGAATCTCCGGTGGCACCGCCGCGAAGGAGCTGGCTCCACACGGAACCACCATCGTGGCGGTCTCGTTCCGCGGTGGTGTGCTGATCGCCGGTGACCGGCGGGCCACCCAGGGAAACCTGTTGGCCAGCAGGGATATCGAGAAGGTGTACATCACCGACACCTATTCGGCGGCCGGTATCGCGGGCACCGCGGGCATGGCCATCGAGATGGTGCGATTGTTCGCTGTCGAGTTGGAGTACTACGAGAAGATCGAGGGTGTCTCGCTGACGTTCGACGGCAAGGCCAACAAGCTGTCGAAGATGGTGCGCGACAACCTCCCTGCCGCGCTGCAGGGTCTTGCGGTGGTTCCGGTGCTGGTCGGCTACGACCAGCACGCCACCGATCCGGACAAGGCCGGTCGCATCGTGTCCTACGACGTGGTCGGCGGGCGCAGTGAGGAGCGGTTCGGTTACACCGCGGTCGGTTCGGGTTCGATGTTCGCGAAGTCGTCGTTGAAAAAGCTGTACGCCAAGGGAATCGGTGAGGATCGCGCATTGCGGATCGCCGTCGAATCGCTGTTCGACGCGGCCGACGACGACACCGCCACCGGCGGACCGGATCTGGTGCGCGGCATCTACCCGACGGCGATCGTCATCAACGACGAGGGCGCCGACGAGGTGACCGAATCGCGGTTGGAGGAGATCACGCGGGCGATCGTCGCCGATCGCGAGGCCGCGGAAGAAGGGAGTGCCTCAGCATGACACTGCCGTATTACGCGTCGGCCGAACAGATCATGCGCGACAAGACCGAGCTCGCGCGCAAGGGCATCGCTCGCGGTCGCAGTGTGATCGTGCTGACCTACGACAAGGGTGTGCTGTTCGTCGCGGAGAATCCCTCCGCGACATTGCACAAGGTGAGCGAGCTGTACGACCGCGTCGGGTTCGCGGCCGTCGGCAAGTACAACGAATTCGAGGCCCTGCGCCGCGGCGGCATCCTGCAGGCCGACCTCAAGGGCTACCAGTACGACCGGCGCGATGTCACCGGTCGTGGCCTGGCCAATGCCTACGCGCAGACCCTGGGCACGATCTTCACCGATCAGCTCAAGCCCTACGAAGTGGAGATCTGCGTGGCCGAGGTCGGCTACCCGGAACAGTCACCGGAATCGGTGCTGTACCGGATCACCTTCGACGGCTCGATCGTGGATGAGCGCGAATACGTGGTGATGGGCGGCACGACCGAGCCCATCATGACCGCGTTGAAGACCTCCTACCAGCCCGGACTCGATCTGGCCGGTGCCGTCGGCATAGCCGTGAAGGCCCTGAAGGCCGGGGTGCCAGAGGGCGCCGCGGATAAGGACAAGCGGGTGCTCGGGGTGGGTTCGCTCGAGGTCGCCACCCTCGAGCAGGCGCGACCGCGGCGGGCATTCCGCCGGGTCGAGGGCGTGGCCCTGGACCAGCTGCTGAACGGCGGTAAGTCGGCGAGCAAGGCCGAGGCGGCGCCCGCCGAGGCGAAGTCCGAGGACGCTCCCGAATCGGAGTAGTCCACCACGATCGTTCGACTGCGAAGGCCCTTCCGATGCATCGGAAGGGCCTTCGTTTCGGCCGGTGGTTTTCCGCCGAACATTTCGCTCACGTGCGAAATCGTTGTGAAGACGTATGCACCGGGGTTGTCCGCAGCCCCACGCGAGTACATGACATGGCTGTAATGTCGATAGTGTGCAGCGACGAATCATGGGGATCGAGACCGAATTCGGTGTGACGTGCACCTTCCACGGACACCGTCGGCTCAGCCCCGACGAGGTGGCCCGGTATTTGTTCCGCCGGGTAGTTTCCTGGGGCCGTAGCTCTAACGTGTTCCTCCGCAACGGTGCTCGGCTCTACCTCGATGTCGGGTCGCATCCGGAGTACGCCACCGCAGAGTGCGACAACTTGGCGCAGCTGGTCACTCACGACCGGGCTGGTGAGCGCGTGCTGGAGGAGTTGCTGATCGACGCCGAACAGCGCCTCGCGGAGGAAGGCATCGGCGGCGACATCTACCTGTTCAAGAACAACACCGACTCCGCGGGCAACTCCTACGGCTGCCACGAGAACTTCCTCGTCGTGCGGGCGGGCGAGTTCTCCCGGATTTCGGATGTGCTGCTGCCGTTCCTGGTCACGCGTCAGCTGATCTGCGGTGCGGGCAAGGTGCTGCAGACGCCGAAGGCGGCCACGTTCTGCCTGTCCCAGCGTGCCGAGCACATCTGGGAGGGCGTCTCCTCGGCGACCACCCGCTCGCGCCCGATCATCAACACCCGCGACGAGCCGCATGCCGATGCGGAGAAGTACCGGCGTCTGCATGTGATCGTCGGCGACTCGAATATGTCCGAGACCACCACCATGCTGAAGGTCGGCACGGCGGCGCTGGTGCTGGAGATGATCGAGGCGGGCGTCTCGTTCCGCGATTTCGCCCTGGACAACCCGATCCGCGCCATTCGCGAGGTCAGCCACGACCTGACCGGTCGTCGTCCGGTCCGGCTCGCAGGCGGCCGCCAGGCGAGTGCGCTCGACATCCAGCGGGAGTACTACGCCCGCGCCGTCGAGCACCTGCGCAACCGTGACCGCGACCCCAATATCGACCAGGTCGTCGATCTGTGGGGCCGCACCCTGGACGCGGTAGAGGCGCAGGACTTCGCCAAGGTCGACACCGAGGTCGACTGGGTGATCAAGCGCAAGCTCTTCCAGCGCTACCAGGACCGCTACGGCATGGAGCTGTCCGATCCCAAGATCGCCCAACTCGATTTGGCCTACCACGACATCAAGCGCGGCCGCGGCGTCTTCGACCTGCTGCAGCGCAAGGGTCTGGCCAAGCGCGTCACCGAGGACGAGGCCGTCGACGCCGCCGTGGACACCCCACCGCAGACCACTCGCGCCAAACTGCGCGGCGATTTCATCACCGCCGCCCAGGAAGCGGGCCGTGACTTCACCGTCGACTGGGTGCACCTCAAGCTGAACGACCAAGCCCAGCGCACGGTCTTGTGCAAGGACCCGTTCCGCTCTGTCGACGAACGAGTGGATCGGCTGATCGCCTCGATGTAAGCGCTACTCCTCGGCGAGGTAGCGCTCGACGGTCTCGACCTTCGAGGTCATGGCATCGGTGACGCCTGGACGGATATCGGCTTTGAGGACGAGGCTGCAGCGGGGAGCTGTGGCGAGGATGGCGTCGGTCGCGGCTTTGACCACGGCCATGACCTCGTCCCATTCGCCTTCGATCGTGGTGAACATGGCGTCGGTGCGATTGGGCAGACCACTGGCTCGCACGATGCGGACGGCCTCGGCGACGGCTCGGCCGACGTCGACGCCCTCGCCGAGCGGAGTGACTGAGAACGCGATGATCATGGTTCCATGATGGCCGCGCGCGAAGCGGAATGCGGTGAATCGCGCGCCGACGCGCGGTCGCGGCGGGCGGCCGATTACCCTGTGTCGAGTGGCGATATCCAAGGTCGAGCGGCTGATGAATCTGGTCATCGCGCTGCTGTCGACCCGGCAATTCCTGACCGCGGAGCGGATTCGGGACAGCGTCGCGGGGTACGAGGATTCGGCCAGCGACGAGGCGTTCAGTCGAATGTTCGAGCGCGATAAGAACGAGCTGCGTGACCTGGGGATTCCCTTGGAGGTCGGGCAGGTCAGCCGATATTCGACGGTGGAGGGCTATCGGATCAACCGTGACGCCTACGAACTACCCGATATCGATCTGACCAGCGAGGAAGCGGCGGCGGTCGCGGTCGCGGTGCAGATGTGGGAGTCGCCGGAGCTGGCGGCCGCGGCCGAGGGCGCGCTGTTGAAGTTGCGTGCGGCGGGGATCCACGTCGAGACCGATGCCGCGGTGGCCTCGGTGCCCGCGGTCCCCGCGCGCACCCGTGGCTCGGATGCGGTGCTCGGCAAGCTGCTGGCCGCGATCGATGCCGGTCAGGCGGTGCGGTTCGAACATCGGGGTGCGATCAACGAGCCGTATGTCATGCGTGATGTGGAGCCGTGGGGTGTAGTCACCCACAACGGTCGCTGGTATCTGGTCGGGCACGATCGGAACCGGGATGCGGTCCGCAGCTTCCGGCTGTCGCGCATCGGCGACGATGTGACCGCCTATGGCCCGCCCAATGCGGTCGGCAAGCCCGAGGGCGTGGATCTGCGGGAGATCGTCGGGACCGTCACCGGCAGCGCCCCGGTGACCGGCACCGCGACGGTGTGGGTGGCCGACGGTCACGGCCGCGAGATCCGCCGACTCGGACCCGTGCTGGAAGAGCGCACCATCGGCGAACGCCACGGCGTAGTCGTCGAATTGCCCATCCGATCCCGAGATTGGTTGGCGCGCTTGATCACCGGACTCGGTCCGGATGCCGTGGTGCTCGCACCGGAGGAACTGCGTGCGGATGTGGTGGCGCGATTGCGTTCGGTCTTCGACCACACGGAGGTCACCGCATGAGCGAGCGCAGCGAGCGAAAAGTGGGCACAGCCGAGCATCGCGAGCGAACGACAGGCACGGCCGAGCGCAGTCGACTTTCGGTTCGGCTCTCACGGCTGCTGAACATGATTCCGTACTTCATCGCGAATCCGGGGATCAGTGCCGCCGAAGCCGCCGCCGATCTCGGCGTGACCACCAAGCAGTTGATGAGCGATCTCAACCAGCTGTGGATGTGCGGCCTACCCGGTTACGGGCCGGGCGACCTGATCGACCTGTCGTTCTCCGAGGAGAGCATCGAAGTCACCTTCTCGGCGGGCATCGACCGGCCGCTGCGGTTGACCTCCACCGAGGCGACCGCATTGCTGGTGGCGCTGCGCTCGATCGTGGATATGCCGGGCATGGTCGATCCGACCGCGGCGCATGCGGCGATCGCCAAACTGGAATCGGCCATTGTCGGCGGCAAGACCGTCGACGAGGCCCGCGCACACCTGCCGACCGAGGCGCCGGCGGTCTCGACAGTGCGTTCCGCGCTGGCCCGCCAGCGCGCGCTGCGCCTGGTCTATTACTCGGCGAGTCGCGATGTCGTATCCGAGCGTGTCGTCGATCCCATTCGTATTGTCCTGGTGGACAACAACAGTTACCTGCAGGCCTGGTGTCGCGAGGCCGAGGGCGTGCGACTGTTCCGCTTCGATCGGATCGAGGCGGCCACCGAACTCGACGAGCCCGCCCGGCCGCCGAGCCATGCGACCGAGGAGGCGGCCGCGCTCGACCTGTTCCAGGACGATCCCGCGGTTCCGTTGGCGCGCTTGCGCATTCGCGGCGATTACGGTTGGGTGCTCGATCAATACCCGATGCATCGGATGGCGGTGCACCCGGACGGCAGCATCGAGACGACCATGCGCTTCGCCACCATGGACTGGATGGCGCGGCTGCTGCTCGGCTTCGGTTCCGGTGTCACGGTGCTCGGCCCACCCGAATTGATCACCGCGGTGCGTGAACGCTCGAACGCCGCGCTGGCCGCATACGAAGCGGCCGGTTTCCTGGAGACCAGATGAATCGCACAGAGGCTGGAACGGCGTGAGTGAGGTGGTGGCACCTGCTCGGGTGCTGGTCTTGGGCGCCGGAAGTATCGGGTCCTTTGTCGGTGGAAAGCTGGCGGCGGCCGGCGCCGATGTCACATTCGTCGGCCGGCAGCGGGTACTGGACGAGATCAGCGCATCCGGGCTGCGGCTCACCGACCTCGACGGCGGTGACGTCACGGTGGCGGGGGATGCGGTGCGGGTGTCGACCACGCCGGAGGATGTCGGGTCCGCCGATCTGGTGCTGGTCACGGTGAAGTCGGCGGCGACCGCGGCGGCCGTGCGCGATCTCGACGGCAAGATCCGCCCCGGCACCCTGGTGCTGAGCCTGCAGAACGGGATCGGCAATGACGCGGTGATCCGCGAGATCCTGCCCACCTGCGTGGTGCTGGCCGGCATGGTGATGTTCAACGTCGTGCACCAGCCCGACGGCCGGTTCCATCGCGGCACCGAGGGTGGGCTGGCGGTGCAGGACGATCCGGCGCTCGCACAGTTCACCGACGTATTCGCGCGGGCTGGTCTAGCACTGCGGCGGTACCCGGACCTGCTGCCGGTGCAATGGGCGAAGCTGCTGCTGAACCTCAACAACCCGATCAATGCGCTGTCCGGCAGGCCGCTGCGCGAGGAACTGTCCGATCGCGACTTCCGACGGTGCCTGGCCCTCACCCAGCGCGAAGCGCTGGCCGCGATGCACAGGGCGCGAATTCGCCCCGCCCGGCTGACGCCGCTGCCGCCGGAATGGATGGCCCGGCTACTGACCGTTCCGGACGGGATTTTCCGCCGGGTGGCCGCGAGTGTGCTGGCCATCGATCCGGAGGCGCGCTCGTCCATGGCCGATGACCTCGAACTCGGTCGCAAGACCGAAATCTCCTGGTTGTGCGGGGAGATCGTGAGCCTCGGCGCGATGGTGGGGCTGCCGACACCGGTCAATCAGCGACTCATCGAACTGATCGTCGCCGCCGAACACGGCGATCGTCGCGACTGGACCGGACCGGAACTGTTGGAGCAACTGCGATCGGCCGACCGTTTCGAGCGACCTGCAGGCAGTCGCTAGCGGTGGGACGTCCTCGAGCGCCGCGGGCCGCGAACTTCGTGTCGTACGGGTGCAGTTGAACGCACAGCGAACGCGCACCGACGCGGGGGTTCTCGCATGTCATAGTCCGGTAGCATCGGAGCTACCACATTCTTTGGAGGTTTAATTATGGGCAGTCTGAGCATCTGGCACTGGCTGATCATCGCCGCGGTCTTCGTGATGTTCTTCGGCGCGAAGCGTATGCCCGATGCCGCCCGCAGCCTGGGCCGCTCGCTGCGCATCTTCAAGAGCGAAGTCAGCCAGATGCAGAACGAGAGCAGCAGCGCACAGGCAAGTGCAGCACCGGTACAGCAACCGGCCGCCGAACTGCCACAGGCCTCGGCGGTCCAGCCGACGGTCGCGCAGCCGCAGGCCGAGCCCCAGGCCCAGCCGAAGTCGCTCTGAGCCCAGCCTTGCCGCCGGGGTGAGTAGCGAACTCGCTCCGGGCCTAGTGCTGTTGCCCGCCGACCGCTGCGGGCACCGTCGACCCCAGGGGCCAACACACCACCATGCGAATCCCGTTCGATCCCCGGCGCAGTAAGCGCAGGACGAATCCCGACGGCACCATGTCGTTGGTCGAGCATCTGCAAGAGCTGCGCCGTCGGCTGCTGATCTCGATCGCCGCGGTCGTCGTCACCACGCTGTTCGGCTTCTTCTGGTATGCGCACACGATCTTCGGCATCGAAAGCCTGGGTTCGCTGCTGACCGGACCCTACTGTTCCCTGCCCGCCTCCTCGCGAGCTGTGCTCACCACCGACGGCGCCTGCCGCCTGCTGGCGACCGCGCCCTTCGAGCAGTTCATGCTGCGGTTGAAGGTCGGTATGACGGCGGGCGTGGTGCTGGCCGCGCCGGTGTGGCTGTATCAGATCTGGGCCTTCATCACGCCCGGTCTGTACGCGAAGGAACGCAAGTACGCGGTCGGCTTCGTCACCTCCGGTAGCGCGCTGTTCGTGACCGGCGCCGTACTCGCGTATTGGGTTGTCGCACACGCGTTGAGCTTCCTGCTGAACATCGGCAACAACGCGCAGATCACCGCGCTGAGCGGTACGCAATACTTCAGCTTCATCATCCAGCTGCTCGTCATTTTCGGTGTCAGCTTCGAAATCCCGCTGCTGGTAGTCGGATTGAATCTGGTCGGGGTGCTGCACTACGACAAGCTCGCCAAGTGGCGGCGCGGAATCGTCTTCGGGCTCTTCGTCTTCGCCGCGATCGTGACCCCGCAGGATCCGTTCTCCATGCTGGCCTTGGCGCTGGCTCTGACGGTGCTGTTCGAGGTCGCAATCCAGTTCTCCCGGATCAACGACAAGCGGCGCGCACGTCGGGAGGCCGAGGAATTGGCGGCGCTTGCGGATGAGGAAGCCTCCACGATCTCCGGTCCCGAGCCGATCAACCCCGCCGATTCGATCATGGAGCCCCCGGAGAAATCGGCGCGACCCGTGTCGGACTACTCCGATACCCTCTGACCGTGACGTATCACCAGTCGCAGGCGGGCGAGCTGGCAAAGTTCTCCGCCGAGCTGACTTTCGGGTTGGATCCCTTCCAGCGCAATGCCTGCAAAGCCCTCGAGGGCGGGCACAGCGTGCTGGTCTGTGCCCCGACCGGCGCCGGTAAGACCGTTGTCGGCGAGTTCGCGGTGCATCTCGCGTTGGCAGCGGGCGGAAAGTGTTTCTACACCACACCGATCAAAGCGCTGTCGAACCAGAAGTTCGCCGACCTGACCGAGCGGTACGGGCGCGACCAGGTCGGACTGCTCACCGGTGACCAGTCGATCAACCCGGACGCACCCGTGGTCGTGATGACCACCGAGGTGCTGCGCAATATGCTCTACGCCTCCTCGGACGCGCTGCGCGGACTGTCGTATGTGGTGATGGACGAGGTGCACTACCTCGCCGACCGCTTCCGCGGCGCGGTCTGGGAGGAGGTCATCCTGCATCTGCCGCCGGATGTGCGGCTGGTCAGCCTGTCCGCGACGGTCAGCAATGCCGAGGAATTCGGCGCGTGGATGGAAACCGTGCGCGGCGATACCGCGGTGGTCGTCGACGAGACTCGCCCGGTGCCGCTGTGGCAGCACGTCATGGTCGGGCGGCGGATGTTCGATCTGTTCGATACCAACTCCAGCGAGCAGAAGGTGCTCGTCGACGAGGATCTGGTGCGCTATATCCGCCACCGCGAGGCGGCGGACCGGATGAACGGCTGGGGTGGACCGCGCGGTCGGGGTGGCAACCGCAACTTCCGGCCGTTGCCGCGGCCGGAGGTGCTGGCCAAGCTCGATGACGAAGGCCTGCTGCCCGCGATCACCTTCATCTTCAGCCGGGCCGGATGCGATGCGGCGCTTGCTCAGTGTCTGCGTTCGCGACTGGATCTCAGGGGGACGGTAGTCGGCGGAGCCGACGGGGTCGGTAAATACCGCCGGGACGACGAGACCGAAGAGATCGACGCGATCATCGAGAAGCACACCGGGGATCTGCCCAAGGGCGATCTGGAGGTGCTCGGCTACTGGGAGTGGCGCGAGGCGCTGCATCGCGGCCTGGCTGCACATCACGCGGGCATGCTGCCCGCCTTCCGGCATACCGTCGAGGAATTGTTCGTGCGCGGTCTGGTGCGGGCCGTATTCGCCACGGAGACACTGGCTTTGGGCATCAATATGCCCGCGCGGACGGTGGTGCTCGAGCGGCTTGTCAAGTACAACGGCGAGTCGCACGCCGAGCTGACGCCTGGGGAGTACACGCAGCTCACGGGTCGGGCCGGGCGGCGCGGGATCGATGTCGAGGGCCATGCGGTGGTGCTGTGGCAGCCCGAGGTCGACACCAGTGCGGTCGCCGGTCTTGCATCCACCCGTACCTATCCGCTGCGCAGTTCGTTCCGGCCGGGGTACAACATGTCGATCAATCTGATCGATCGGATGGGCGCGGACGAGTCGCGGGCACTACTGGAGCGGTCTTTCGCGCAGTTCCAGGCCGACCGATCGGTGGTGGGGCTGGTGCGCGGGATCGAGCGCAACGAGGGGCAGTTGCGTAAGTTGCGCGATCAACTCGGTGGCGAGGACGGCGGGTTCCTGGAATATATCTCCCTGCGCGAGCGGATCAAGCAGCGGGAACGTCAGATCGCGCAGCAGGGTCGGGCCGATCGGCGCGGTGCCGCGGTCGACGCGCTGGTCTCCCTGCGGCGCGGCGACGTGGTGGCCATTCCATCCGGGCGGCGGGCCGGGCTCGCGGTGATTCTGGAGCCGGATGCCACGCCGGGGGATCCGCGTCCGCTGGTACTGACCGAGGACAAGTGGGCGGGTCGGGTATCGGTCGCCGATTTCCCGGTCCCTGCCAAGACGCTGGGGCATATGCGGCTGCCACGCAAGATCGATCACCGCACAGCACGGACTCGGCGCGATCTGGCGTCGGCGTTGCGCAGCACCGGGATCTCGGCGCCGGGCCGGCCGCGGCGCGGTGACCGTTCGCAGGGGGGCGAGGACCGCGAGCTGTCGACATTGCGGCGCAGTCTGCGTTCGCATCCGGCGCACACCCGGCCCGATCGCGAGCAGATGAGCCGGGTGGGCGAGCGCTATAACCGGCTGCTTCGCGAGACCGAAACGATGCGCCAGAAGGTTGCCGCGACCACCAATTCGCTGGCGCGCACCTTCGACCGGATCCTCGGCCTGCTCGAGGAGCGCGGGTTCGTGGACGCGGGCGAAGTGACCGCCGATGGACGGCGGCTGGCCAGGATCTACGCCGAAAGTGATCTGCTGGTCGCCGAATGTCTGCGGCAGGGACTGTGGCGCGGGCTCGGTCCGGCCGAATTGGCGGCGGTGGTTTCGATTCTGGTGTACGAATCCCGCCAGGAGGGCGGCTATCTCGGCGCCAGCGGGCCGACCGAACCGATTCGCCGTGCCGTCGGCACGACCGTCGGGGTGTGGGGTGAGTTGCGCTCCGATGAGGCACGGCACAAGCTGCCGCCCACCCGTGAACCGGATCTCGGTTTCGTGACAGGTGTTTACAAATGGGCGCGCGGCGATGGGTTGGCCGAGTCGTTGCTGGCCAGCGGTGATCAGAACGCGCCGCTGTCCGCGGGCGATTTCGTGCGGTGGTGCCGACAGGTGATCGATCTGCTCGACCAGATCCACGGAACCGCCGACGATGTGGAGGTCGCCGGGACCGCGGCCAAGGCCGTACGCGCGATCCGACGGGGTGTCGTAGCCGTGGACGCCGCGTAGCCGATTCGATTGTGATTTGATTTCTTTCGCGTACCGACCGTGGCGGAGGAGTCGGACAGGATCGCACCTCATACCGGATCGGTCCTGTTGTGCGACGAGTCTCACGCGGGGGGCTACCGTGTGTATAACGATGCGAGTGGAGGCAACCAGATGAGCGGCCCGTACGGACCGAACGACGCCCCTGGTCCCGGGGAGGGACGCAATGATCCCACCCAGCAGTGGGGCGGACAGCAGGCACCCGGTGCAGCCGGGCCGACCCAGCAGTGGGGTGGCACCCCGCAGGCGCAGCCGACCCAGCAGTGGGGCGATCCGAGCGCGCAGCAGCAGCCGCAGTGGGGTCAGCCGAATCCGCAGAGCCAGCCCAGTCAGCCGCAGTGGGGTCAGCCGAATCCGCAGAGCCAGCCCAGCCAGCCGCAGTGGGGCCAGCCCCAGCCCAGCCAGCCGAGTCAGCCGCAGTGGGGGCAGCAGCCGACCCAGCAGGACTGGTCGGCGCAGCAGGGACAACAGCCCTGGCAGCAGGGCCAGCAGCAGCCGTGGCAGCAGCAGACCCCGCAGCCGAGCAGCGGCGGCAAGAGCAAGGGCCTGTTCATCGGCCTAGGTGTGCTCGCGCTCGCCGTCGTCGGTGCCATCGTGGCGCTGGTGCTCGTGCTGACCAGCAAGGACGAGCTCGATCAGGCCGCCGTTCAGGACGGCGTCAAGAAGGTGCTCTCGGATTCCTACGGAATCCAGGACGTCGCCGATGTCTCCTGCCCCTCGGGCCAGCAGGTCAAGGTCGACGCGACCTTCACCTGTGATCTGAAGGTCAGCGGTGAGCAGAAGAAGGTCACCGTCAAGATCACCAAGGACGACGGAACCTACGAGGTCGGCCGCCCGAACTGACGGGTTCTTCGGTCGGCAGGTCGGCGAGCGGGCGTCGGTGGGGCGGCCCCGCTGCGCGGGCATTGCGGGCGAGCGGGGGTACGTTGCGCGGCGATCAGCTTCTGCCCGGGTAGGTCCAACTGCTGAGTCGAATACGGCGGTGCCGGGCCCTTGTTCCCGGCTCTTGTCGATCGAGCGGTCGGGTGGGCGCGAAGCACGCTTTCTACTTCCCCGGCCGGGAGCCGTACGACGAAGCCGCCGCTCAGGATTCGTGGCGGCGCGCCGCCGAGCTGTTCGCGTGGTGGCGCAGAGGTATTGACGGCCTCGCACAACCTGCAGCAACCTATGCGAATGCGAGGTCGCTACTGGGTATGCGAGGCCTCGTGCTTGTGCGTGACGATCGGTGCGGTCACGCCGAGTGTGCTGCGGTCAGTGCCGCGATCAGGCGGGTGATGGGGCTTTCCGCGTTGTAGGCGGTGGCCAGTTCGCGGAGGTGGTCCGGGTCGGCGGGGGTTGTCGGCAGGGTGTCGGGGCAGGACAGCTCCACATCGGCGTCACAGACCACGCGGGTGACCGGGGCGGCGGCCTTCAGGTAGGTCTCGGCGGCGCGGAGTTTGGCGCGGATGCCCTGGGCCATATCGGCTGCGGGGTCGTCCACGGCCGCGGTGAGCGCGTCGAGGGAGCTGAAGCGGGAGATGAGCATCGCGGCGGATTTCTCGCCGATACCTGCGACGCCGGGCAAGCCGTCGGAGGAGTCGCCGCGCAGGGTCGCCATATCCGCATAGGCCGGGCCCGCATTCTCCAGTGGCACACCGTATTTCGCGGATACCTCGGCGGGGCCGAACAATTCGGCCTTGGCCAATCCGCGACCGGCGTAGAGCACGCGCACCGGCGGTGCCGGATCGTCGCGGACGAGTTGGAGCAGGTCGCGGTCGCCGCTGACGACCACCACCGGATCGGTGTGCTCGCGGGTGGCCAGGGTGCCGAGCACGTCGTCGGCCTCGAGTCCGATCGCGCCGCCGGTGGCGATGCCCGCCGCAGCGAGCACCTCGAGGATCATCTCGACCTGTGGAGTCAAGGTGTCCGGCACGTCCTCGGCGCCGGGTGCCGAATCGGCGGTGGTGTCGAGACGGTGGGTCTTGTAGGTCGGCACCAGCGCCACCCGGAATGCGGGGCGCCAATCCAGGTCCAGGCAGACAACCAACCGGCTCGGCTTGTGTTTGGTGATGAGCGAGGCGACCATATCGGTGAAGCCGCGCAGGGCGTTCACCGATCGGCCGTCGGGTGCGGTGATCTTCTCCGGAATCGCGTGGAACGCGCGGAACCACAGGCTCGCGCCATCGAGCAACAGCAGGGGCCCACCGGAAGTCGCAGTGTTCACGCCGCTGAGGCTACCTGTCCGCAACGACAACCTCGGGTGATCGGTATTCGTATTCTGGTTGATGTCGGGGGCGGGTAACGTCGCACGGTATGAGCTCGCACACGGAGTCCCGATTCGCGGCGGATGTCTACGGTGATCGACTCGAGCGGGCGGTGCAGTTGATGCGCGCCGCTCATCTGGACGCACTATTGATCACGCCGGGGCCAGATCTGCGCTATCTCATCGGCTCGGCGGCGGAGTCCTTCGAGCGACTGACTTGTCTGGTGATCACGGCCGATGGCGCCACCCCCTCGGTGGTGATCCCGAAGCTCGAACTGGCCTCGCTGGAGGGTTCGGCTGCGGGTGAACTCGGTCTGCAGGTGCTGGATTGGGTCGACGGCGTGGATCCGTATCAGCTCGTGAAGTCGTCGCTGCACGTGGGCTCCCGGGTCGCGGTCACCGATGTCATGCCCGCATTGCATCTGCTGCCGCTGGCCGAATCCGTCAGTGGACTGCCCACTTCGGCCACGCCGGTGCTGCGGGAACTGCGAATGATCAAGGACCAGGCCGAAATCGAGGCGCTGCGGCGTGCGGGCGCAGCCATCGACCGGGTACATGCGCGGATGGGTGAATTCCTGCGCGTCGGGCGCACCGAGGCCGAGGTCGGCGCTGATATTTCGGCGGCGATCGTCGAGGAGGGGCACACCGACGCGGCATTCGTCATCGTCGGCAGCGGACCGCACGGCGCCGACCCGCACCACGGCGTCTCCGATCGTCGCATCGAAGCCGGCGATGTGGTGGTGATCGATATCGGCGGCCCGGTCGACCCCGGCTACTACTCGGATTCGACCCGCACCTACGTCCTCGGTGCGCCCAAGTCCACCGTGGCCACACAATTCGGGGAACTCGAGCGCGCCCAAGCTGCCGCCGTCGCCGCCGTCCGCCCCGGTGTCACCGCCGAATCGGTCGACGCCGCAGCGCGAAACCTGTTGACCGAAGCCGGTTTCGGCCCCGCCTTCGTCCACCGCACCGGCCACGGCATCGGCCTCTCGGTCCACGAGGAGCCCTACATCGTCGAAGGCAACAGCCTGGTCCTGGAACCCGGCATGGCCTTCAGCATCGAACCCGGCATCTACTTCCGGGGCGATTGGGGCGCACGCATCGAGGACATCGTCGTGGTCACCGAGGACGGCTGCGAGTCGATGAACCAGCGTCCGCACGGGTTGACGGTGCTCTGAGACCCGGCGAAATGCCCTGGAGTGCAATGACTTCCGAGGTCGGCGTGCGGTTCAGGCTGGGGTGTGTGCGAGGGTGCTGCTGGAGAGTACGCGCTGGACTCGGATGGCGATGACCACGCGGGTCGGGTTCTCGCGGGGGACTCGGTAGCGGCCCGCGTATCGGTCGACCGCTTCCGCGACATTGTCCGGATCGTCGAGCACCGTGGCCGGGCCTTCCAGAGTGATCCAGCGGATTCCGTCCACCTGGCTCACTGCCGCGTAGCCGGATCGCCGCACATTGCGCACCTTCACCGAGCCGTCGTTGGTGATCACTCGCGCGATCCCGGCTTCCGGATCCCAGGTGAAACCCACCGCGACCACATGCGGCGTGCCGTCGGCGCGCAGGGTGGTCAGGGTCGCGAGGTGTCGTTCGGCGACGAATTCGAGTGCGGCGGTGGACAGCTGTGCTGTGCTGGTCGGCATCCCCTGACCGTAGCGGTATGCGGGCCGCCCGGCACCGACACATACCCAGTCCACACTTCCGGTACGGACTGGTCAGTTCGGTGTTCTGTGCATGCTCGGATATTCTGAGCGCCGAGATCGACAATCGAGGGGGTCAGGGATGCAGAGCACGGATGTCCAGTTGGCCGCCCGATGGTGGCAGTGGGCCCTGTCGATTCCGATCGCCAAGAATCCGGTTTGCGACGAGACCGGAGCCTGCGCAGCCGAAGCCCAGCCCGACGATGTGTGGTTCCTCGCCGGAACGTTCGGCGGCAAGGTCAGCCGAAGCTGCACCGTGCCCTACGGTCGCCCGATTTTCTTTCCCACCTTCAATATCTTCCAGAAGGTCGAAAGGTCGTTTTTCCAATTCGGCAGCCGACCTCCGGTGGTACCGACGGCGAGCGGCCACGCCGAGCTGAACGGCATCGCGTTACCGCTGCTGGAAGTGACCAACCGCGCGGCATTTCCCATCAACGCGGCAGCCGGCGGCCCGTTCCAGGTGGCCGGCCGTTTCAAGGCGACGGCCTGGGGGCTCTGGTGCAGGCTGGACGACCTGCTCCGCGGCGACTACATCCTCACCTTCGGCGGTGAGTACGAGCCGGGAGGCTTCTGGGTCGAGGCCTCCTATCAGCTCGAGATCGTCTGACCTGGCGGATCGGCATAGCGGGGTGGGGTGAAAGACTGGCGGCATGGGATCGCGTGGAATTGCCGAGGGGCCGGTGCTGGTGCTCGGGGGCCGCAGTGAGATCGGGCTCGAGGTGGCGCGGCGGCTGGCGCCGGGGCGTGTGGTGATACTCGCGGCGCGGCGCAGTGCAGAGTTGACGCAGGAGAGTGCGGCGGTTGCGGCAGCCGGGGCGACGGCAGTGCATACCGTCGAATTCGATGCGGATGATACGGCGAGTCATCCCGCGCTGCTGGAGAAGATCGCGGCCGAGTACGGGGGGATAGGGGTCGCGGTGGTGGCATTCGGAGTGCTCGGGGATCAGGCGCGGGCCGAACGTGATCCGGCACATGCGATCGCGGTCGTGCACACCGATTACGTCGCGCAGATCAGCGTGCTCACCATCCTCGCGAATATGCTGCGTGCGCAGGGCAGTGGGCATCTCGTCGTCTTCAGCTCGTTCGCGGGCGCGCGGGTGCGGCGAGCCAACTACGTCTACGGCTCGGCGAAGGCGGGTCTCGACGGATTCGCCAGCGGTCTCACGGATGCGTTGCACGGCAGCGGTGTTCATCTGCTGCTGCTGCGTTGCGGGTTCGTCATCGGCCGGATGACCGAGGGCATGGACCCGGCACCGATGTCCAGCACCCCCGACCAGGTAGCGGATGCGGTCGTGCGCGGCCTGCGTCGTCGTGCCGGTCGGGTGTGGGTCCCCGGCATTCTGCGTCCGGTCATCTTCACGATTCGCCTACTGCCCCAACCCATCTGGCGTCGGATGCCATGGTGAACGGCGGTGCGGGGTGGAGTGGGCCGCCGATCGCTGTCGTCGGTATCGGTGCCGACGGGTGGAGCGGGCTCGGCGAGGCTGCGCGCGAAGCAGTCTCGGATGCCGAAGTGGTATTCGGATCGGCGCGGCAACTCGAGCTGATTCCGCAGGACATTGCGGTGGCGCAGCGGGAGTGGCCTTCGCCGTTGGTCCCTGCACTGCCCGGTTTGTTCGCCGACCACACCGGTCGGCAGATATGCGTGCTGGCCAGTGGGGATCCGATGTTCTACGGCATCGGGGTGACGTTGGCACGGCTGTTCGGTGCGGATCGCCTGCGGGTAATTCCGCAGGCATCATCGGCATCGCTGGCATGCGCACGGTTGGGTTGGGCGTTGGCGGAAACTCCGGTGGTGAGCGCGGTGGGGCGGCCGGTGCAGACGGTGTTGCCCGAGTTGGCGGACCGGCGGCGGGTGCTGGTGCTGAGCGCGGACGAGCACACGCCGGGGCAGCTCGCGGAGCTGTTGCGGGACAATGGTTTCGGTGAGTCGACACTGACCGTGCTCGAGCAGTTGGGCGGCCCGCGCGAACGGGTCGTGCGCGATTGTGCGGCGGGGTGGGAACTCGCGGCGGGGGACCCGCTCAATATCGTCGCGATCGACTGCGTCGCCGACCCGAAGCACCTGCGGGCGACGCGGGTGCCCGGACTGGTGGATGAGCTCTTCGGCGGTGACGGTCAACTCACCAAATCCGAAGTCAGGGCAATGACACTGGCCGCGCTGGCGCCCGCGCCCGGGGAATTGCTGTGGGATGTCGGCGGGGGTTCGGGCAGTATCGCGATCGAATGGTGTCGCACGCATTCGAGCTGTCGGGCGGTCAGCTTCGAGCGAGTCGAACACCGGCGGCGGCAGATCGCCGACAACGCCGCCGCCCTTGGTGTTCCACACGTCGGTGTGCGTGGAGAGATACTCACCGACATCGGAAAATCTACCGAATTAGTGCCTCCGGACGCAATATTTATCGGTGGCGGGCTCACTCAGGATGGCGTACTCGAGACATGCTGGTCGCATCTACGCCAGGGCGGCCGCTTGGTGGCGAATGCGGTGACGGCGGAATCCGAAGCACTGCTACTGAATTGGGCCGCCGCGCACGGCGGTGAACTGCGGAAGTTTCAAATCTACCGGGCCGAAGCCCTCGGCAACTTTACGACTTGGCGGCCGCAATTGCCGGTCACCCAGTGGACGGTTGTGAAAGGTGACTCGGTCTGAAGACCTCGATGCGGGGTGAAACGGACTCGATCCGGCGGTGGGCTCGGTGCCCACGATCTGGACGTTATCGCCGGATTCGTGTCCCATCGGGGAGGGGCGGATGAATTCTCCTGCCACCGTGGCGGGTTGGGGTTTCGGCGGCGAGAGCGCTGCCCTCAGCGGATCGTGCCCGCCCCCGGAATCAGTGGCAGGTCGAGTGCGGTTACCCAGCCGGGCGGCAGCTCGTTGACCGCGGGTACGGCGTTCAGCGCGCGCATGCCCGTCGCAAGACAGCCCGCCACCGCCGGTGTGCGGCCGGAACCGTCGGTGAACCGGAATTGGGTCTCTTGGGATATGGAGGGCGAGCCGACGATATCGACACGGTAGACGTCGTCGCGGGTGCCGACGGGCCAGTGCGGTGCGGCGTCTCGGCCGATGCGGTTGACGTGTTCGAGGGTGATGACCTCGCGGCCCTGGTAGACGCCGTTGATGGTGAATCGGATGGCGGCGACCGTGCCCGCTTTCACGATGCCCTTGGCCGACGGCCGATCCTCGGGGGTCACCCATTTGTCCCAGGTGGTGGTGATGGCGTCGAGTTCTATGCCCGCGGCGCTGGCGATCATGGGCACCGTCGGGCCCCAAGCCATGATCAGCAGGTCCGGATATTCCAGCAGCGCTTGGAATTCCGGCGGATGGCCGATGCCCATCTCGAATTCGTAGTCGCCTTCGTAGTCGGTGTAGTCGAGCAGTTCCGAGGCCCGTACCGACTCCACCGCACCGCACAGACCCATGAGGGTCATGGGGAACAGGTCATTGGCGAAGCCGGGGTCGATGCCGGTGGTGAAGCAGGATGCCCCGCCCTCGGCGCACGCGTCGGTGATGGGATCACGCCATAGGTCAGGGGTCTTGTCCATGGCGGGCCACACCCACGGTGTCATGGCCGTCGAGCACACGTCGACGCCTGCGCGCAGGAATGCGCCGATGACCTTGATGTTCTCGTCGGCGAACTGGGCGGTGGGGCCGTAGTGCACGACCGCGTCGGGGCGCAATGCGATCAGGTCGTCGACCGAATCCGTGGCCAGGACGCCGGTTTGCTGCGCTCCGCAGAGATCCCCGGCATCCTTGCCGACCTTGTCGGGGTTGTTGACACCGACGCCGACCAGTTCGAAACGTGGGTGGCGCAGGATTTCCGCCAGCACCATCGAGCCGACGACGCCGGTACCCCACAGGACGATTCGCTTCTTGATGGTTGCTCCTGTGCTCATCGGTGGAACTCGCCGCAGTCGACGGTCAGCATCTGCCCGGTGACGGCAGTGGCCAGATCGCTGGCCAGGAACAGCGCGGCGCGGGCGACTTCTTCGGGTCCGGCCAGTCGCTGTAGATCGGTCGGTGCGGCCTTCTCGCGGTATATGTCGGCGTGTGTGACTCCGGCTTGGCCGGCCAGCCAGTCGAAGTAGGCCTTGTTGATGTCCTCGTAGACGTAGGACGGCGCGACACTGTTCACGCGGATGCCGCGCGGGCCGAGCTCGGTGGCCAGCGACGATGCCAGATGCTGCAGTGCGCCTTTGGACAGCTTGTATCCGGAGTACTCCGGTTGCGAGCTGTAGGACACGCACGAGTTGAGCATGATGATCGAGCCGCGCGAGGCCGCCAGCGCGTCGGCGAACAAGGCCGAAAGGCGCAGTGGCGCGAACACATTGGTCTCGTTCACGGTGCGCAGGTGGTCGATCTCGATCTGGGTGATCGGGTTCATCGGAGGAATCGCGAAGGCATTGTTGATCAGGCAGTCGATGCGGCCGTACTCGGCTAGTGCGCGATCCGCCAGGGACTGTCGCTGCTCTTCGACGGTGATGTCGGCCGGTGCGACCAGGGCCGTGCCGCCCTGTTCTCGCACTTGTTCGGCGATCTTGTCGAGCTTGTGTTCCGTGCGGCTCACCAGGACCAGGTTCGCGCCCATGCGGGCGGCTTCGATGCTCAGCGAGTGTCCGAGCCCTGGGCCGACGCCCGCTATTACGAGGACTTTGTCCTGGAGCAGCGGTACCGGTCGATATGTTTCGGCGGGTGCGGTGATGTGCGGGGCAGCTGACACGGTCTACTCCTCGAGTCCCCAGCGGTTACATAATGTAACGACTATTGATGTGACAGACTGTAACGACTCCACCTCGCGCGGACAAGGACGAATTTCATGACCGAACGCCACCGGCTGGGCCCACGCCGCGATCCCGCGGTCGACCGCGCGGTGCTCGACGCCGCACGCGCCCTGCTGGTCGAAAAGGGTTATGCCGCAACGTCCATCGATGCCGTCGCGGCCCGGGCCGGGGTCAGCCGCCCGGCCATCTACCGGCGCTGGCCGTCCAAGGCCCACCTCATCGCCAAGGCGGTCTTTCCCGACGTCGGCTCCGACCAGGTGGCGCCGGACCTGATCAGCGAGATCCGCAAGGTCATCCGCGGGACCGTCCAACTGTTCGGCTCAGCCGAAACCCGCGTCGCCATGCCAGGGCTTATGGCCGAGATGCGCGAGGATTCCGGACTCTACGAGAAACTTGCCGCCCGCCTGGACACCCCCACCCGCGTCGAACTCGGCGACTACCTGTCCGTCGAGAGTGAGTCGGCGCGCCCGGGCCTCGACGCGAACACTCTGCTCGATGCCATTGCGGGCGCGGCATTGTTCGCCATGTGCATCCGTGACATCGATGATGTCGACAGCTTCGCCGCCTCACTCGAGGATCTGCTGTTGTATGGGGTCATCGGAGCTCGAAGCGAGTCGCCAACTTCCTGACGGTTGCGGTGCATGTGGTCGCGGACAGGGCGGGACCCGAGGCCGACGAAAGCTGGACCAGGACCGGAATCCGGCTCGGACTGCGCCGCCTGTAGTGAAACATCCGTGAGTAAAAGGTATGGTCGGGGCCCACGACCGCAGCGCAAAGGGTCTGCGTATCAGCTGTATCGGGAGATTTATGAAGTACAAAAAGTTTGCCGCCACCGCAATGATGGCCGTTGCGGCCACCGGTATTGCGGCGGGTACGTCCGGCGCCGCTCCAGCGGTGCCCGCTCCGGCCGTCCAGAACCAGGCCGCGCCCGCCGCACAGGGCGAGGACCACGGTGTGAACTACGCGGTGCAGCTGGTCGACAAGTCGATTGTCGCGGCGGTTACCGGCGGCGCGTTCAGTCTCGATGCCGACCAGAAGTACGTCACGGTGAAGAACACCGAGGGCGCGGTCGTCACCTCGATTCCGCTGAAGGCGCAGGTCGGCGACCAGCTGATCCCGATCGCGGCCACCATCGACCCCGCGGGCCAGAAGCTGACGCTGACTCCCGAGGTCAAGCCGACCGCCGCGGTCAGCGCCGAGGCGATCTCCTCGCAGGAGTGGTTCTTCAGCGAGCTGCAGCGCGCCTCGCTCGGTGCGGTGATCGGCGGCATCATCGGATTCTTCTTCTTCGGCATCGGTCTGCCGGTGGGTGCGTTGATCGGTCTGCTCATCGCGGGTGGTCCGAACCTGATCAATGCGGGCATCGCCTACTTCAGCGGGCAGCCCTGAAAATTCTGATTCTGGGCGGTACCCGGGAAGCCAGGGAAATTGCCCACATCGCTTCCGGCGAGCGAGGATTCGATATCGTCTCCTCGCTCGCCGGTCGTGTTCGCGACCCGCTGCTGCCGGAGGGGCCGGTGCGGATCGGCGGCTTCGGTGGTGTGAATGGTCTGCGGAAGTGGTTGGCGGACAACGAGATCGCGGTCGTCATCGATGCCACACATCCGTTTGCGGGCATGATCAGCGCGAATGCGGCCGGTGCCGCAACGGATCTCGGTTTACCACTACTGCATGTGCGGCGGCCGGGTTGGTCCGAACAGCCCGGTGATCGGTGGATCCGGGTGCCCGATCTCGACGCGGCCGCGCACGAGGTTTGCGAGCTGGGGGAGCGCGTCTTCCTGACGATCGGCCGACAAGGTGTCGCCGCCTTCGCGGGCCTGACGGAACAGTGGTTTCTGATCCGTGCCATCGACCCGCCCACCGGCGCGCTGCCGCCGCACCACGAATTGCTCCTCGCGCGTGGGCCCTTCTCGCCCGCGGATGAGCAGCGTCTGCTGACGCAACACCGGATCGACGTGCTGGTCACCAAGGACAGTGGCGGCGATCAGACCGCCGCCAAACTCGACGCCGCTCGCTCGGCGGGCCTTCCCGTGGTCGTCGTAGACCGCCCCGAGCTGCCGCCCGGAGCGGTGGTCGTGGAATCGGTCGATGCGGCGTGGAAATGGTTGCGGGAGATCGCATCCCGCTGATTCAGCGGCTGAGCACTTCCGGCAGGCGGTCGAACCAGGCGAGTACCGTACGCTCGTAGCCGATGCCGAATTCGAGGGTAGCGCGTTGATATGGGGACATGTCGGTGTGGTCGTCGGCGAGGTAGCGGTCCAGGCGTTGCTGGTGAATTTCCTTGTTGGCGGCGATGATTCGATCGAGACGATCGGAATCGACGTGCCTGCCGAAGGACAGGGTCAGTAGTAGCGGCACGCGAATGGTCTCCGCGCCGGGGTCACGGGCGATCCATTCGAGGAATGCTTCGTGACCGGCTTCGGTGATCTGATACGGCGTGCGCTCGCGCGCCCCGATCTCACCTTTTTCGACGAGTCCGGCCGCGTCCATGGCGGCCAGTTCCCGGTAGACCTGGCTTTGGGTAATGGTCCAGAAATCACCGATCCGGTCCTGGGCCTCGGTCACCAGATCCCAGCCCGACATCGGACCGTCGTGCAGAAATCCGAGCAGCGACGCCGCCGTGGAATTCAGCGATTTGCGTTGTGTCGAGGTGTTCGCCAATGTACTGCTCCTTTCGCTCTCAACGTTCCATAGTGGAATGTTATACGACTCTCGCCCGCGGCCACTGTCGGGCTCCAGGACGTGTCGCTAAGATTCAACTTGTGTCTAAGACGTATACATCAGCCGAACTCGCCTATCGTGAGGTCAAGGAACGCATCCTGACCGGCGCGTTGCCAGGTGGCGAGCTGATCAGCGAGGGCGAGATCGCTACCGACCTCGGTATGTCGCGGACCCCGGTGCGGGAGGCATTCCTGCGGCTCGAGGTGGAGGGGTGGATGCGGCTGTACCCCAAGCGCGGCGCGCTGGTGGTGCCGATTCCGCCCGCCGAGGGCGAACACGTCGTCCATGCCCGCTATGTCGTGGAGACCGGAGCCGTGCGCGCGGTGGTCGCTCAGGAGCGGTCCGCGCTGATCGCCGAACTTCATGCCTCGCTGAACCGGCAGCGCGAACTGGCCGCTGCCGCGGACTTCGAGCGATTCGCGGTGGCGGACACCGACTTTCACCGCACCTATGTGGTCGCTGCGGGCAATCCGCTGCTCACCGGGTTCTACGACTCGCTGCGGGAGCGGCAGCGTCGCATGAACAGCGCTGCCCTGCACCGGGGTTCGACCGATACCGCCCGCATCATCGAGCAGCACGCGCAACTGGTCCGTCTGATCGAAATCGGCGACTCGGCCGGATTCGCCACCGCGCTCGTGGACCACATGTCCGGCGTGCACCAGTTGGAAATGAGGGGCCTGTAATGGCAACGCTGCTCGCCGTCGACACCCGGTCGGCGCGACCACGGCAGCATTCGCGGCACTGGTGGGGTGTCGCGGCCGTGATGTTCGCGATCGCCTGGGGCGGAAACGAATTCACGCCGCTGCTGGTGATGTACAAGGGCAACGGGCTGCCGGTCACCACGGTGGACCTGTTGCTGTTCGACTATGTGCTCGGCATCGTGCCCGCATTGCTGATCGGCGGACCGCTCTCGGACCGCTACGGCCGTCGCGCGCTGCTGCGACCGGCGCCGTTGATCGGCGCAGCCGGTTCGCTGCTGCTTGCCTTCGGGTCGGCATCGGTGCCGTTGTTATCGGCAGGACGGGTGCTGTGCGGGGTCGCGCTCGGGCTGGCGATGGCGGTGGGAAGCAGTTGGCTGAAGGAACTTTCGCAGCCGCCGTTCGGACCGGAGCTGACCGCGGGGACCGGGGCGCGCCGCTCGGCGATGAGCCTGACCGGTGGGTTCGCCGTCGGCGCCGGTGTGGCGGGTGCGCTCGCGCAGTGGGCTCCGCTGCCGAATACATTGGCGTATCTCATCAATGTGATGCTGTGTCTGATCGCGGCGATGTGGGTGGCTCGGGCGCCGGAAACGTTGTCGTCGCAGCGGAATTCGGGGCGGTTTATCGATGATCTCAGGGTTCCGGCGGCCGCGCATCGCAGGTTCCGGTGTGTTGCGCTGCCGATCGCGCTGTGGTTGTTCACCTCTGCCGCAACGGCTTATGCGGTGCTGCCCACCCTGATGGCGCCGAAGGTGCACGGTGCACCGATCGCGTTCTCGGCGTCGATCACGGTGATCACGCTGGGCTGTGGTTTCGCGATCCAGTCGCTGGCGCGCAGGATCGATCGACCGGGTACCGCTCGCGCTGCTGTTGTCGCCCTGGCTCTGGTCGTGTGCGGAATGGCCTCGGCCGCATGGGCTTCCGGCGCATTGGCCTTGGCGCTCACTGTCATCACGGCCGTGGTGCTGGGTGCCGGATACGGGATCGGGCTGGTCGCCGGACTACAGGAGATCGAGCGTATTGCTCGTCCCGACGATCTCGCGGGACTGACTGCGGTGTTCTACTCGGTGAGCTACCTCGGCTTCGGTATCCCGGCGCTGCTGGCATTCCTGCACCAGTCTTTCGGCCTGGGATATCCGCAAATGTTCGCGGCCGCCGCTGTGGGGGCGGCCGGATGCTCGGCGCTCATCGTTGGGAATTACCGCGCCTGAAAGCCGTCGGGGATGCCGATCGGCATCCCCGACGAGGCTGCGGTCAGGCGCTCTTCGGCCGGTAGTGCAACTCGGTCACCCCGCATTCGAATCCGGTGGCGGTGACGAGGTCGAGCCGGGTGGTGCCACGGAAGACCGGCAGGCCCGCGCCGATCGCGGTCGGGTTGACGAACAGGTGCAGGTCGTCGATGAGGCCCGCGGCGATCAGATTCGCGACGAGAGTGCCGCCGCCGTAGACGATGATGTCACTCCCTGGCTGGGCCTTGAGGTTGTTGATGGTCTCGGCGAGGTCGCCGCCCGCGACGACGGTGTTCTCCCAGGGCGATTCGGCCAGGCTGTTGGAGATCACGACCTTGGGCGTGTTGTTCATCTTGTCGATGGCCGCCTGGGGCTCGTGTTCCGGCTTCGAGGCCCAGTGCGGAATGAAGCCTTCGGCGAGTTTGCGGCCGAGCACGATGGTGCCGAATTCGGCGGTAATGGCGGTGACGCGGGCGGCGAGGTCATCGGACCACTGGAATGTCATCCAGTCCATCTCACCGTTCGGGCCGGACATGTAGCCGTCGATGGTGGTCTGCATCTGCAGTTTGAGCTTGCGCATCGGGTTGCCTTTCCAAAATCAACGCTGGTAGCGGCGCGAAGTGTAGACCTTGGTGCCCTGCTCGGACTCGATTACCGCCGTAGTGGAGGCACCGATGATCAGCAGCGTGCGCATATCGACCTCGGCCGGATCCAGCTCGGCGAGGGTGACCACCCGGACGGATTCGGTGGGCCCGCCGACATCGCGACCGAGCACCACCGGGGTATCTGGCTTGCGATGCTCGAGCAGTACGTCACGCATCGCCGACACCTGCCAGGTGCGCTGACTGGACGCGGGGTTGTAGATCGCGATCGCCATATCGGCCGCGGCGACCGCCGAAAGTCGTTGCGCGACAACCTCCCACGGTTTGAGTCGATCCGAGAGCGAAATCATCGCGTAGTCGTGGCCGAGCGGGGCGCCGACCCGGCTGGCGACCGCATTGGCCGCCGTGAGCCCGGGCAGCACGCGCACCGGCACGCCTTGCCACTGCGGATCAGCGGACTCCTCGAGTACCGCAGCCGCCATCGCGAAAACCCCGGGATCGCCCGAGGACACGACCACTACCTTGGCCCCGTGTTTCGCGAGATCCAATGCCATGGTGGCACGTTCGGATTCCACCCGGTTATCGCTGGCATGCCTGCGCTGCCCGGGACGCGACGGCACCCGATTGATGTAGGTCGTGTAGCCGACCAGATCGGTGGCCTCGGCGAGTGCATGTTCGACTTCGGGTGTGGTCCAGTCGGGTGCGCCCGGCCCGAGCCCGACCACCACGACTTCACCGATGGTGCCGTTGAAATGGCTCGAGGTCGCCTCGACTCGAGAGCTGTCGAAAGGAACTGTCTGCGCAGTGCGGGATTCGCCGCCCGCAGCCTCGGGTGAGACAGCCGTGGTCCGGGAGAGCTCGGTAGCGCCATGTGCGCCGATCGTCTGTGACTGCCCCTGCCCCGAATTCGTAAGGGGCAGTGAGGTTGTCGGCTGCGGGCCGGGAACGAGGGTGATGGCGAAGTACGGTACATCCGCATCGTCGACGTCGTCGGCGGCGAGTACGCGTTGGCGGGTGCTGCTCGCGCGTTCGATGTAGTAGGCGTCGGCGAGGCGGCCGGAGTCCGAGAGGGCTTGGCGCACACCGGGATACGTGCGGCCGAGTTTCATGATGGCGGCGGCGTCGGTATCGCGGAGGCGGCGGGTGAGCTCGTCGGTGGGCATGGTGCCGGGCAGGACGGTCAGTACCTGCTCACCCTCGACGAGCGGGGTGCCGAGGGCAGCCGAGGCCGCGCTCACGGAGGTGATGCCGGGGATGATCTCGGCCTCGAACCGGTCGGCCAACCGGCGGTGCATATGCATATACGAGCTGTAGAACAGCGGATCGCCCGCGGCGAGCAGCGCGACGGACCGGCCGGCCGCCAGATGGGTTGCCAGGCGTTCGGCGGCCTGTTCGTAGAACTCGTCGATGGCGCCCTGATAGCTGCCGGGGTGGTCGGTCGTCTCGGTGGTCACCGGGTAGATCAGGTGTTCCTCGAGTTGGCCCGCGCGCATATACGGCGCGGCGATGCCACGCGAGATGCTGCGACCGTGGCGCGCGCTGTGGAAGGCGATGACATCGGCCTCGGCGATCACCCGCGCCGCCTTCACCGTCACCAGCTCCGGATCACCGGGGCCGAGTCCGACGCCCCACAACTTGCCGTTGCTCATTCCTGCTCGCTCGCAATCGCATTCAGTGCCGACGCGGTAATGGCGCTGCCACCGCGCCGCCCACGCACCGTCAGATATTCGACCCCGCTGTATTCGATCAGCGCGTCCTTGGATTCGGCAGCGCCGATGAAGCCGACCGGAATGCCGAGGATGGCGGCGGGCCGCGGCGCACCCGCTTCGATCATGTCGAGCAGATGGAACAGCGCGGTCGGAGCGTTGCCGATGGCGACCACCGCGCCGTCGAGACGATCGCGCCACAACTCCAGCGCCGCAGCCGACCGCGTATTGCCCATCGCCGCAGCCAGTTCCGGCACCCGTGGATCGGCGAGGGTGCAGATCACCTCATTGTCGGCGGGCAACCGCTTGCGCGTCACGCCGGACGCAACCATCTGCGCATCGCAGAGAATAGGTGCCCCCGCCCGCAGCGCGCCTCGCGCCGCCGCAACCACACCGGGTGAAAACGCCACGTCCCCGGCCAGATCCACCTGCCCGCAACCATGGATCATCCGCACCACAACCTGCGCCACATCTGGCGGAAACTCACTCAGATCCGCCTCCGCCCGAATCATCGCGAACGACCGCCGATAAATCTCGGCTCCATCAGTGACGTAACCAGCACGAACATCGGACATGCGCACCACCATATGAGCCCTGCCTCCCCACGCCCGCCGCGGGTCGAGAATGCGGTGGTGGCGGCAAACTCAGCGGCCGCCCGCATGAATGCGTTCTCGGCGGATCACGTTCTGGGGCGTTCGAGGATTCGGGACATGACTATGGAGCTGCGGGTGCGGCCTACTCGGGTGTTTTCGCGGATGCGCTCTACGGTGGACTCGATTTCGGCCATGTCGGTTGCCATGACGTGGACCAGAGCGTCGGCTTCTCCTGCGATGGTCCAGACTCCGACTACCTGGGGGATCGGTTCGAGGCTGCGGCGGAGTTCGGCGGGGGTGATGTTGTCGCGGTAGTAGACCTCGACGTAGGCCTCGGTGGTCCAGCCGAGTGCGGCGGGGTTGACGAGTGCGGTGAAGCCGGTGATCTGGCGGCTGGCGACCATCTTGTCGACGCGGCGCTTGACCGCAGGTGCGGACAGTCCGACCTTCGCGCCGATCTCCTGGAACGAAGCGCGCGCCGATTTGAGCAGATGCGCCAGAATCTGCCGGTCGATGTCGTCCACGCCACACTCATTCCCGATCAGCGCAATGATTCGCCGAATTCGGTCGATCATGCGCAATGAATCATTGTTTCTGACGCAATACTAGGCGAATTACCTTCGTGGCAGTGGAATGAACCGCGCCTACCTCCGGGAGACACGTTGACCTCTGTAGCCACCCTCCGTATCGAGCCCGCGCGGCAGCCATCCCCACGTCAGTTCGTGATGTGCCGTCCGGATCACTTCGACGTCTGCTACTCGATCAATCCGTGGATGAATCCGCGCGAACCCGTCGATCGGGCGCTGGCGCTATCGCAATGGGAGACGCTGCGCGCGACATTCGAGCACTACGGCCATCGCATCGATGTGGTGCCGGGGGAGCCCGGTCTGCCCGATATGGTTTTCGCCGCGAACAGTGGGCTGATCATGGGTGATCGGGCGATGTCGGCGCGGTTCACCCATGCCGAGCGGGCCGATGAAGGTCCGGCGTATCACCGATGGTTCGCGCAGTTGGGCTTGACGCAGTTGATCGCGGCGCAGGAAATCAATGAGGGCGAGGGCGATTTCCTGCTGGTCGGTGAGCGCATGCTGGCTGCGACCGGATTCCGGAGTTCGATTGCCGCGCACCGTGAGGTCGAGCGGTATTTCGATCTGCCGGTGGTTTCGCTCGAACTGGTCGATCCGCGTTTCTATCACCTGGATACGGCGCTGATGGCCCTCGATGACACGAACGTCGCGTATTTCGCGCCCGCCTTCAGTGCGGCGAGTCAGGCGATACTTGCCGGGCTCTATCCGAACGCCATCCTCGCCACCGATGCCGATGCGGTGGTTCTGGGGCTGAACGGTGTCTCCGATGGGCTGAATGTCTTCATCAGCAGTCGCGCCGACAACCTGGCTTCGGAGCTGCGTGCGCAGGGGTACAACCCGGTGGGCGTCGATCTGTCGGAGTTGTTGAAGGCCGGTGGTGGCGTGAAGTGCTGCACCTTGGAGATTCACGAGGATCCGCGGAGTGCACCGACCGCGGTTGCTTCGTAAGGCGCGAGCACCGCTGTCAGAACGGGAGTTCGGTGCGCCAACCGCTGACGCCCGGTTCGGCCAACGGATGGACTTCGGCAACGAATTTGAACAGCAGGAGCGCGCCGCTGATCTGTAGCAGGGCGAGGGGGATTTCGGCGACGCAGGCGACGGCGATGGAGAACCAGACGTCGCGAGCGTTTGCGGTCGTGATGTCGAACCAGGCGTCCACGAGCAGCAGCAGGCCGGTGCCGAATGCGGGCAGCACGAGCAGTTGTTTGCGCTGCCAGCCCAGATAGGCGGTCGTCGCCATCATGATGACCAGCAGTATGTCGAACCCGACCCAGGCCAGCGTCCAATTACGGGCCTGATAATCGGGCGGCAGCGACACCGCGAGATACACGATCCACGGAATCAACGCGATCGACCCGCCCACCATCAGCGTCAACCGCACCCGCCGATGAATCCGCACCACCTCCGGCCGCGGCAACACCCGCTCCGGCGGTAACTGCAACCGCCGAATCAATTCCCGCCGCTCCTGCGCCGACATCGCATCGATCTCCGCGTCACCGAGCCGCCCGACCGTCATCGGAACACTCCTCCCACGAGTCAACCGCTGCCTTCACCGTGCCACGCGCCGCACCCGAGAACCAGATCATCGGGTTCCCTCGTTGTGGTTGTTTGCCCGGCGGATGTCAGCCGATGCGGTAACCGAGTTCGGTGGCGACGATATCGGTGACCTGGCCGCGGGGTCGGCCGCAGCGGCGGTCGCAGCCGGACCAGTGTTGGCGGCCGGCGACTGTGACGTCCTCGGAGTTGCGGATTTCGGTGGTCGGGTCGGGTTCTGCTGTGTGGCCGCCGGCATCGCTCTCTGCGGCGGACCGGTTGGTGGGGAGTACGCGACCGGATTCGACGGCGGCCGTGGCGTCTGCGCGGACGTCGGTGAGCGCCTTTGCGCAGCCGGGTTGGCCTGCGCAGGCGCTGACCTGGAGCCAGGGGGAGTTGGCGTCGAAGATCAGGCCCATGGGGGCTAGTACGCGGACGACCTGTTCGGCGGGCCATTCCGCGAGATCGGTGATTACCAGGCTGCGCCAGGGGGTGATGAAGATGGGGCGTTCGATGGCGGCCATGAATTCGGCGATGCGGGCGGGCAGGGAGCCGAGGCGAACGGCCGCCCCGAGGCTGACCAGGCCGTTGTCCTGGTCGAGCCAGCCGATCGGAATGTCATGGGCGGCACCGAATTCCAGGCGTTCGGGGCCGGGGGACAGGCCGAGGACATCGATCACTCGCCGCACACCGTCATCGACTTCGTGCAGCCGCCATTGGCCCGAGCCGAGATCGAGGAAGGCGTGCGCGGCGGCGAGCATCACGTGGACCGCGTCGGCCGCCGATACTCGGATGCCGGAGTCACCACCGGCCAGGACGAGCGCGAATTCTGCTGTGCCCGTTGCGTGTACGCCGATATCGCCACCGAGGCCGCTGATATCGCCGCGACCGTCGTCGAGGGTGAACAGCACGCGGCCGGGCAGTTCGGCCAACCGCGGTGCGGCGCGCAAACCTGTGTCGAGCGCCGGAACCAGCGCATGTACATCCGCGCAGCCACCGATCCGACCCGACAGCGGCGAGGAGACAATATTGCGCACCCGCTCATGCGTATCGCTCGGCAACAGCCCGGCACCCGCCAACCGCTCGCTCAGCGCGGCCGCATCACGCACCTGCCGCAACTGCACGTTGCCCCGCGAGGTCAGCTCGATATTCCCATCGCCGAGTTGGGCGGCCGCCTCGGCCAGCACCTGCAACTGGCCCGGCTCCAGCCGCCCACCGGGCAGCCGAATCCGAGCCAACGGCCCATCGGCCGCCTGATGCAGCCGCAGCACACCGGGGCAGGAATCGGGATTCGTACGCGTCATGACCCAACCAGCCTACGACTGCATCGCTGCGCAACCCGCGAGAGCATGACCACGATGTCGTCGATGGGCCGACGGGCAAGGGCGGGAGCGACGCGTGACCGCCCAGCCGCGAATCCGAGTGTGCGCAATTGCTCTCGCTCGCCGGAAAGCCATGACGGCATCGCGCAGGCCGGACGCAGCCGGACAATAGCGACCGACCAGTCGGCGTCGATCCCGGCCCGCCATTAAGGTTGGCGGAATGAGTGAAATCTCCACTGTTGCCGACCGACTCGCAATCATCGACGTTGTCACCAGGATGTTCGTCTACACCGATCAGAAGCGCTGGGATGACCTTCTCGCGGAGGTATTCACGCCGAAGGTCGACTTCGATGGTGGCTTCGGCGGCGAGGTGGCGGTGCGGCCCGCGGCCGATATCGTCGGCGATTGGCGCACGGGCCTCGCCGACCTCGACGGCATCCATCACCAGGCGGGCAACTACCTGGTCGCCCTGCAGGGTGACCACGCCGAAATTCACGCCGACGCAATCGCGGTGCACGTGAAGAACGATGCGTCCCATGGCAAGACGCGCACCTTTGTCGGCAGCTACAGCATCGGCGCCGAACGCACCGCCGCGGGCTGGCGTGTCGACAAATTCCACTACCACCTGAAGGTGATCGACGGAAACACCGACCTGACCTGAGCACGGGCACTCACCTGTCGGCGAGCGGTGCGAGGCGGCGGGCTAGCATCTGGGTGCTCGGCGGGCGATGAGGAAACCGGTGGAACTCCGGTGCGGTCGCGCCACTGTCGAAAGCCAGACCCTCTCCGGCGAGCACCGTAACCGATGGGCGCGTCACCCGAGGAAGGCTGCCACCTGTGATTTTGCTGCTGTCGACGTCCGACACCGATCTGTTGAGCGCGCGTGCGAGCGGTGCGGAATATCGCTGGGGGAATCCGGCTCGGCTGTTGGTCGACGACCTGCCCGCGCTGCTCGACGGCGTCGATCTGGTGATCGTGCGGATCCTCGGCGGCAAGCGCGCCTGGGAGGACGGGCTCGCGGCCGTGCGCGCGAGTGGGCTGCCGATGGTGGCGCTCGGCGGTGAGATCGCACCCGACGCCGAGCTGATGGAATGCTCGACGGTGCCCGGTGGCGTGGCCGCCGACGCGCACAACTACCTTGCCGCCGGCGGTGCGGAAAATCTCCGTCAGCTGCACAACTTCCTGTCGGATACGGTGCTGCTCACCGGCCACGGCTTCGAACCGCCGGTGCATCTGCCGAGTTGGGGTGAGTTGGATCGCACGCCGGGCACTGATCCGGGCGCAACCGCCGAGCACTCGCCGACAGTGGCCGTAATCTATTACCGCGCACAGCATCTCGCCGGAAACACCGCCTACATCGATGCCCTCTGCACGGCAATCGAAAACGCGGGTGCGAAGGCCCTGCCGCTGTACTGCGCATCCCTGCGCACCGCCGAGCCGGAACTCCTCGACACCTTGCGCACCGCAGACGCACTGGTGGTAACCGTGCTCGCGGCGGGCGGCACCAAGCCCGCCAACGCATCGGCCGGTGGCGACGACGAGGCCTGGGATGTCGCCGCCCTCGCCGAGCTCGATGTGCCCATCCTGCAGGGCCTGTGTCTCACCAGCGGCCGAGCCCAATGGGCGGCCAACGACGACGGGCTCTCCCCGCTGGACGTCGCCACCCAGGTGGCCGTCCCGGAATTCGACGGCCGCATCATCACGGTTCCGTTCTCCTTCAAGGAATTCGACGCCGACGGACTGTCCGCCTACGTGCCGGATCCCGAACGCGCGGCCCGGGTCGCCGGTATCGCGGTCCGGCACGCACGGCTGCGCCACATCCCGGCCGAACGGCGACGCATCGCCATCATGATGTCGGCCTACCCGACCAAGCATGCGCGCATCGGCAACGCCGTCGGCCTGGACACGCCGGCCAGCGCGATCCGGCTCCTCACCGAGATGCGCGCGGCCGGTTACGATCTCGGCGACGAGAGCGAGGTGCCAGGGCTCGCGGAACGCGACGGAGACGCGCTGATCCACGCGCTGATCGCTGCGGGCGGTCAGGATCCGGACTGGCTCACCGCCGAACAGCTCGAAGGCAACCCGATCCGCATCAGCGCCGACCAGTACACCAGTTGGTTCGACACCCTGCCCGAGGATCTGCGCGAAGCCGTGGTCGAGGCGTGGGGACCACCGCCCGGCGGACTCTACGTCGACCGCTCCGCCGATCCCAAGGGCGAAATCGTCATCGCCGCATTGCGTTTCGGCAATATCGTATTGATGGTGCAGCCGCCGCGCGGCTTCGGCGAGAACCCGGTCGCGATCTACCACGACCCGGACCTGCCGCCTAGTCATCACTATCTCGCCGCGTATCGATGGATCGCCGCGCCGGAAGGTTTCGCCGCCGACGCCATGGTGCACCTCGGCAAGCACGGCAATCTGGAATGGCTGCCCGGCAAGACCCTCGGCATGTCCGCCTCCTGCGGCACCGACGCCGCGCTCGGTGAGCTGCCGCTGATCTACCCGTTCCTGGTCAACGACCCGGGCGAGGGCACTCAGGCCAAGCGCCGTGCCCACGCCACCCTCGTAGACCACCTCATCCCGCCCATGGCCCGCGCCGAAAGCTATGGCGATATCTCGCGTTTGGAGCAGCTGCTCGACGAACACGCCAATATCTCCACCCTCGATCCGGCCAAACTGCCCGCGATCCGCCAGCAGATATGGACGCTCATGCGCGCGGCCAAAATGGACCATGACCTCGGCCTTGCCGAGCGCCCGGACGAGGATGTCTTCGACGATATGCTGCTGCACGTCGACGGCTGGCTGTGCGAGATCAAGGATGTGCAGATCCGTGACGGTCTGCACGTCCTCGGGCAGGCGCCGGCGGGGGAGACCGAACTCGACCTGGTCCTCGCCATGCTGCGCGCGCGGCAGCTGTGGGGTGGCGAACGGAATGTGCCGGGTCTGCGGGAAGCCTTGGGGCTGAACGAATCCGGTACCGAGGTGCGCGAACGCGTCGACGAGGTCGAGGCTCGAGCGCGTCGGCTGCTCGCCGCACTGCAAGCTGCCGAGTGGTCCGTCGACGCCGTCGACCGAATTGTCGACTCACTGGACTTACCCGCCCCGACGTTTGCCGCGGTGCGAACCGTGCTGCGCTTCGCTGCGACCGAGGTCGTGCCCCGCCTGCGCCAGACCGGCATCGAAATCGACCGAATCCTGCACGCGCTCAACGGCGGTTTCATCCCTGCGGGGCCCAGTGGATCCCCATTGCGCGGCCTGATCAATGTCCTGCCGACCGGTCGGAACTTCTACTCGGTCGACCCGAAGGCGGTTCCGTCCCGACTGGCCTGGGAGACCGGGCAGGCCATGGCGGATTCCCTGCTCGATCGATACAAGGCCGATCACGGTGAGTACCCGCGCTCGGTCGGGCTGTCGGTGTGGGGCACCTCCGCCATGCGCACCTCCGGCGACGACATCGCGGAAGTCCTTGCGCTGCTGGGCGTCCGCCCGGTCTGGGACGAGGCGAGCCGCCGGGTCACCACCTTGGAGGTGATACCGCTCGCGGAACTGGGCCGTCCACGCATCGACGTCACGGTCCGTATCAGCGGCTTCTTCCGTGATGCGTTCCCGCATGTGCTCGCGCTGCTCGATGATGCGGTCCGTCTGGTAGCCGACCTCGACGAACCCGCCGAGTCGAATTACGTTCGCACCCACGCTCAGAACGACCTCGCCGAACACGGCGACAAGCGCCGCGCCACCACGCGCATCTTCGGCTCCAAACCGGGCACCTACGGCGCAGGCCTGCTGCAGCTGATCGACTCGAAGAGTTGGCGCACCGACGACGACCTCGCGCAGGTGTACACCGCATGGGGCGGCTTCGCCTATGGCCGCGACCTCGACGGCGCACCCGCAGCCGACGATATGCGCACCGCGTACCGGCGGATCACGGTGGCCGCCAAGAACACCGACACCCGCGAACACGATATCGCCGACTCCGACGACTACTTCCAGTACCACGGCGGCATGGTCGCCACCGTGCGCGCGCTGACCGGCAAGAATCCCGAGGCCTACATCGGCGACAGCACCCGCCCCGACGCTGTGCGCACCCGCACGCTCTCGGAGGAGACCTCGCGCGTCTTCCGTGCCCGAGTGGTGAATCCGCGCTGGCTCGAGGCGATGCGCCGCCACGGCTACAAGGGTGCATTCGAAATGGCGGCCACCGTCGACTACCTGTTCGGCTACGACGCCACCACCAATGTCGTGGCCGACTGGATGTACGAAAAGCTCGCGGAGAGTTACGTTTTCGATGACGTGAACCGCAAGTTCATGGAACAGTCCAACCCGTGGGCGCTGCACGGCATTGCCGAGCGTCTGCTGGAGGCGGCGCAACGGGAGTTGTGGGAGCATCCGGAGCAGGCAACACTGGACCGATTGCGCCAGATCTACCTGGAGACCGAGGGCGAACTGGAATAGCCGGAAAAGCAATACCCCAGTTCCTTGGGTATTTCCAATTATTTGATCTTGCAACGTAATTCGATTTCATGATTTTCGCGACGCCGAGTGTGTTGAGGGCGCATGATGATTGATGTCCGATGTCCGTTTCTCGGGAACATCGATCGAATCGGCTGGATGATTGGAAATCATAATGAAGATCAAAAAGTTGGTAGCGACAACAGTTTTGACCGTTGCCGCGACAGGCATCACCGCGGCCACCGCCTACGGCTCACCCGAAGTATCGTCGGAAACAGTTCTCAACGGCGTGGATCACGGCGTCCGATACACCGCGGCGGTGGCGACGGACCGCTCCGATGCCACCATCACGCTGACCTCGGGTAAGTTCGTCCTGACGCCCGATGCGGGCATCACGGTGCTCGCACCCGACGGGGCCGTGGTCGCCACCGTACCAACCGCACTGCAGACGGTGGCGGGCCAGCAGGTGCAGGTCACGCCCGAAGTCGATGCCACGGCAACGACATTGACGCTGACGCCGGTCAACGCGCCGGCACCGCAATCGGCCCCGCTGCAGTTCATCGGTGATGCGGGCACCACGGTCGCGGGTGTGTTGATCGGATGCGCCGTCGGCGCGCTGATCGGGCTGCTGTTCTTTGTCGTCGGATTCCTGCCCGGATGTGTCATCGGCGGAATCATCGGCGGTATCGCAGGCGCCAATCAGTAATGAGGTAATTCGAGCTGTTTGCGTAAGTCTCGAACGGGTACTCCCGGCCGGGCATTCCGTGGAATTCGCCCGACCGGGGTTGCCGCTCACCGAAATTCAGGACACATCGCATTTCAATTCTCGCCCGCCGCTTTCAGAAACCGTTCGGCAGTTGCTCGGAGGTGCTCGCCGAGCTCCGGTGCGTCCAGGACTTCGAAATCTACATCGAGCAGTCCGAGATACAACGTCAACGAATGTGGCGTGTCCGAACCGACCTGGATCACACAGTAGTTCGGACCATCGGATTCGATAGTCACAGCGGCGGGCAACCGCATCCGCACGGCGTTAGCCGGAGCCGCAACCCGCACTCTTGCCCGGTAGCGCCACGTCGCGGCGCCGACGCCGCGCTGGATCCGTTCGGCCACTTCGGTTTCTGGAACGCTGCGCGGGGTGAAGCGCGCACCGTTCGGTGTCCGCGGCGTCATCCGGTCGACCCGGAACGTGCGCCAGTCCGAGCGCCCGACATCCCACGCCACCAGATACCAGCGGCCGTTCCAATGCGCGAGCCGATGCGGTTCCACCTCGCGCCGTTGCGGCGGTCGTTGTTCGATTGCGTCCGAATGGGTTTCGTAATCGAACCGCAGCCGCTCGCTCGCCCGGATCGCCGCCGCGACGGCGGTGAGCACTCCGGCGTCCACATTCGACTGACCCGGATGCGGCACATGCACGGTGGCGGCGGTCAGGGCACGCACCCGATGCCGCAGGCGCGACGGCAGCACCTGCTCCAACTTGGCCAGCGCCCGCACCGAAGTCTCCTCGATCCCGGTCACCGCCCCATTCGCGGCCGTCGCCAACCCCACGGCCACCGCCACGGCCTCCTCATCATCCAAAAGTAATGGCGGCAGCGAAGATCCGGCCCCCAGCCGATACCCTCCCGCAACACCCGGCGTCGCATCCACCGGATACCCGAGCCTGCGCAATCGCTCGATATCCGTACGAATGGTCCGCGTCGAAACCCCGAGCCGCTCGGCCAAGGCCGGCCCGGACCAATCCCGATGCATCTGCAGCAGCGACAACAATCGCAGTAACCGCGCCGAAGTCTCCAACATCGGTCGATCATCTCAGCAATTGCGGAAGGAAATCTTCCGAACATCCTGTTCACCGGCATACGCGCCGGCGGGGTTGCCTCGTCGATCCGACCCTGTCCGCGCGCTCGGCAATCTGCTGCAGGGCCGTAGGATTCGCGACCAGGCCGACCGGTCTCGACTTGTCCGCTCCACCGGCACTGGTTGCGGCATACCAGACTCAGCGGCGCGGTTTATCGAAACGCAAGCTCGGAACGAAACCAGTTTCGCTCCGAGCTTGCTCCTTGCGCGCCCGACCGCTTCTTATTCGGCCGCTACGGCCGACCACCCGTAATGCGTCGCGGATCCACCTGGAGCCACGGTCGCGGTGGGTTCACCGCTGCAATCGTTGGATGCGTACACCAGGAAATTTCGCTTACTGCGGTTCTCGAAGCGGATGTCACGCGCGAAACCGCTAGCCCAGCACGAGTCCAGGTCGCTCAACTCCAGTTGGCCGTCGATGATCACCACTTCCCGGCCGTCCCCAACCCCGGCTGAGCCGGTGGGGAAGGCTGAGACAGTGGGAGCTGCGACGGACACTGCAGTGATGACGAGAGCGCCTGCGACAGAGCACATTCCAGTTTTCACCAGTTGATGCTACAAGTAACCGACTCCCGATCCGCCAACGCCTCACCTGCCGCCGGATCCCCGATTGTCGGAAGCACGGTCACCTCGGCGACACCCGGAGTGGCGGATGTCCGGCATTGTTGACGCCTGGAGGTACCCAGGGGAGTGGTCGGAGTCCTTCTGCCACTTTGCCTCTGGCGTGTACTGGATGCCAGCTAGGTCGGCGCTCAACAAGTCGGCGTCCCACCGAACGAGATCACATGCCCGCTAGCAGCCATGGTGCTCAAGATGGACTGTCGGACGGCTCCGCGTCGTGTCTAACAGCTCGTAGCAGGCGATGCCGTCGTTCGTTCGCCTCTTCATCGGAAATCGACTGAACGTGAATACGTCTTGCGATATCAGGTGATACATCCAAGATCGCATCGAGCGAGCGGCGCGCAGCTGCGGCCTCTGCCGAGGTTCGGATTATCTCCAGCAGAGCGTCGTTCTGGTGGATAGACGCTTCCGCTTCCAAAGCCGCGATCCGGGCCGCTCGCTCCGCCTTGATTGTGGTTGCCCGCACGATGACATCGAGAATCGCCGGTACGTTGCGTAGTGCGACCCACCCCGCGCGTGCCGCAGCGGCCATCAATCCACCTGTTGTGACAGCCGGAACCGTAACTTGAACGACCTCTTGCCACGGGTTCACCGTCACACTGCTGGAGATCGACAACGATGCTTCGATCCGGGCGGGAAGCCGCCCCGCGAGACCGGAGACGACCGTGGCCAATGCATCGGCATCTTGAGTCTTCAGGATTTCCCGGACCAAGCCGCCGACTGCACTGTGATCCTCGGCGGCCTCGTTGATGATCTGCCTCAGCTTTTCCGCGGTCTCCGAGTCCGGATCTGGGCGTCGCTCAGGAAGTTTCGATACCTCGAAGTCGACGAGCGCGAGCAGTAGCGCCCGGACCGCATGTTGTGTCTCTGACACTTCTCGCAGATCTGGAAACTCGCCGAAGTCGACTTCTATCAGCAGCGCATGCCCCACGTCCGACCCGACAGCCCGCACCACCAGGTTCACGCCTGGATCGACGTATGCGACATCGCGTGGCCACGACAGAGTGACAGGCATGTCGACCGGATTTCCCGCAGGAGAGTTCCCGGGGACGTCGACTTGGCTCGGCTCCCGATCAGTCATCGATGCATCTTAAATGCCCGCCCTGATGGGCGACGAAGTCTCGAATCCCTGCCGGACCCGGGGACCGTATCGACCGCACTGGCGCATTCCGTTCCGCGACCGGTTGATTCGGAAATTGTGGCGAATATCAGCGCCAGCCGGTAGCGGTCTGAAGTGCCAGGCTGGTCAGGGCCAGGATGAGGGCGAGGGCTCCGCCGAAAAGGAGCGGGCGCGCTCCGGCGATGCGGATCTGCTGCCAGGTAAGGGCAGTTCCGATGGCGGCCAGTACGGCGGCGATGAGCCAGGCGCTGAGGTGTCCGAGCGGTGCCGACCAGGAAGCGGGCAACGCACCGAGCCCGGCAATCAGGGATGCGATCAGGAACAAGGCGACGAACAGCGGGAAGGTCCGCCACAGTGGGGTTTTCCTGGTCTCGCCCGCCTTTCTGCGAGCCAGCTGTAGACCGAGGCACATCGGAACGATCATCAGACTGCGGACGAGTTTGACGATCACCGCGAAATGCGCTGCCGCAGGGCCGAATATCACGCCCGCCGCGAGCACCGAGGAGGTGTCGTTGATGGCGGTACCGGCCCAGAGTCCGAATGCCTCCTGGGATAGACCGAGCAGGTGTCCCAGTGGTGGATACACCAGTACGGCAACGACATTGAAGACGAAAATCGTGCCGAGGGCGTAGGCGACCCGGTCCTTGTCCGGCTTGATGACCGCGGTGGCCGCCGCGATGGCGGAAGCACCGCAGATCGTCGTCCCGACCGCGACCAGGATCGCCGATTCCTGTTCCAGCGCAAGCATTCTGCCGATGATGACCGCGGCCACCGCGCCGACGACGATGGTTCCGATCAGCACCAGCGCCGTCTGCCGTCCGACTGTCAGCACCGAGCCGAAGGGCAGCCCGAGACCGAGCAACACGATTGCGGCGCCGAGCAGGCGTTTGCGGGTGAGTTCCAGGCCGGGCGCGAATATCCCTGCCTCCTCGACCGATCGGCGCGCGAGCACGCCGATCGTCGCGCCACCGAGTAGTGCGATGACTGGCGCGCCCGCCATCGGAAGCGCGTTGCCCAGGATGGTCGCCGCGGTGGCGACAACGGCCGCGAGCAGGATCCCGGGAAGATTTCGGCGTATCGACGTCACGTTTTCACGATCGTGAGCGGGCTGCTCGGCCGGTAGCCGCCGGGGCGGGTGAACCTCATAAGCGGCGCTGATGAGCGGCCGGATGTGCTGGCGGCCCCGAATCTCTCCGGGTGCCGCATGCGGCCGGCCCGCCCATAATCGGTCCTCATGACCCTGCCGCCCGGTACGCCCGATCTGGACGTACTCGATCTGCTGGTTTCCGTCGCGGAACTCGGCAGCCTCGGCGCGGCCGCACGCCGGCACGGCATTACCCAACCCGCCGCGAGTATGCGGATCAGCGCGCTCGAGCGCAGGCTGCGGTTGTGTCTGCTGGAGCGCGGCCCGACCGGTTCGGAACTGACCGATGCGGGGCGGGTCGTGGTCGGACATGCGCTGCCGGTGCTCGAGGCCGCGCGTTCTTTCGTCGATGGTGTGACCGCATTGCATGCCGCCGACGTGTCCCGGCTGCGTGTCGCCGCGTCGAAAACCATTGCCGACCATCGGATGCCGCAGTGGCTCGACGCCTTACGGGCTACCTGCCCGGATGTGGCGGTCTCCCTCGCGGTGGACAACACCCGGCAGGTGGAGGCGATGGTCCGTAGCGCCGAGGCCGATCTGGGGTTTGTCGAGGGTCCGCACCAACCGCGTGACCTCGGCAGCCGGGTGCTCGGCGCGGATGAATTAGCGGTGGTCGTCGGTCCGACGCATCCGTGGGCGACCCGTCGCAAACCGGTCGCCTTACGGGAACTCGCGACAACTGCCTTGCTGTGGCGTGAATCGGGATCGGGCACCAGGGAAGCCGTCTGGGAAATCCTGAGCGCCGAATGCCAGCCAGCGCTTCCCGCTGCCGAACTCGGTTCCGCGGTGGCGATCATCGCCGCCGCGTGCAGCGGTGTGGCGCCCGCGGTGGTGAGCAAACTGATCGCCGCATCGGCCCTGGCGGCTGGCGCCCTCATCGAGGTGCGTTTGTCGACCCCGGTGGCCTTGACCAGAAAGTTTCGGGCCATCTGGCGCCACCAACTGCCGCCGTCGGGCCCCGCCGAGATTCTGGTGAAATATGCGGCCGAGCTCGAAGCGCATCGCGCAGCCAACTGGTGATACTTCCATCGTTGCAGGCATTTGCCCAGGTAGCGGCCCTGCGCCGGTGCCGATAACTGGCGTAACCATTCGGTAATTGCGCGAAACGTCGCACGTAACGAACCGTTCGCAGCATTTGCCGCATGACAGGAAGAACGCATTCGGGAAATCCGGCAAGGGCGGGTGCCCCGGATCCGAGCACCGGAAGGCGCTCGGCGCCGGCTCGCCGGATCCGTGACATCCTTCGGGCACGTATCCGCAGTGGTATCTACGGCAATGCGCCGCTGCCGTCGGAGGCGCAATTGGCCGCCGACTTCGATACCAGCCGCAATATCGTGCGTGATGCGCTCGCATTGCTGCGCGACGAGGGGCTGGTCGACCGGGTTCCCGGTGCGGGCACCTTCGTCGTATCCGATAAGGCGGTTCAGGGTCTGGACCGGCTGCGCGGTCTGGCCGAGACCTTCGAGACCGGCACGGATCGGGTCGTCAATCGAGTGCTGCTGGCCGAGGTTGTCCCCGCGACACCCATCGTGGCCGAGCGGCTCGAGCTCGAACCGGCGACACCGGTGGTCGCGCTGGAGCGGATCCGCTACCTCGACGGCACACCGCTGTCGTTGGATGCCAGCTATCTCACCGCCGATGTCGGCGCGCCGCTGCTGGCGATGGATCTGACCGGCTCCGACGTATTCGGTCTGGTGGAGGCCGAACTCGGCCTACCGCTGGGTTCGGCGGCGGTGTCGATCGAGGCGGTAGCCGCGGATCCGACGGTCGCCGGTCTCCTCGAGGTCCGTGCGGGTTCGCCGCTGCTGTTCTTGGAACGGCTCACCTACACCGACTCCGGTCGGCCCATCGACCTGGAGTACGTCCGCTATCGCGGGGACCGGTTCTCGCTGTCGGGCCGACTGCATCGCATACCGGTCACGCCGAATCGCGGTGTGGCCGAACCGAACGAAAGGGGCTGATCTCCGATGCCAATGGATATCCCACCGGTTGCGCAGCGCAGGGAGCTGAGCTGCGATGTACTCGTCGTCGGCGGTGGCACCGCGGGAACGATGGCCGCGCTCACCGCGGCCGAGCACGGCGCGAATGTCCTGCTGCTGGAGAAGGCGCATGTGCGGCATTCCGGCGCGCTCGCCATGGGTATGGACGGGGTGAACAACGCCGTCGTTCCCGGCAAGGCGAGCCCCGAGGACTACGTCGCCGATATCACGGTGGCCAATGACGGAATTGTCAACCAGCGCACCGTCTATCAGACCGCGACGCGCGGCTTCGACATGGTGCGGCGGCTGGAGAGCTACGGGGTCAAGTTCGAGAAGGACGAGCACGGCGAATACGCGGTGCGCAAGGTGCACCGGTCCGGCAGTTATGTGCTGCCGATGCCGGAGGGGCGAGATGTGAAGAAGGTGCTCTATCGCACACTGCGCGCCCGCGATGTCCGAGCCAAAGTGACGATCAACAACCGGGTCATGCCGGTGCGGGTGCTGACCGTCGGTGGACGGGCGGTCGGCGCGGTCGGATTCGATACGCGCACCGGTGAATTCGTGACGATCTCGGCGGGCGCGGTCATCCTGGCCACCGGGGCGTGCGGACGGCTCGGACTGCCCGCCAGCGGCTATCTGTACGGCACCTACGAAAATCCGACGAACGCCGGTGACGGCTATGCGATGGCCTATCACGCGGGCGCAGAACTGTCGGGCATCGAATGTTTCCAGATCAACCCGCTGATCAAGGATTACAACGGTCCGGCCTGCGCCTATGTCGCCAATCCGTTCGGCGGCTACCAGGTCAACGCCGAGGGCAACCGGTTCGTCGACTGCGACTACTGGTCCGGGCAGATGATGGCGGAGGTCAAGCGGGAACTCGACAGCGCCCGAGGGCCGATCTATCTGAAGCTCAGCCATCTGCCGGATGCGACGATCGAGCAGATCGAGGGGATCCTGCACACCACCGAGCGGCCGACCCGCGGCACCTTCCACGCCGGACGCGGGACCGACTATCGGACGCGGGATATCGAAATGCACATCTCCGAAATCGGCTTGTGCAGTGGGCATTCCGCATCCGGGGTCTGGGTCGACGAATATGCAGCGACCACCGTGCCAGGACTGTACGCGGCAGGCGATATGGCGCTGGTCCCGCACAACTACATGATCGGCGCGTTCGTCTACGGCGATATCGCCGGTCGCAGTGCGAGTGAATACGCCGGCGGCGCGGCACATCCCGAACTGCCCGAGGATCAGATCTCGGCGGCGCACGCACTGATCTATCGGCCGCTGACCAACCCGGACGGTCCGCCGCAGCAGCAGGTGGAATACAAACTGCGCCGCTTCGTGAACGACTATCTGCAACCACCGAAAACGCAGCGCTACCTGACGCTCGGGCTGGAGGCATTCGAGCGGATGCACGCCGATATCGAAGGGATGGGCGCGCACACCCCGCACGAGCTGATGCGCTGTGCGGAGGTGACATTCATCCGGGATTGCGCCGAGATGGCCGCGCGTGCGTCACTGCGGCGCACCGAGAGCCGCTGGGGGCTCTACCATCAGCGCTCCGATCGGCCGGAGCGCGATGATGCCGAATGGTTCTGTCACCTCAATTTGTTCCGAGGCGAATCAGGGGCGATGGAGTTCACCACACGGCCGGTCGCCCCCTACATCGTGCCGGTACCCGGATTCGTCCGGCCCGACGGCGTGCCCGATGCGGCAGCACCGGAGCTGGTCGGCGCATGGGGTGCCCGATGAGTGCCCGCCTGCTCCAGTTGATGGATCTGGCCGATGAATGTCCCGAGCTCACCGAACTTCGACCATTTCTGGTCGACCCGGATCCGGAGGTCCGCCGCACGGCGCTGTCGGTGCTCAGCGAGACCACCGAGGAGTGGGCGGCGGCCACACCGATGATCGCGGCAGGTCTGGCCGATGTCGATGTCAGCGTGCGGCACGCCGCCATCGGTCTGCTCACCGAACTGCTCGAGGTGCTGGTTCCCGGCGCGGAATTCGATGCGACACTGCGAAGTTGCGTATCGGCGGCCGAACCCGCCGTACGCTCCGCGGCGATCGGCGCACTGTGGCGACACCGCCGGGTCGACGCTGCCGAACTGTTCGGCTTGCTCGCCGATCCGAATGCCGAGGTGCGTCGCACGGTGGTCAGCGGGCTCACCTCGGTGGACGCACTGGCCGAACTCGACGCAGCGGCCGCCGACCCCGATCCGCTCGTGCGTATCGCGGTCGCCAAAGGCATTGCCGCGGTGGGCGATCCACGGGGATCGAGGACACTCATCGGACTGGCCGCTGACCCCGATCCGCTCGTGCGGGCCGCCGCACTGTCCGGGCTGGCCGAAACCGGATGCAGTGCGCAGGCGGCAGCGGTCGCCGCCACCGCGATCATCGATCCGGCCTGGCAGGTCCGCCAGGGGGCGGCGAACGCACTGGCGGTTGCCGACGCCGATTACGCCGCACCCCACCTGATTTCGGCGGTCGCCGACGACAACCTCGATGTCCGCAAAGCGGCCGTGCGTGCACTCGCCGAAAGGATCGCCGAACGTCCCGAGGTCACCGCCGCCCTGCAATCCGCACTGGAGGACCCGGACGCCGATGTCCGCGCCTTCGCTCGCATCGGCATCGCCAACTCTCGGAAGGAAATCTGATGGCCCTGGTCAACTCCCGAATCGACGTTCCGGTCACCGTCGACGAACAGAAATGCATCGACGGCTGCACCCTGTGCGTCGATATGTGCCCACTGGATTCGCTCGCGATCCACCCGGACTCCGGCAAGGCCTATATGCACGTCGACGAGTGCTGGTACTGCGGCCCGTGCGCGGCCCGCTGCCCGGTCGGCGCCGTGACCGTCAACATCCCCTACTTGCTGCGCTGATCACGGGCGAAGGAACACCACGATGAGGACACCACGCACGACCATTCGGCGCAGGCTCGCGCTGCTGCTCGGCATCGCGACCGCGGCCACCGTAGTCGCCGGCTGCGGCTCCGGCGGCGACGGCAAAACGATCACGGTGAATATCGGCTATCAGTCCAAGACCATCAATACCGTCACCGCGGGCACGCTGCTGCGCGATCGCGGCACGTTCGAGGCCGAGCTGGCCGAACTCGGCAAGTCGAAGGGTGTGACGTACAAGGTCGAATGGAAGGACTTCGCCGCCGGGCCACCGCTGACCGCGCAGATGCTGGCGGGCCAGGTCGATATCGGTTCGATGGGCGATGCCCCGATCCTGGTCAACGGGTCGAAGACGCGCGATCACGCCGACGTGAAGTCCGAACTGATCGCGGTCACCGGCTACAACCTGCGTGGATCACTGAATCAGGTGGTGGTTCCGTTGGATTCACCCGCGGCGACCCTGGCGGATCTGCGCGGCAAGGTCGTTTCGACCAGCGTCGGCTCCGCCGCACACGGCATGCTCGCCACCGGCCTGTCCGGCATCGGACTCACCCTGGGGGATGTGAAACTGCTCGGCCAGGACCCGGCCGTCGGGGCCTCGGCACTGCAGGGCGATCAGGTGTCGGCGCTGGCACAGTTCGTACCGTGGCCACAGAAGCTCGTCTTCGACGGCAAGGCCAGACTGCTCTATGACGGTGGTAGCGCGAACATTCCGACCTTTCACGCGGTCGTGGCGAATAAGCGATTCGATGAGGCGAACCCGGACATCGTCGCGGCATTCCTCGCCGCGCAACGCGAGACCACCGATTATCTGAACCAGAATCCGCTGGCCGCGGCGAAGCGGGTCGCCGAGATCACCGGAATACCGGCGGAAGTCGTGTATTTGTACAACGGCCCCAATGGCCTGGTGAGTTTCGATCCGACCATCAAGCCCCAGCAAGTCGATGCGCTCGGCAAATTGCTGCCCTTCCTGAAGGGGCTCGGCGCGCTGGCCGATCTGGATCTCGGCGAGTTCGTCAACGACAAATACGTTCGGGCGCTGTACGGATCCGACTACGAGACCCAGCGCGCCTCGACCAGCCCACCGAGCAGATCGACCGGTACCGACTCGGTCTGTGGGGGCGCTGTCGACAACGCGGTAACCGCTTCTGAGGTGTGGTTCAAAGACGAGGACACCACCTCGGTGGCCAAGACCCCGACCTGCATGCTTCGCCTGATCGCCCAGCACGGCGGCGCGGCCCGTGTCGGCTATGTCCCGGATACCGCGTCCGGCATGCGGATCTTCGCGGCCACCGCCACGTGGGTGAGTGATCCCGCCGCCGCACCCGACGAGCGGCTGAAACCGTTCGCGGTCAAGGCCGACGCCCAGGCCTATGCGGGCGGCCATCCGGGCGCCGCCGTACTCGACTACGCAGCGGCGTTGCTGGCCCGCTAGATATCCGACACGAGATCAGGAGGTTCGATATGACGATATCCGCCGAACCGGTTGCCGCAATCCCGGCAACGTCTGCCGAAACGGAGGCGACCACCCATCGATCGACCGGACGGCCCGTCCGGATAGTGCTGCCGAGCCGACTGCGCACGGCACTGCTCACCGCGGTACCGCTGGGCGGGCTCGTTTTGCTGTGGTACCTGCTCACCGCGAACCAGGTGGTGTTCTGGCTGCGTTTCGACAAGATCCCCACGCCCGCGGAGGTTCTGGACTCGTTCCGAACTCAACTGGGCACCCATTCCTACTACAGCAATATCGTCTCCAGCATCCGCCGAATTCTGATCGGCTTCGGACTGGCGACGGTGGGCGGTGTGCTCATCGGTATGGCGATCGGTCGCTCACACCTGGTCAGCGCGCTGGTGCGACCGATACTGGAGGTATTCCGGCCGATCCCGGCAATCGCGTTGGTGCCCTTGGCTATTCTGCTGTTCCCGACGGGGGAGCAGGGCATCGTCTTCATCACCTTCTTCGCGGCATTCTTCCCGGTGGCGGTCAGCACCATCCATGCCATGCACGCCCTGCCGAAGGTGTGGGAAGAAGCCGCCCGCACACTCGGCGCGCGACGGTGGGAGATCCTGTTCCAGATCGCCTTGCCCGGTGCGCTGCCCGGCATCTTCTCCGGGCTTTCGGTGGCGATGGGCGTCGCATGGATCTGCGTGATCAGTGCCGAAATGATTTCCGGACAGTTCGGTATCGGTTATTTCACCTGGCAGTCCTACGGCCTGCTCGACTATCCGGGTGTCGTGGTCGGAATGCTGTCGATCGGAGTGCTTGGCTGGGCCACGGCCTGGCTCGTCGAAGTGGTCGGTCGGCGGGTCAACCGTTGGTTGCCGAGGGCAGTGCGATGAGCGCGGGAGCGGCCGTGCGGATGCGCCAGCTGCGCATCGCATACGGTGAAAGCCTCGCTGCCGAAGTAGATCTCGATGTCGACCCGGGCGAGATCGTGGTGCTGCTCGGTCCGTCGGGATGCGGTAAATCGACCATCCTGCGCGCCATGGCCGGATTGCTGACACCGGTCGGCGGCACCGCCGAAGTGGACGGCGGTGCGGTCGGCACCGGTGCACAATGCGCGATGGTTTTTCAGGAAGATGCGCTGTTGCCCTGGCGCACCGCTCGTAAGAATGTGGAATTCGCGTTGCGGCTGCGTGGGGTGCCGCGCGGTCGGCGTCGACCAGAGGCGTTGGAATTGTTGAATCAGGTGGGGCTCAACGACTTCGGTGACCATCTGCCGGGCGCCCTGTCCGGTGGTATGCGCCAGCGCGTGCAGCTGGCCCGCACCCTGGCCGCGCAACCGCGCGTACTGCTCATGGATGAACCGTTCGGTGCGTTGGATGCGCAGACCCGTGCCGATATGCAACGGTTGCTGATCTCGGTGTGGCAGCGGCACAAAACGACTGTCCTGTTCGTCACCCACGACGTCGACGAGGCATTGCTGCTCGCGGATCGGATCGTCCTGCTGACCACACGTCCCGCCCGGATCCAGCGCATCATCACGATCGACAATCCCCGCGCGCCCGGCGCTCGATTCGAACCCGAATTCGCCCGGCGCCGCTACGAAATCCTGGCCGCACTCGGCGAAGGCGCCGAACTCGCGACCGCATCGGCCGAGGAGAAATCATGACCTTCGTAATCGGCGCCGCCTGCGTCGACGTCATGGATCGGGCCTGTGTGGAGGAGTGCCCGGTCGACTGCATCTACATCGGCGCTCGGATGGCCTACATCCATCCGACCGAATGTGTGGATTGCGGTGCCTGCGAACCGGTATGCCCGGTCGAGGCTATCTACCTCGATGTCGATATCCCCGCCGGGCAAGAACAGTTCGTGGCCGAGAACGAGCGATTTTTCACCGAACCGCTGCCAGGGCGCGATATCGCACTCGGATCGCCGGGCAGTGCGGCGAAATTGGGTGCGGTCGAGGTGGATACGGCATTCGTAGAGGCATATCAGCCATGAGTGTGCCGAAATACGCAATGCGCATCGCGATCGTGGGCGCGGGACCGGCCGGTATCTACGCCGCCGACGCGTTGATGAAGTCCGATGCCGAGGTGAGCATCGATCTGTACGAGCG